>NZ_JBMHYI010000047.1:0-549348 GCF_058498515.1 Bryocella sp.
CGGTGGAGTCGATGGTGATGTCGGGCGAGGGCGTAAAGCGGCCAGGGACATCGAAGTTGCGGCTGTTCTGGGGCTCGTCATCTTCGGTGAGGTGAAAGTCTTCGCGCTTGAGATCGGTGACCACGTTGCCCTTCTGGTCGAGCGCGACACCGTCGAGAATGACGAGCGCGACGTTGCGGGTGATGGTGTTGGCGGCCGTGGGCGGGGGCAGCGGCGCAGATTGCTGCGGCGCGCCGCGCTCGACCGGCGCCGGCGACACGGCGGGAGCGATGCCGGCATCAGGCGGGGCGGTCGTGGTGGCCGGAGCAGGCTGCTGCGCGTGAAGGGTCGTGGTGAGCGCGAAGGCAGCGATCAGGAGGAAAGGAACGAGCAGACGGCGCATAGGACCTCGGGCGTATACGTGGATGCTGGTTGAGACACGGTGCGATGGAGGAAGTTTCTCACGATTTCTTTGAATTTGTGTTATTTCAGGGCGTGAAGGCACAAAGACCCGGGCCTCGGCCCGGGTCTTTGTGCTTTGCTTTGGAGCAGCTCAGTCCATATAGGGATCGAATTCGTTGGCTCCCGCCATAGCTACGCCGACAGGCGTGAGCGTGTGCACGACTAAGGCTAGTCGTTTGTGATCGTCACTGTTCCAGTGCGGCCTTCATAGACCATCGTGTAATGCAAAAGGAAAGTTCTGCCTATTAGGGCGCTGTGGCGCTGGCCGCCCGCCTGTAAATCCACACCAATAAATTGACCGTAAACGGTGAATTTTAATGAGGGCACGTAGAGCTGCGCTAGGTATACGTTCGCTATGTGTTGACCACCTGCACCGCCGATAGGCTGGCGATCGACAATAGGCAGATTGAGTTGTGCAGCAAGCAAATTGTCAATACAACTGACACTTGCGCCGGTGTCGACCAGCGCTTCTACCCGTTCGATGCCAGCCACAGCTAGGATCTCCGGCGTCGTCACGTCATAGTTCGGATCAAACCCGATGTCTACAAGCAACGTTGGGCCACGACTGGATAGCAATTGCGCTCCAGTCGCGCCACCCGGAACATCGTTGAACCCACACTTGCAACTAGACATGTTGGGGCATGTACATGACGGAAGCCGGTAACGCCATAGATGTGGCACCCACCTGCCGAATTAGGTACGGTCCTCTCCCAAATTTCGACACCGCATCCTGAGCTGCTTCTTCAAAGCTTACATAGTTGCCAATGAGCGCTTGATCATGAATCAAAACCCATTGGCCCATATGTCTGGCTTCAAGTCCGGGACGCATTCCTTCAAATGCCGCCAACTCGCTGTCTAGGTCTGCCATATTTGCACCTTTTCCTCTGACCATTCCCAGTTGCAATCGGACGGCCAGAATCGCCCGTGTTTGATTAGACGCTCCTAATGCAGGTGGCGCTATCATACCTCTGCTCTGAGCAAGTTGAACCGACTGGCTAACTTATTAAGCCGCCTCTTCGGTCGCAGCCACCTTAGCCGAGGCGACCGTGTAGTTTGGCTCCCCGATCTTGAAGCGGGCAAAGCGGCGGACCGAGATGTTTTCACCGAGCTTGGCGATCTTCTGCGCGATCAGTTGACCGATGGTGAGCGAAGACTCCTTGATGAAGGGCTGCTCCAAGAGGCAGACTTCCTCGTAGAACTTCGACATCTTGCCTTCGAGCATCTTCTCGATGATGTTCGCGGGCTTGCCTGTGGCGGCGGCCTGGGCACGGTAGATTTCCTTCTCCTTCTCGATGTCGGACGGGGTGACTTCGTCCTTGCCGATGAAGCGAGGATCGACCGCGGCGATGTGCATCGCGATGTCCTTGAGCAGCTCCTGGAAGTCATCCGTGCGCGCGACGAAGTCGGATTCGCAGTTGAGCTCGAGCAGCACGCCGATCTTGCCGCCGGCGTGGATGTAGGTACCTACGGCGCCTTCATTGGTGGACCGGCTGGCCTTCTTGGCGGCAGACGCCATGCCGCGCTTGCGCAGCACAACGAAGGCTTCTTCCATGTCGCCCTTGGCTTCCTGGAGTGCCTTGAGGCAGTCGCCCATGGGGGCGCCGGACTTTTCGCGGAGTTCTTTGACGAGCTTGGCGTCGATCTTTACGGCTTCAGTGGTAGACATTGCAGTAATTCTTTCTCGTCCGCATTGCAGACGTGTAAATGCTGAGAAACGTGTAAAAAAGGGCGCGGGTTCGATGCCCGCGCCCCTGTTTTCCTTGAGGTAGCTTAGGCGGAGATGACTTCTTCGAGCGCGTTCGGGCTGGGCTCGTCGGAGGTCGGCGCTTTGCGGATACCGCCGCCAAGAGCTGCGTTGAGGTCGATGACTTCGTCTTCTTCAATGATGTCTTCGATGGAGGCTTCGGCGATGCCGGCAGACTCGTGGATGTCGCTTGAAACTTCTTCGTCGTCGCCGAGGAAGTGCGCTTCGGTCATGACAGGCTGCACATCGGAGAACTCGTTCGCGAAGGCCTTGTCGGAGATCATCTGCGTGCCCTCGTAAGCCGAATCAGCGATCTTCGTGGTGAAGAGGCGAATGGCGCGGAGAGCGTCGTCGTTGCCGGGGATCACGTAGTCAACAACCGTGGGATCGCAGTTGGTGTCGACGACTGCAACGACCGGGATGCCAAGCTTGCGGGCTTCGGCGACGGCGATGGCTTCGTTGTTGGAGTCAACGACGAAGAGGGCGTCGGGAAGGCGGCGCATGTTCTTGATACCGGAGAGGGAGGTCGAGAGAGCCTTGCGCTCGCGCTCGAGCTTGATGACTTCCTTCTTGGTCAGCAGGTCGTAGCGACCGTCGACTGCCATCTCATCGAGCTCCGCGAGGCGCTTGACGGACTTCTGGCAGGTGACCCAGTTGGTGAGGAGGCCGCCGAGCCAGCGGGAGTTGATGTAAGGCATGCCCGCACGCTTGGCCTCTTCGGCGACGGCATCCTGCGCCTGGCGCTTGGTGCCGACGAAGAGGATGACCTTGCCCGAGGAGGTGAGGTCGGTGACGTACTTGGACGCTTCCTTGAACATCTTCAGCGTCTTCTGGAGGTCGATGATGTAAATGCCGTTGCGCTCGCCGAAGATGTATTCCTTCATCTTGGGGTTCCAGCGCTTGGTCTGGTGGCCGAAGTGTACGCCGGCTTCGAGCAGTTCTTTCATTGTGATGCTGGCCATATGAGGCTCCTGTTTATAGACCGGGCCGGGGAAAGACAGCTTCTAGCCATTAGCTTCTAGCTCCTAGCTAAGAGCAACGTGCTAAGGGCAAAGCGCCGGACGCGGCTGGTCTGGATTGATCCCTGGCAATGAAGCGTCGGGAGATTGAGTTCCTGTCCCGGGCGGTGCGGTGATCCCGGGGTTGAAGCGGAGGCCGGAGTGAATAGTGAGTAGTGAACAGTGAGGTAAAGCCTTACTTCACTATTCACCTGTTCACTATTCACTCCGGCAAAGCGATTAGCGCTTGCTGAACTGGAAGCGAGCGCGAGCGCCCTTCTGGCCGTACTTCTTACGTTCCTTGCCGCGAGCGTCACGGGTAACCATGCCACCGGCCTTGAGGGCCTTGCGGAGTTCGATGTTGAACTCCATGAGCGCGCGGGCGATGCCGAGCTTGACGGCGTCGGCCTGGCCATTGACGCCGCCACCCTTGACGGTGGAGTAGACGTCGAAGGTCTCGTTGATCTCAGGAATGCCGAAGGGAGTCTTGGCCGCGACGCGCTGCGCCGGGGTAACGAAGTACTCCTCAAACTGCTTGCCGTTGACCGTGAACTTGCCCGAACCGGGGCGAAGGAATACGCGAGCGATCGCGCTCTTTCTGCGTCCCGTGCCGTAATACTGAACGAAATCCGCCATGTTGAATCCTCTTGTGGTGCCGGGGGTGGTGGCCCCCTCAAATCTTTGTGCTTCGAGAGCTGTTAGCTATTAGCTCTTAGCTGCCTCTTGCCGACCGTATCGCTCTGCCTTACCTGACAGCTAAGAGCTAACGGCTAAAGCTTGCCTGCCTACGCGAGCTCGAGCGCCTTGGGCTGCTGAGCGTGGTGCGGGTGCTCGGAGCCCTTGTAGACCTTGAGCTTGGTGCCCATCTGGCGGCCGAGCTTGGTCTTGGGGAGCATGCCCTTGATGGCTTCCTCGAGGATCTTCTCGGGACGGCGGGCGAGCAGCTTGACGAAGCTCTCTTCACGCAGGCCGCCGGGGAAGCCGGTGTAGCGGCGGTAGAGCTTCTGGCCGGCCTTCATGCCGGTGAGGTGGATCTTTTCGGCGTTGATCACGATGATGTGATCGCCCATGTCCATGTAGGGGGTGTAGAGCGGGTTGCGCTTGCCGGCGAGAATGCTCGCGGCGACCGAAGCCAGGCGGCCGAGGGTCTTGCCCGAGGCATCCAGCACAAACCATTTCCGCTCAACGTTCTGCACGCTGGGAATGGTGGTGGTCTCGTTCAGATTCACTGTTGATACTCCTTCGTTCTGCCGTCTTCGTCTCGCCGAGCCCGGCTTGAAGCGCGAAGACTATGTGGGCTCAAAAAAAACCGTTGGGCGGCAGCTGAGGAACAGGCGAGATGCCCGAGCCCCAAACAGCCGGAGTGCACTGCAAATTGCGCACAGAGACCCTTGAAGCTGGGTGCTGGGGAGTGAGGATTCGGCTGGCCTGTAGTCTTCCCTGTCCTGCAACTGCGCTGTTTCCAGCGCCGGAAGACCGCATCTGCCCCGGTGACTCACCACGGTGTCCCGGTCGCCTTCGCCTTCTCGACGCCCAAAGTACGGGCACACGGAGACGAGTGCGCAGGACTGCGCGAGTGTTCAGATTAGTGCAAGTGCGGGGCGGGAGTCAACCGTTCGGGAAGCGATGTTTTGATTTTACGGGCGGAACTACCTGACGTCGCTAGAAGCTGAGGTTAGTTCGGAGGAAGAGAATCCGGTTAGCGGCGCTGGTGGCGGCGAAAGTGGGGTCCTGGGCGAGGGATTTGCCGAAGAGGGTCGAGTTGAGCACGCCGACCGGGGGCGCGGCGTTGACGTTGTTGGTGAGGTTGTTGGCCTCCACGGTGAAGCTGAGCTGGACGCCGCCCTCGTGTTTCGCTGATTTTCCGGTTCCGGTGACGTGACCGCCGAGGGTGAAGGCCCGTGTCAACGACGTGGAAAGGTAGAGCAGGCCGGGGGCGGTGCCGTAGTTAATGGGGATGATGGCCTCTCCGGCGACGGGCGTGGTGTTGAAGGTCCCATAGCGGGTGACGACGACGGAGGCGGCGGGGCTGGCGCTGGTCGCGAAGGACGGGCGGTCGTTGAAGAGGGTGTCGCCGTTGAGGTCGGTGCCGGTGGTGATGTTGAAGGGCACACCGGACTGCCAGGAGAAGTACTCGCTGGCGGAGAGTCCCCAAGGGAGAGTGAGGATTGCGCCCGAGAAGAGCTGCTGGCGGCGCCCCGCAGGCAAGCGCCCGAAGTCCTGGCCGACATTGTAGGAGTTGGAGGCGAAGACGGTGGCGCCCTGCGCACTGCCCTGTCTGCTCTGCGCAACGTAGAGGCCATAGATCATGAGTTTTGGCGTGGGGGTGAGGCGCCACGTCAACTCCCCGACCTGGTCTTTCTCGATGCCGGGCGAGGCGAACTGGTAGACGTTGGTGTTCCCACCAAAGGGCCGAAGGCCGGTACCGGGCTGGGGAGCGTTGGCGTTCTCCGACAGATACTGGTGGACGCCGCGGGCCCAGAGATAGGTGGCGCCGACGGTACCGTAGTGGCCGATGCGGCGCTCGGCTGAGAGCGTGGCGATGTCGTCGTGCGCGACCTTGAGGTTGGGGTCGACGCGATAGATCATGGGCTGCGCAGAGGTGAGGGGTACGGGCGAGGCACAGGTGGGCGCGGTGAAGCCGCAGGCGTAGATGACTTTCAGCGTTGCGGGATCGGTGATGTAGCCGCTCTGCTCGCGGATGCCGTTTTCGTGCTCGGTGGTGAGGAGGTTGTCGACCTGGAAGCGATCGAAGAAGACGCCGGCTCCGCCACGGAGAGTGAGGATGGGGGTCCTGGCCCGTCCACGGTGCGGGGCCCAGGCGATGCCGAAGCGCGGTGCGGCGTTCAGGTGGTCATCGATGGCAGACTGCGATTCGAGACGGAGGCCGTAATCGAGGGTGAGGTCCTTGCGGACCTTCCACTCGTCTTCGACGTAGACACCGAGGTCGCCGGTGGCGGCGGAGGCGCGGGGGTCGCCGACGGTGAGGTTGAACTGCGAGGGCTGGGGCTGCGCGGCGGTGTAGTCCGCCAGCGAACTGAAGATGAACTGGCCGTTGAAGGCGGCAGTCGATGTGTTGGACTCGCGGGTCCAGCGGTAGCGGACGCCGGTGCGGAGGAAGTGGGAGCGCAGATCGAGGGAGAGGGAGTCTTCGCCTTGGAGGTGGTCGCGATGATCGTTGAGTACGCCCTGCGGATCGCCCCCACCGTTGAAGGAGCCCTGCACGATGACGGTGCAGGAGGCTGTTTGCGGGGTGATGCAGGGGCCGCTGGCGGTCTGCCCGGGGCGCTGATCGAGGCGGGCGCGGACGTATTCGAAGCGAACCTGGTTGACGGTACGGGCGTTCAGGATGCTCTCCTGGGTGAGCTGCACGGTCTGCGTGGTGGAGGTGCTGGCGTAGCCTTCCGATGGCAGCACGAGCTGGCCGACACCGCCGTTGGTCAGCGTGACGCGATCGAGCTGATAGCGCATGGTGAGCATGTCGCGCTGACTGAACTGGCGATCGGCGCGGGCGGTCGCGGATTCGGTCTTCTGCGGGTTGGGGACGGCCGCGGAATACGGTGTGGGAAGCAGAGCGTTGACCGCGGCGTTGTTCTGCTGATCGTTGTAGACGCCGCTGACGAAGAAGGTGCTCTTGCGGTCGATGGGCCCGCTGAGATTGCCGTCGGTGTTAAGCACGAAGTACGAAGGCTGCGGCGAAGGGGTGAAGGGATCCTGTCCGTTAAGGGCCTGCTGCGTTCCGGAGACGCCTACCGCGCCGTGCAGCTTCGGGCCGCCGGCCTTGGACTCAATCTCGATGCGCCCGAAGCCGAGGGCGTCGTACTGCGCGGAGTAGGGGTCGTGGCTGATGCGGACGCTGAGGATGGAGCTCTTCGGCGGGATCTTCGCTCCGCTGAAGCCATCGACGTAGACGTTGGGCGTTTCGCTAAGACCACCGGCCAGCGCGAGCAATTCTTTCTGGAAGGTGCCTTCATCGCCGGAGAGCGACATGAGTTCGCGGGCGCCGAGGATCGTCGCGGTCTGGTTGTCTGCGGAGGAGGTGCTGTTGGCATCGCGGTCCACCTCGATATGCTCTTCGATAGTCGCGATTTCGAGACGGATAGCGACGGGCCGGCCGGCCTCGAGCTGGGTGTGACTGATCTCCAACTTGGTGCGACGAAAGCCGGCCGCTTCGACGATGACGTCGTAGTCGCCATCCTGCAGCGGGACGCTGAATTCACCCAGCGCATTGGTCTGGATATCGATGTGGGAGGAGGGACCGAGGATGGAGACCGCGGCATGGCGCACCCTGGCGCCGCTGGGGTCTTCGACCTGACCATGCAGGGCAAGCTCGGGCAAAGGCTGCTGACCCCATACGCTGCCGGCCGTCAGAGATATGGCGCAAAGCGATATACAACCAGCAATGACCCGGGGAAAACTCAACATGAACCCAATCACCGAGGACGCCTCCAACGTGAAGCAGCGAGGCCCAGAGATATAACACTCGCGAGGAGGCTTGGGTTCATTGTGAAGGGTAGGCAAACATTTGACAAACGTTTCGCACGGTACTGAAGGCGAGTAATTATTGCCTCCTAAGGTTCTGGAAGGTGGAATGCGGCGCGCACACGCAGGCCTGGAGCGGCCCTAGCGCATGCCCAAGCCAGGGAGAGCGGGCGCAAAAAGGCGTCTGATTCCACCATGGTACCGCCGGGTACCGCCAAGCGGTAGGACGTTGTGCCGCATGCTGAAGTTGCGGCGATCTACGTTGCGTGTGCGGGAGTTCGGAGAAGCCGGCGGAGCGCCAGAGTCAGCAGCATGGCATAGCCGCAAAGCAGCAGGATCTCAAGCAGCATGAGCACCATGGCGGAGCGGCTGCCGTGCAGCAGCAGAGCGTGAAGCTGGACGGCGGTGGGCTGACTGAGGATCGAAGACCAGAAGCTGTGCTCAACTGCGGCGACAAAGAGAAAGAGCGCATAGCCCCAGAGGAAGACGCGGCGCGACTGGACCACCGTGAGGCAGATGGGGAACAACGCCATGAGCGTATAGGTGGACCAGGACTTCTTGGAGAGCAGAAGCAGCACCATGGTGATGGCGGTGGCGCCTTGTGCCAGGAGAAAGAGCTGCGCGGAGCGCGTGTGCTCGGGGTCGAGGCCTCGCAGGACTTTGCGCGCGGAGAAAAACAACACGGCCACCACGGCGAGAGCGGAGAGCGCGGTGAGGCCATCCCAGACGGGTCCGCTGATGAGCTTGCCCAGGATCGTCTCGACGAAGAACGGCACGCAGCCGGAGCCGCGATAGTCTCCTTCGACCGTGAGGGGAATGAGGACATTGGATCCGCTAAGAGCGAACACGCCGTAGACAGCAGTGAGTGTGGCGAAGAAGGCGAGAAGCCAGAGCCACCAGCGGCGCAGCACGACCACGAAGAGCGGAAAGTACAGCAGCGCGAGGAACTTTACAACGCAGACGGAGAAGCCATAGGCGACGCCTGAGAGCGCGGTGCGCTGCTTCAACAGGAAGTAGACCGCGAGCGCGAAGAAGAGGGCGATGAGCACGTTGTCCTGGCCATCGACGGTGACGAAGAGGATGCTGAGCGGGTTGACGAGATACAGCGTGAGGGCCTGGCGGCGCAGGCTTTCGCTGAGATAGCGCTCGGGGATGGCACACCAGACGAACATCAGGGCGAGCTCGAAGGCGATGGCGAGCAGGATGATGGACTGAGGAGCGTCATGCAGGCGGATGGCTGCTGCGCCGAGGTAGGCATGCAGCGGAGCATAGCTGGTGACGAAGTCGCGGTAGGGATGCAGCCCGGCGAGCACCTTCGCGGCTTCGGGATAGTAGTAGGCGGGGATGTCGCCCCGCGGAGCGATGTGCATCGCGCCGAAGAGCAGGCCGAAGACGAGCAGTCGCGAGAGGCCGAAGAGCAGAAGGAAGAGGCGATCCCAGGCCTTGCGTCCGGCTGCCGGAAAGAGCCGGTAGCGTCCGGCGAAGACTGTCGCCGCAGCCCCGATGAGTCCAAGCGCGCCGCGCGCAACCAGCGTCTGTGTTCCTGTCATGGGTCCTCCAAGAGACACTGTAACCGCCCGAATGAGAGTAGGCGGATTTAGTGCTGGAGCTGGCCGACGCTGGGCTGCTGGCCGAGGCGGGTGCGGAGAGCCCTGGGCAGCGGCCGGCCATGGCTCTTTACGGGCGGTGTCGCCTGCTTGGGATCCAGGCGGTAGACGATGAGGAGATTGCGGTCGGGATCGTCCATGGCGGGGAAGGCAGCGACGCGCTGGATGCGATAGATGGTGGCGAGGGCATCCATCTTGTCGTCGTCGAGCTCGTTCCAGGCGACGTACCAGCCGGGGCGGTAGGCCTTGACGCGGTCGGCGAGTTCCATGGTGCCGAAGTCATCGTCGATGGACTTGAGGCCGGTCATCATGGTGAGGTCGGAGCCGGAGATGGAGAGGATGAGCTGGGGGTGCGAGGGGTCGGAGTCGACGACGCTCTTCACCTCCTGCGCGGCGTGCAGGAGGGTGTACTCGGGATGGCGGACGTAGCCGATCATCTGCACGGCGTCGGGCACGGCGATGGCCAGCACGGCGCAGGCAGCGAGGATTCCTCCGAGGATGCTGGCGCGGCGGGCTGAGGCCTGGCGGAAGGCATCGATGCCGAGGGCCACCATGCCTGTGAGCGGAGCAGCCACGACGGTGTAGTACCGGGGCTGCAGATTGTTGTGGTAGCCGAGGAAGGCGAAGTAGCCGCCGGCCCAGAGGAGCAGAGCGACGAAGACGGGGTTCGCGAGCAGGCGCGGATGCCAGAAGAGCGCGAGGCCGAGGACGATGAAGAAGGCGGGATAGAGGATGGGGCCCATCCACATGCCGTCGGCCAGCGTGTTGAGGACGACCTTCTCCAGCGGCTGCAGCATGATGCCGGTGTAGGCGTTGGCGGAGAAGAGGTAGTGGAAGTCGGCGAGAAAGTGGGGCTTGACCAGAAAGAGGAAGTACGCAAGCCACAGGACCACCGCCAGAGTGGCGGGGAACGCGGCCAGCTTGATCGCAGGGCGGAGACGATAGCCTGCGCGGGCCCAGACCATGTAGGCGATGGCCGGCAGCAGGAAGACGGCAGTGGTCTTGGTGAGAATCATCCCGACGAGAAGCAGGCCGAGCGCGATGGAAGGGAGCCAGAGCTTCCACCGTCGCAGCTGAAGGGGATGGAGTGGCAGCGGGTGCAAGTGCGAGGCCGCGACGAGGGCCCAGACCGTCAGAGCGATGAGTAGAGGCTCGAGGATTGCGAGGCGCTCAAAGGCGAAGAAGTAGGGGCTGGCGCAGAAGAACAGCACGGTGATGGCTGCGGCCAGGGGCCTTCCGGAGGCTTCGGTGCGGGGCCGGGTGTGGCGGACGATGAGGCGGTAGAAGCCGAGGATCGCCGCGGCAAAGACGCACAGCGTGAGAGCTCGGGCTGCGACGACGCTGACGCCGGTGACTTTGAAGAGCGCGAGCTCCATGAGCGGCCAGATGGGGAGAGCGACGGCAGGGTTGAAGTCTCCCGGAAAGTACCAGCTGCCGAAGAGCACCTGCCGGGCGGCGGCGTCGCCGTACCAGCCTTCGTCGGTGTATTTGGACCAGTCGACCCAGGGGGAGTGGTTGGGGAAGTCGGCTCCGAGGTGGACGAAGTGCAACGCGAAGAGGACCGCGGCGGAGGCGAGCATGAGTGCGCCGAGGACGGCGGAGAGTGGCCAGCCAGCTCGGGAGAGCTGCGGTCGATCAGCGAAGCCGGGATGTTGCGCGTGCTCCGCGTCTTGTCGGTGCTCGTCCGCCATCTTCCTCGCAGGGTGGTTGCCAGCAGTGCGACGTTCCTGCCGGAACCCCGAAGAGGGTTCCGGTGTAGCAGAGGGACTCCGCGCCGAAGGGTGTAGGCGTTCGCTGGCCTCTTTGAGGGCCGTATGAAGCGAGATTATAAGGACTTAAACGGCGGGGTCCAAGCCAGGGGTCCGTTGCCGGCATGGGAGAGAAGGTCCGATCGAGTTTCGAGTGGTGAGTTTGGAGCGATGAGTTCAACTCGTTCCTGGGATTTCCGACAGGGATTGAGCCGGGCCCAGGGCTGAGATCTCTACTCATAGGACAGCGCGTCAATCGGGTCTTTGGCTGCGGCCTTGGCGGCAGGATACAACGCGCCCAGTAGGGCGCCTCCCATGGCGATGAGGACGGCCAGGGCGACCCAATGCGGGGTGACCTGGAAGCTCATGGTGGGAAAACGGTTGTGCAGCAGCGAGCGAAGGCCGTAGGTGGCGGCGACTCCTATGACTACCCCGGCGGAGGCGAGAATGCCGGTCTCGCGCAGCACGACAGAGACGATGTCGAGCTTGCTGGCGCCCATCGACTTGAGGATGCCGATCTCGCGGGTGCGCTCCATGACTGCGGTGTACATGGACTGGAAGATTACGAGGAAGCCGATGATGACGGCAATACCGATGACGACACGCAGACCGATGTTGAAGGCCGGGACGTGCTCGGGGGTGAGCATGGAGAGGTACTCCTCGGCGGTCTGGACCTGCCAGTCCCCGAGGCCGTCGGTGGCGAGGATCTCCTTGCGGACGTCTTCCTGGAACGTCGGGGAGTCCTCGGTCTTGAGGTAGAACATGGCGGCCTTGTTGGGCGTGCCGTCGAGGTCATCCATGGTCTTCAGGGGGATGAATTTGCGGCTGCCTTTGCCGTGCTCGACGATGCCGCAGACGTTGAAGTCGTGGCCGAGGACCTTGAGCTTGTCTCCCACCTTGAGGCCCTTGCCTGAGGCGGCCTGAAGGTCGTCGATGATGACGTCGTAGGTGTCGTGGAAGGGGCCACCGGAGAGGAAGACAAAGGGTCGCAGAGCGTTATAGCTGGCGAAGTCGATGCCGGCGATGTTCTCGACGTTGCTGCTGAGGGTGAGCTTGATGTTGGCGGGCGCGACAACCTGCACATGGGGAAGGCCGCGCAGCACATCGGCGACGCGAATGTCGGCCGATGCGGCGCTAAGGTTGGCGAGGGTTCCACCGGCGCCGGGGCGGACGATCATGTCCATACCGATGCCGGTGGTCTGGGCGCGGCTGCCGTTGAGTATGCCGAACATGACGCCGGCGATGGAGAGGATCATCACGACTTCAATCGCGACGGCGAAGGCCGAGATCATCGAACGCAGGGGCCGGTGCACGAGGTTGCCCACAATCAGTTTGTTCATAGTCTCCGTTATTCCATCATGTACCGGCGTGGCCGGCGAAAACTCAGGCCCGGCCGGTGGCAGCGGTCCGCAGGGAAGACTGCCGGGCCTCCCCCTCGAGGCTGCGCGTCAGAGGGGAGCCCAGTACGCTGCCCAGGAGCGGGGCCACGTACACGCAGAATAAGATGGCCAGGCAGAGGCTGATGTTGCCGTACCAGGCGTACCACATCAAGCCAGCGACCAGGCTTTCCGGCGCGAGGTGGGCGAAATACAGCATGGGCAGAAGGGCCCAGGGTCCAGAGCGGAGGCTGCCGGCCACCATATCGGTGAGCACGAAGAGGAATATCCAAAGCAATGGAGTGAGCACCAGCACGGCTTCCCAGCCGCCGATGGCATAGGACTCGCCGAGCACACCGAAGGAGATTCCGGTGGTGAAGTCCTCGGAACCCAGGAAGCCGCCCATGCGATGGGCATACCAGTTGCCGTTGTACTGGATTTCGCCCTCGCCCTTGCCGGGGAGGAAGATGCGCGGGATCCAGTTTTCGATGTAGAAGGCGATGGGAGCGTAGCCGACGGGCTCGTGGCGGGAGGTCCAGGTGATGAGGCCGTCGTCGAACTGGAACATGGCGAGGCGATCGCCGAGGCCCAGGTTGCGACTGAAGTAACCGTGATGTCCTTCGAGGGAGACGCTGACCTGGTAGGCCTCATCTTCCTGCGCCCGGGTGTCATTGAGCGTCGCGCCGAGCTGGGCAGCGATCTCTAACCGCTGGAAGAAGCCCGCGTCCTGCGTCAGCGAGCGGCCGACCTGAGAGATCGGAGTGAGCACGATCCACATGAGCGCTACAGAAAAGAGCACCGCGACCACGTGGATGGTCCGGAGTTTGAGGCGGGCATGGATGGCTCCGATGGCCCACGCCACGAAGGGAGTGAACATGCCTTGCTTGGAGAAGGTGCTGAGCCCGATGAAGAAGGCCAGGAGGAAACCGGGGATGGAGATGGCGTTAAGGCTGCGGCGGCCGCCGCTGCGCTGCACAGCATCGACCGTCGCGAGAATGAGCCCCAACGGAAGGAAGACGTTCAACTGGTTGATGGCACTGATCAACTGTCCCGGAATTCCCGTGGGCAGCATATCCATGATGAAAATGAGCAGACCGACGAGCATGCAGCCGATGGCGCTGAACGTGAGGTTGACCTGCCGCCAGCCGAGAATGGTCCCCAGACCTCTGACGTTGCCGGTAATCCGGCGAGAGATGATCACGGCTCCCAGCAGCAGCACGGAGCCGACCGTGTAGACCGACATGGTGAGGAGGGGATCCTCGAGGTTGGTGTCGGCGGGTTCGCCGACGAGCGCTTTGAGCGTCACGGCCCCAATGACGGTAAACAGGGAGAAGAAGAACACATAAGCCCCGGAGGGTCGTTCCAGGCCGCCCGCCACGTTGAATGTGATGGCGCTGACGACGGTGAAGGTGAAGAACAGGAGGCTGAACGCGACACCCGTGTGTTCAAACTGCTGCAGCACCACGATGGCTCCAGCGAAGAGGACCGTCTTGGGGAGCGAAACCCGGGTGGGAAATTGCAGACGCATTCCCTTCCATCCTTACATATCCCTTCCCCTTCCCGGAGTCTCACAAGCTGCTGAGAGGGGGAGGGGTCGAGGAGGGGACATGTGGCTGGGCAGGAGGTCAAGCCACGGGCTAAGATGGGGCGGAGCCGTGGCCTTCCAAATCGATAGCGCTGGCATTCGATGCCGGCGAGCCGATGCCGGGAGCGACTTCGTACCCCAGGCTCGCGGAGAGGCGCGTGTCGTTCGGCAGAGATCTGCAAGTGGAGCGCGAGAGGCGCGGCATCACGTTGGAAGCCGTAGCGGAAGGCACGAAGGTGTCTTCGCGCTACCTTCGGGCGCTGGAAACCGACGACGCCGGCAACATGCCCGGGGGGATCTTCAACCGCGGCATGGTGCGGAGCTACTGCCGGTACCTGGGGCTGTCCGAGGAGGAGTGGCTGGTGCGCTTCACGGTCATCGACCGGCCTGCCCCTGAACCCGACCTGGCTGAGTTCGCCGAAAATGTGAAGCGCAGCCGACCGTCGACAGTGCCCAACATGCGACGCCGGTGGCTGGTGGTGGTGCTGCTGCTCGCGGTGCTGGGCGGAGCGGGGTACGCGTCGTGGAAGTATGTGGTGAGGCCGCGGTTACATCTTCCTCCGCAGCAGCAGCCTGGATCCTAGGCCGCGTCCGGAGGCTGGCTGCAACACGGACTTGAGGCTGTCTCTCCCCCGCCGCGCGCCCAGGCCTGCGACGAAAGTTCTTCCGAAACCACGCCTGCCGGTGCATAATCTTTCGTTAACAGGACAAGCGACGTTTTTTCACATTTGATGGCAGCCCCATGCCCTGCGGCGCCATATGAGTGTCTCCTCCTTGATCCTGGCGGGCAATCGTTAGCCCTGACCGCTCGTCACCGCGTGGGAGCAGAGAAGACCCGCCCCTCCCGGGACGATTTTCCATTTTTCCCGAACGTTTCGTTCGCTTTTCGAGGAGGCAGTAATGAAGAAGTTCTTGTCTACGTGTACGTTCGCTGTGTCTCTTTGCACAGCCTCCGTGCTCGCCGGGTCGCTCGTCTGGGGTTCGTGCGCCTACGCGCAGACCGTGACGGGCTCCATCCGTGGCACCGTCATCGATCAAACCGGAGCCGCCGTCGCGGGGGCAGACGTCTCCGCCACGGAAGTCTCGACCAACGTCGTTACGAAGACCAGGAGCGATCGCAGCGGCACCTATAACTTTCAGTCGCTACCGATCGGCAGCTATGTTGTGACGGTTTCCAAGCAGGGATTTGGATCGGTTCGGAACAGGGCGTTTTCGCTCGAGATCGACCAGATCGCCAAGATTGACGTGAAGATGTCCGTGGGTGAGGTGAGCACGACGGTCGATGTGGCGGCAGACAGCGGGTCGTTGCTGCAGACCGAAGACGCGTCGCTGGGCACGACGATTACCGCGAGCACGCTGGAGAGCATGCCTCTACCGGGCCAGAATTTCGCGACAGCAACCGTATTGGTGCCGGGTGCGGTGCTTCCGACCTACAATGCGCTGGGAAGCACCCAAGGCACGGAGCGTGTCACGTCGTTTGCCTCGTCGACGGAGCCGTCGTTCAACGGCAACCGTATGCAGACCAATAACTACATCCTGGACGGAACGGACATCAACGAGCCGCTGCAGAACACCATTGCTTACAACCCGGCTCCCGAAGCGATCGGCCAGATGCGCATCATTACCGGCAACGCCGATGCGGAATACGGCAACGTCAACGGCGGTGAAATCCTGGTCGTGACGAAGTCTGGAACCAACAAGTTCCACGGCAGCGTTTACGAGTATTACGAGAACCAGCTCTGGCAGGCCAACACCTTTGCCAACAAGTATCTGACGCCGATTGCGCCCCGGGCCAACTTCCATCAGAGCCAGTTTGGCGCCACCTTTGGCGGTCCGATCTTTCACAACAAGCTGTTCTTCTTCGTGGACTATGAGGGCTTCCGGAATACCACGGCTACATCGACTTCGGTGATCTCGGTCCCTTCGCTCAGAATGCGCAAGGGCGACTTCTCGGAGCTGCTGGGAGCCCCAACGCTTGATTTCAATCAGTCGATTCCTGCTTCGCAATACAAGCAGCTTTACAACACCAGCACCGGGCTCAACACAGCCACACCGTATGCCAACAATCAGATTCCGGTCGCGAATCCCGTGGCTCAGTACGTCTTCGCTCATCCGGAGTTCTATCCGCTGCCGAACCGCCCCAGCTCGAACGTCAACTCGCCGGACACCAACAACTATGGCGGATATAACAAGTCTGCCTATGTGAATAATCAAGGCGACATTCGAGTGGACTATGCGCTTTCGTCGAAAGATACCATGTGGGCTCGCTACTCTCGTGGCGGCGCTTACGATGATCCGATCGTATCGGTCCTATCGTTCGAGTTTCCGGGTGGGGATGACTATCCGTTCCAGAACGGCGTCCTCAACGAGGTGCACACCTTTACCTCGAACCTCCAGAACGAGTTCCGGGCAGGCTACACGCGTATCGATGATCTTTCCGGTGTGCCATTCGATAGCACAGGTCAATTTCCGACAGGGAGCGATTCGAAGGTTGGGTATCCCTATGTCAGCCCGTACCCCGGCTTCACGGAATCGAACATCTCCACCGCTGAGAAGAACATCGGCACGCTGGGCGTGATTCAGAACTTCATCGACAATGTCTTCGATTATGGCGACACAGTGACCTGGCTGCACGGGAAGCACATTGTCAAGGGTGGCGTGCAGGTTCTGCGTTACCAGGAGAACTTCTACTACGGTGGCAACGCCGGCACGATGGGCGAGTTCGTTTACAACGGCATCTTCACCAAAGATTTGACGCTGAATCCCACCTATGGAACGGGCTACGGCTTTGCGGACTTCGTTCTCGACCAGTCGGAAAATCAGCAGGTGAATGGAACCGCAGGACGCGTCGGTCAACGCCAGTATCGTATGGCGTTCTTCGGCGAAGACGAGTGGAAGTTGACGCCGAAGCTCACGCTGAATCTTGGTCTGCGCTACGGCTATGATCAGCCGATCTACGAAGTTAACAACAAAGAAGTTAACGTCGACGTGAAAAACCCGCAGAACTGCCCCAACTGCCTGCTGACTGCCGGCAAGAATGGCGCCAGCAGGGCGCTGTACAACGCGTTTCACGACCAGTACATGCCGCGCGTGTCGTTCGCGTACCAGATCAATCCGCAGCAGGTCATCCGCGGCGGCTACGCGATCACGGACGACTTCGAAGGTATGGGCAGTGCACAGCGCCTGACGGCGAACCCGCCGTTCATTTCGTCCTACTACTATCAAAGCGGCTCACCTACTGCTACAACCCCCGGAAACCCGATCAAGGTAAGCCAGGGCTTCAACGCGGGCGGGCTTAATCTCGTTCAGAGCAAGTACAACGCTTGGGACCCGAACATCAAACCGGAACTGATCCAGCAGTACAACTTGACCCTCGAGACGGCCATGGGAACTCACTTCACATGGCAGGTTGGGTACGTCGGGAATGTGGCGCAACATCTCGTCATTCCCGAACCGATCAACCAGGAAACAGTTCCGGGCAACACGGCGTCTGAGCCGTTCAGTGGTCTCGTTGGTGTTGGCGGCCAGGTCTACATGACCTCGGCGGAAGGCTATTCGAACTACAACGCCATGCAGGTCCAGCTGCGCCAGCGTCAGTGGCATGGCCTGGAGTACACGTTGAACTACACATGGGCGAAGAACATGACCAACAACCCAGGCTACTTCGGTACCGGTGGCGTCGATGGTCCCGGCACTTACCTGCAGAATGTCTACAACCCACATGCCGATTACGGTGTAGCGGCCTTCGATACACGGAATGCGGTCAACTTTGTCGGCACGTATGCGATCCCGTTCGGCCACGGCCGCGACTTTGGTTCGCAGGCGAACCGATTTGTGGACTGGGCGATCGGGGGATGGAAGGTTTCCATGAATGCCGTTATGTATGAGGGCTTTCCCATCACCATCGGCAGCTCCCAAACCAACGTCACGAATAACGGCGGTGGCGCACGTGCCAACCAATACCGTCCGCTGATCATCAGGAACCGTACGCTCCATAACTGGTTCGGTAACGACGCGACTGCGACTCCCTGCTCTACGCTGCCCTCAGTTCCCGGCCAGAATCCTGTTTGCGCGTATGGCACTGAAGTGAGCTCGGCCAACTACGGAAATCAGTATGCCTTTGGTACAGCGCACGTGGGCACCGAGCGTGGACCAGGTTTCCGGGACGTCGATGTTTCCGCGTCCAAGCAGTTCCGCACGTATAAGGAGCAGTACCTCCAATTCCGCGCGGATGCGTTCAACGTCGGCAATATTTCTTCCTATGCGGCACCGGCTGCAACGGTTTCAACGACGGCGACGTTCGGCCAGATCACTTCCAACCTGTCCCCGCCTCGTCAAATCCAGATGTCGCTGAAGTACGGTTTCTAGGCTCGATCCAACCCTACCCAAACGGCGTCCGCAGTCTGCGGACGCCGTTTGGTTTTGGGCCGGGTGGGGGATGTGCAGACCGGGTTCGTGACTTCCCTGTAAAATAAAGTGGTTCCGCTGTATCGCTCCTTCACCGGGGCGCTTGCGGAACGACCGGCCCCCTCTTGCCAAGTCTGCCGCCGTTTTCTACGCGGCGAGCGTGTGCGGCGAGTTCCGGTCGTCGGGTCCTTCGACTTCGCTCAGGACAGGTGGAATGCCTGCCTCGGCGAGCTGGACGTCCGGCTATCTCACACAGGAGCACTACGCTTTGTCGATCACCGATCGTTTCCTCTTCACTTCGGAGTCCGTCACCGAAGGCCACCCCGACAAGATCGCCGACCAGATCTCCGACGCCATTCTGGACGCCTGCCTGGCGCAGGACCCGATGAGCCGCGTGGCCTGCGAGACGCTTACCTGCACCGGCCTCGTGGTGGTTGCCGGTGAGATCACCACCAATGCGTATGTGGACGTCCAACGGCTGGTGCGCGACACGGTTCGCGAGATCGGCTACGACGATGCGCTGAAGGGCTTCGACTGCAACACGTGCGGCGTGATCTCGACGATCAACTCGCAGTCGCCCGACATTGCGCAGGGCGTGGACACCGGCGGCGCCGGCGACCAGGGCATGATGTTCGGCTACGCCACGAACGAGACGCCGGAGCTGATGCCGACGCCGATTTCGCTGGCGCACAAGCTGGCGCACAAGCTGACGGACGTTCGCAAGGACGGCACGATGGCGTACCTTCGTCCTGACGGCAAGAGCCAGGTGACGGTGGAGTACGACGCGAACCAGAAGCCGGTTCGTGTGGACGCTGTCGTGATCTCGACGCAGCATGCGGAGTTTGCGGATAAGGATCCGAAGTCGACGCTGACCAACGAAAAGCTGCGCGCGGACATCCTGGAGAAGGTCATCAAGGCCGTGATCCCGGTCGAGCTGCTGGACGAGAACACGAAGTACCACATCAACCCGACGGGCCGCTTCGTTATCGGTGGACCGATGGGCGATACGGGTCTGACGGGCCGCAAGATCATCGTCGACACGTATGGCGGCATGGGCCGTCACGGTGGCGGCGCGTTCTCGGGCAAGGACTCGACCAAGGTAGATCGCTCGGCGGCTTATATGGCGCGCTACGTGGCGAAGAACATCGTCGCCGCGGGTCTGGCGGACCGTGTTGAGGTGCAGCTGGCCTACGCCATCGGCGTGGCCGAGCCGGTCTCGGTCCGGGTCGATACCTTCGGCACGGGCAAGGTCTCGGAGCAGCGCCTGATCGAGCTGGTTCGCGAGAACTTCAAGCTGACGCCGAAGGGCATCATCGAGAGCCTGAACCTGCGGCGCCCGGTGTTCAAGAAGACTGCGGCGTACGGCCACTTCGGGCGCTCGGGCGATACCTTTACCTGGGAAGCGACGGACAAGGCCGAGGCGCTGAAGGCGGGCGCGAAGGCGGAGTTGGCCGCGAAGTAGGGTAAGGCAGTAAGGCAGTGAGTAGTGAGTAGTGAGTAGTGAAGAGAAAGGCGGGCCGCGAGGTCCGCCTTTCTTCGTTACGGTCGCGTGACGCGTTAGTTGATCGTGACGCTGAACGTCGTCGTCACGGTGCTGACACCTGAGCCGCTGGCTGTCACGGTGGCGGTGTAGGTTCCGGCGCTGCTGCGGGTCGATGCGGGCGCGGGGTTGCTCTTTGAGCCGCATCCGGTGAGGGCTGCCGTAGCGAGGACACCGCACAGCATCACCGCCATCCACTTCAACTTGCGTCGGCGCGATGGAAGCACCACCAGCAGTAGTGTCGCGAAGGCCGTCGCGCCACTCCCCAGGCTGAATCTGCTTGGAGCAGCGTCCAGCATGGCCTGGGCGGTGGTCGAGGTGATCGTGACGGTCGAGGCTGCCGTTCCTCCCGAGGCCAGCGTGACGGGGTTTGGCGACGCCGCGCAGGTGGGCTGGAACGCCGCGCTGCTGGTGGACATTGCGCACGTCAGCGTGACCGCTCCGACGAAGCCATTCGCCGAACCTGCGGTCACGACGATGGTGTTTCCCGAGGTAGCTCCGGAGGTAAAGGTGAGCGAGGGGGACCCGGCGGCGATGGTGATCGCGGGCGGCGGCACCGTGGTGGTGACCACGATAGCGGGAGCCGTACTTGCCGCGAAGTAGCTGTCGCCAGAGTATGTCGCGGTGATGCTATAGGACCCGGCAGGGGAAAAGGCCTGCGGCGCACTCGTCGCCGTGTTGCTGCTGAGCGTGACGGCAGAGCCGAAGGCCGTCCCGTTGGCGTAGAACTGCACGGTGCCGGTGGGCGCGGCCAGCGAAGAAGCCGCAGGGGTAAGTGTGGCCGTGAAGGTCAGCGGCTGTGTGGTGAATGCGGACGTGGCACTGGGGGTCAGCGCGAGCCTGGTGGTGACAGGCGCGGCGACCGCCAGGAAGTTTGCGACGTCCAGCGATCCCCAACCGGTGACCTGGTCATAGCCGGTGGTCAGGAGGTAGCCGCTCTGTCCGCCGGTGAGACTCGTCTGCGCGGGAGTGCTGTTGTTGCACATGGAAGGCACGGTCAGCGTGCAGTTGCTGACGCCGGAGGAAGCGATGGTCGCATCGTGAAACGCATTGTTGGTTGAGGCGCTCGCTGCAAGCCGGTAAAGCGCCGGGTTGATGTTGCCCTGGGCCGAGCCGGCGCGCGTGTTCCAGAGCGCCTGGATGGCGGCCATGCCGGGCGCGGCAGCCGAGGTTCCATAGAAGTACTCAAAGTAGCCAGACTCGCAGTTGAGGTTGTAGCAGCCATAGTAGCCATCGTGTCCGGAAGCTGGCAGCGAGATGTCGGGCACATCGCGGAATCCATCCGCGGGCACTCCGGTTCCGGTCTGCCAGCTAGGCTTGGGGACGAACAGGCTCACGCCGCCGCCGGTCGCGTTGATGAGCGGCGACGCGGAGGTGCCGGGTTCATTCCACGCGCCTTCGGGGATGTACCCCAGTGCCGAGGTCAGCGTCGAGGAGTTTGTGGTTCCCCAGTACGACGTGGGATTCGCTGTATCGGCAAACTCGGTGCCACCGACGCAGGTCGCGTAGCTGGAGGCGCAGAATGCATTGATGGCGAGCCTCTGAGTCGCCGGCGGTGCACTGCCGTGCGTGTCGCAGGTGGCGGCGCCGGAGTCTCCCGCGCACACGAATGCGGTGATGCCTTCGGCTGCTCCCACGGACCACAGGTTGTCCCAAGTGGTGTCGGTCGCCTGCGACGCCAATGTCTCGCAGGTGAGCCAGGACATCGTCATCACGGGATCGCGCAGCGTGTTGACGTTGTAGGAAGCCGCCGCATACAGGCCGCCGTTGGCGGGACCGGCGACGACAAGGTCGCTGACGGCTCCTGGAGCGGTGCCCACGGTGCGAATCACATCCAGCGTCGATTCGACCTGCGACGACCCGAGGCCGGGATCCACGCCGGTTGCGAGGATCGTATTCAGCGTATAGCTGCTGATGCCGGTCTTCTGCGCAAAGTCCGCGATGTCCTTCGGCACAAGGTCCGACTCATCGACGATGGCGATATGCTGCAGCTTCGTTCCGATGGCCGCGCCGGTGTTGCCGGTCGCGTAGACGGGGTTGACATCGAAGATCACGGCGAAGTCGCCGGGGGTAAGAAAATGGCTCGTCCCGGAAGAGTTGGTGACGGTGTACCCCGGTTGGGCATGGATGCTTCGGTGCTGCACCTGCGGCTCGGCGGGGATGTCCGATAGACCATTGATGGCCGCGATGACCGGAGCGAGCGCGGCCGGCACGGAAGGCTCGGTGCTGGCCGAGAGCCGCGCCGTGCCCTGCAGATTGAAGTAGCCGAAGGTGGTGCGGAAGGCGGAGCTTGCCGTCGCTACCGAGGTGGTGAACTCGAGAAAGATGCGGCTGGGCGCGACCGACTGAAGCTGCAGCCCCTGCGCGATGGCCCACTGCTTGACTGCGTCCACGTCAGCCGGCGTGGGGCCGAAGAGTGTGCCTACCTCCTGCGGCGTGAGCCAGTGGTGATAGAGCGGCGAAGCGGGATCCTGCTGGTCGGCGAGAAGCTTTTCGAACGCCGCCTGCACTGCGGGGTCACGGCGCATGACGATGGTCAGCCGCAGCGATCCATTGAGGTCAACGCTCTGCGAGGCCTGGTTGTCCGCGCGAACCCACGAGGGAAGGTGCCCATGCAGCTGCATCTGGGCGCTCAGGTCCGCAGCCCTGGCAACTCGATTCGCCTGCGGCACGGGCTTGAGCACGAGCGGGGACTGCGCCTCACCCAGTTGCGCTCCAAGAGCGAGCACGAAGAAGACGTTTCCAAAGACTTGCCGCAAAAGCGATCGACGCACGCCGACACTCCTCAACTCAAATGTTTTCGGGTGAGGAAGTTGTATCACGCGGCAAGAGAAGGGGCAGATTCTCTTGCGGGAAAGACATCAAGAGAGACAACGAAGCGGCCTTTGCTCAGAATGACGGCCCCGGGCGCGACTTCGCGGGATTCCTTCATTCCTTCGCAGAGATGATGGTGACGCGTTTGATGGTGATTGGGGCGAGGGGTTTGTCGTGGTCGTCGCGGGGAACGCGGGCTATGGCTTCGACGGCCTTGACGCTGGCGTCGTCGCACTGGCCGAAGATGGTGTAGCTGCCATCGAGACGATGGATGGGGTGCTCGGTGACGAAGAACTCCGTGTTGTTGGTGTTGGGGCCGGCGTTGGCGTAGGCCAGGCGGCCGGGGCGGTCGAAGGTGAGGCCGGGAGCGATCTCGTTGCCGAAGTGGAAGCCGATGTCGTGATCGCCCTTGGGATCGAAGGGACGGTCGTTGTTCTGGATCATGAAGTCGGGGATGACGCGGGCGAAGTGGAGGCCGTCGTAGAAGTGGCGGCCCTTAACCTCGACGCCGGTGGTGGGATTCTTGAAGGACTTCGTGCCGCTGGCGAGGCCGACAAAGTTCGCGACGCCGATGGGAGCTTCCTTGTCGAAGAGCTTGCAGGTGAGGGTGCCCATGGTGGTCTCGATGACGGCGGTGGGGCCGGTGGGCTCGGGCGCGGGCACTGCAGGGGCAGGTAGTGGAGGGATGGTGAGGTCGGCTTCGCCTTCCATCGGTGGGGCGGGTGGCGGAAGCTCCTGGTCTGCCTCCACGATGGCGACGCGGCGCAGCACGATGGGATGCTGCGGACGGTTGTCGGCACTGAGCAGCGTGTGGGCGATGTCCGTGGTGACTGGAATCGAAGCGTCATCGCACTGGCCGAAGACCACGCCGCGCTTGCTGAAGTCGGCGATGGCGTGATCGAGCACGACAAAAGCGGAGACGTTCTGCTTGCCATCCTTCACGACCGCGACGAGACGGCCGGGGCGCTCGGTGTCGAGGCCGGTCTTCTCGGGCTCGACGGCAGGGCCCGCTGAGCCCTGGCTGAAGGCCTCGCGATCGCCGCCACGGAAGCCATCGGTGACGCCAATGAGCTGCGTGGCGTCATAGAACGGCTTGCCGTGCTGCGCGACGCCGGCAGCGTCGGTCCAATCCTTCTCACCCTTCGCAAGCGCGAGGAACGCGGCCCCGGTCAGTGGGGCCTGCTTGCTGAAGAGCTTGCAGGTGATGCGGCCTGCGGAGGTATCGAAGACGGCGGTGGGGCCGGTGGGGTCGACAGACGCAGCGGGAGCGGCGTGCGAGGACGCGGGGCGATGCGTCTGGGCGAGGAGCGAGGACGATGCGAGGCATGCGAGGGTGGCAATCAGCGAGGGACGCATGTACCCAGTGATACCACCCGACAGCGCTGCGCGTTAGCGGCTTCGCCTTAGCCGCTGCGCGGTTGGCGCTTCGCGTTAGCAACTGGGTAGAAACAATGGTTGTGGCTTGGACCTGCGGTGTGAGCGCGGGACGTTGCGGAAGCAAGATCAGAAGCGGATTCCCTTCGGGAATGACAACAAGAAAAGCAAAATACAGAGGCTGTTCTGTTCCGCTGTTCTGCTCCTCTGCTGTTCTGCTGTTCCGCTGTTCTGCTTCTCTGCTTCTCTGCTTCTCTGCTTCTCTGCTATCCAACGATGGTGCGGAGCATTGGCGCGTGGGTGAGCGTGTTGTGCAGGATGCACTTTGCGACGGCGGCCTCGACGCCCTTGCGGTGGGCTTCGGTGAGTGGCTGAGGTGTCGTCACATGCATGGTGATCTCGCCGAGGCGGGCGGGGTTCTTCACCTTGTCGGCGTGGGCGGTGACGTGGGTGCCTTCGAGCGGGAGCTTGTGTCGCTTGAGGTAGTCGACAGCGTAGTAGGCGGCGCAGGCTCCGAGGGCGCCGAGGAAGATCTCGGGCGGCGTCATGGCCTCGTCGTAGCCGTGGTTGTCCTCGGGCTGGTCGCTGTAGAGGACGTGGCCGCGGGTGGCGATGGAGAACTGCACGTCGCCCATGTGTTGGATTTCGATCTTCATCGGGTCTTTCCTTTACTTGCGTTCGCGAGGACCGCATCCAGATGTTGGCGCACCATTTGCCTTGCCCGGTGCAATCTCGACTTCATTGCGGCCAGTGTGATCCCTAGCTGCTCCGCAGTCTCTTCTCCGCTGTGTTCCTCGAGGTCGCGGAGCACGTAGACCCTGCTCAGGTCTTCGGGCAGCGTTTCGATGGCCGACCGGACCGCATGGCGAAGCTGCTCGGCGGAGGCTCGCTCTTCGGGCGAGCGCTGCGCGTCCTCAACCGGCTCCCATCCCTGCTCACTGAGCTCTTGCAGCGAGAGTGCCTCGTGGATGCGCTTCTGCGACTTGAGGTGGAAGCAGAGGCGGCGTGCGATCTGCGCGAGCCAGGCTCCGAAGGCGGCGCGCTCGCGCAAGGTTTCCAACCTACGGAAGGCGGAGAGCAGAGCGTCGGTGAGGACATCTTCGGCATCCTCACGGTTGCCGCAGAGCCGAAGCATCTGGCGGTAGACCTGATCGCGATGCTCTACCGCCAGACCCTCAAACTCTGCGTCCGATGCGTTTGTCATGTTCCTGAACGTATGCGGTTCCAGGGCATGCGCGCAAGCGCGTTGCCCATGAGACAGATATCCGTTGCGCCGGCGACGATAAGTCCACAGCCCACGAAGCCGGTGAGCAGCAGCCAGCGCGGGCTAACCAGCACGGCGAGGATTGTGCCGGCCAGCACCAACAGACCGGCTCCGAAGCGCACCTGGCGCTCCAGCGACCAGGTGGAATAGGTGGAATGTGAGACAGGCAAGTCCTCTCGCAGCCAGGCGTCCATACCGCCGTCGATGACTGCAGCCTGAATGCCGCGGCGGGCGAGGCGCCGTTGTGCGAGCCGCGCACGCGTGCCGCTCTTGCACAATAGCGCGATACCTCCCTTCGGCAGTTGCGCGAGGTCGCGGTCGATCGTCTCCAAGGGGCGGTGGAGGGAGCCCGGCACACATACGGCCGCGCGTTCGCTGGTGGATCGCACATCGACGACTGTCCACTCCGGACTTTTAGCTTGGGCTGGCTGAATCGAATCCATGGCACCGTCTCCGCGTATCTCTCTATGAGGGAAGAGGGCTGGCGGAGCGAAAAGGATTCATCGTGCGAAGATGCAATACGCCGGCGTTGGTGCTCAACGGGAGCTTCGCGTTCGCAATAGTTGAGGGAAAGCGGCGATTCCGTAGGATGGATCCCCATGACCCCGCTGATTTCGCATCTCACTGAAGAGTGCTCCGTTGTGAGCGCAGGGGTATTTTTGTGCTGATTCAATCCGAGTTCGATATTCAATTTCATCTTCCTCATGCGACCGCGATGATCGCGCTGCTGCATGTGCATCCGTCCATCGAGCCGATGCTGGTCACGGACGACCGCATCCTCGTGGAACACATTGGCCCCTCCAGCGAGGGCGACGCCGCGCGTGAGCTTGCCGTGAACGAGTACCTGGACAGCTTTGGTAATCGCTGCTCGCGCTTCTTTGCGCCGGCGGGAGCGATCCGGCTGAGCGGCAAAAACATTCTTCAGTCGTCCGAGATGCCAGACCTGCAGGGCTTCGGGCTGCTGGCGACTCCGGTGCAGGATCTTCCGGCGGAGACGCTGCAGTTTCTGCTCTCCAGCCGCTACTGCCAGGTGGATCAGTTTGGCGCGATTGCGCAGGACCTGTTCTCGCACATGGGCACGGGCTGGGCGCTGGCCGCGGCGATCCGCGACTGGGTGCACACGCATGTGGCCTTCGACTACAAGACGGCGCGGCCGACCAAGACGGCGATGGATGTCTTCACGGAGCGCATCGGCGTGTGCCGCGACTTCCAGCACCTGGCGGTGACGCTGACGCGCGCGATGAATATTCCGGCGCGCTATGTGACGGGGCAGCTCGGAGATATTCGCATACCCTACTCGGGCATTGGGGATTACAGCGCGTGGTACCAGATCTGGCTGGACGGCCGGTGGTGGAACATGGACGCGCGCCACAACCAGCCGCGCCTGGGGCGGGTGCTGATGGCTGTCGGTCGCGATGCGGCGGATGTGGCGATCACGACGAGCTTTGGGCGCGCGGACCTGAAGCACTTCTACGTGGAGAGCAACGAGCTGGACGCGGAGGGGCGCATTATTGTGGCTCCGGGCGCGCCTCCTCCGGCGATTGCTCCGGCGGCGTTGTAGCGGGCGGTTCGTCCAACGAGCCGAACCTCAGAAATTGAAACCGGCGTGCAGGGTGATATTGCGATTGGCGGAAGGGTTTCCGCCGAAGTTGTTGCCGATGGCGATGGACTTCCCAAAGTAAGGCGAGGTCAGGACGCCCACGGGTGCGGCGCGATTGACGTGGTTGAAGAGGTTGTCGGCCTCGACCCCGAAGCGCAGGCGGTATTTGGGATCCCCAGGCTTGGGGGGCTTTTCTCCGGCCTTGACCGCGGGCGGCGCAGGACGCGGGCCGAAGCGAAAGTCGCGAGAGATGCTGGCCTCCGTATAGACCACACCCGGCGCCCTGAATGCGTTGAAGGGGATGATGGTTTCGCCGGGCTGGGGCGCGATGTCGAAGTTGCCCCAGGGCGTCTGACGCAGTGAAGCCGCCGGGGTCGCACTGGTGGCGAACGACGGGCGGTCGTTGTAGATGGTGTCGCCGTTGTTGTCCGAGCCCGTGGTGATGTTGAAGTAAGAGCGCGAGCGGACGGCGAGGAACATGTTCACATTGAAACCCAGGCCGGGATGCGCATTGAAGCCGGTGTAGAGCTGGTGCGGCGAGTAGCCTGTGATGGGGCCATAGTCCTGGCGCACATTGTAGGAGTTGGAGACGAAGCTGGAGCTCGCGAAGCTGCCGGTGTCGCTCCTCTGATCGCCGTGGCCATAGAAGCCCCAGGCATTGAGCCTGGAGCCGATGTTGAGGTTGCCGTTGATGCTGAACGAGTGGCCGTCGGAGATGCCGTCGGACGAGTACTGGTAGATGTTTTGCGTGCCTCCCATCGGGCGGACACCTGTGCCGGGCTCGGGAGCGTTGATGTTCTCGGAGTCGAACTGGTGGATGCTGCGGCGGCGGTAGTAGGAGACGTTGAGGCTTCCATACTTGCCGAAAGCGTGCTCGGCCGAGATCATGCCCTGGTACGTGACGGGCGAGGTAAGATTGGGCGCGATGCGGTAGGGCGTTGAGGTGCTGGCGTTGAGATTCTTCACAGAGTCCGCACCGGCAGCGAGGTTGGTGAAGTAGAAGTTCACCGGGCTGGGGTCGGTGGAGCTGGCAGCCGAGAGATTGTAGGTGGTCTGCGTGACGCCGTTCTGGCGCAGGGACTGGAGCAGATTGCCTGCGGGGAAGCGGTTGTAGAAGAGACCGAAGCCTCCGCGCACGACGGCCAACGGCGCTTTGGCTTTGGGCCTGGTGATGGCATAGGCGAAGCCGAGGCGCGGGGCGGGATCGAAGCTGTCGGGGATGGCGGTTTGCGACTCGAGGCGCAAGCCGTAGTTCAGCGTGAGGTTCTTGGAGGCTTTCCACTCGTCTTCGGCGAAGAAGCCGAAGTCGGCGGTGGAGAGCTCCGCGGCGGCTGTGCCCTTGGCGTACTGGAAGAGCGTGGGCCGGGCGGCGGGGAGGAGACCCGTCACACTGCTGTTGGAGCCAAGGGCAGCAAGGGCTTGGGTGTAGGTGGCGATGTCCGGAAAGGTGAACTGGCCGTTGTAATTTGCGTTGGAGAAGTTGGCATCGCGGGAGTCGCGGAAGCGCATGCCGGCGCGGATGAAGTGCTTGCCTTCGGAGATGGAGAAGTACTGCTGCACCTCCCACTGGTCCTGGTGGTCGTGGGTTTCCTGGGACTGCGCTCCGCCGCCGGTGAAGGAGCCCTGCACGGTGACGCTGGGCGCGGTGGAGTTGGGGCTCTGGTTCGTCACGGTGCGGATGTATTGCAGTGCTGAATCGAGCACGACGTGTGCGTTGAAGATGTGTGTGTCCGAGAGCTGCAGGATCTGCCGGTGTATGGTGCTGCTGGTTCCTGCCTCCGCGAGGACGAGCTGGCCTACGCCGCTGTTGATCGTGGAGGTGTTGTTGAACTGATAGCGGCCGATGAAGGTGTCCTTCTTGCCGAACTGGTGGTCGATGCGCTCACGATAGCTCTGCCAGTGGTTCTGCGTGGGCACGGCCTGCGTGACCTGCACGGGCAGCAGCGTGGAGGGATCGACCGTGGTGGCGTTGATGCTGGCGTTGCTGTTGGTGTTCTGTACGAGGACGTTGAGATAGAACGAGGTGCTCTTGTTGATGGGGCCGGTGAGCGAGCCGAAGAGGTTCTGGGTGTCATACGCGGGCAGGTTGCCGACGATGTAGGGATTGCGCGAGTTGAACGCGGAGTCGCCCCAGTCTGTGTCGAGATTGCCGTGCAGCTTGCTGGCGCCGGGCTTGGTGAAGATCTCGATGCGCCCCATGCCGAACTGGTCATAGGCCGAGGAGAACGGATTCTGGTTGATGCGGATCTCGCGGATCTCATCCTTGGGCGGCATCTGTCCACCGGAGAAGCCATCGACGTAGAGCTGCGGAGGATTGCTGGGATCGCCGCCGGACATGGATTCGAGCTGCTGCTCCATCACGTTGGGATCGTCGGAGAAGGTGTCGAGCTGCTCGTTCTTGAAGACCAGCGCGGAGCGGTTGGCGTCGGAGGATGTGTCCGCTGCTTGCGAGGCATCGACTTCGACCTCCTGATCCGAAGCCGCGAGGAGCTTGAGCGAGAGCGTGGTGTTGCGGCCGGCGGCAATGACGATGTTGCTGCGATTCAAGGTGCGGAAGCCATCCATTGAGACCGTCAGCGAGTACGTGCCGGGGACGACCGCGATGCTGAAGTGACCGAGAGCGTCGGAGACTGCATCGGCATCAGCCTGATCGGAGTGGAGATGGATCGACGCGTTGGGAATCGCTGCGCCGGTCGCGTCGAGGACATCGCCGGAGAGTACGGGGAGCTTGGCCGCGGCTGCGGGCAGAGCAGAGGCCAGGACTGGGGGCTTGGCCGTCTGCGCTGGTGCAGGCGGCGGAAAGTGGCAGGAGAAGGCACACACCAGCAGCAGCGCGCGGGGAAGACGCGTGGGGAGGTTCATAGGTGGTCCAGGCACCGTTTCTGGAAGCTCGTTGCTTCCTGCTTAGACCTCAGTGCCCGTCACACGTTAGTCCGATGAATAAGTCTTTTTACGGGCGAATCCTCTGCCCGGTTCCCAAGCGCTCGGGTTTATTTTGCGCTCGCATTTCTTTTCCGTGAACGCGGCGCTCGATCAATCGGCGGTGGCCGAAGGCGCCTTTGCATTGATGGAGAACTCCGCCCAGGGACCGGCCTTCATGTCATGCAGGATGGGCTTCTGCCAGGCGAACTCGGGATGCGCGGCGAAGAATGGCGCGGCGAGGAAGTCGTCGCCGCAAGGATGGCCGGCGCGCACGACCATGGTCATCTTCGCGGCCATGGCATCGTCCATCACCTCGCCGGTGACGGCGCCTGACGCGGAGTAAGGAGGATTGCCCCAGACCTTCTCGCCCTCGGCAGAGAGTTCCTCGTGCCCACAGAGACTGCGCTTGCCGATGCCGATCTTCTTCTCGTAGCTGTCGTAGTGGTCGGAGAGGAATGCCTCGGCGAGCGTGGCGTCGAGCTTGCCGTGGTGCTGCTGCATGAACTCTTCGGCGCGAACGCGGCGGGCGTTCATGCTGCTGGTGAGGTCCTTCGGGTCGAAGCCTGGCGTGTCGTCGCGGACCAGCTCGGGATCGGCTGCGAAGTTGGAGCTAACGAAGTAGCCATCCTTGCGGCGGGTGAGCGGGGTGTGCTTGAGGCCGAGCTCGAGATAGGCGATCTCGCCGGTCTTACGATCGCCGACGAGCCAGGAGTTAGCATAGCCGCCGTTGTTGCCCTTACGCATGATGGCCGCGTAGTCATCGATCGTGTTGGCATACTGCAGCGCCTTGCGCGAGCGATCGAACTCTGCGATGCCCTTCGCATCGAAGCCAGCGGCCATGGGCAGCGTGGTCTCGGTCATCATGATGCCGGAGGAGTTGACGCCGAAGTCGTCCTGGCTGGTGATGACGCCTGGAAGGCCATCCATCAGGATGCGATTGCCGTGCTGCGGCTGGATATCGAAGACGACGGTCCAGCGCTCGCCTTCGGCGTAGCTTGACCAGTTGGAGTGCGCGATGACGATCTTGCCGTCTTTCGTGGCTGAACCTGTTGCGATGAAGGCGCTGCACTTGCCCGGAGCTGTGGCTGCGGGAGGATTGGGCTTGTTCTCCTTCTTGTTGAGCGTGGGGATGTAGTAGCCGCCGATTTCGATATCGCCGTTGAGCGCGACGAGGTCCCAGAGGTCGAGGCTGGAGCCGTGGGCCTTGAGGCCGGCGGCGATACCCTTGAGCTCGTCCTTGTACTCGGCATCGAGATGCGGCCAGAGCACGGTGCGGCCGGCTTCGCGGAAGAAGGTCCAGTCGCGCTGATACTCATGTGGAGCTTCGACCTTATAGACGTTCACGTTGTCCTCGATTTGGCGGGCGAGGAGATAGCCATGCTGGAAGCCGACCTGCTCGGGCGTGCCCTGGAGGTGCACGTAGGTCCAGCCATCGTGCTGGAAGGTGTAGCCGCCCTTGAGGCGCGCGTCGTCGATTGAGGTTTTATCAGCGCGAGAGGTAAGCGAAACGAGGCAGAGGACACCGACGGCGAAAACGAGCGGGAGTCGCATGAGAGAACCTCAAGGGCGCGAGGCGCCGGGGCAAAGCTGAGCAGCGTGCCCGAAGTATATCCGGGGGCTTCTGGAGTTCGTGTGGAGTTCATGTGGAGGCGAGTGGGCCCGCTAGTAACTTTGAATGCACCTACTTTGTTTAACGCACCTACTTTGAGTGCAAGGGGCGGAGTGTGGCGCGGCGTGGGCTCGCGCAGGATACTGGGTATGGCGACCGCGATCCTCTTCCCTCACCTGCTGACGATGCCCAATCCTCGACAGATCTCGCCCGATGAAGACCGCGCCTGGCAGCAGGTGCTGGCCCGCGATGCGGGCGCAGAGGGCAGCTTTGTCTATGCCGTTTCTTCCACTGGTATCTTCTGCCGGCCAACCTGTCCGAGCCGCAGGCCGCTGCGGGAGAATGTTCGCTTCTTCGCGTCGACCAGCGATGCAGAGGCTGCGGGCTTCCGCGCCTGCCAGCGTTGCGAGCCAAAGCGCGAGGGAGCGAAGGAGGATCCTCATGCGGCAGAGGTGAAGCTTGCGGCGAAGCTTCTTTCCAGCAGCGGCGGCGAGGCGTTTTCGCTCGACGAGCTGGCAACGAAGGTTGGGCTGAGCCGCTTTGCGCTGCTGCGGAGCTTTCAGCGCGTGCTGGGAGTGACTCCTGCGGAGTATGCGCGGGAACAGCGACGCGAGCTGCTGCGCGACACGCTGCAGAGCGGGGAGCGCAGCGTGACGGAGGCGGTGTATGACGCGGGCTTCGGTTCGGCGAGCCGGGTGTATGAGTCGGTCGACGCCACGCTGGGGATGAGCCCCACGGCGATGAAGGCCGGCGGCGCGGGCGAGACGGTTCGCTATGCGCTAAGTGATTCGCAACTGGGCCGCGTGCTGGTGGCTGCTACCGAGCGTGGGTTGTGCGCGGTGCTGTTTGCCGACGACGATGCTGGTGCGATTGCCGAGCTTCGCGAGCGCCTGCCGCAGGCGACGTTGATCCATGACGATGCGGCGCTGCAGGATGCACTGGCGACGGTGCTCGCGCGACTCAGCGAGTCGCCCACGGCGGCGACGCTTCCCTTCCACGTGCGCGCGACGGCGTTCCAGCAAAGGGTGTGGCAGGCGCTGCTGGCGATCCCGCGGGGCGAGACTCGAACGTACGCGCAGGTGGCTGAGGCGATTGGATCTCCGAAGGCGGTGCGGGCCGTGGGCACGGCTTGCGGAGCGAATCCGCTGGCCGTGGTGGTGCCGTGCCACCGCGTGGTGGGGGCAACGGGCGAGCTGACGGGCTATCGCTGGGGCAAGGAGCGCAAGCGGAAGCTGCTGGCGATGGAACGGGACGAGTGAGGGCGATTCGGCTCCGTCGCGCACGGCCGGGGAGGCAAGGGACTGCGCGCCGCAGCTACAATCTGTAGCGTGCGCAGCCTGCGCGCCAATCTCTAGCGCGCACGGCGCGTGAGGGTCCCTCCCCGATGAAGCTTCGCCCTGTTCTGCTTGTACTCGTGATCCTCAGCGTCTTCTACTACCTCTCCACGCGGCTGTGGCCCAGCGGTGCGCTGGCCGGGCTGGTGCACCACGGCAACGGCACGGTGACCAACGCGGTGGCCGGCCCGCTGGGCAGCTTCTCCCTCACCGAGGCTTCTGCCGCGCCGGAGTTCGACAGCGAGGAGCAGCAGAACATCGCCGTGTACAAGCGTGGCACGCCCTCGGTGGTGAACATCACCAGCGTGCAGGTGGCGTGCTGCGACTTCTTCCTGCGGCCTGTGCCCGAGGAGGGCCAGGGTTCGGGCTTCATCATCGACAAGGACGGCCACATCCTGACGAACAACCACGTCATCGAGGGCGCGCAGACCGTCGAGGTGACGCTGTGGAACAAGAAGAAGTACAAGGCCACGGTGGTGGGTGTGGACTCGAACCATGACCTGGCGTTGCTGCAGATCAAGGGAGTGCCCGACCTGCAGCCGGCGGTGCTGGCGGAATCGCACAACCTGATGGTGGGCCAGAAGGTGTACGCGATCGGCAACCCGTTTGGCTTTTCGGGCACGATGACCAGCGGCATCATCTCGGCGATCCGGTCGGTGGCGATGCCCTCGGGCAACAAGATCGAGGATGCGATCCAGACGGATGCGAGCGTGAACCCGGGGAACTCGGGCGGGCCGCTGCTGAACTCGCGCGGCGAGGTGATTGGCGTGACGACGATGATTGCCTCCAACCCCAATGGCGGCGCGGAGCAGTCGGCTGGCATTGGCTTTGCCATCCCCATGTCAACCGCGAAGGCGGTGCTGGAGGACTTTGCGAAGTATGGCCGTGCGAGGCGGCCTTCGCTGGATATCGTAACGCTGCCGATCGGCCCGGATCTTGCGGCGCAGATTGGGCTGCCTGCGGATAACGGCATCCTGATCGAACGCGTGCTGCCGGGAGGCGCTGCGGACAAGGCCGGACTGCGCGGCGGCATGCAGCGGGCGATCATGGGCAACACGATCGTGATGCTGGGCGGAGATCTGATTGTGGGCTTCGATGGCCAGGCGATCGAGTCACCGCAGGATCTGCAGGCGGCGATGAACTCGCACCGCGCGGGCGATACGGTGACGCTGACCGTCTTCCGCGGGAGACAGAAGGTGGAGACCAAGGTGACACTGAGCGAGGCGCGTGAGGTGCTGAGCGGGCATAGCACTTAGACAGCAGAACAGCAGAACAGCAGAACAGCAGAACAGCAGAACAGCAGAACAGCAGAACAGCATTGGACGAGGTACTGCGGTGATTGCGCTGCCTCCACGGCGATGTTGTTCGCAGACGTAGAACGGCCCGGACGATTGCTCGTCCGGGCCGTCTTATTGCTGTGTGGAGGTTAGAAGAACAGCTTCGCCGAGAACTGCATCTGGCGGGCCGTGTAGAGGCCGTTATTGGTGCCGGAGACAGCGCCGAACGTCGATAGGCCTGTTGCGGTGGAGGGAACGATGCAACCTTGCTCCACAGACCCTGTCGGGATCGTGGTTGCAACGCACTTCGCCGTTGTGCCGGACGTGTTGCCTACACCGCTGATGTAGGTGGAGTACTGACCCTGAACACCGGTGACAATCTTGTGATTGAGCAGGTTGAAGGCATCTGCCGAGAACTGCAGGTAGATCTTCTCGTAGATGGGGATGTTGCGCGACAGGCGGGCATCGAAGTCATTGAAGCCGGGTCCGATGAGGCTGTTGCGTCCAATCTGCGGAGGACGGCCGGTGGTTGCGCTGCCGGAGCTGGAGCTCATGGCGCCGCCATAGATATTGCCCAGGTCGCCGTAGCTAGACGCCACGGTATTGCCCGAGTAGACCGTACCGCTCATGCTGGCAAAGATCGGCTGGCCGCCAGAGGCAATCTCCGAGCCGGAGAACGTCCACTCATCGAGAGCGTACTTGACGATCTTGTTGTTCTCGAAGAGGTGGGGTTGATAGACCATGGTGAGCGTGAAGCGGTTACGGATGTCGATATCCGAAAGACCGTTCTCGCCGCGGACATTGTTGGGATCCAGGACCGTGTTGCCACCGTAGAACGTTCCGCTCGATCCTTCCACCTGATTAGTGTCGCTGGCGTGCGCCCAGGTGTAATTCAGGATGGCTTCGAGGCCGTTGGAGAAGGGCCGGCGCACGGTTGCCGCCAACGAGTTGTACCAGGTATTCGCCACTGAGAAGCCGGTGTTGAAGCTGGACAGTGACGTATTGATGCGATCCGATTGCAGATAGACCGGGACAGTGAGGACGCTGGTTACGTTGTTGTTCGCGTCTTCGACGGCGTAGGAGCGGATGCCGTGCGGGGTTTGTCCAACGAGGTTGGCGTCAAGGAAAACGGGAAGGCGCATACCGCGCGTCGCGACCCAGCCGACCGAGAGCGACATTTTGCCGGGCAGAGCCTGCTCAACCGACAAGTCCGCTTCGTGCGCGTAGGGCGGAACGAAGTTGGGATCCAGGCCGTGGAAGCTGTACGACGGGGTCGCACCGAGAGCGGTAACTGCCGGAGCGTTGCTGCCGGCGGGATGGAGCGCGGTGGACAGTGACGGACCCGTGGGCTGGAAGGGAAGGTTGGGGAAGAGCAGCTTGCTGCCTGCGGCAGGAACCGAAGAGCAGTTCTGGGTCGGGGTCGTTGTACCGACGTAGCTGCAACCGCCGTAGTTGTAGTTCAGTTGGACGACGCCGTTTTCCACGCGATCCGCGTAGTAGGTGCTGCCCTGGTTGAGAGCTGAGAAAAGTCCATATCCACCGCGAACAACGGTTCCGGTGTAGGGAGACCAGCTGAAGCCAACGCGCGGCTGGACGCGGCTGGTGTTCTTGATGGTCTGGGTGTACTTGGTGGACAGGGGAGCGAACAGGTTGTTAACCAGTCCGGGAGGAGGCGTGACCTGGATGTCATAGCGGACACCGGCCACGATCTGGAACTTCGGGCTGATCTTCCAGGAGTCCTCGGCGAAGCCGTCGTACATCTTCATCCAGAAGTCGTCCTTACCTTGGGTGCCAGCTGCTGTATTCACCTGATCGACGGTCTGCACCAGGGTCGAGTAGTGATAGCCGGCGTAGGGATCGGTGTCGCCGGGCTGTCCGGCGTAGGAGTCCAGCAGCCACGACTGGAAGTTCTGCGTGGAGCTATTGCCGCCGTAGGAGTAGATACCGCCGCCCTGGAAGAGGTTGATCATGACTTCGTGGACGAAGTTGAGGTCACCACCGAACTTGAAGGTGTGATGGCCGATGGTGGTGGAGAAGACATCGGTGAACTGGATGCGATGCTCATCGGGCTCGGCGATACGCGGCAGAGCGTTGGGCATACCGTAGGTCGCGACACCCATGCCGACCGAGGGGCCGGAGGCATTGGCGCCCGCAGTCTCGAGATCACGGCCCCACTGGGCGTGGATCTGGTTGACCGAAGCCTTGCCGATCTGGGTGGTGAGGCCGCCTACGAGGAAGCGCTCGTGATAGCTGGTGGGACCGTTGGTCGAGGGCGAGCTGTTGGAGAAGGTGTTGGCCGTGTTGTAACCGTAGGTCGAATCGAAGTCGACAAAGTTGAAGTCGACAAAGAGGTCATTGCGCTTGTCGAGGTGATAGTCCACCCGCGGGAAGAAGAGATTTTCCTTCTGGAAGCGTGAGGGAGCTCCAATGGCGTTGGCCAGGAGAAAGTTGATGCCCGCAAGGCACTGCGTGGGGGTGATGCCGGTGGTTCCGTTGTAGCCGTAGATCGTATTGCCGGCGATGGGGCATTGCGCCGGGCTCACTACGCTGGTGAGGGCATAAGAATTGGCGCTGACCGTAGCCGTAACCGGTGTTGTGGAGATCGTGTTGGCGTCAGTGTAGAGGGCCTTGCCGACGCGACGGAACCCGTCATAAGTGAAGAAGTAGAAGAGGCGGTCCTTGATGATGGGTCCGCCGACCGAGCCGCCAAACTGTTGCTGCTGGTGGGTGGGCTGGGTCAGCAGGAACGGGTTGCCGCCGTTGTGCAGCGCCTGGAACTTGTTGTACGGATCGAGAGCATTCAAATCCGGGTAGCGGAGCATGTAGAACAGGTCGCCGTGGATGGCATTGGTGCCCGACTTGGTGATGGCGTTGACCTGACCGCCGGCGGCCTGGCCGAACTCGACGGAGTAGTTCGAGGTTTCGGCCTGGAACTCCTTGATCGAGTCGATCGAGTATACGTACGGTGCGCCCGAAGAACGGCCGCGGGCTTCGGAGAACAGCATCTGGTTGTTGTTCGAGCCGTCCACATAGTTCTGGTTGTAGAGGCCGCTGATGCCGTGGAAGCTCACGAGGCCGGAGCCGCCGTCCTGCACCACGTTCGGGGTGTTGAGGACGAATGCGCTCCAGTTGCGGGTCGCAACGGGAAGATTCTGCAGAAGCACGGGATCGAAGGTCTGCGAGACTTCGGTCTTCTCGGTGTCCAGGATCGGGGTGTCCGCGGTGACGTCGACTGCGGTCGAGACCGAGCTCGTGGTCAGCTTCGCGTCGATGGTGAGGATCTGACCAACGGTCAGCTGGAGGTTCTTGCGGTCCAGGGTTCCAAACGACGGCGCAGAGATGATGACTTCGTAGCGGCCGGGGATCAGAAAGCTCGCGGTGTAGATACCGGCCGAGTCCGTGGTGAGGCTGCGGACGATACCTGTGTCGATGTTCTTGACGGTCACGCTGGCATTGGGCACCACAGCGCCCGAGGGGTCAGTGACGGTGCCGACGATATTGCCGTTACCGGAAGTCTGGGCGTGGGCGGCGAACGTGGCTACAGCAGCCAGCGTCAACGCCGGCAGAACCGCGCGCAGTCGTTTCGTGAAAGATAGGGACATAGTTGGAGGGACTCCTGTGAAACTGGCGTAAGACTGCAAAGGCGAAAGCCAAAACATTACTGCCGAAGTCGAAAGTTCGCTTCGGCAGGTAAATGCGATTTAGTGATTAGTTAAGAGCTTCGCCGACGTGAGAGGGCTGTGTCAAGAAGGAACAGACCGCATGAGACGAAGATTGTCCGGCTTTTGATTCAACTGCAAAAAACAAGCGGAGAACTTGCGGAATCGACAGTTCCGGTCGTTCCGGAGTTCGGGAACGGGCTGAATGCCAACCTGTCTGCCTGGGGGGGCGATCGGGAGCGTCGGACTGCGAGGAGAGTTACTGCAGCGTCTTAGGAATTACCGCGAACTGCAGCAGGATCTCGAAGGGGACGACCTCGAGGGTCGCTTCGTGGGTCGCTTCGAGCACCACGGGGCAGGCCGCGCCGGCACGTTGCACCTGCAGCCAACGAGCGGCGCATACGCACCAGCGGTCGCCGGGCTTGAGGCCGGGAAATCCAAACTGCGGAGCCGGGGTGATAAGGTCGTTGCCGAGCCGGGCAGAGGCTTCCAGAAACTCCTGCGTGACGACGCAGCAGACGGTATGCATGCCCACGTCGGCGGCACCGGTGTTGCAGAAGCAGTCGCGGTAGAAGCCCGTTACGGGGTCGGAGCCGCACTGCTCCAGCGGCTGACCGAGCACGTTCTTCTGCGTTGAGATTGGCTGCCTGGTGGCTTCCATGATGAATCCTGGCCGCACAGCGGCGCGAGCGCCGGAGATGCGGCGAAATACCCTAAAAGTGCGGCTGGAAAAAGATAATGCCGAGAACACAGCTGATGCCAAACGCGATCAGCAGAAACATCCAGTTCTTATCCAGCCAAAGCTTCTTGTCGGCCTCGTGACCCATGCAAATCCTCCGATGGAACTCCGATGGTTTGATGCTACCTGAGTCTGCTCTCGCGCTCCAAGTGTGAAGCTCAGGAACCCGCCTTTGCGACTGGCGTTAGACTTTCGCGCGGAAACGGTTGGCGATGGCGAACTCATCGCGCAGTTCCGGCGTGCGGAGGTTTTCGCGCAAGTGGGCGAGGCGCTGCTCTAGGGCCAGCAGCGTGGCGGCGATGTTGTCCGTGTTGGTCATCGCGATGTCACGCCACATGCTGTAGGGGCTAGAGCCGAGGCGTGTGGTCTCGCGCAGCGCACGGCCTCCGATGGCCTGGACGGCGGCCATGCCTTCGGGGTCTTCGGCAAACTGATCCTGCAGCATGGCTGCGAGGGCGGTCGAGAGCATTTGCGGCAGATGCGAGACCCAGGCGCAGGTGATGTCATGTGTGGCGGGGCCAATGTCGCGGACGGTCGAGCCGATCTCGGCAACCCACCTTCTCCAGACCTGCTGGAGTGGGCCTTCGTCGCCAAGGGGCACGAACAGCCAGGTCGCGCCGCGAAAGAGTTCCGCTTCCGCCAACGCTGCGCCGCCGGACTCCTTGCCGGCCATCGGGTGCCCGGGCAGAAATCGCCCGCGGCCGGGCCCGTTGTAGAGCGTTGCTGCAAGCTCGCAGACCGTCAGCTTGGTGCTGCCGACGTCGGTGACGAGCTGGTGTTCGCCGAGGACGGGTGCGAGGCGCTTCATCCAGTCGAGGATGGGAAGCACGGGCGTGGCGAGCACGTAGATGTCGGCGGCGTTGGGCTGGAGGGCTTCGTCGCTGGAAGCGAGCACGCGATCGAGTGCGCCAATCTCAAGCGCCTTGGCAGACTCGGAGGGATTGGCGTCCCAGCCGATCACTTCGCCCTCGAACGACGCGAGACTCTTTAGCGCCAGCCCAAGGGACGCGCCGATGAGGCCGGTGCCGAGGATGAGAATGCGGGCCATCAGAGGTTCCTCAACACATCACGGCGAGGGATACATTTATGCTCAGCGACGGAGCGCACGATGCCGTTGAGCGTTCCAACCTTCAGAGGCTTATGCGCAGGTACTGAGATCGTGTGTCCAGCAGGAGTTTGTGTTCTAAGGACGATATGGCTACCAGTCTGATGGACGATGGTGTACTCCCAGTGCCGAACCAAGTGATCCGCAAGGTCGGCGCCGAAGATGTTGCGAGGAGTCTTCACGCGACGGCGAGAACCTCATTCTTGCGCAGCATGAGGCGGACCGTGGAAGCCCGCTCGTCGGCGGGGGCATCGAAGAAATGCGCCTTCGTCGCGTCGAGCACATTTTCTCGAAGCTCTTCCCAGGTGTCCCCTTGCGTGAAGATGCTCTCGCCGACGGCCTCGGCGCTGTAACCGCCCTCCGGTTCTTCTGTCACTTCGAAGACGAGCTCTCTCATAGCAATCATCTTATTCCGCGTTTCGCCTATGAGTGAACTTGCGCGCGTCGGCTCCGCGGTAGTCGCCGGCGGTGTGGCCTGCGCCGCGGAGGACGTACTTGTAAGTGGTGAGGCCTTCGAGGCCGACGGGACCACGCGCGTGGAACTTCGAGGTACTGATGCCGACCTCGGCGCCGAAGCCGTAGCGGAAACCGTCTGCAAATCTTGTGGACGCGTTGTGGAAGACCCCCGCCGCATCGACCTCGCGCAAGAAGCGCTCCGCGGCCTCGGGATCTTCCGTCAGGATGCTCTCGGTGTGCGAGGAGCCGTGTGCGTGGATGTGGCCGATGGCGTCGTCGAGCGAGCTGACGACGCCAAGCGAGAGCTCGAGCTCGCCGTACTCGGTGTGCCAGTCGTGCACGGGCGATACCTCCATACCGCGCAGGATCTGCTGCGCGATGGCGTCGCCATGAAGCGTGATGCCGTGGGCGCGGAGGTGCTCGGCGAGCTTCGGGAGGAACTCGGTTGCGATCTCGCGGTGAACGAGGACGGTCTCGACGGCGTTGCAGGCTGCGGGGTAGTCGACCTTGGCATCTTCGATGACGCGCAGCGCGAGCTCTTCGTTGGCGGCGCGGTCGACATAGATGTGGCAGACACCTTCGCTGTGGCCGAGCACGGGGATGCGTGAGTTGGCCATCACGTACTCGACCAGCTGCTTGGAACCGCGAGGGATGACGAGGTCGACCAGGTCGTGCATCGCCAGCAGCTCATTGGTGCGTTCGCGGCCGAGGACGAGAGCGATAGCGTCGGCCGGAAGGCCAACGCTGGTGAGCGCACCACGAAGTACATCGACGATGGCCGAGGCGGTGTGCTCCACTTCCCTGCCAGGCTTCAGAAGAACAGCGTTGCCACTCTTGAGCGCGAGTGAAGCGATCTGGGTGACGGCGTCGGGGCGGGCTTCGAAGATGACTGCGAGCACGCCGAGGGGGACGGAGATCTTGGTGAGATGAAGACCGTGGGCGGAGCCAACGAGGGGATCGGCGTCGTCTAGTTCGATGGCATCGAGGGTGCGGCCGAGGGGATCAGGCAGCGCGGCGACGGAGCGCACCTGGTCAACCATCTCGGCGAGCTTGCCGGCGTTGAGTTTGAGTCGCGAGAGCATGGACGCGGGTATCTGCGCTGCTGCGTCCTCGGCAAGGCGGATGTCTTCTGCGTTGGCCGCGATCAGAGTCTCAGCGTTTGTGACAAGGGCATCGGCCATGGCTTCAAGGGCTTGGTTGCGCTTGTCCGTGCTTAGAGGGGCGAGGATTCGCGAGGCGCGCTTGGCGCCCTCGGCGACCGCGCGCGTGGTCGCGAGGCCACCGGAGTTCTTTGCGGCGGTGATCACCACGGATCTCCTTCGAACGCTCCCACCGGCAGCGCGGCGAAGCGTGTGCCGATGTTGCGGCCAGCGACGATCTGATCCAGAACGCCCGGAGTGCGGCCGTTGGCGATGACCACCTGCTTGCCTGCGCGGAGGACGATGCGTGCGCTCTCGAGCTTGGAGGTCATGCCTCCGCGGCCACGGCCGTTGCCACCGTCTGCCAGCGCGAGGATCGAGTCGTCGATGACGTCGACATGCTCGATCAGCGTTGCGCCCTCGGCGTCGGGGTTGCGATCGTAGAGGCCGTCGACATCGGAGAGCAGCACGAGCATATCCGCACCGATGTGCTTGACGAGCAGCGCGGAGAGCTTGTCGTTGTCGCCAAAGATCCGCTCGGGCTTCGCAGCGCTGCTACCCTGCTCCAAGGGTCGATCGAGCTCGATGGTGGAGACGGTATCGTTTTCGTTGACGATAGGAATGACGCCCATGGTGAGCAGAGCGTCCAGCGCAGCGCGCAGGTTGGCGTGCCGCAGCGGATCGCGGAAGTCATCCTCGGTGAGCAGGACCTGCGCGATGGGGCAGCTGAGCCGATCGAAGACGCTGTCGTACAGCGCCATCAGGCGCGACTGACCGATGGCTGCGCACGCCTGCACCTGCGCCACCTGCGTGGGCCGCTTGTGGAGACCCAGGCGCTCCATGCCAAGACCGACGGCTCCGGAGCTGACGACGAGGACTTCGAGGCCATCGGCGCGCAGGGCGGCCATCTGCTCGACGAGCCCGCAGAGCAGACCGAGGGCCACGCGGCCATCGGGCCGCATGATGACATTGGTTCCGAGTTTGACGACGATGCGGCGCATAAGAGCTAAACTTCTTCCTTATCCAACAAGATCTTGATTAGCTTATGAAAGCTTTAGACGAACGGACACTCCGATGTGGTCGCTAAGCTGGGGGACGTGGAGCTTCTTTTCTTGATTCCAGATGTACGTCTCTGAGTGCAGAGCGCTTTCGAGAAATCGGTTCGATATTGCTATGTGGTCTATGTTCTCTGCGATACCGCACGTCAAATTGGTGATTCCTAATTCCAGAAAACAAGCGAGGATCTTATCCTTGCTTGTTTTCGTGAAGTTATCCAGCCTGTTGAACTGAACATTGAAATCTCCAGCGATGCAAACACCCTTGGATCCTGATTCACTTATCCGTCGCCAATCATCTATTTGGTCGTCCACATTTTGGCTGGGATGTCCAAGGATCCCGACTACCGTCCCATAAACAAGAAGTTCTCCCTGTTCAGTATTGACGCTGACACAGGCGCTAGTAAAAGCATTAGAGACTTCTACCTTAGTCGCGGAATGTGTTCTCTTTACCCACACTGTAGCCCGATTTTCACCAGTGGTGTATTCGCCCTCTTTGCAGGGCACCAATTCTTCTGAACGGAAGCCTATGAAATCGTCTCCGGGGTTGATGCAGCTGTTGGTTTCGGTCAGAATCAGGATATCGGCATTTATTTCTTTCAGCTTTTCGAGAATCAATTCATTCTTTCTCGAAAAAGTCTTGGGCTGCTTTGGCCGCTCAAGGTTCCATGTAGCAATTTTCATTGTGCGCCCTCACCCTCGCGATCTCGCCGCCGCCTAACGAATCGTCGCAACCGCGATGGAACTCTTACCTCAGCGGCTAAAGCCGCACTCCATTAGAGCTCCGGTGTCACGGCTGAAGCCGTGACCTACCGTCCGTGCCACGCGATTGAGCAGGACCGCATGTTATGCATGAACCTTTTCGACTGCCGGAGCGAGCTTGCGATCGACGATCGGCGCGAGCTGCTTGAGCTTGCTCATCAACTGATTCAGCTGCTCGGGGAAGAGCGACTGGGCGCCGTCGCTCATGGCCTTGTCGGGATTGGGGTGCATTTCCATGAGCAGGCCATCTGCGCCGGCGGCGACTGAGGCGAGCGCCATGGCGGGCACGAACTCGCGTTTGCCGACGCCGTGCGAGGGATCGCCGAGCACAGGGAGATGCGTGAGCTTCTTGAGCACGGGGATCGCCGAGATGTCGTACGTGTTGCGGGTGTAGGTCTCGAAGGTGCGGATGCCGCGCTCGCAGAGCATGAGGTCGTAGTTGCCGCCGGAGAGGATGTATTCGGCGGAGAGCAGCACCTCCTCGATGGTGGCAGCGATGCCGCGCTTCATCAGCACAGGCTTGCGCACGTTGCCGAGCTCGCGGAGCAGGTTGAAGTTCTGCATGTTGCGTGCGCCGACCTGGAAGCAGTCGATGTACTCGAGCATGGGCTCGATCTGCGAGATCTCCATGACCTCGGTGATGACGAGCAGGCCAAACTCATCGGCGGCCTCGCGCATGAGCTTGAGGCCTTCAATGCCCATGCCCTGGAAGCTGTAGGGCGAGCTGCGCGGCTTGTACGCTCCGCCGCGAAGGAACTGGCAGCCTGCAGCTGCAACCTGCTTCGCGCTGAGACGGATCTGGTCGCGCGACTCGACCGAGCATGGGCCGGACATGACGACGACTTCTTCGCCGCCGACGACTACGCCGTTGGGGAAGGTGATGCGTGTACCTTCGGGGCGGAAGCCACGGCCTGCGAGCTTGTAGGGCGAGCTGATGCGATAGGCCTGATGCACGCCGGGGAGCACCTGGAACTCGGTGACCTCGAAGTGCATGGGGGTGCCCACGCCAGCAAGAATCGTCTGCGCTTCGCCTGTAGTGCGGTGCACGTTGAAGCCCAGCTCCACCATGCGCTCGATCACCGTTGTGATTTGTTCATCCGTTGCCTGGTCGTGCATTGCGACGATCATTGCGTTGTCCTTTTCTTTCTGTACCTCAGCGGCTAACGCCGCGATCTCGGTTTCGGCGTTTGTGTCACGGCTGAAGCCGTGACCTGCCGTTCGTGCTGGGGTCGGCGCTGACACCTAGCGCTGGTTCTGGCGGGGGATGTAGGGCTGCTGCGGATGGCGCTTGTCCTCGCCAGGCTTCTGCAGCGTGCGCATGACGTCCATCACGCGCTCGTAGATGTCCTGGATCTGCGTGCCGGAGAGCGATTCGGGCTGGCGGCTGGCGGCCTTGGCACGGGCACGGTCATAGACGACCTGTTCGCGCTTGGGCTCGTAGACGGGCGATGCGGCCTGTGCTTTGAGCTTGCCGATCTCGATGGCGGCAGCGGCTCGTTCGCAGAGCAGGGCCACGATCTGCTCATCCAGTTCATCGATCTTGTTACGCCAGTCTGCGATCTCCATGCCGTTCCTTGCCTCAGAGCCTTCGTGGCTCGCGGTGTGATGGCGCGGGCGGTGCCGCGCGAAGGTTGTTGCTGTGATTCGAGGATACGAGGTCTGACTGCTCAGGACGTGGACTTTCGCGTCCTGTGGCGTACTTCGAGCGATCATACGGAACCTCCGCGAAGGCTGGCGACAAAGGCGCCGACGGCTGCGGGTGCTTCCGCCGCGGGAGTCTTCTCGATGAGCCCAACGATGGCGGAGCCGATGACGGCGGCGTCGGCGAACTCGCCTATGGTCTTCACGTGCTCGGGTGTAGAGACGCCGAAGCCGAGCGCGACGGGCAGCGTGGTGAACTGCTTGATGCGCTGGACGAGTTCCTTCGCGCCAACGGCGAGCTCCTGCTGCGTGCCCGTGATTCCGGTGCGGGAGATCGCGTAGACGAAGCCGCCGGAGTTTTCGGCGATGGCTTTGAGGCGGGCGTCGGGCGACGTGGGCGCGGCGAGGAAGACGGGCGCGAGGTTGTGCTCGTGCATGACGCGGAGGTAGTCAGTGGCTTCCTCGACGATCATGTCGGTGAGGAGGACGCCATCGGCTCCGGCTTCTTTGGCGGCTTTCGCGAATGCGTCCATGCCCATGCGAACTACAGGGTTGAGATAGCTGAAGAGGATGAGGCCAGCGTTGGGGCGCGCGGCGCGGATCTCTTTGCAGATGCCGAGGACGTCGGTGAGGCGCGTACCTTTGGCTACGGCACGCTCGGACGCGCGCTGGATCACAGGGCCGTCGGCGAGAGGATCGCTGAAGGGTACGCCGAGCTCGATGACGTCGGCGCCGTTGTCGATGGCGGCGATGGCCATGTCGCGCGTGGTGGCGAGGTCGGGGTCACCGGCAGTGAGGTAGATGACGAGGCCGGGTTTGTTTGCAAAATTGATAGGCATAACCGTGCAAGCTCTTAGCTGTTAGCTCCTAGCCTTTAGCTAGAAGCTAGGAGCTAAAGGCTAGAAGCTCCTTCCAAACTCATCTCACTGCGCAGAATCCCAATGTCCTTATCACCCCGCCCGCTGACGTTGACCATGAGGATCTTGTCCTTACCCATCTTCGGAGCGAGCTTCATGGCTTCGGCTACCGCGTGGGCACTTTCAAGCGCGGGGATGATGCCTTCGGTACGGCTGAGTACCTTCACGGCTTCGAGCGCTTCGTGGTCGGTGGCGGAGGTATAGGTCGCACGGCCGGAGTCGTGCAGCATGGCGTGCTCGGGGCCGACGCTGGCGTAGTCGAGGCCCGCTGAGACGGAGTGCGTTGCCGCAATCTGTCCGGCGTCGTCCTGCAGCACGTACGAGAACGTGCCCTGCAGCACGCCGGGGACGCCGCCGGAGAATCTTGCTGCGTGCTCACCGAGCGCTGTGCCTCGGCCACCGGCTTCTACGCCAATGAGCTGCACGTTCTTGTCGGGGATGTACTCGTAGAAGGCGCCGATCGCGTTCGATCCACCGCCGACGCAGGCGACGATGGCATCGGGCAGGCGGCCTTCGTGCTCGAGGATCTGACGCTTGGACTCCTTCGAGATGACGCGATGGAAGTCGCGCACCATCGTGGGATACGGATGCGAGCCGAGCGCGGAGCCGAGGATGTAGAACGTCGAGCGGACGTTGGTGACCCAGTCGCGCATGGCTTCGTTGATGGCGTCCTTGAGGGTGGCGGAGCCGGAGTTGACGCCGCGCACCTCCGCACCGAGCAGGCGCATGCGGTAGACGTTGGGCTCCTGGCGGCGCATGTCTTCTTCGCCCATGTAGACGACGCACTCGAGGCCGAAGAGCGCGCAGACCGTGGCCGTGGCGACGCCGTGCTGGCCCGCGCCGGTCTCCGCGATGATGCGCTGCTTGCCCATGCGGCGCGCGAGCAGAGCCTGCCCCAGGGCGTTGTTGATCTTGTGCGCTCCGGTGTGGAGGAGGTCTTCGCGCTTGAGGTAGATCTTCGCGCCGCCGAGGGTTTCGCTCAGGCGCTTGGCGTAATAGAGCGGCGTGGGGCGGCCGACGTAGTCCTTGAGCAGCCCATCCAGCTCGGCGTGGAAAACAGGATCGGCCTGGGCGACCGCGTATGCCTGCTCAAGCTCCTGCAGTGCGGCCATGAGCGTCTCGGGGACGTAGCGGCCGCCATAGATGCCGAAGCGGCCAGGCGTGCTGGCAGAAGGGAGAGAGACCGGACTGGTGAGCTGGGCGATGCTCATTGCGTACCTCAGGGGCTGAAGCCCCGATTTATTGGCCGGCTGAATGTCACGGAGACCCTGGGCTAAAGCCCAGGGCTACCAGCCGTGACCTGCCGTTCTTGCGTCCACGGGATGAGCGTGAGCGACGTTCGTTGATGCAAAACAAAAGCCGCAACCTTGGAGGGGTCGCGGCTCGGGGGCTTGATACAGAATCCTTGCTGAGAACTTGTCAGCGCAGGTTCAGACCGCCGCGGCCGCTACCGGAGGCCAGTAGCGGAACGGAAAGAAAAACGGGCTGAACGTCTTGCACATTGCGAGTAGCCTACACCCGAGCCCCGAAACACGGCAAGAGGTTGCCCCGGAAATAAGTGTTTTTGGTGCATCCGGCGCGGCAAAGGCGGGCATCGGACTCTACTGTTGCGGCCGTCGCCAGAGGCGCCCCAGGAAACAAGAGGCGCCCGAGAAAGACAACCCACGACCGCCGCATGGAGGGTACTCCGATGAAGATTTCTCTTGTTGCAAAACGAACCTTCGCCATAGCCGTGGCTTCGGCCACGTTGGCGCTGCCTATGACGATGAACGCGCAGGAGTCGCACGAGGATGCCGTCGCGCAGACTCATCGCCACGATGCACGACATCACACCAAGGCCAAGTTTGTGGCCGGCGGCGCGGTGGGTGGCGCGCTTGTCGGTGCGAAGGTCGGCGGTCCGGTGGGCGCGCTGGTGGGTGCCGGCGCTGGCGCGGGTGCGGGCTTGGCCCTGAACAAGGCACATCGCCACCACGAGGTTAAGCAGCGCGAACACTACGGTGATCCGTATCAGCGCTAATTGCGGCCTGGTTCTTGAGTACTGAAAAGCCCGACCGCGCATGAGGCGCTGCGGCAATCGAGTGGCGGTTTCCTAAGTCTTTAGGAGCCGCCATTCGCCGTTTGTGAGCTCGACGTTCATGGTCTCGGTATTCTTCACGCGATGCGCGTCGTCGTAGGCGCGGAAGTTCGCCATCTTCTCGCGAGGCGTCCACTCTGGATAAAACAGCGTGTGGCGCAACGCCTGCATGAAGTGGCCGTGTGTGAAGAGCAGCACATGCTGTGCGTCATCGCGCGCGGCGAGTTTGGCCAACGCGGCCTCCGTGCGGCCGAGGAGGTCGCGGAAGTTCTCCGTGCCTTCGGCGTGACGGAAGTCGGGATCGGCCCTGCGCCAGAAGCGCTCGACCATCTCGAAGGTGTCCTCAGCGCTATCGGAGCCCCAGTAGGCCGGATCCCAGAAGGTAAATTCGTGGATGGGCCAGGTCTCGACGGGGACGTCGGGAAACCGCGCGATGGTGGGCGCAGCGGTCTGCTGCGTGCGCAGGTACGGCGAGACCACGATGAGGTCGGGCGCGGCAGGCCACTTGGCGGCCAGAATCTCCGACTGCTTTTCACCCAGGTTGGTCAAGGGGATCTCAGCGAAGCCGCCATCCCATTGGCCGATGTTGGCCATGCTCTCGCCATGGCGGATAAACGTTGCGCGGCGCGTCAACGCGCTGGCCGCACCGGAAGCCCGGTCCATATCAATCATCACAGCTTCAAGTTTACGACGCGGGCTTTACGACGCGTAGCCGACCTATTTTGCGTGACGCGCGTTCACGAGGAACTCGCGCAGCTTGGAAGGGTCTTTCTTGCCGGGGGTGATCTCGACTCCGCTGGCAACGTCCACGCCCCAGGGAGCGAAGGCGCGAATCGCATCCGCGACGTTCGCGGGGTTGAGGCCGCCGGCGATGAGGATCTGGCCGCCAGTCTGTGTCTGGACCTTGCGCACCAGCGCGGCGGTGGCGTCCCAGTCGAAGGTCTTACCGGTTCCACCTGAGGTGCCGCCGTGCGAGGCATCGAGCAGAGCGGCGGTGATCGCTGGATGTGTGAGCGCCTGATGCAGTTTTGCGCGCAGCTCTTCCGGCGTGGTGTCCGCAGCGACGTCGATGACCTGCAGCAGCTTGAGCTTGCCCTCGGTGCGTGTGGCGATGGCGTCGAGGAGTTGCGGATCGAATGCACTGTGGAGCTGAACCATCGTGAGACCGGAACGCTCGGCGGCATCCACGATCTCGTCAGCGTCGGTTGTGGTGAAGACTCCGACCTTCTCCAAGTTGTCGGGCAGATGCGGCGTGATCGCCGCGACCTGATCGACCGTGACGATGCGCTTGCTGGGAGCGAAGACGAAGCCGACGGCGCTCGCGCCCAGCTCAGCGGCGAGGGCGGCATCTTCGAGGTTGGTGTTGGCGCAGATTTTTATGAACATGGAATGCGAGATGCGAGATGCGAGATGCGAGATGCGAGATGCGACCAAAGCTAGAGGCTAGGAGCCAGCAGCGAGAAGCTCCTTCAGTCCTTCGCCCGGGTGCTCCCGTCGCATGAGGGATTCGCCGATGAGGAAGGCTTCGTAGCCGGAGGCGATGAGGCGGTCGACGTCGGCGCGGGTGCGGATGCCGCTCTCGGCGACGCGAACGACGTCGGAGGGGATGTGCTGACCGAGTTCGCACATGCGGTCCATGGAGACCTCAAAGGTGCGCAGATCGCGGCTGTTGACGCCGATGCACTCGCAGCCGAGGGCCTTGGCACGCTCGAGCTCGTCGGCATCGTGGACCTCGCAGAGCGTGTCGAGACCATAGCGGCGCGCGGCTTCGCGGAGGGTGAGAAGTTCTTTGTCCGTAAGTGCGGCGACTATGAGGAGGATTGCGTCGGCATGGTTGGCGCGGGCTTCGAGGACCTGGAACTCATCGACCATGAAGTCCTTGCGCAGGCACGGGATCTTGACCGCGGCGCTGGCGAGACGGAGGTTCTCGAGCGAGCCCTGAAAGAACTTTTCGTCGGTGAGGACGCTCAGCACGGCGGCTCCGGCGGCTTCGAGTTCCTTTGCGAGAGCTGCAGGATGGAAGTCAGCTCGGATGAGGCCTTTCGAGGGTGAAGCTTTCTTCAGTTCGGCGATGACGCCGATGCCTTCGCTCGCAGCCTTGGCGCGGAGGGCCTTCGCGAAGCCGCGCGGGATGTGGGCCGCGGCGGCGCGTTCCATCGCGGCGAGATCGGCGGAAGCCTTGCGCGCGGCGACGACCTCGCGGGTGTGCGCGAGGATCTCGGGCAGGTACATGGTCTTCGCCGGGTTCGGAGCTGCGGTCGCGGAACTCATCTCTTCGATGCTACGGCAAGCTGGCGTCTGAGTGCAGCCCCGGGCCTTTGAGGGATCCGGGCACTCGGTGTTGGCGGAGGCAAGGGCAAGAACAGTTGCTGTAGAGGTACGAGGTATCGAGCGAAGAGCCAGGAGTGAGGTGTTGTTGAGCGGCGAGGTTTCAAGCTATGAGCTGCGAGGAAAGCCGAAGCGGCGAGACAAAAGAACGCGGCGAGCTTGTGGGCTCGCCGCTGTTGCTTTCACTACTCTGTGTCCTGCTACTCCGCCGTTGTGCTGCCCTTAGGCCTTGCCGGCGAGCTGGCGGAGGACGTACTGCAGGATGCCGCCGTGTTGGTAGTAGAGGATCTCCTGTGGGGTGTCGATGCGGACGGTGGCGTTGAACTCCGTGGTCTTGCCGGCTTCGTTTTCGGCGAGGACGGCGATGGTCTTGCCGCCGGCGAACTTCGAGTCGAGCATGTCCTTGAGGCCGACGACCTCGAAGATCTCCTCGCCGGAGAGTTGGAGGGACTCGACGTTCTGGCCAGCCTCGAACTGCAGAGGCAGGATGCCCATGCCGACGAGGTTGGAGCGGTGGATGCGCTCGTAGCTTTCGGCGATGACGAACTTGATGCCGAGCAGGCGCGGGCCCTTCGCAGCCCAGTCGCGCGAGCTGCCTGAGCCATATTCCTTACCGGCCAAGATGCAGAGCGGTGTGCCGCGCTCGGCGTAGATCACGGAGGCGTCATAGATCGACATCCCTTCGCCCGAGGGCAGCAGGCGCGTGACGCCGCCTTCGGTGCCGGGAGCGAGCTTGTTCTTGAGGCGGACGTTGGCGAAGGTACCGCGCACCATCACCTCATGGTTGCCGCGACGCGAGCCGTAGGAGTTGAAGTCGACGGGCTTGACGCCGTGATCGGAGAGGTACTTGCCGGCCGGACCGTTGGCCTTGATGGAGCCTGCGGGCGAGATGTGGTCGGTGGTCACGGAATCGCCGAGGACAGCGAGCACGCGAGCGGCCTTGATCTCCTGGACTGCGGTGGGAGTAGCTGGCATGCCGTCGAAGTACGGTGCCTGGCGGATGTAGGTGGAGTCAGGCTCCCAGCCATAGGTGTCGCCTGAAGGAAACTTCAGGTTCTGCCAGTTCTTGTCGCCATCGCTCACGGTCGCATACTGCTTGTGGAACATCTCGGAGTCGATGCAGCTGGCGACGGTCTCGGAGACCTCCTGCTGGGTCGGCCAGATGTCCTTGAGGTAGACGGGCTGGCCATCCTTGCCCTTGCCGAGGGGATCCTTCTCGAAGTCATGCGAGATGTGACCAGCGAGAGCGTAGGCCACGACCAGCGGGGGCGACATCAGGTAGTTCGCGCGGACCTCGGGCGAGATGCGGCCTTCGAAGTTGCGATTGCCGGAGAGCACCGAGACAGCGACGAGGCCGTTGTCTTCGATGGTCTTCGATACGTCGGTGGGCAGTGGGCCGGAGTTGCCGATGCAGGTGGTGCAGCCGTAGCCGACGGTATTGAAGCGGAGGGCGTCGAGGTACTTCGAGAGGCCGGCGCGATCGTAGTAGTCGGTGACGACGCGGGATCCGGGCGCGAGCGAGCTCTTGACCCAGGGCGGCGTGGTGAGGCCTGCCTCAACAGCCTTCTTCGCGAGCAGGCCGGCGGCCATCATCACGTAGGGGTTGGAGGTGTTGGTGCAGGAGGTGATCGCGGCGATCACGACGGAGCCATCGGAGAGGTACTTGTCGGGATCGACGCCGAAACGCTTCTCGACGGAGTTGATGAGGGCTTCCTTCGGACTCTCTTCCACAGCAACGCCGACGGAGCTGGTGATGTCGCCGTTGGCGGAGGCGTGTCCACCCTCGCCTTCCCAGCGGACCATCTGGCGCGCGACGCCCTTGTTGGCGTTGGGACCCTGGAGCGCGGGGAGTTGCTTCGCGAAGCTTGCCGCGGCGCCCGAGAGCAGCACGCGGTCCTGCGGACGCTTGGGGCCGGCGACAGAGGGCTCGACGGTGGAGAGATCGAGCTCGAGCGTCGAGCTGTACTCAGCCTCCGGCGCGTCAGCGGTGTGGAACATGCCCTGCGCCTTGTAGTAGTCCTCGACGAGTTGGATCTGCTCGGCGGGGCGACCGGTGAGGCGGAGGTAGTTGAGGGTTTCCTTGTCGACCGGGAAGATGCCGCAGGTCGCGCCGTACTCGGGCGCCATGTTGGCGATGGTGGCGCGGTCGGCGAGCGGGAGTTCCGAAATGCCGGAGCCGAAGTACTCGACGAACTTGCCGACGACGCCGTGCTTGCGCAGCATCTCGGTGACGGTGAGGACGAGGTCAGTGGCCGTGGTGCCTTCCTTGAGCTTGCCGGAGAGCTTGAAGCCGACGACCTGCGGGACGAGCATGGAGACGGGCTGGCCGAGCATGGCAGCCTCTGCCTCGATGCCGCCAACGCCCCAGCCGAGGACGCCGAGACCATTGACCATGGTGGTGTGAGAGTCGGTACCGACCAACGTGTCGGGATAGGCCGTGGTTACGCCGTCGACGGTGTTGGTGAACACGACGCGAGCGAGGTACTCGAGGTTGACCTGGTGACAGATGCCCATGCCGGGAGGCACGGCGGAGAAGTTGTGGAAGGCGGTCTGGCCCCACTTGAGGAAGGCATAGCGCTCGCGGTTGCGGGTGAACTCCAGCGCGGCGTTGAGGTCGTACGCGTTGGCCGAGCCGTACTCGTCCACCTGCACGGAGTGGTCGATGACCAGCTCAGCGGGGACGAGAGGGTTGATCTTGTCGGTGTCGCCGCCGAGGGCCTTCATGGCATCGCGCATGGCGGCGAGGTCGACGATGGCGGGGACGCCGGTGAAGTCCTGCATGAGGACGCGGGCGGGCATGTAGGCGATCTCGCGGCTGGGCTCGGCCTTGGCTTCCCACTTCGCGAGGAACTTGATGTCGTCGGCGGTGACGGTCTTGCCGTCCTCGCAGCGGAGCAGGTTTTCGAGCAGCACACGCAGCGAGAAGGGCAGGCGGCTGAGCTTCACGCCGTCCTTCTCGAGCGCGGCGAGGGAGAAGTACTTGACGGTGCTGGCGCCGGACTTGAGTTCGGCGGCTGCGCCAAAGCTGTTGAGGTGGTTCGTGGTTGCCATCGGGGATTTATCTCCTGTTGCGCCCTCAGCTCTCTTGTCGGGATGCGACGCGCGCCTGGGTAAGGCGAGTCGTGGCGAATCCAGCGGCAAAGATTGAGCCCGGGCCAGCTTGGGCCACCGTCCGCGCACGCAACGTGCGTGTGCCGCGGGCAGGGGCCGATTTCCGTCTTGGTGGTTCCAGTTCCTGCGAAAAGGGGTGGAGGGGAGCCTGAACGTCGAGAGAATCAACGTCCGCGGTCGTGGCGGCCACGACGAAAGCGCTTGATGGGAGCGCACTCCATGCGGTTGATTCTACTCCGGAGCATTGTGCGCCTTGAAGAGGATTCTGGCGATTCGCGGACGATGCGGACCCGGATGTGACTCGCGGGCAACCTTTTCGGGACGCGACCTTGGTAACGCATTGGTGTTTCTGTATCCAGCCCATGCGGCTTGGGCGGCATCTGAGCAATGAGCAGCAGGATTGCCCGCGCCAACCCTCGATCGGCCCGCGCGGAGCAGGAGCGAAAGTATGAGAACGATCAAGAGAAGTTTCCAGCGGATGGCCTTTACGGGCGCAGCGTCCTTGCTGGCCCTTGGCCTGGTGGCCTGCAAGAGCCAGGATCCGCAACAGGCAGCGGTCATTCAGCAGGCCAGCACGGGCGCGGACCCGGCCATGGCGAATGTGTACGCCGGCAGTGGCGCCACCACCACTCCCGTGCCGGCAAGCACCAGCGGAAGGGCGCCGATCGTGCGCGTCGAGGGCCAGAGCTCTGCCTACACGCCACAGCAACAGGGCGAAGCGTACCCGCAGCAGCCGGCTGCCAACCAGGACTATAGCTACAACAACGAACAGACGTACTCCGACCCCACGTACAACGACGTGGACTACGCTGCGCAGGCCGATCAGGCTCCGCCTCCGCTGCCGGAGTACGACCAGCCACCGGCTCCCGGCCCGAACTACTACTGGACTCCGGGCTACTGGGGCTGGGGCGATAACGGCTACTACTGGGTGCCGGGCGTGTGGGTCGCACCGCCGTACTACGGCGGGCTCTGGACGCCGCCTTACTGGGGCTGGTACGGCGGCCATTACCGCTTCCATCGCGGGTACTGGGGCCACCATATCGGATTCTATGGCGGCATCAACTATGGCTTCGGCTATATCGGCGTGGGCTACTTCGGCGGCTTCTGGCGCGGGAACGACTTCTATTACAACCGCTCCGTGACCAACGTAGGCCATCTGAATAACGTGTATGACCGTCCCGTGATCTACAACAACGTCCACTATGGCGCACAGCCCACGATTCGCGTGAGCTACAACGGTGGCCGCGGCGGCATCAATCGCGCTCCGGCTGCGTTCGAGCAGCAGGCGATGCGCGAGCAGCACGTCAGCGCTGTCCCCGCGCAGATGCAGGCTCACCGCTTCGCCGCAGCGGACCCGCAGCAGCGCTTCGCCACCAACCAGGGACGTCCGCAGCAGACCGCGTTCAACCGTCCGGAAGCTGTGACCGAGGCCGCTACGCGCAACCACATCGACGTGACGCAGCCGGTGAATGCTCGCGGAGGTGCGGTGAATCAGCCGGCCATTGCCAACCGGCCGGGGGAACCCAATCGGGCCGTCGAGCCGAACCGTGGCGCGGGGATCAACCGCCCTGGACAGCCGGCGGTGCAGCCCAACCGCGGCGTTCAGCCCAACGTCCAGCCGAATCGCGGCGTTGAGATGAATCGCCCTGGCGAGATGAACCGTCCGGGCGCGCCGAATGCGATCGCTCGCCCCAACACGCCGGCGAATCGCGGCGGGTTTGAGGGCCGTCCGAACACGCCGGCAAACCAGCCTCACGCGCAACCCGAGACGACACGCGGCGGCTTCAACAATGCGCGTCCGCAGCCCACCACCCAGCCGCAACGCACGGCTCCGGTAGCGCAGCCGCAGCGGGCTCCTGTGGCTCAGCCCCAGGCACGTCCGCAGCCGGAGCGCGTCGCTCCCCAACCGCGGCAGGAGGTGCAGCGTCCTGCGCCGCAACCGCATGTGGAAGCTCCGCGCCCGGCCCCTGCTGCCCGTCCGGCTCCGGCTCCGCAGCAACACGCCGCACCTGCTCCCCGCCCGGCGCCGGCCGCTCATCCGGCTCCCCCTCCGCATGAGGCTCCGCGTGGCGGCGGCGATCGTGGTCACCGGTAACTCCTAACCAGCAGCACGAACAAGAAGGCCCACCGTGATGGTGGGCCTTTCTGTTTGCCGCCATGTAGGGCGAGGCTCAGCCCATCGCCAACTGGACGAGCAGCACGACGTTGAGCGCAACGATGATGCTGGCGACCGTCCAGCCTGCAATGCTCGTGCGCAAGGAGCTGGCAAACTCGCCCCCCATCACGTCACGCCGTGCCGTGAGCAGCAACAGCGGGATGAGCGCGGCGGGCAACGTGAAGCTGAGCAGCACCTGCGAGTCGTTGAGGATGCGCAGCGGATCCCAGCCGACGGCCATGACGATGAGCGCGGGAACCACCGTGATGAAACGGCGCAGGAAGATGGGGAACTTGATCTCGAGGAAGCCTTCGATGATGACCTGCCCGGCCATTACGCCGACGGTGGAACTCGACAGCCCCGAGCAGAGCAACGCGACGGCGAAGACTATCGCGGCGCCACGGCCCAACAGCGGCGCGAGGGTGTGGAAAGCGTCCTGGATGGTGGGAGAGTAGCTTGGGCCATGGAACATGGCGACGGCGGCCATGACGATCATCGCGGAGTTGATGATCCAGGCTCCGTTCATCGCGACGAAGACGTCCACCAGCTCGTAGCGGAGGTACTCGCGGACGATGGCGGGGACGATGCGCTTGGGCGGCGGCGGGGCGAGCTGCTTGAGCCGTGGCTGCACCAGTGCGGAATGCAGGTAGATGACATGCGGCATCACGGTTGCGCCCAACATGCCGACGGCGGCGTAGACGCTCTCCTTCATCGCGCCGTGCTGGAAGGTGGGGATCAGCGTGTGGTAGAAGGCTTTCTGCCAGTCGGGGTGGACGAGGAAGACCTCGAAGCCGTAGCACAGGCCGATGACGCCGACGAAGCCCATGATGCCGCGCTCCAGCCACTGGTAGCCGGCGAGATCGAGCGCGAGGATGGCAAAGACCAACGCAGTGGCGATGGCCGCCGAGACAAATAGTGCAACCGTGTGGCTGAGGCCGTGCGCGAGCAGCGCAGGGCCGATGAGCAGGTCGAGCCCCATGGCCGCGCCCAGGAACTCAGCGAGATCGGTGGCGACGGCGGAGATCTCCGCGCAGATCCAGAGCGCAACGCTGGTGCGCCTGGAGAAGTGCTTGCGGCAGTTCTGCGGCAGCGTGCGGCCGGTGACGATGCCCAGCTTGGCGCTGAGGTACTGGATGAGGATCGCCATGGCGTTCGACCACAGCAGCACCCAGAGCAGGCGATAGCCGAACTGGCTGCCGCCGAGGATGTTGGTGGAGAAGTTGCCGGGATCGATGTACGCGACGGAGGCCACGAAGGCGGGGCCGAAGTAGCTCCACATCTGGTCGCGACGAAAGCCGGGGATCTTCTGACCGGGCTTAACAGCCGGGACCAGCCCGGAGGATCCGACGGCCGCGGTCGCGGGCGAAAGCACCGCGTCCCGCGACGCGGCGTCAGACACACTGCTCCCCGGTTGAGCGGCCTCCTCGGGCCGCGGATCTGATTCCGCCATGACTGGTTAGTGTACAGGCCGGGCGATTGCCGGACGGTGACGACTTAGAGCGTTTCTCCTGTGGGTGTCCTTCGGGGGCTCGATTCCCATGGGCGTCTTCCCAAAAGAAGACGCCGCCGAACGCTACTTCCGGGATGCCCCTCAACAGGGGAAACGCTCTAGATGCCGGTCGACCCGAAGCCTCCCGCGCCGCGCAGGGTGCCGTCGATCTCGTGGGTCTCCTCGAAGACTGCCTGGATGCGCTCCACGATGCGGAGCTGCGCGATGCGGTGGCCGGGCTCGATGACGAACGGCAGCGCGGAGAGGTTGCTGACGATGATCTTGAGCTCACCGCGATAGCCAGGATCGATGACGCCGGCGAGCGTGGTGATGCCCTTGACGGCGAGGCCGGAGCGGTCCTCGACCAGGGCGCCGTGGGTGGAGGGAAACTCGAACGCGAGCCCGGTACGGATGAGGGCGGTGGAGCCCTGGTGGCCTGCGGCGGCGAGGGTTGCGGGCTCGGCGGCGAAGAGGTCGGCAGCGAGATCGCCGTAGTCCCCCACATGGGCATAGCGTGGCACCTGCGCGTCGGGCAGCAGGCGCTGCACTCGGATGCGAGGGGTGGGCTTCTCGGTGGGCGTGACTTCGCTCATGGTTGTTCCTTCCGGTTGATGCGGCGGCTTTATGAGATCCACTTCAGCAGGCGAATGACGCCCATGGGCGCGGCTTTGGAGTGTGCAGAGACGTCGCTGCGACCGTGAATCTGGCGGCGGTTGTCGCGGTAGTAGAGGAAGGCGCGCAGCATCATCTGCTCGTTGGTGAGCGTGGGCTGCCAGCCAAGTTCGCGCTTGATGCGGGTGGTGTCGAACTCGAAGGACTTCGAGATCATGCGGTAGTGGTACGGCCCCAGCGGCGAGACGCCAAGCCTGTGCGCGAGCTGCATGAGCGCGAGCGTGGGAGCTTCGGGCAGCGTGGCCACGCGCGATTTCGTTCCCGCCTGGTGGATGACGCCCTCGTACATCGCGGCCATGGTGGGTACGTCGTCGCTGCCGATGTTGAAGGTGGCCGAGCCGCTGTAGTTGAGGCACATCAGGCAGGCCTGGGTGAGGTCTTCCGCGGCGATGAACTGATAGCGGTTGTGGCCCCCGCCGACCACCCAGACCTTCTTGCCGTCCTCGATGAACTCGAAGAGGATGGCGAGCAGGCCGAGGCGGCCCGAGGAGATGATGGTCGGGCAACGGATGATGACGACCTGCAGCTCCGGGTGCTCGGCGTGAATGCGCTGGAGCTCGAGCTCGGCCTGCTGCTTGGACTGACCGTAGACCTCGATGGGCGCGGGCGCGTCGTCCTCGGTCACGGGACGGTCGAAGCCTTCGGCCCAGAGGCAGTTGGTGGAGGTGAAGATGAGCTTGTGGCAACCGGCGCGAAGAGCGGCTTCGGCGACGAGACGCGTGCCGTCGACGTTCGAGGTCCAGAGCTCGCGCTCATCCTTGATATCGTGCGCGAGCATCGCCGCGACGTGGTACACGGCGACGAATGTGTGCTCGGTGAAGAGGCGCGCGAGGAGAGCTTGATCGCGGATGTCGCCCTGCACGCTGGTGAGTGCGGGATGCTTGTCTTCGTCCGCGACGAGATCGATGTTGGTCACGGCGAAGCCTTCGTCGAGGAGCCGCCGCTTGAGAATGCCTCCGAAGAATCCGGAGCCGCCGGTCACCAGAATCTCCAGCCGTACTTGTGTTTCAGCCATCACCTTATTGACCATACCCGATCAGTGTCCGCGGAGCGGAAGAGGTAGACGGCGAGCACGGCCATCAGTGGCTCGATGGGATGGCGGAAACGCGGCTGTACAGTGACGGCGTAGTAGACCGCGGGCGTGAGCGCGAAGATCATCGCGAAGAGCCACGCACCGGGCACGTGGCGGCGCAACATCAACAGGAGGCCTAGCACGCCGCAGACGCTGATGAAGCTATAGTGCAGCTGGCGGAGGTACTCGCTGGCGGGATGCTTCTCTTCGGCGTGCGGCGTGCCGGCCCAGAAGCACTGCACGCGTAGGGCGGTCCAACGCCAGAACTGGGCGGGGTTGGCGGCGATGCGCTGCTTGCCGAGCTCGCCCATGTGCTTGGAGTAGGCGATCTCGCCGACGCGGACGTACTCGCGGAACTCGGGCGCACCGGGCCACAGCGGCATGGACGTACCCCAGGGCAGGCCGTTGTTGACCTCGAGGGTGCTCTGGTAGAGCTCCACGCCAAAGTTGCTGCGCGTGGGCACGAAGGCATGCAGCGTGCGCTGGTTGCGCACGATCCACGGTGTGATAACGGCGAGCATCACGAGGCCGCAGAGAGCGGCGTTGGCGATGCTCTTTGCGAACGAGCCAGAGAAGAAGCCTTCGCTACGACGCGGCCAAAGGAGCCATGCGATCTCAGCGAAGAGCGCCAGCAGAAGTGAAGGATTGAGCAGCGTGATGAGTCCCCAGAGCAGGCCTAGCGCGGCCCAGCGGAGCATTGCGTTGCGGCCGTCAAGTCGCGCATCGCGATTGAGGTTGAAGTCCAGCAGCGCGGCGGGAACCTCGCCGACGCCGCGCAGACGCAGCACGAGCACGAGGGTCCAGGTGAAGAAGAGCGTCGTCAGCGACATCTCCCAGAGCCAGTGCACGGCGTACTGCATGGCTGCGGGATGCACCGCCCAGATCCACGCGGACCACAGCGCGACGGGTGCAGCCTGCTTCGACGCGCGGCGGGCGAGTCCGCGGGCATCGAAGCAGCGCGCGGCGATCTCGTAGACCAGCGGCGCGATGGCCGCGGAGGCGACGCTGTTGACGACCATCAGCGCGAATGCGGAGGAGTTCGTATAGACGCCGAAGATTTTGAAGACTCCAGCTATGAGCAAGGGATAGAGCGGTGGCAGCCAGGCCGTCGGGCCGGAGGGGCCGTTGAAGGGATTGCCGTAGCCGTGGCCTTCAACGATTGACTTGGCGATGCGTCCGGCCTCGAAGCCGAAGTCGAAGTGATGGTCGTTGAGGCGGATCTTGTAGGTATGGCCGATCAGGATGGTCGCAAGCCGCAGCGCGAGGCCTACCCAGAAGATGGTCTGCGGGGCTCGGAACTGTGCCCCCGAACGGGGCCGCGCTGTTGAGACCTGTGTAACTTGCTGCATCGCCGGGTTCAGTTTATCCCGCGCGCATCTTCAAACTGCGAACGCTGTGTTCGCGGAGGGGCGCGGCGTTGAGCAGCGACTTACCCCTTACCCCGGCCATCCACACCCGGGACTCGCAACTACGGGCTCCAACAGTTGCGCTAGGCTCTTCTTGATGGCAACCCACAATCGGCCCAAGCTCCTGATAATCTCAACCGCGCTGGCCGGCCTGCTGGCGTGTGCGGTGCTGTTGCCGCTGCTGGGGCATCATCCGCTGGCGGAGTGGGACGAAGGCATCTATGCGGAGGTCGCGAGAGAGATGCTGCGGAGCCCGCACCGGCAGGGCGGGTGGCTGGTGCCGCATTGGAACTTCGTGCCGTGGATGGAGAAGCCGCCGCTCTCGATGTGGCTTACGGCAGCGTTTTATCAGGTGTTTGGCGTCAGCGAGCTTTGGGCGCGTATGGCTTCGGCGCTGGCCGGTGTGGCCACGGTTGCCGTGCTGCATGCGTGGATGGCACGCCGCCTGGGGCTGCTCGCGGCGTGGCTCTCCAGTGTCTTTCTGCTGGCGAGCTTTGGCTTTCAGCATGCTGCACGCACGGGCGAGACGGATGTGCTGCTGGCGCTGTTCCTTCTGTTCGCGTTGATGGGCCTGGCTCGGCTAAGCGCAGGAGAACGGCACGGATGGCTGATGTTCTGGGTGGGCTTCGCGCTGGCGCTGATGACGAAGGGCGCGGCGAGCCTGATCCTGCTTCCGGTCGCGCTTACGTGGCTTGTGTTGGATCGCGCGTCCCTCCAAGAAGCACGGCGCGGTACTCGGGGCAGCTTCTTCGCGGGGCTCGCGCTGTTTCTTGCTATCACCGTGCCTTGGCACGCGTATATGCTGGCACACTTCGGACGCGAGTTCGTGCATGTGTATCTCGGCTGGCAGGTGATGGATCGCGCGACGCACGCGATCGAGGGGCACATCACTCACGGCTGGTACTACCTCTGGGTGCTGCTGGTATCGGTACCGCTGATCTCGCTGCTGTATCCGTCCGCGATGGTTGCTTCCTGGCGTAACGAGAGACTGCGCGTGCTGCGGCCGTTTGCGGTCTTCGCTGTGCTCGACCTGGTGCTGTTCTCGCTGGTTCGCACGCGGCTGCCGCACTACCTCTGCCCGGCATATGCTCCGCTGTCGGCGCTGGCGGGGGCTTTTGTCGCGAAGGAGATGGTGCCGCGCCTGATGCCGAAGCCAAGCGTTACGAAAGCCGCAGCGTTTGCAGGGGCCGCGGTCGTCCTCTTTGCCGGAGCGACCGCGCTCACCGCGCACGCACGCCGCGAGCTTCACTCCCCCAGGCTGGCCGACGGCGCGCTGGCTCCGGATGATCGCGAATCGTCGGTGCTACTCAAGCGGGCCTTTGCGGCTGGAGATTCGCCGGCGGCGCAAGTTGCTGGTCCACTGCTGCTGTGGCGTGCGGGGCGGTTCGTGCCCATCTGCAGCTCGATCTTCTACTCGCATCGTGTGGTGCAGCAGGTGGCGCTGGGTGGACCGGACGCGGCGCCAGCGCTGAATCCCTACAGCTACAATCCGGAGCCGATCGAAAGCGCAGTCACCGACGGCCCGCGACTGCTGTTGGTGGAGTCGAGCCTGCTGGCGCAACTCCCAGCGGACCTGCAGTTTACGCCGCTGGAGCAGGGGCAGACGCTGCAGCTGGGAGTCATCCAACACAGGACGGAATCAGCAGTTTCGGGGAAGAAAGGTTGACCCCGAGGGGCGATTCCCGGTACACTCATCTAGTTTGGCGATGCAGCCTGTGTCTCTGGCTGCAGGGCCGGTATGCGTAGGGCGTGTGCGAGAAGCATGACTGCCCGCCTCCTGCCGGTCGGGATGCCAGTCTGGACTTTCATCCGGGCTTTCGCCTCCTGACACACAAGATTCCAGGAATTCCTTGGAAAGACACGAGCCGCGGCGGACGCCGTGTGCTGTTTTGAGGTTCACCATGTACGCAGTGATTCGCACCGGCGGTAAGCAGTACCGCGTATCCCCCGGCGACAAAATTCGCATTGAGAAGACCGAGCACCAGGATGGTGCGCTTGAGTTCTCCGACGTCCTCGCCGTCTCCGGCGAAGAGGGCAAGTTTGAGCAGGAGCTCTCTGGCGCCAAGATCCTCGCTTCGGTCGTCGAAGAGGGCCGCGGCAACAAGATCCTGGTCTTCCACTACAAGCGCAAGAAGCAGTACAAGAAGCTGCAGGGCCACCGCCAGGACTTCGTGACCGTCAAGATCAACGAGATCCAGGTGAACGGCAAGAGCTTCAAGCCCGAAGCCAAGTAAGCTCTCGGCAGGCTCTCGCGAGCCGACAAATTTTGTAGCGCCCGCGCAGGAGCAGGCGCGAAAGAGGCAAATCGAATGGCACATAAAAAAGGTCTTGGCTCTTCCAAAAACGGCCGCGACTCGAACGCCCAGCGACTCGGCGTCAAGAAGTTTTCGGGTGAGGTCGTCACCGGCGGCAGCATCCTCGTCCGCCAGCGCGGCACACCGCTGAAGCCCGGCAAGAACGTCGGCCGCGGCTGCGACGACACCCTCTTCGCGAAGGTGTCGGGCGTGGTCAAGTTCCAGGACCGCGGACAGCACGGCCGCTTCGTCCACATCGTTGTGGCTGAAGCCGCTCCAGTTGCGGCCCAGGCGTAAGTCTCTCCACACTTCTCAAGATCAGAAGGCCCTGCTTCGGCAGGGCCTTCGTGTTTCTGTTGGACATTGCGCTAGTGGAGTTTCGCGATCTTTCCCTTTACCTTCGACTCCCATTCCTCGCGGGCGTCGGGATCCATCTTCTGGATCTTGGGGAGCGCTCGCTCGTAGGCCTGTCTCGCTTCGGCGTCATGATGCGTGGCGGCCAGAGCGTCACCGTAGGTGACCTCCGGCCAGACGTCGCCGGGAGCGGTCTTTGCGGCGATTTCGGCTTCCGTGAGTGCGGTGCCTAAGTCCTTCTTGCCGGTCGCGTTCTGTGCGGCGACGACGTGGCCCATCGCGCTGTCGAGCGGGACATCGAACGGGCCGTTGTAAACGAAGACGCCATCCTGAATGAAGGCCACGGGCTTTGCCTGCTCGAAGACCTTGTAGGGATTGAGCACGCCGGAGCCGAACTCGAAGCCGTTGAGGCTGCCGGCGCTGACGAAGACGGGTCCCTCGATGTGGGGTGGCACGTCGTACGAGGTCCCGGCCCAGAGCGTGTCGATGGTGTTCATCGACTTGCAGGGGATGCCGTAATCCTTCGGCAGCAGCAGCGGATCGGCGAAGTAGACGAACCAGCACTGATGGATGTTGTGCGTGCGCGTGTACGTTTCCACGGCGACGAGCTGCTGCGCCCAGTCGGTGTTGGAGTCCGAGAGATACTTGTAAGTCTGGCTCGGCCCTCCCCAGGCTTCGTTGGCGTAGGCCATGTAGTTGGGGCTGCATGCGATGGACGTGGTGGCCTGCGCAAGGAGCAGCACAATGGCAACGATCTGCCACGCGCGGCTCTGCTCGAAGAGCGAGGCCAGCGTGGCGCCGCAGAGCACGCAGCCGAAGACATACACCGGCAGAACGTGGCGCGCGCCGATGTTGAGGTGCGAGGTCATCGCAACGAGGAAGTAGATGCCCGCTGGAAGGATGAGGAAGATGAGTTGCATGCGGCCACGCAGCCAGCCGCAGGCCATGGCGAAGACGCTGAGCGCGAGCAGGACGAGCATCGCGAGCGTCATCTTGATGAAGATGAGCACAGGGAAGTATTGCCACACGCCATGCGCGTACACGTGGCCGAAGAAGTAACTCGGCATGCCGTTGGCCATGCGGCGCACGTCGGCGAGACCATAGAGATAGCTCTCCGGAAGGAGATGAAGGCGCGCGAGCAGAAGGATGCCCTGGGCTTCCATGGGCGCGAGTGGCTTCACGTAGTCTGCGAGCGTTGGATCGAGTGCGAGCCCTGCAGGACGTGCGTTGTAGTGGAAACCATACCAGGCCCACAGCACGAGAAGCGCAACGGCTGCGATGCCGCCGAGGGCAGCGGCGACGCGAGTTGCTTCGCGCAGCAAGTGCTTCGGCTTGTCGGAGGGATGGGATTGCAGGCGCTCGAGGACGACCACCACCGCGAGTGCGAGCAACATGGGGACAAGGAGAATCGTGGAGTGCTTGGCCGCTAGCGAGAGGCCGGCGGCTAGGCCGGTAACGAGGAGCCGCACCGTTGTGGGCCACCGCATCCATCGCCAGAAGGCATATACCGTGGCGAGCATGGTGGCACTGGCGGCCATGTCTGTCGTGACGTATGCCGAGTGCGCGAGCACGGTGGGATCGAAGACGAAGACGGCGAGCGCGCACAGGCCGGCGAGGGGAGAGAACATCTCGCGCGCCGCGCAGAAGACGACCATGGCACCGAAGAGGCCGAAGAGCATGGCGAAGAGGCGCACGCGCAGCGTAAGGTCGCGGACCTCGTAGTGGCCGCCGCTGGCCGCGCCGTTGCGGAACAGCATCTCGCGGCCATCAAGATAGGCTTCGAGCTTGAAGTCGCGACCCTGCAGCTGCGGCACCTTCAGCGGCAGCGCCAGCAGCGGCAGCGTGGCCACCATCTTCACCATCGGTGGGTGCTCGGGATTCAGGCCGTAGTCATGGGTCTTCCACTGCGAGTAGCCCGCGAAGATATGGTCGCCCTCATCCCACGTGAGCGACTGACCACGAATGGCATGCACCACCTGCGCGACATAGACGAGCAGCAGGAGGGCCGCGACGAGCGCGACCCAGCCCTGCGATAAAGACAAGCGTTTTACTTGGCGGGCGAAAGTTACTGCCCCTGATCCTTGTTCTGTTCCAACGGCCACTTGGGACGCTCCATGACAAACTGGTCGCGCGTGCGGCAGTAGCCTCCGGCTCCGGCCATGCGTCCGATCAGCTTCAGTTTGTCGGGATCAATATACAGCCGCTGGAGGTTGGCGAAAGCATCGGTGCGGATGGCGGCGTGGACCACCTCGCCGATGACCATAACGTTTGCGCCGAGCTCAATCTCTTTGTAGAGCTTGCACTCGAACGCGATGGGCGAAGCTGCGATGCGTGGGATATCGACGACCTTGGAGGGCGTCATCTCGAGACCAGCTAGCTTGGTCTCATCGATGCCTTCGGGAGCGTCGATGGAGGTGATGTTCATCTGCTCTGCGACCTCCTCAGAGACGAGGTTGACGACGAACTCGCCGCACGCACGCACATTGAAGAGCGTGTCCTTCCAGTGCCTGACGCCATAAGCCGAGACGGAAAACATGATCAGCGGCGGGGCGGAACCGATGGCGTTGAAGAATGAGAACGGCGCCGCATTCACCGTGCCTTCGGCGTTGCGCGAGACCACCCACGCGATGGGGCGCGGCATGACCGTGCTGGCGAGGATCTTGTAACGGTCGCTGCCGGGCAGCGTCGTGAAATCGAACTCTTCAAAGGTATCCAATGCTCACTCCTGAGCCGCACGAGCAGCTCGATTGCTTCAGGGTATCCAGAACCGGTGGGGGTGCGTAGAAGACACGCACCGCGAAACGAACCATGCTGTAGAGCGACGAGGTTCCCAGGTGACGAGGTACGAGGAAGAAATCTGATCTACCTCACACCTACAGCTCTTGCTACCATCGGCTTGCCCTTCTCGTTCCATGCGAGCCTGGCCATGGGCGTGTGGTGGTCGTGGGGAAAGAGCACGAGCCAGTCTTGGCTGATGGCGGACTTGAGGAAGCGCTTGCGCTGCTCGATGCAGGTCAGCGGGTCGAGGTCGTAGCCCATGACCCAGGTGGCATCGAGGTGGTGGCTCGTGGGGCAGAGGTCGCCCATGAAGCAGGCGTGCTCGCCGCCGGACTGAATGTGCACGGCGAGCATGGTTGCGGTGTGGCCGGGGAAACGCTCGACGCGAATGCCTGGCACGATCTCGAGGCTGGTCTGGATGGGAACGGGCGGGAGTTCGTCGCCGCTCGCGTCGATGCCGCGCAGGCGCTTGTCCTCGGGTGAGAAGCCGTCGATGCCATCGGGGTCGATGAGCGTGAGCTGGCGGCTGACGATCAGCGGATCATAGTTGGGGCCGAGATAGCTGACGCGATCGCGATCGAGCTGCAGGCGGCCGTGCGCGAGCTCGCCCGCGGCGGCGAAGTAGCGTGCGTTGGGGAAAGTGGGGCGCACGATGCCATCGGTATCCAGCGTGGTGTTCCAGCCGCAGTGGTCGAAGTGCAGATGGGTGTTGATGACGTGCGTGACCTCGTCGAGCTGAAGACCGGCAGCGGCGTAGGAGTCCATCAGCCGCTCGTGGTTCTGGTGGATCTCGCGCAACTTCGGAGGCAGCTTGTTGCCCACGCCGGTCTCGATGACGACGACCGTCGAGCCGGTCCTCACGACCGCGGAGTTGAGCCCGAGCAGAACGCAGTTGTTCTCATCGGCCGGCATGCGGCGCGACCAGAGCGTCTTCGGCACGACGCCGAACATGGCGCCGCCATCGAGCAGGAGCGGGCCATCGCTGCAGATCGTGAGGTCGAAGTCTCCGAAGGAGCGGTGGGCGCGGACCAGGTCGGCGTCGCGTTCGGTGGCGGCAGGATGCATCGGGAACAGTCTACCGGGACAGCTGACCGCAAACGAGACCGCCGCCTCGAGGGCGGCGGTCTCTGGATGGAATGCGTGCGTTTCGAGCGTGTGTCTAGGCGTCGGTAGTGGAAGAGGGGGCGCTTAGCGCCACGGCCTCGGCCTCAGTGCCTGTGGCCTGTGTTTCAGCAATCAGCTCGGTGGGAATCGCGATGGGAGCTTCAAGGGTGAGCTCGACCCCTTGCTCCGCCAGGGCCTGGTCGAGCGCGGCGTTGGCCTGCGCTTCCATGGCTCCGGGGACGTCCATGGTGGCAACGGCTGCGACAGCGGCGGGAACTCGTTTGAGCTGGAAACAGGAACGGCAGAGGACAGGGCGGCCCTGCGTCGGCTTGAAGGGAACCGTTGTCTCGATCCCGCAGGAGGAGCAGTTGGTGCGGGTCTCGGTGCGGGAGAGGGGAAGGGTGGCGGAGCCGGCGGCAGTGCTTCGTCCGAGGCCGGCACGCTTGGCCTTGCAGAGTTTGCAGCGCTTGGGATCGTTTTTGAACTGCTTGTCCGCGAAGAACAACTGTTCGCCTGCAGTAAAGACGAAGTCGTTGCCACAATCAGCGCATTTCAGAACACGGTCGGCGAATTGCATTGGGGCCTTCTCCCACCTTGCGGGATAGGGCTGAAATCGCGTCCGGCACGCAACCCTTGCGCTCCGGCTGAGCGGGTTCAAGCCTGATGGTACGAATGAACTCGGGCCCGACTAAACTCCGGTGCGGTTTCCGGAGTTAAAGCCGAAGGAGTTCCCTTGCGGTGAACTCCTCCGGTGACTTGCATTGGACTGGCCGGCTGCGGAATCTCTTCCACGGGCCGGCGAACAACTAGTCCTGTTCCTTACGAACCTTCTTGCGGTTGCGCTTGCGTGCAAGAGCTTCCTTGACGCGCTTCTTCTCGCCCGGCTTCAGGTAGAAGGAGTGGCGCTTGACCTCTTTGATGATGTCTTCGGTCTGCACTTTGCGCTTGAAGCGACGGAGTGCGTTCTCGAGGGGCTCGCCCTCCTGAACTCGAACTTCGGCCACGTAGATACACCTCCAAACCCGCCTGAGTGGCTCAAGATAGGATACCGCCTCGCGACCTCGATCCAAAGAAAAAACGGCGTGAGCGGCATAGTTTTGCGTGGGATCGACCCGTCGCATCCCTCCCGATTGCGTCGTACTCTGAGCCCCCAAAATCAAGGACTTACCGGGGGAACGGATTGCCAGTCTGGGTTAACGTTTGACGGGCATGGAAAGTTGCTTGATGTCGCATGATTGGGCCTGTGCAGTATGCTCGGGATCATGCCCGGCCGTACCCCTTCGCTCTTCGCTTCCAGCTCCTCGAGCCCATTGAACTCCTCCGGCTCTTCCGCCGCCTCTTCGGGCTGGGTGACCGCCAACACTGACGGTGGCGCGCGAGGCAATCCAGGCCCGGCGGGCTACGGCGTCGTGGTGGAGGACGAGAGCGGCCAGCGGCTCGCCGAGCTGAGCGAGTTCATCGGCCACAAGACCAACAACGTCGCCGAATACTCCGCCCTGATCGCCGCGCTGGAGTGGGCAGAGGCCAATGGGCAGAGCAAGTTACGTGTCATCTCCGACTCCGAGCTGATGGTGAAGCAGATCCAGGGCAAGTACAAGGTGAACTCCCCGGACTTGCGCCCGATGTGGGAGGATGCGCACCGCCGCATCGCCCGGCTGGACAAGTTCGAGATCCAGCACGCCCTGCGCCACAAGAACAAAGTGGCCGACGGCCTGGCCAACCGCGCGATGGATCGTGGCATGGGCCGTAGTCCCGAGGCCGAAACGCCTGCAGCTGCTCCCGCGCGTGCAGCTGCGCCTCTCCGGACAGCAGCTCCTTCCGCAGTCCGCCCAGCTCCAACGCAGACTCACCTGGCTCCTCAGCCCGGCAAACCGACGATGTTGCGCGGCTTTGTGCGCGATGGCGTCGTCCACCTGCTGGGCGGCGCGACGCTTCCCAACGGTATGTTCGTCAAGGTGATCCCGGAGGAGTAACGCCTGCTCGCCCTGCGCCCAAACCGAGGCCACACAAACCGTACGCCGCAGCCCGCATCCAAACGGGGCAGGATGAGTGGCGAAAGAAGAAAGACGGGCCAGCCTCTGGCCCTGGGGATTGGCGTTGCGGTGGTTCTCACGGTCGTGTCGGCCACCGGTTCCGGGCATGTACAGGCTGCGAAGCAGGCAACAGACCCGAGCGCGGTGCAAGCGGTCCGGGCCGCGGTGGAATCCGAGCTCGCCGCCAGCGCCACCGATCACACGGCCTGGGCGTATCGCGACCATGACCGGACGCCGTCCAAGGACGCCATCTACCAGACCATCGAGACGCCGCAGGGCAGTCTGCGGCGGATGATCGAGCTGAGCGGCAACCCCCTGAACGACGCGCAGACGCAGGCCGAGACCCAGCGCATCGTGCAGTTCGTCAACAGCCCCGCCGAGCAGGCCAAGGCTCGCCGCAACGACCAGCACGACGATGCGCAGGCCCGCGCCATGCTGAAGATGCTGCCCAACGCCTTCGTGTGGACCATCGCCAGCCAGGACGGGGACGCGATTACGCTGACCTTCCGCCCCAATCCCGACTTCAACCCGCCCGACATGCAGGCCCGCGTGATGGGCAACATGGCAGGGGCCATGGTCATTGTGAAGAACGGCAACCGCATCCGCACCCTGAAGGGCGCGCTCTCCAGCGATGTGAACATTGGTTGGGGACTGCTGGGCAAGCTGAACGAGGGTGGCACGTTCGACATCGAGCGGAGGCTGGTCGGCAATGGCCATTGGCAGATCACCGAGACGCATGTGCACATCGGCGGGCACGCGCTGCTGTTTCACGCCATCGGGCAGCAGGAAGACGAGGAGAAGAGCGAGTGGAAGCAGGCCACCGAACCAACCCTGGCCGACGCCGCTCGCGCGCTGCATGCCATGTAGCAGCGGCTCACGCCGTTCGCCGGCTACGCCTCTGGTAGCCACTGGAGCGGTTGGCGCTTCGTGGTAGCGATATTTTGGCGGGATACGATTTCTGGGCGGAGATCGCACACGACCGGCGATGGCCGCATCTGCAGTACCTAGAGGCGCTGAGCTTAAATTTGCGCATCGCCTCGGCGTCCGCGACACTCTAAGAAGATGTAAAGGTATGCGAGTGGCAAAGCCGCGTGTGCCGACCCCTGACTGGAGCTGATGGTTCTTTGCAGACCCGCTGGACATCCCTTGCGTTTCGGAGATCCTTTGCGCTGAGTGCGGTGCTCGTCGCCGCATGCGCCGCCGCGTCCTCCGTGGCGCAGACCGGCGTGTCTGGATCTATCGTCCAGCAGGACGAAGCAGCAGCAGCCCGCGCGGACAAGAACCTTCCCGACGCTCCCAGCACGCAGCTCTCACTGCAGGATGAGAAGCTGGCCCGCGATCCCGGCTCAAAGTTCACGCTCACCCTGTCGACCACTCCTGGTCCGGGCGTTCCGATCGAGCTGCCTACCTCCGGTCCGTTGAAGCTTTCGCTGGACGACGCCATCGCGCTGGGCCTCGAGCGCAACGTGCACCTGAAGTACGATCGCGCCAACCAGAAGGCTGTGCGCGGCTATGTGGGCAATCTCCGCCAGGCGTTGATTCCGAATCTTCATGTCGCGGGCTCAAGCTCCGCGCAGCAGATCAATCTTGCGGCGATGGGCTTCAAGCCCTCCGAGATCGCGAACTTCGGCCTCAACCCCGCCGACTTCCCTACCATCGTGCACGTCAACGTGACGCAGGCGCAGTTCAGCGCGAGCCAGACGCTCTTCAACCTCACCGACCTGGAGCTGTGGAGAGCCTCGAAGAACGAAATTCGCGTGATGGATCTGCAGACCCTGAACACCGAGGGAGATGTGGTGCAGGCCGTCGCCACGCAGTACCTGCGCGTGCTTGCCGACCAGGCCAACCTGACCAACACGCAGGCCGAAGAGGTGGATGCGAAGACCACCTTCGACCAGGCCTCGCAGAAGCTGCAGGCGGGCGTAGGCATCCGGCTCGACGCGCTGCGTGGGCAGGTGGAATACCAGCAGCGCCAGCAGCAGGTAGCCGCGGCAGAGGGCACGCTGCTCAAGGATCTCATTCAGCTGAACCGCATCATGGGCTTGCCAGCCGGGCAGGAGCTCCAGCTTACGGACGTCGTGCCGTACAGCGACCTGGACAACATGGACCTCGACCGCGCCAAGGACACCGCCTTCCGTCATCGCAAGGATTACCTGGGCCTCGAAGAGCAGCTGGTTCTCGCTACCCGCGAGCTGCGCGCGGTCAAGTACCAACGCCTGCCGACGCTCGCTTTCAGCGGCTTCTATGGCGTGATCGGGCAGACGACCGGCAGCTACCACGGCGACTTCGTGGCGCAGGGCACGCTGGAGTTCCCCATCTTTCATGAGGCCACGCAGCGCGGCCAGGAGCAGAGCATCGACTCGCAGCTCATCGGCCTGCGCCAGCGCGAGCAGGACCTGCGCGTCGCCATCGACGGCCAGATCCGCAGCTCCATGCTGGATGTCACAGCCTCCAAGGAGCTGGTCTCCGTAGCGCGGTCCAATGTGACGCTGGCCGAGCAGGAGCTGAGCGACGAGCGCGACCGATTCAAGGCGGGCGTGGACGACAACCTTCCGGTGGTCGACGCCGAGGCCGCGCTGGCTGGGGCGAACTCGCAGCTGGTGCAGGCGATGTACCAGTACAACGTGGCGAAACTGATGCTGGCGCGCAACAGCGGCGTGGTCGAGACGCGGTACCGCAACTACCTCGGCACCAACTAGGCCGCTAGAAGCGGTAGCTCATTCCAATCGAGACCACCGGGAAGAAGCGCAGCGGGTTGACGTCGTTGGTCAACTTCTGGCGCTCCAGCTCCTCATTGGCTAGAAACGAGGGGTCGGTGCTCACAGGCTGGCAGACTCCCTGCTGGCAGGCCCCACCGTTCAGGCTGAGCTGCACCGTCGGATCGCCCACATACTCGAAGCCAATCTCAAACGGCACCGCCCAATGCCTGCCGCTGCGCGGGATCATGTTTCCCCAGCCGATGGTGAGGCCGGGCGCGACCCTCTTGCCGAAGACCAGACCGAAGTTGCCATGCAGCGGGTTGGAGGGATCGCTGGTGTAGTCCTGGTCGTTCAGCGTGATGGTCTGGTTTCCCGGCACAGACGCTGTGCCGTTGACGTGGTTGCCGTTGTACCCGGTGAGGTTGGGGCTGATGTGAAAGCCTCCGCCGCGGGGGAAGTAGTCCAGGCTGACGGTGCCGGAGCGCAGCAGGATGTCAGCCGCCACCGGGATGCCATCCTCCGTAAAGTGCGCGGTATAGCCGAAGAATGTTCCGCCGGCGCGCAGGTTGAAGTGGCGGCCCAATGGCGTGGCGATATCGAAGCCGATGCCGCCGATGCCGGCCTTGGCCGCGATGGCGACCGTGGAGAAGGGAGCGGAGCCGGGAATTGAGGCCTGCGCTTGCCCCATGCCACCTGCGGCGTAGCCGGCGCCCTCACCGCCTGCAGGGAGCGCAGCGTCGATTGCATCTGGCCCGGCCGCCACGGGGATTTCGGCCCGGCACACAGCTCCTGTCAGCCCGACAGCCAGCAAGAGAAGCGAAGAAGAGACAACTACGCTGGCACGTCCCACAGGGGCCTCCGGTGAAGTGGATGAAGACGTTGTGCGCTTGCTGAGTATGTAGGTTTTACTGAGAAGGAGCGTTGTACTTGGCCGGTACGATGCGGCTTCGGTTGCCTGAGGTGCCCGCGGTGTGGCAACGGAGACGTTACTGAAGATAAGCCTCAGCGACGTTCGTGCCCGCTGGATACTGTGCGACTGGACACGGTCGAGACCCAGAACGGACAATCAAAGTCCGAGCACTACGTCCGCCTGCACCTTGTCCCCATAACCGGAGGTCACGATGAAGCTATATCCCGCCCTGCTGCTCGCCGCTGTTACGGCAGCGCCCGCGTTTGCCCAGACACCTGCGATGCCCGATCAAGCGGCCAACCCTGTGATGTGGAGCGCCGACCAGATCTACTACCGGCAGGCGAAGTTTCTGGTGGCTGCAGCCGAGGCGATGCCCGAAGACAAATATGGCTTCAAGCCAACGCCCGAGCAGCTGACCTTCGGTGCGATCGTCCGCCACCTGGCCGGATCCAACGGCAACATCTGCGGCTCGATCTCCGACAAGCCCGCGCCCGCTGCAACGAAGGTTCCTGAGACCGCGACCAAGGCGGAGCTCTTCGCGGCACTCAAGGCTTCGTTCGAGTTTTGCGACGCCGCGATGGCGGGAGCGACCGATGCGAAGCTGGGTGACCAGATCGCATGGCGCGGCGGCAAAGCTCCGCGTGCACGCGCTGTCATTGAGATCGTCGCCGACCTTGAAGACCATTACTCGCAGATGGCGGGCTACATGCGCGTGAACGGGTTACTGCCGCCGTCTGCTGCGCCGAGGAAGTAAGTGTCGCGCAGGAAGATTCTCCTCAGCTGGTCCGGCGGTAAGGACGGCGCGTGGGCTCTGCACTTGCTGCGCTCGCATGAGGACCTCGCAGTGCGCTACGAAGTCGCTGGCCTGCTCACCACGGTGGACCGGCACTTCGGCCGCATGGCTATGCACAGCTCTCGCGTAGCATCCAAGTACATCGTGGCGACAATGTCGAACGCGATGGCTTCCTGTATGCCGACCTCCTCCCGGCGTGAATCGCCGCTGCTTTCTAAGTGCATGAAGCTGACGCGGTCCCTGGTCGCGATGGCGCTCGCGTTGGCAATGGGAGTTGCCCATACTCCCGCGATGCGCGCGCAGACGCTGGCGCATCGCAACTGGGCGGGCTCCGGCATGAGCTCCGAATCGTGGTGGCGCAGCGCGGTCTTTTATCGCATCCAGCCGGCGGGCTTTCAGGACTCCACGGGGAGCGGTGAGGGCGATCTCAAGGGCATCGCCGAGCGCATGCGCTACATCCGTTCGCTGGGCGTCGATGCCATCGTGCTGCTGCCGCCCTTCGATGCGAACGACAGCGCGGGCTTCGACGCGCTGCTGTCCGCCGCGAGCGATAGCCGAGTGCGTGTCATCGTCGGCGTGCGCAATGATCCTGCGATCAATCCTGTTGCGGCAGGACGGGCGTGGCTTTCGCGCGGAGCTGCAGGCATCGAGCTGGAAGCCAATATCGAAAGCGCCAACCCCGCACTCATCAGCGACACGCTGACCGCGTTGCACAACGCGGCGAAGAGTTATCCGGGTGAGCGCGTGATCATCGCTTCGGTAACGACGCCGGTGGCAGCACAGCTTCGCGGACAGCGCGGCGCAGGAGCGGACCTGCTCTCGGTGGACATCGACTCCGTCGCGCGCAAGGACAACTCTCCAGCTGCGCTCGCGTCCTCCCTGCGCCAATCGTTGTTGAGCGCACAGGCCATCACGCCTCCACCGGCGCCGCTGCTCTTCTCTGACGACAACACACGTTCGGCCACGGTCTTTGCGCCGGCACAGGCCAATGAAAGCAAGGACCGCACGCTGGGGCTCAACGCGACCATTGCGGCGATGCTGCTGACCTCGCAAGCTGGCGCGGCTGCGTTGCTCTACGGGCAGGAGCTCGGCATCGAGAGCACGGACGCCGTCGCGCGCATGCAGTGGACGCCGACCAACATCACGCCTGCCACATGGAAGCCTGAGGACAATCGCGCTTCAGAAGAAGCAGAGGAAGCCGCGGCACATCCCGCGCCTCCGCCGCCTCCGAAGCCCGCGTATAACCCCAATGCTTATGGTTCGTTTGTTCCGTATGTGCCGCCGGTGCGCAAGCCCACCGGGCCCGCGGCTTTCGATCCCAACACGCTGCGCGGCTTCAGCACGAAGAGCTTCAGCGACGATGGCAAGCCCGCTGCGGCTCCCGTGGCGACGAACAATGCGCGCGATCCCTTCATTGCCGCAACCATCGATGCCACCCGCAGCGTGGCGCTTGAGGAACGCGACGAGCACTCGCTGCTGAACCTCTATCAGCGGCTCATCGTGCTGCATCATGGCTATCCGGTGCTGCGGTCGGGTTCGTTGAAGGTCTTCGATCACGATGCGCAGAACGCGTTGGTGTGGGTGCGGCTGCCCTCGGCGGGCATGCCGGGAGCGCAGCCCATCGTCGTGGTGTGCAACCTCGGCAATACACCGCTGACGCTCTCGCTTACGGACGATCTCAAGTCGTTGCGGCTGCGCTTCCTCGCGATGCGCAGGCTGGCATCGTCGCCCGCATCGCTGTTCGAGAGCGTGAGTCATGTGTCGCTGCCGCCGCATGCGGTGTATGTAGGCGAGCTGTATCGCTAGAACGCGAGCCGCGGTGCCTGAAGCATGACGCCTTCATGGTCCAGCAGGAATTGCTTGCGCTCGATGCCGCCGCCATAGCCGGTGAGGCTTCCATCGGCTCCGATGACGCGATGGCACGGGACGATGATGGAGATGGGATTGCGGCCATTGGCTGCACCTACCGCTCGTGTTCCCGTGGGCATGTTCAGCGCATGCGCGAGCTGCAGATAGCTCCAGGTCGCGCCGTACGGGATGCTCTGCAGCATCTTCCACACACGCTGCTGAAATGGTGTTCCCTGTGGAGCAAGCGGCAGGTCAAACTCCCTGCGTTGGCGTACGAAGTATTCCTCGAGCTGCTGCGTTACGTCGTCAAATCCCGCGTGCACGCGCGGACCGATGGGCTCCTTCGGTGGATGCCGATGTTCCGGAAGATAGAGACCGCTGAGCGCGCCATCGGTCTTCACCAGCAGCAGCGTACCGACGGGTGACTCCTGCAGCAGATGTTGGACAACGCTCATCTTCGCGAATGCCTCTTCCTGAGTTACAGCGTCTTCGCGATGTCCGGGCCGAGGAGCGATTGCAGCTTCGCATCCGATTCGTCCGGAACCTGTGCGTCACCGGGCTGGGTCTCGGTCAGGTGATTGCGCGTGAGGCCGTCCTTGAGGATGCGGAAGGCATCCTCCGGCGTGTCGGCCCAGTTGAAGAGGTCGAGGTCCTTGATGCCGATCGCTCCTTTATCCGCGAGCAGCTTCATGTCGATGACATTCTTCCAGTAGCTCGAGCCATAGATGACGATGGTGATCTTTTTTGCGAGCTTGTGCGTCTGGTCGAGGGTGAGGATCTCGAACATCTCGTCCAGCGTGCCGAAGCCGCCGGGAAAGACCACCAGCGCCTTCGCCATGTACGCGAACCAGTACTTGCGCATGAAGAAGTAGTGGAAGTTGAAGTTGAGCGCAGGCGTGATGTACGGATTCGGCAGCTGCTCGAAGGGCAGCTTGATGTTGAGGCCGATGGTCTTGCCGCCCGCCTCGTAGGCTCCGCGGTTGGCGGCTTCCATGATGCCCGGCCCGCCTCCGGAACACACCACGAAGCGGCTGCGACGGCCGGGCAGCTTCATCGCCCACTCGGTGAGAAGGTGCGAGAGCTTGCGCGCGTCCTCGTAATAGCGAGCCATCTCCACGGCCGCTTCGGCGAGCTTACGCTTCATCTCGCTGGGCTCGTTGTCGACATCGCGCGAAGGCTGCTCGGCTTCGGGCGCAGCCTGCGCGGAGTAGCTGTTCGCCAGCAGTTCCAGCTGGCGGCTGGCATCATCCATCGCGCGGAAGCGCGCCGAGCCGAAGAAGACGACCGTGTCCTGGATGCGCTCGCGACGGAAGCGCGCGAGCGGCTCGGAGTACTCGGCCATGATGCGCAGCATGCGGCCATCAGGCGAGTCGAGGAAGTCCTTGTTCTCGTACGCCAGCCGAGCGTTATCGAGCGGCGTCAGCTGGGTCGCATCGTTCTCGTCGGCGGCCTGCGGTGTCGTCTGCGCGCTGGGTGTTTCTTCGGTGCCAGGTACGTTCGCCATAGGCTGTTTATTGTCTCGCTCTCGGGTGAAAAAGACTACACCCTGCCGCTGGGGCAGGGTGTAGTCATAACGGTGGAGATGCACTCAGCACAGCGGCCTTAAGGACGCTTCTCGATCGCATCCATGCGGGCTTCGAGCTTACCAGTCAGATGATAGAACTGGCGCAGGTCAGCGTCGATGCGACCGAGATGGTCTTCCACTTTATTGAATCTCGACAGCATCTCAGTCCGCAGGTCCTTGATCTCAGCACGAAGGCTCGAGTTGTCGCTGCGGCTGAAGAGGATGCCAGCAAGAATGGCAATGAGCGGGATTCCAACGACGACGACATCGTGCATGGCGCAATAATACCTCGTCTTTCCCTTATCTTAGTGCGCAGCCCACTCGATCTTCGTAAGGTCGATGCCTTCCTTGACCATCTCGTACAGTGGCGAGAGCTCGCGGAGGTGCTGCACGACGGAGATGATCTTGTCGGCGACGTAGTCGACTTCTTCCTTAGTGTTGAAGCGGCCGATGCCGAAGCGGATGGAGCTGTGTGCGACATCATCGCCCAGGCCGAGGGACTTGAGCACGTAGCTGGGCTCCAGCGTGGCCGAGGTGCAGGCCGAGCCCGAAGACACGGCGATGTCGTTGATGCCCATCAGCAGGCTTTCGCCTTCTACGTAGATGAAGCTGATGTTCAGGTTGCCGGGCAGGTGATGGTCCATGTTGCCGTTCACCTGCGTGTAGTCCAGCGTGGCCTCAAGCTTGGCGCGGAGGTAATCGCGCAGGCCGATCTCACGCTCAGCCTCGGTGGCCATCTCGCTCTGGCAGATCTCGCACGCAGCGCCCAGGCCAACGATGCCGGGGACGTTGAGCGTGCCCGAACGCATGCCGCGCTCGTGCCCGCCGCCATTGATCTGCTCGGCGATCTGCACGCGCGGGTTGCGGCGGCGAACATACAGCGCGCCTACACCCTTGGGGCCGTAGATCTTGTGGCCAGAGAGCGAGAGCACATCGATGTTGTCGTCGATGACGTTGACCGGGATCTTGCCCACGGCCTGCACGGCATCGGTGTGGAAGAGCACGCCCTTCTCATGACACAGCTTGCCGATCTCGCGGATGGGCTGGATGACGCCGATCTCGTTATTCGCGTACATGATGGAGACGAGGATCGTCTGGTCGTCCATGGCGCGCTTCAGGTCTTCGATGTCGATGAGGCCGTCGGCCTGCACGGGCAGGTAGGTGACGCGATAGCCCTGCTTCTCGAGCTTCTTGCAGGTGTCGAGCACCGCCTTGTGCTCGGTGACCTGGGTGATGATGTGGTTGCCACGCTCGCGATACATCTCCGCGATACCCTTGATGGCGAGGTTGTTGGACTCGGTGGCGCCGGAGGTGAAGATGATCTCCTTGGCGCTGGCTCCGATGATCTTCGCGACCTGCTCGCGGGCCTTGTCGACGGCGCGCTCTGCTTCCCAGCCAAAGCTGTGGTTGCGGCTGGCTGCGTTGCCGAAGATGCCCGTGAGATACGGCATCATGGCCTCGAGCACGCGTGGATCCAGCGGCGTGGTCGCGTGGTTGTCCATGTAGATGGGCAGGGTCACGCCGGCCGGAAGGGGCTCCTTGCTCTGCGTGATGTTCATTCCGAGTGTTTCAGCCATAGTGTTTGCTCCAGATGCAAGATGCTAGATAGGAAATTCGAGATGCGGAGCGTGCCCGTCCGCGAGGAACTGCTTAGAGCGCGATGGTGACGAGGCCGCTGCCAATCGCAGAGGCGACAGCTTCCGAAGGCTCGACCAGATCCGAGATGTGAATGCCGGAGAGCAGCTCGGTGATGGAGTCGTTGACCTTCCGCAGTGGTTCTTTGATGGTGCAATGGCCCGCGAGGTCGCAAGCTCCGTGAATCGTGATGCAGCTGGTGATGAACAGCGGGCCATCGATGGCGCGGATGACCTCGAAGGCGCTGATATCGCTGGAAGGCCGTGCCAGCGAATACCCGCCGTTGGCCCCGGCGTGCGAGACCAGGATGCCAGCGCGGGCCAGCGTCTGGAGGATCTTCGCCAGCAGCTGCGGGGGAATGTGATACGCCTCGGCGATGTCTTTGGCGGACTGAGCGACCACCCCGGAGCCAGAGGCGATGCTCTGCTCCGCGAGGTACTTCAGGGCCATCAGGCCGTAATCCGCTTTTTTGGTGAGCCGCAGCATAGGGAGTGGGGCGAGCGAGCGCAGTTCGCGCAGAGAGACAGTCCGCCTGCTTAAGTGTACGGCGGAGCCACCCGCCGAAGCAAGACTAATGTGGTCGGAGTTCTGCGCTTGGCACCCTGTGCGGGGGCTATCTTCGCCGCTACGATGAAAGATCATGCCCTCGCCCGAGACGCCTGCGCAGAACACGATCCTGATCCGGCCCGTTCAGTCCGGCGATGCCGCTGCCATTGCGGTTCTCGCGGGCGAACTTGGCTATCCCCGCAGCGAGGCCGAGACACGCGGCTGGATCGAGCAGCTCAAGGCACTCTCCGCGCTGGCCGAGGAGCATCCAGGCGTCGTGCTGGCGCAGGCCGTGCTGGTCGCCTGCGATGCGACGGTGGAGGGATCTCCTGTCATTGGCTGGGTCCAGGTCGAGCTGCAGCGGCATCTGCAGGAGGCCGATCGCGCACTGATTGCCGGTCTGGTTGTCGGCGAGAGCGCACGCAGCCGTGGCGCGGGCCGGCTACTGTGTCAAGCAGCCGAGGACTGGGCGCGCGCGCAGGGGGTCAACTCTGTCCGCGTGACCTCGCGCAGCACCCGCGAGCGGGCGCACAATTTCTACCTTCGTGATGGCTACGAGCGCGTGAAGACCTCCGAGGTCTTCGAGAAGAAGCTGCGCTGACGTGAGCTACCAGTGGGTTGCCGCAAAGTTGCCGCCTCGATCAATACGGCCTGCGTGCTTTCTCCCGCGCGCCGGGACCAAACTGCCTTATCCTCTGAAGACGGACTCCATGCGCGCTGGCTGACATCGTCAGCGCGAAGCTCTGCCAGCGAAGCCGGCGGCGTGCGAGTCCGCTCTCAGCGGCTCTTGACTGTTTTCCGACAAGTTCGTGCAACGCCCAACCTTCTCACGATGGTCCGACTCTTCGCACTTCCATTTCTGGTCATCGAGGTCCTCGATAACCACTGGAAGATGGCGTTCCTTCTGCTTTGGATCGCGGGCACGAGCGACGCGTTTGACGGCTTCGCCGCCCGCAAACTGGGCCAGGCTACAAGGCTCGGGCAGTACCTCGATCCCATCGCCGACAAGCTGCTGCTGAGCACGTTGTTCATGGTGCTAACGCATGTGGGGCTGATTCCGCGCTACGTTACCGTACTGGTCTTCAGCCGCGACCTCGGCATCCTGCTGATTTGCACGCTGCTGTACGTCACCAACATCCTGCGCGAGTTCCCGCCCAGCTGGCTGGGCAAGTGGAACACCGCGGTACAGATCGTGACGGTGCTGGCCATCATGACCGGGCAGGTGGTCCACATCCCCGGACTGGATCGCACCGTGTGGCTGCTGCTGCGGCTGATCGCGATCCTTGCGCCGCTCTCGGCGGCACAGTATGCGTGGATCACGCTGCGCAAGGTGCAGACGCAAGGCAACGAAGTGGCAGCTTCAGCGCCGTAGCGCGCTCGCTCCGGCCACGTGTGACCACCCAGGAGACATGCCATGGCAACCATTCATCGCGGACGGTTTGCAGCGGAGATCGATGGTGACTTCGTCGTCTTCCTCATTGGGATGCGCATCAATCAGCTGATGCTCGTGCGTAAGTGGTTTCCGGTTGCCCAGGCCATGCCGCGCATGCTGCGTGAGCTTGCCCTTCATCCCGAGCTTGGCTTGCTTGGCGCCCATTCCTTCCTGGGCGGACGCACCGTGATGGTCGTGCAGTACTGGCGAAGCTTCGAGCAGCTTCATGCCTATGCGCATGCGCGCGATGCGCAGCACTTGCCGGCGTGGGCAGCCTTCAATCGTGCGGTTGGCGGCAACGGTTCGGTCGGCATCTTTCACGAGACCTATCTCGTGAAGGCCGGGCAGTACGAGAGCGTCTATGCCAACATGCCGACCTTCGGGCTCGGCGGCGCCGGTGTGCTGTCTCCTGCTGTAGGCCGGATGAACTCCGCCGCGACCCGGTTGGGGCGCAGCGAGCCCGAGGCGTAAGTTCCCCGGAACCTGGCAAAGAAACCCTGGCGCAGGCAACTTTAAGAAGCCTTCCGGCATACGCCTTCATCTCTATACATGTCAGTATTTCGCGCTCGCACCCGTCACAGAACGTTGTGCCGATGGATGCAACAGAAGTCTCGTTGAACGAAGACGTGCCCTGTTTTTGCCGCGGAATTTGCGGGCTTCGCGCCCATCTGTCTTCCCGTGAGAAACGTTACTTCTCCGGAGGAGGTACAAGCCAATGACTTCTTTCAAGGTTTTCAAGACTCTCTACGAACGTACGAGATCGTCTCTCGCATCGATTTCGCAGCGAATCTCACGCAGCAGCTCGAACTCTCTCCGCATCGCCGCTGTGACACTGCTTGCGCTGCAGCCGGCGCTGCTTTCCGCGGCGACGCCCGTGACGCTGCGCGTAATCACCCTGCAGGTACTGGACTCCAACACGGCGCGTCCTGTGAGTGCGGCGAACGTCGAGGTGCAATGCCGCGAAGGGCTCGACCAGTGCAACACCTTCCATGTGATTCCCGATGCCAGCGCCACCGCTCGCGGAGAGATGCGTGTCGAAGTCCCCATCCAGGCCACAGCGCTGATCGTCAATTCGACGGCCACGCAGATCCAGCAATGCGGCAGCTTCGACGACGCGGCTACGGTGTATCGCGTGAGCTCGATCGAGAGCGACGGCCTGGTAGCACCGAACGAGTGCCACGCTCTGCCGGCGAGCAAGCTGCGTCTGCTGGCCGCGCAGCCCGGACGCCTGGTGGTGTTCATCCACCACAAGACGGTGTGCCGTCGCCAGCTTCCCTTCTGCTAAGACCCCATCGCGCGGAACCTCAGCAGCCTTCTGACCTTCTGACGCGACATAGCATCCAGACATCCAAAGACCACCGGGCTATCCCCCGGTGGTCTTATTCGTTGTGCCGCTGGCGGCATCGGGGTCCCACGATCGGGCCATTTGCCCGTCCGGTACCGCGACATATTCTCGTCTTACGAACGATATTTCCCAAGGCGCGACTCGCGCCAGCGGAGGGCCCCGATGCATCTTTCCCTTGCACACCGTATGACTCTTGGATTGGATCAGATGATCTCGTTTTGCCGGGACGACAACGGGCAGGACCTGATCGAGTACGCTCTGGTTGCCGGTCTGATCGGCATTTCGGCCATTCTCTCGTTGACCGCTGTTACCACCAAGATCAAAAACGCATTCAGCTCGATCGGATCTCAGCTCACCAGCGCGGTGTAACTGCAACGGCGAAGAGGGCGCAGCTCACGATGTTGTACGACAGGGCGCTCTGCAGTAAAAGACCTGCAAAATGCAGGCGGGGGACCAGAGCGGGATTTCCCTATTTCTCCTGAGGGCGGGCACGCGTTCGCTGGGATCGGTGCCCAGTGAGCTGCGCGGCTCGCCTTTTTGTTGTGGGTAGAGTTTCGAGCTGGTTCGGGGGTAAAAGGGCAGGAGCGGGTTGCCCCAAAATGCAGTTCCACGCTACACTGAGGTGTACGCATTGCAGGCGCGTAGCTCAGTTGGTTAGAGCGCTACCTTGACACGGTAGAGGTCTCCGGTTCGAATCCGGACGTGCCTACCATTTCCCTCTCCAGATTTGTGAGTTCGGGATTTCAGACTGGAAGGAACACGTCCGCGGGTTGACCGCGTTCCAGCTGGAAACAATGTGTACCGCGTGGTCGGAGGAACTCCAGATCATGCCTCGAAAAAGTTTGGAATCGGAGAATCTGGTCATGGCAAAGGTTTGTGAAATTTGCGGCAAAGGCCCGCAGTTCGGTAACAACATCTCGCACGCGCACAACGTCACCAAGCGTCGCTGGAACCCAAATCTTCAGTCGGTCAAGGCTGTAGTCGCGGGCCAGGGCAAGCGCGTGAAGGTCTGCACCAGCTGCATTAAGGGCGGCAAGGTCACCAAGGCGGCGTAAAGTATTTTCCCTGTGGGTGCGGTTCAGAGAGTAGAGACTCATGGGCGTTTTCCCCAATGAAAACGCTGCTGCAAGCCTTACTCGGGATACCCAATCAACAGGGGAAATGCCCTAAGCATCTTTGGGCTCGCTCCGGGTTCACCCGGAGCTGTGTGATCCGATCGGTACCTCGGCGGCTCCCCCCGCCGGCAACAGGCCACATCGAGCACGATCAGGCAAACGAAAAGACGGCCCAACGGCCGTCTTTTCGTGTTGCTCTTTCCTGTTGGATCGTTCGTGAAGACCTCACTCAGAAGATGATGCGCGCGCGGGCTCCGAGCAGCGCCGTCGTATAGGCGTTCTTTGCGTGGGTGGGATGGACGTCCACCTCGAGGTCCGGTCCAAGCTCGAAGCTCTTCGTGAGCCGGGCGCGATAGAAGGTCTCGAAGAGCGCCTCGTGGTGCAGGCCGCCCGAACCGTAGCTCGGCTCGGTGAGATCCAAGGCCGCGCCGAACATGTCTCCACGACGGCCGAAGGGCCGGATGTTCGCCGCTCCGACCGAGATCACGCGTCGGATCGACGTCCCCTTGTCGGTCGCCAGGCCCATGCGGCCGAAGGCGACCCAGCCATTGGCAAACTCCCAGTCCGAAGCGAAGCCCACGCCGTGTCCGCTGCCGCGCGATGCCGTGTCGTCGCGCCAGAGCGACGCGCGGAGGACGTGGTTCTGTTGCGTCGGCGCGCCCTCCTTCCACTCCACTTCCACGGCGTTCATGTACTTGCGGTCAACGAGCGTTTTGATCCCGGTCTGCTGCGAGCCTTCGGTATCGACGGTGACGGCGTGGACGAAGAAGTGTTCGGTCGCCTGGTACTCCAGCGCTGCGCCGCCGGCATACGTTCCATCCGAGCTGATGGTGAGGTTGCCATCGTTCTCTCCGTTGAGGAACTGGGTGCGCTCGTCGTTGTTGTACAGGCTCAGGCTGACGAACTCGTTGGGATGGATCTTGCCGATGTAGAACGCCATCTTCTTCTGCCAGAAATCCTGGCGGTAGTAGAGGACGTTGAGCGAGATGGGCTGCTGCGGCCCTCCACCGGGCAGGCAGTTGAGGTACAGCGCCGAGCCGATCTGGTCGCTGAGGTTGAACTGCTCGCTGACGCCGAGGTTGGTGCCGGAGCGTACCAGGAGACTGAACGAGCCTGCCGAGCCACCATGGTCCCAGGCCTTCCAACCGCCATTGAGATCGAAGCGGCCCGTTCCCCAGTCGTGCCGTACGCCTGCGGGCACGGCCGTCGCGTACTGGTTCAGCAGCGTGTACGTGGCGCTGAGGCTCAGCCGCTCGGCGTCATGCAGCCGCTTCAGCTGCGCGTCCAGCGGGGAGAGCACGGGAGACAGCGGATCGTGCTGGAAGAGTGGATCTGCCGGAACCTTGCTCAGTACTGCAGCGTCCCAATCCAGCGCCTGGCCGGAGAGCACGCGATGCTCCGCAGGCTCGGGAGCGTCCACGGCTTTCCCGGCCTGCTGCGCTCCTGCACAGGCCGCAAACAGAACGACCTTCGCCGCGAAGGTTGCGAAGGCGGCGAAGGCGCGCGCTGCTAGGAACGGTTTCCCTGATCGAAGGTTTTGCGTCGAGTGGATCGTGCTGGTTTCCAGGAGAGTCCATCCTTGTTGGAGCGCGAAGTGCGAGTCTACCGCTCCAGCACTTGGAATAGACCGTCCTTTCGAGGTGGAAGAGTGTTACGAAATCGGCGTCCGGGCCAACTCGATCTGCACTTCGCATGCAGCTTCGGCTAATCGGCCAAGGAAGTGCGCCTGCTCGTCGTCGTGATGATCCAGGTAGTTGTTGATCGACTCGAATCGAGGTGTCAGGGCTGCAACAAACGCTCGCTTCTCTTCGAGGGAAGCCGCGTCCGACGCCCGAGTGCGGTCCACATCGTCGCTGATCGCAAACCGATCGGCGAACAGCTGTAGATCCTCGAACTCGGGCGGCAGCAGCATCGTTACTTCTTCTCGAAGCCCAGCGAGGCGGAGTTGATGCAGTAGCGCTGGCCGGTGGTCTCGCGCGGGCCATCCGGGAAGACGTGGCCCAGGTGCGAGCCGCAGGTCGCGCAAGTCACCTCGACGCGGCGCATGCCGTGGCTGACATCCTCGTGCAGCTGCACCGCGGTGGGAGAGACGGGATCCCAGAAGCTCGGCCAGCCGGAGCCGGAGTCGAACTTGGTATCCGACTTGAACAGCGGAGCATTGCAGGCGGCGCAGTGGTAGATGCCGTCGTCGTGGTTGTTGGTGAGGTGGCCGGTGAAGGCGCGTTCAGTGCCCTTCTCGCGGAGGATGTGGTACTGCTCAGGCGTAAGCTCGGCGCGCCATTCGACCTCGGTCTTCTGTACCGGGGCGGGCGTCTGCACGGTGTTGCCGGAAGTCTCAGACATAATCAATCTCCTTTGTATCTATAAGACGCGAGAGGCGAGGTGCGAGATGCGGATTGCACTGCTTCGAACATCCGTACGGCGGTTAGGCTTTGGCCCACAGCCTCGTCAGCGGGCCGCGCTCTCCCGTCACGGGGTCGGAGCCCGGAAACGGTAACTTCGCCATGCGCTCCAGCGCCGCGGCGTCCGGAGCGGACTTGCAGATATCCCACTGCTGCCCCGGAGGATACGCTCCGATGACCAGGAAGTCGGACGTGCACTCCAGCTCGCAATGGCCGGTGCCCGTGGGTAGCACGGCCACATCTCCCGCGTTGACCGTCACCTCGTGCCCGGCCTCGCCACCCAGGACGAGCCGCGCACTGCCGCGGGCAAAGCCCAGCACCTCATGCGCGGTCGAGTGGTAGTGGTGGAAGGTGTAGACGCCATTGCGCCACTGCGGCGGCCAGCCATTGCGAGTCAGCATCGCCTCGCAGGCCGCGGCGGTATCGCCACGAGTCTCCAGCACGCCGCGGTACAGCAGCACCGGCAAGCGCGCGTTGTTGGGCATCCACCCATTGGCCTGCAGGACGAAGTGCTCCGGCGAGATTGGCGACGTCGGCGACATCCTTGTAACCTCCCGTGCAACTGCCTGCAGCGCAGGCGCAGCTCCGCTCATGGCGGCCAGAGCCCCGAAACGGCGACGCGAGATGCGGTCCATAGTTGCTCGGATGCGCGAGACGCGGCTTCCGGTTCAGCCTATTGCTGTATGCCTACTGCTGCGCGATGCACTCGATCTCGACGAGAGCGTCCTTGGGCAGGCGCGCCACCTCCACGGTGGAGCGGGCCGGCGGGACGACGCCCTCGGGGGAGAAGGCCTTGGCATAGATGGCGTTCATCGCCGCAAAGTCGCCCATGTCCTTGAGAAAGACGGTGGTCTTGAGGACGCGCGAGAAGTTCGACCCGGCGGCGGCCAACACGGCCTCCAGGTTCGCGATCACGCGCTGGGTCTGCGCCTCGATGCCGCCTTCGACGATCGCTCCGGTGGCGGGGTCCAGCGCCACCTGGCCGGAGGTAAAGACGAACTCACCCACGCGAACGGCCTGCGAGTAGGGGCCAATGGCAGCCGGCGCGCCGGTGGTGGAAACAACACTCTTGCTCATGGAGACATTCTAGCCAGAGGACGGCGAGATGCTGCTATAGATCGAGAATCCTCAGCGGCAGCTCGTGAAAAGACGAAAAGGCGCTCCCGCGGGGAGCGCCTTTCGCTTGTCTGTTGCAGCTGGATTTAGCGGCCGCGACGGCGGCGTCCACCGCCGTTGCCGGTGCGGCTCGAGCTGCCGTGAGCACGTCCGCCCGGACGGCCTGCGTGGGCGCGGCCATGGGTGGGGTTTTCTCCGCGAGCATGGTGCTCGCCGTGTGCGCTGACGGGGGCGTCCCCGCTGCGCCAGGAGCGCGACTCGAGCTTCAGCAGATCATCCAGACCAGCCTTGCCCGCAGCCGTGCCGAGGTCGATCGGGCTGTTGCGCTCTTCCTTGGCGAGATTCTTGTCGGCTTCGATCCACTGGAACTTGATCTTCAGCTCGCGCTCCAGCTTCTGCGTATCCTTCTTTTCGAGCGGCGTGACGAAGGTCGTCGCGACACCCTTGGCGCCGGCGCGGCCGGTGCGGCCGATGCGGTGCACGAAGTCATCCGAGCCATTGGGCAGGTCGTAGTTCACGACGTGCGCGATGTTCTGGATGTCGATGCCGCGGGCAGCAACGTCCGTGGCGACGAGCACGCGGCTCTTGCCGCCCGAGAACGACTTGAGCGCCGCGCTGCGCTGCGACTGCGAACGGTCGCCGTGGATGATCGCGACCTGGTGGCCGAGCTTCTCCAGCTTGCGGCCAATGCGGTCCGCGCCGTGCTTGGTGCGCGAGAAGACGAGGTACATGCCCTCTTCCTCGTTCAGCATCTTGTCCAGCTGCGAGAGCTTCTGGTCCTGCATGACCGTGTACACGCGGAGCTCGACGCGGTCGGAAGGCTTCGAGGTCTGGCCGATCTCGATGCGCACCGGCTTGTGCACGTAGTCCTTGACGATCTGCTTGATGTTCTCGTCCAGGGTCGCCGAGTAGCACATCGTCTGGCGGTCCTTGGGCAGAGCCTGAACGATGCGACGGATAGCCGGCAGGAAGCCCATATCGAGCATGCGGTCCACTTCGTCCAGGACGAGCATGTCGACGTCAGCCAGCTTGATGGCCTTGCGACGGAGGTAGTCTTCGAGACGGCCAGGGGTCGCCACGATGACGCGCGGTCCGCGAGCCACCTGCTCCAGCTGCGTGTTTTCGCTGAGGCCGCCGCAGACCAGCACGGCATCGTTCTTCAGGTTTGGGCAGAGCTTGTGGTACTGCTCCAGCACCTGCATCGCAAGCTCGCGCGTGGGGAGCAGGATGAGGGCCAGGATGGGGGTCTTGTTGGCGCGGGTGGAGGGGTCCGAGATGTCCTCGAGCCGCTCGATCATGGGGATGAGGAAGCTGAGGGTCTTGCCGGTGCCGGTGGACGCCGTGGCGAGGATGTCTTCGCCTTCGAGGGCGGGAGGAATCGCTCCAGCCTGGACCGGGGTGGGCTTGGAATAGCCAGCCGCGGAGAGACGCGCCTTCAGAGAGTCGGAGATCTTGAAATCGGTGAACTGGAGCCCAGGGTTTTCTGTGGCGACGATGGTGCGGGTGGGCTCGACAGGTGCGGGGTTCAAAATTGCTTCAAGTGTAAGAGTGGACAAGGATTTCCTTTGAAAGAGTAAGGGGAAGATGGAGGGCAGCCGGAAGCTTTTGCCAGAGCGTTGCGCCTGGCGGAGCCATGGATTCCGGGTTCCAGCATTGCCTGTGGGTCAGTGTCCCAGGTCATTCGATAAGCAACTGCTGCTGCACGGCGAGGCCAGTTCCGTTTGAACGGCCATCTAGCCAGAGCAAAACCCGTATGCCCGAAGGCAGGAACGGGGAGGCGACAGTCGCGGTCTCTGGCCAGACTCGAATCCATTCCGGAGTCATCTGCCCGCGACGTCCAGCGTCTACATCGACGCTACCCAAGTATACCACGATGTAGCCGAAACTCTGTCGGCCTCTATCCCTCCATTGGGTCATGCCGCTTGCCGGGGGTGATACGACAAATGCTGCCTCTCACTTTCGCCGACGTCACAGCGTCGCTTTCCCTGCTGTGATCGGGTAGGACATCCTGCGAGAGCCACGCTAAGCTAATCCCATGCCAGAACTGACCAAGCGACTTCGGGAGACGAGGCACTTCCACGCCCACGAAACCGCTCGCTTCGACGCCCTGAGCGGACTGCAGCTCGCCAGCTTCAAGCAGCGGTTCTGGGCCATCGCCATCGACTTCCTCATCATCGCCGTCGCCAAGAGCCTGCTCGGCATCCACAAGCACCACAACAAGGAGGAGGCCGAGGCCCTGACCACCTTCTGGTCCCTCTGCGTCACGTTCGCACACAAGATTGAGGAACTAATCGAGGCCACGCTGTACTTCGCCGTCGCGCTCAAGCTCGGCAACGGACAGACGATCGGCAAGAAGCTGATGAAGATCCGTGTGCTCTCGCTGACGCATCACGAGGTCGGCTGGTGGCAGTCCATCGAGCGGGCCCTGGGCTACGGCGCGTCGCTGCTCGAAGGCGGCTTCGGCTTCCTGCAGTACTTCATCAACCGCAACCGCCAGACCGTGCATGACCGCATCGCGGAGACCATCGTGGTGGACGAGAGCCCCGCAGCGAAGCGGCTGGTGAATGAAGACAGCGAGATCGTGAAGGCGTAGGGAGTTGCACGTTTTACCGATACCCCATCCACACATACTCCAGCGCCTCGGCCAGCGTTTGCTCCTTCGTCGCGCGATCGCCATGCGCCGCGTTGCGCGCGAAGACGAACTGGTAGTGATAGCCCTTCGCCTTGAGAACCGCGGCCATGCGCTCATTGGCATCCACCCAGTCGTGGAAACCATCACGCATTGCGTTAGGGTTCAGCAGGTCGCGATCGCCGACCTCCATCCAGATACGGATGGGCTTGGCCGGCGATGACGGAATCAGCTTTTCGTGGAACTCCCAGGCTCCATGCGGCAGCGCGGGGTTCCACGGCCACTGCTGGTTCACAAACGTTCCCGAGTAACTCAGCACGCGGTGATAGAGCTCCGGGTGATACCACGCCATGATGAGCGAGGCCGCCGCGCCGGAGCTTGTGCCCATCGCCGCGCGGCCATCGGGGTTATGCGTGAGCTTGACCAGGCAGTGCGTCTCGACCAGCGGAAGCACCTCGTGCTCCACCCACTCGGCATACTTGCCGGACATGGTGTCGTACTCGAGGCCACGCTCCGAGCCCTGCGCGTCGCCGCCGCCGTTCTGGATGCTGATCGCAATGAGCGCCGGGACCTTGTGCTCCGCAATGAGGTTATCGAGCACGGTGAAGAGCATCTTGTCCGGGCCATCCGCGCCGACAAGGATCGGCGCTTCGGTTCCGGACCTGTACTGCGCCGGCACGTAGACCGTCACCGTGCGCGTCCACGGCGCGGGATGGCTGGTGGGCGCAAGCGCGCGGCTGGGCTCGCTAGGATCCGGCTTGGCAAACGTGTACGGCTCGCGAGCGATGCCGGGATAGATGCGGCTCTCCGCGGAAGTCATCGTGAACGTTGTGATGGTACCGTGCGGTACCGCAGCGCTTATCTGCATCTCGGCTGCAGGCGAATGCGTCGGCCCGATGATGAAGTCGCCATCAACCTTCGTCGAAGGCAGCGTGCCATCGGGCAATTCCGTTGCAGCGACGAACCCAGGTCCATGTGGCTCGCGGATGGGGAACGGTGGCCGCGGCGGATGATCTGCGGTGCCAGGCCGCGGTGTGGTCGCCTGCGGCGCGGATGCCGGAGCCTGCGCGAGCAGCATCCCGGCCGATGACATCGAGAGAGCAAGAACAATGAGCCTGGAGCGTACGCGAACCATGCGTTGGGTCCTCGCAAGACAATGTACATGCGGGCCACCGGCGCTGGCATTACATGTAATCCACGCCATAGCGCACGGGGATCTGCGTAAACGCAATCCGCGTGGGCGCGGACTCACGTGCTGGCAGCATCCCTGCGAAGTGCAGTGTCGTGTGGCCGTACTTCAGGTTCAGCTTGTCCATCGTCGCCGACAACTCCGCACGGTGCCCTGGCTCCTCGAACAGCCGCTGCGGCACCTCGCCGTCGGGCAGCAGATTACGCATGGTCACGCCGACGAAGAACGGCTTCTGATGCTCCGCAGCTTGCGGGCGCTGCGCCCACAGGCTGCGCAACACTTCGAGCAGAGTCAGCGTGTCGTTGGAGTGCCGGAAGCGCGCCTCCATGCCCCAGCCCGTCTGCGTGATGCCCGAGCTGTGCTTCTTGACGCGAACGCTCGCGGACAAGAGGTCCTTCTGCTCGCGCGTCAGCGAATACTTGATCGTCAGCGCCATCGACGCCGCATGGAAGTGCTCCATGCGCAGCCGCATCGCGGCCTTGTGCAACAGTTTGTGCGCCACAGCCCATGCGCCATCCTGCGAGCGATGCTCCGGTCCCAGCACATGCGAGTGGCCCAGCGACTTCTGCAGATCGCTCGGCACGGGAGCGCCATCGTCGCCGGTATCGTGCCCGCGCAGCCAGTGATACAGCCGGTCGCCCCACACCGAGTCCCACAGCGCGTGCATGCCGTTGCGATCAAGCGCGAGCAGCTCCGGCATCGTGTGAATGCCTTTCGCGTTGAGCCGCTCTTCCGTGCGTGCGCCCACGCCCGGAAGGTCGCGCAACTCCAGGTGCGCGATGGCCCGCGGCAGCTGCGACGGCAGCAGCCCAATGAGGCCATCGGGCTTCTGCATATCGCTGGCAATCTTCGCGAGATAACGGTTGGGCGCCATGCCAACGGAGCAGTTCAGCGTCTCGCCGACATCGTCCTTGATGGCCTGCTTGATGGCCAGCGCAATCTTGCGCGCGGCCGGTGGCTGGCGCTCGCGGCCCATCAGCTCGCACACCATCTCGTCGATCGACGGCGTGTGCGCGACAGGACAGATGCGCTCGACGGCCGTCGCGATGTTGTGCGAGTACTCCGCATAGGTGGAGTGGTTGCCGTTGACGAGGATGATCTCGGGGATCTTCGCGCGGGCCTCGCCAACCTTGGTACCGGTCTTCACACCAACGGCCTTGCACTCATAGCTCGCCGCGATGAGCGTCGCCGTGTCCGCAATCGGACCACCCACGACAGCCGTGGGCTTGCCGCGGTACTCGGGATGCAGCTGCTGCTCGACCGAAGCGAAGAAGCTGTTCAGGTCGATGTGCAGGTGCGTGAAGAGGTCGGTAGGGGGAAGGGCTTCGGTCATCGCGGAGCCTTATGCAGCCTTGAGAGATGGCGCGCAGGAATAATTATACTTCGCCGAATATTCGCCTAACTGCGTCTCGCGCCACAAAAACAAAGCCCGCGCCAAGGCGCGGACCTGTCGTCATGAGAGCAAGATGTCTACTTGCTGATCTTGAGCTGGAAGTGGAAGTCGTTGCGATTGTCGAAGGAGCTGATGGTCTTCGACTTGGACTTGACGCCGCCATGCTGCGCCCAGATCTCGTAGTCGGCATTCTGCCCCAGCTCGCCGAAGCGGAAGTGGCCGGCATCGTCGGTCAAATAGCTCTTGACCGACAGCGTCTTCGAATCCTTCAGGTAGACGACGGCGCCGGAGATCGGCTTGTCATTGCCATCGATCACGCTGCCATCCACGATGCGCTGCTGCACGGGCGCGACCGCCGCCAACGCAGGCGAAACCGGGACACCGCGAGCCATCATCGGGGCGAGCAGCAGAGGAACACCAACCAGAGCGAGAAGAGCAACCCGGCCTGTACGGACACGGGTAAGGTGTTGCAGAACAGCGTTACTCTTCGTCGTCATCATCCTCCTCAGTATAGTCCTCGTCCTCATCGTCGTAGCCTTCTTCGTCGACGGGGGCAAGCTCGAGGGGATCATTCGACACGACCTCTAGATCGGTGCCGCACTCATCACATTGGACAACTTCGCCTGCTTCTACATCATCAGCATCGATATCAAGCGGATTGTCGCACTCGGGGCAAACAACGGCCATAGACCCACTCCTGTTTCGTGAGGTTGCGCGGCCACCCTTGTACCATTGGAGCCAGACGTTCGGGTAGCTCGACTTTAGTTCTAGCCGGGCTCGGACTTCGCGTCAATATGACGCAGAGCGCGGCGGAGGCGGTTACTTCGCCATCATAAATATCGCGCGGAAAGACTCAAGTCGATGGCCTTCCGATCCAATGGTCCGGTAATGCTGGCGCTGCCGGCGTTTCGCGGTGTGACGCGGCAACTCGTGCTGGCCGCGGTGATCGTCTACTTCGCACTGGCAGTGCTGGGGCTCGTCGCGCCCAGGATTGAGGTTACGCTCATCGATCTGTTTTCGCTGAGCCCGGCGCACGTGGTGCCGTTCCTCTGGCAGCCGCTCACGTACTCGTTCGTCACTCCGGGTAGCAGCCTGCTGAGCTTCATCTTCGCTCTGCTCTCCATCTGGTTCTTCGGCTCGATGCTGGAGGACGACCTCGGCGGCCGCTGGCTGGCGGAGTACTTCTTCGTCTCCACGGTCGCCGGCGGCTTCCTCGCCTGCCTCGTGGCGGTGCTGATCGGAGGCAATGGAGCCTGGATCTCGCACCAGAGCGTAACCTCCGGCATGTGGCCCGCGGTGATGGCCATCCTGCTGGCCTACGCACGCTTCTATCCCGACCAACCCCTGCAGCTCATGTTTGTGATCAGCATCAAGGCGCGGCATCTTGCAGCCATCTATCTGCTCGTCTACCTCGCGCTGGCACTCATTGGTGGGGATCGCTTTTCGGCTGTGACCGTGCTCTGCGTCACACTTGCAGGTTTCCTCTACATCCGCCTCGCACCGCGGCGCGGCGTGCGCTTCCTGGCTTCGGAGACCGTCTTCGGCTGGCGCAACGCGTGGTACCGCGCCAAACGCCGCCGCGCCGCGAAGAAGTTCCAGGTGTACATGCGCAAACAGGGCAAGGACGTGAACATCGACTCCAGCGGACGCTATGTCGGCATGGACGACGAGAAGCGCAATCCTCGGGATCCCAACGACAAGCGCTGGATGAACTAGACGACGACCGGTGAGTGAGTAGAGGACAGCGAACAGAGAGTAGAGAAAAGCAAGAGGCCCTACGCGATGCGCAGGGCCTCTGTCCGTGGACTCACTACTCACTGCCGTCTACTCACTCGCTCCTACTTGATGCCACCCTTGACCAGCGGAGCATACTCATCGCGCAGCTTCGTCTGCCGCGAGACCAACGGCACGGACACGCCTTCGATGAACACCTGCTCGACGTTGGTCTTAACGTCCAGCGGGTCACCGTTGGCAATGACCACGTTGGCCGTCTTCCCCGCGTCGAGCGAGCCCAGCTTGTCGCCGAGGCCGAAGATCGTCGCCGGAGTAAGCGTGATGCTCTTCAGCGCCTCGTCGTACGGCAGGCCATAGGCCACGGCATAGCCCGCGGCATAGGGCAAGTTGCGGCTGTCCGCCATTTCGCCGCCACCGGTAGAGATGGCCACCGTGACGCCGCGCTTCGCGAGTTCCGCGGGCAGCGAGAACACCGCATCGTAGCGCTCGTTCGCCGCGGGAGCGTCATAGATAGGCCCCACGATCACCGGCACATGATAGCTGGCGATCTTGTCCAGCACATCCTGCGTGTGGGTCACGTGGTTGAGCACCACCTTGAGGTGAAACTCCTGCGCGATGCCCATCGCGACCTCGACCTCGTAGCCCTCCTCGCAGGAGAGCACGACGGGCTTCTCGCCATGCAGGTACGGCAGCAGCGCTTCGAGCTTGAGGTCGCGCTTCGGTGCAGGGCCCTTCTTTTCGCCGCCACCCTTCAGCGATGCCTCGTAGTTCAACGCATCGAGGAAGGTCTGGCGCAGCTGCGAGGCCACGCCCATGCGGGTTCCGGGGAACTTGCCCCCGCCGCCCGGGCCGCCGCGGCGGCGTACATCGCCCATAAAGTTCATCGACAGCGCCGTGTCGCGCGAGATGAACATCGCGTCGCGGTCGCGGCCATAGAGCTGGATCACGCTGTCCTGTCCAGGCAGCGAATCCGCCCGTTCCGGCGCGACGATGGCGTTCGTCACACCGTTGATGCGCTGCACCGGGATGCGCTCTGTCTCAGCATGAAACGCGTCGTAGACATGCATCTGCGGCTCGATCTCATCGGCAGTCTCGACAAGGTCGCGCGCGTTGGCATCGGAGCCAACCTCGTACAGGCCGAGGCGTGTCTCCGAGTCGAAGAGCCCCGGGTACACGGTCTTGCCCTTCGCGTCGATGATGGTTGCGCCGGTGGGAATCCTCACGGTCGCGGGAGTTCCTACGGCCGCGATCTTGCCATCGCTGAGGATGATCGTCCCGTTCTCGATAACGCCATGCGACACCGTCAGCAGCTTGCCGCCGATGATCGCAATCGTAGTCGGAGCGGTCGTGCTGGTGCCGTTGGGACCGAGCGGTGTCTGCGCGGACATGCCCGCAGCCAGCGTAGCGAGGCTCAGGAGCGTTGTGGCAGAAAGTCTCATCGTCATCGTCCGTCACCGTCCTCATCGTCTGCGCCGCCGAAGCCGGCTTCCGTCATCACGCCATGGAAGTGCGGCGTGCCAAAGCCCGCGATCGAGCTATCGAAGAACAGGTCGCCATCGATGTACACCTTCTCCGCGCGCGCATAGCTGGAGAGCGGATCGGTGCTCCAGATCACGAGGTCGCCATCCTTGCCGGTATCGATGGAACCAACGCGGTCGTCCACGCCGATGATCCATGCAGCGTTCAGCGTGATCATGCGCAGCGCTTCTTCTTCCGTCGCTCCGCCGTAGTGCACCATCTTGCCGGCCTCTTGATTGAGCCTGCGGACATAGTCGTTCGAGTCCGACTTGAGCGCCACGCGCACACCTTCGCGCATGCTCATCACGGCGTTCCACGGGATCGCATCCCATGCCTCATCCTTGAAGCCCCACCAGTCGGCAAACGTCGCGATGCCTGTGCCCGTCGGCGCAATCTTATCGCCCACCTTGTACATCTCCAGCGCATGGTGGAAGGCACGAATCTTGTAGCCGTACTCCTTAGCCAGCGCCTCTTCGGTCAGGAACTCATCGGCGCGATAGCAGTGGATCTGCACGTAAATCTTGCCACGCAGCACATCGGCCAGGGCCTCCATCTTGAGGTCCTTCTTGGGCGCGACGGCCGTCTTATCGTTCTTGGCCACTTTGTCGTTGTAGGCGTCCCAGGTGCGCATGTAGGCCTTCGCTTCCTCGAACGACTCGCGCATCACTTCAAAGTTGCCCATGCGCGTGGAAGGCACCATGTTGCGGCTGCCATAGACGCGCTTCGGATTCTCACCGCTCGCGAACTTGATGGAGCGCGGAGCGTTCGGGAACAACATGCTGTCACGGTCCAGGCCGAACTTGTTCTTGATCACCACGGCCTGGCCGCCGATCATGTTCGCAGAGCCGTGCAGCAGCAACTCCGTCGTCACGCCACCGGCCAGCGCCTGGTACAGCGCCTTGTCCGAGTTCGTAAACGCATCGATCATCATCATCGACGGCGTGACCGGGCTGGTCGCCTCGTTCACATCGCTGCCCAGCGCGGAGTGCGAGTGCGGATCGATAATGCCGGGCGTCACGTACTTGCCCGTCGCATCGATCACGACCGCGCCAGCAGGAGCGCTTACGGTGGCTCCAACACCGGCAATCTTGCCGTTGTGCACCCACACACTGGCGTGCTCCAGCGTGCCGTGCGTCACGGTCATCACGGTGGCATTCTTCAGCACCAGATCCGCGGGCAGAGCCGTGGTCTGCGCGCTGAGCGCCATCACAGAAAGGCCGCCGGCTATGGCGGTGAGCGGTCGAAGCAGCCCCATCGCGGGCCTCCGAACAAACAGATTGTGGAACATGCGCCGAGAATAGCACGCACTGCGCGCCAGTTTGGAAGCGATTGCATCCTCAGGTAAGGAACTGCAGTCCAACCCGGCAGGAGATGTTCTCATGCGGCTTCGCGCACTTGGAAAGACTGACTTGCAGATTGTGCCACTTGTACTCGGTGGCAATGTGTTTGGATGGACTATCGACGAGGCCCAGTCCTTTGCCGTACTGGATGCCTTTGTGGATCGCGGCTTTAACTGCATCGACACCGCCGATGTGTACTCAGTATGGAAGCCCGGTAATCACGGTGGTGAGTCCGAGACGATCCTCGGCAAATGGTTCAAACAAAGCGGCAAGCGCGACAAGGTCGTGCTGCTGTCCAAGGTCGGCATGAAGATGCCGGCTGGCGAGGGGCTCTCGAAGAAGTACATCCTCTCGGAGGTCGAGGAATCGCTCAAGCGGCTACAGGTGGAAACCATCGACCTCTACCAGTCGCACAAGGATGACCCCAACACGCCGCTCGACGAGACGCTCGAGGCCTATCAGCAGCTCATCGCGCAGGGCAAGGTGCGCTTCATCGGAGCCTCGAACTACTCCGGCGAGCGCCTGCGCGAGGCTGAGAAGGTCTCTGCCGACAAAAAGCTTCCTGCCTACGCCACGCTACAGCCGGAGTACAACCTCGTCGACCGCGAGGCCTATGAGAAGGACCTGGCTCCCGTGCTCGCAGAGCTTGGCCTCGGCTCCATCGTCTACTTCTCGCTGGCTTCGGGCTTCCTCACCGGCAAGTATCAGACCCTCGAAGACACCAAGGGCAAAGGCCGCGGCTCGCGCGTGGAGAAGTATTTCAACAATCGCGGAATGAAGATCCTCGCCGCCCTCAAGCAGGTGAGCACTGAGACCGGAGCGCAGCAAGCCTCGATCGCGCTCGCGTGGCTGCTGGCACAACCGACGGTGATTGCGCCCATCGCCAGCGCGACCTCGCCTGCGCAGCTCGAAGCGCTCTTCGCTGCTGTTGATCTAAAGCTCACCGACGCGCAGGTGAAGACGCTCACCGACGCCGGCGCCTACTAGCTGCAGAGCAAGGAAAGACGACACAAAGGACGCGAAGGACGCAACGGTCTCACAACGGATTCCGTTGTGCACCTTTGCGTCCTATGCGTTTCTCTTGTCCCCTTGGACCCAATGAGCCTGCGTTACTTCAGCTCCGCGATCTGCTGCTGCGCTCCTGCGATGGCCGCATCGCGCACATCGGGGCGTCCTACACCTTCGGCGCGCACCACATCGATATCCTTCACACCCAAGAAGCCGAAGATGGTCTTCAGGTACTTCTCCTGGAAGTCCGCCGCTTCATACGGGGAGCCTGGGCCATACTGTCCGCCACGCGAAGAGACGAGAACGATGCGTTTGTCCCCGCACAGGCCCTCAGGACCAGTCGACGAGTAACGGAAGGTCTTTCCGGCTACCGCCAGGAGGTCGATCCACGCCTTGAGCTGGCTGGGAATGCCGAAGTTATACATCGGCGCGCCGATCACCACGACATCGGAAGCGAGGAACTCGGCCAGGATCGCCTCGCCCGTGACGAGCTCATGCTTCTGCTCGGCATCGAGGTTGGTCGCGTCCGCGCCAAACCTGCGCAGCACGGCCGTGTAGTGGCGTAACGGCTCAATCACGAGGTCGCGATAGGTGATCTCGGCGGCGGGGTTGAGCTCCTTGAGGCGCGCCACGGTGGCTGCCGTAAGCGGACGGCTGACAGACGCCGCGCCGGTCACGCTGGAATCAATGTGCAGAATCTTCATCGAATATCCTTCTTCGTTATGGCGGCTGGATGGCCGCGACCCTTTGGTTTTCATGTTTCGTGTTTCGTGCTTCGCACGTCGTCCTTGGTTACTATAAGTAAGTGCCCTTCGCTTGCGAAGTAGGCACTTTCGCGTAAGCAGGCACCGCAGCGTAACCAGTTCTTCCGGAGGAACCACCATGGCCAAGCGACGTCACGAACAGCTCCACGAGTACACCGCAGAGATCAAAGCCGGCTGCGCCATGGGCGGCCTCTTAGAGATGCTCACGCGCCCCTGGACGCTGCATATCCTTTGGCTGCTCTCCCACAATGGACCGATGCGCTTTGGCGCTCTCCGCCGTGGCGCAGACGGCATCAGCGCGCGCATCCTCACCCTGCGCCTGCGCACACTGGAGGAGAAGGGCTTCGTCTCTCGCACCGTGAACCCTTCCAACCCGCCCGAGGTCACCTACGCGCCGACCAAGCGCATGGCGGAGATGGACGGCTTCATGGCCCAGCTGCACGCGCTCAGCGACAAGTGGAAGATCGAGGACCTGGGCAAGTACGCACACCTGGCAGAGCCAACGGCCGGCGCACAGGCTGAAGATCACAACGCAGCGGCGTAACGCTGCGAACATCCGGGTGCTCCTGGGTGCGGATTCTCGGACCCGGGCGAACGCGGACCTACGTTGTCCAATCCCCTTATGCTCCCCGCAAACAACCCCGGGCCCCGATGAGGGACCCGGGGCCCGACTCGTTGCGTGGCCGTTAGCTCCGCGTGTTGATCTTCAGGTGCAGGTCGCGCAGCTGAGTCTCCGTCGCCTGGCTGGGTGCGTCGACCATCAGGTCGATGGCCTTGGCTGTCTTGGGGAAGGCGATGACCTCGCGTAGCGACGTCGCTCCGGCGAGGATCATGACGATGCGGTCGAGGCCGAGGGCGATGCCACCGTGCGGGGGCGTGCCATACTCCAGCGCATCTAAAAAGAATCCGAATCTCTCACGAGCTTCGGAATCGCTCATGCCGAGCGAACGGAAGATCTCCGCCTGCACATCCTTGCGATGGATACGGATGGAGCCCGATCCCAGCTCGGTGCCGTTCAGTACCACGTCGTAAGCCAGCGCCCGCACAGCGCCCTTGTCGTTCACCAGTGCGCCGGACTTGATGTCTTCCTCATGCGGCGAGGTGAAGGGATGATGCGCCGCGTCCCAGGTCTTCGACTCCTCGTTCCACTCGTACATAGGGAAATCAGTCACCCAGAGGAACTTGAAATCCTTCGCGGTTCCGGTCTGTTCGAAGAGCTTGTGCTTGTCGGCATACTTCTTCGCCAGCTCCAGACGCAGACCACCAACACGCTTCCAGATCCACTGGCGATCGAAGTTCCACATCGCCGGCGTGCCAAGCTTCGGCGTTACGACGATAGCGAGATCATCGGCAGTCAGCACCGTGCCATGGAAGGTCACCATCTCCGCGGAGATCTTCGCGGCGCAAGCATCGGCCAGCGGCAGGAACGCTTCATTCGTCCGCAGGCGCGCGGTGTCCAGTACATCCAGCCCACAGTCGCCGAAGATCGTGCGAATCTCCGACAGCAGCTTCTTGCGCTCAGTGCCTGACAGCTCGCCGACCTTGGGGATGGCGAAGCCGAGCACTGGTAGCCCCTGCTCGATCTTCAGCGTCTCGCGCAGCGCAGGCGTCAGCTCCTCACTCAGGTCCACCATCGCGGGCAGCCGCATGTCCGGCTTGTCGATGCCATACTTCGCGATCGCCTCGTCATACGTCATCTGCAGGAACGGCTCTGCCGGGAGCTCAACGCCCGCAGCGGAGAACGCCGCGTGCAGAAAGCCTTCCGCTGTGGCGAAGATCGTCTTCATCTGCGGAAAGCTGATCTCGAGATCGATCTGCGTGAACTCCGGCTGGCGGTCGGCGCGGAGGTCCTCATCGCGGAAGCAGCGCGCGATCTGGAAGTAGCGGTCGAAGCCTGAGACCATCAGGATCTGCTTGAAGATCTGTGGCGATTGCGGCAGCGCGTAGAAGTTGCCGGGATGCACGCGGCTCGGCACGAGGTAATCGCGCGCACCTTCCGGCGTGGACCGCGTCATGAACGGCGTCTCGATCTCCAGGAAGCCTTCGCCGACGAGGTAATTGCGGATCGCCATCGCCACGCGCGAGCGGATGGCGAAGTTCTTCTGCATCGGCTCGCGGCGCAGGTCGAGGTAGCGGTACTTGAGCCGCACTTCCTCGTTCGCAATCGCATCCTCTGCGGGCGAGAACGGCGGCGTCTTCGCATCGTTCAGCAGCAGCGTCTCGCTGGCCACGACCTCGATCTCACCAGTGGGCATGTTGGGGTTGGTCAGGCCTTCGCCGCGGCGGCGCACCTTGCCAATGACGGCGACCACATACTCAGGGCGCGAGGCCTCAGCCTTCGCATGCGCCTCCTCGGAGACTTCCTTATCGAACACCACCTGCGTGATGCCGCTGCGGTCGCGGAGGTCGAGGAAGATGAGGTTGCCATGGTCGCGACGGCGATTGACCCAGCCCATGAGGACTACGGTCTCGCCAGCGTTCGCGGTACGGAGCTCGCCGCAACGATGCGTGCGCTCCAGGGTGCCTAGAAAATCGAGTGTCACAGTGTTTCCATTGTACGAAAGCGCAAGCGCTTCGAGTGGCGTCAACCGGAATCCCTTGACAAGATCGGCGTGTCCTCCCGCGTAGGAGGCAGGAACCGTTGAGGCCGAAACACCAGCCAGAGCACGTCCACCAGCAGCGCCAGCGCGCCGCCCAGCGCCGTATTGAACAGCCGGATATGCGCCGCCGAAGTCTGCGAAAAGCCGCCGAAGCGGAACAGGAAGACGATGTACAACGTCAGGAAGCAGGAGAAAGCCGCGTAGTTCACGGCCTGCAGAGCGTACGACGCCCACGCCGAGACGATCACCAGCGCGAACACCAGCGGGATGGGCATCGGGGTCAGGTGCGCCAGTCCGAGCGCGATTCCAGTCGCGACCAGCGTGCCCAGCAGCCGCGCCAGGCCGCGGCTCAGCGTTCCCGTCCACTGCGGCCGCAGCACCAGCACCGCCGTCATGGGCGCCCAGTAGCCGTTGCGGATGCCGTAATACTTGTAGATCCAGGTGCACAGCAGCAGCGTGAAGGCCAGCCGAAGGATGTAGCCCAGCGTCGCTCCGCGCAGATGAACATCGTGCCGCAGCTCATGCCACAGGAAGGCCAGCCGCGATCGGATCTGCGTCACGGTCGGCCCCGCGCGGCGTCTCGCGGCATCCGCGGCGAACAGGCGGAAGATCGCCGTCACCGCCATCTGGATTCCACCGCCGAGCAGGATCATGCTCGTCCTTCCCAGCGCGAAGTGCAGGCCGTTGTGGAAGTAGCTCGCGATGATGACGTACACGGCGCACTGCTGCGCCATCCATCCCGCGGTCGGTCCCAGGTTGGACGCCACGCCGTAGTTCACGGCAGCAATCGCCACGACCAGCAGCGTTGTCCACACCCATGGCGCGGCCAGCGAGCCCGCGAAGGTCGCTGAGGCGACGCCCAACGTCAGCAGGAACATGCTCAGCAGGTCGGAAGCCAGCGCCTCATGAAACGCCGCGAAGCCGACTGTGTACGCCGCTCCGGCGGCGATGGCGCCTGCAGCCTCATGCCCTGTCGCCGCGCCGATCCCCAGGGCAATCGCCACCGGAATGACGATGCGCAACCCATGCACCGGCGTTCGCTGGTGCCAGGGGAAGGCCATGGTGTCCTGCGTGATGATGTCGAGTCCGAGCACGTTTGCCCTTCTGAGGATAGAGGCTTTGTGGCGGGAGAGGCAGTGTACATTTGAGTATGCTTTCCCGCGTTGCCGACTCGCTGTACTGGATGTCGCGCTATTTAGAGCGCGCAGAGCACACCACACGCCTGCTCGACGTCAATCTGAACCTGATGCTCGACGAGAGCTCCACGAGCTCCGACCACCGCTGGCTGCGCGTACTGCAGGCGCTGGGCAGGCCCAAGCGCGTGAAGTGGGAAGGCAATCCGTATGCCTTTGCCAACGCGCTCACCTTCGACAGCAACCACAAGACCTCGGTGCTGGCCTGCATCATGTCTGCGCGAGAGAACGCACGCCACGTACGTGAGCAGATCTCCACCGAGCAGTGGCAGCGGCTCAACTCGCTCTACCTCGACACGACGCGCCCCGAGATCCGGCAGCTCGGGCAGCCCGATGCTCTCCTGAGCGCCACAGAAGCGCAGTCCACGTTTCTGCAGATGGTGCTCGACTCCGTGCATCAGTTCCAGGGCGTCACCGACTCCACCATGAGCCACGGCGAGGGCTGGCAGTTCATCCAGGTCGGCCGCTTTCTCGAGCGCGCCAGCGCCACCGCGATGCTGCTCGAGGCCTACCACGAAGACCTCTGGTCACAGCCCGATCGCGTGGCCGAGGGCAATGAGTACCTCGAGTGGATGGGCCTGCTGCGCAGCGCCACTGCATTCGAGGCCTACTGCAAGGTCTACACCGCCGACCTCACCCCCGAGCGCATCCTTGAGTTCCTCCTGCTCGACAAGGAGTTCCCGCACTCGCTGCGTTTCTCCATCGAGAGCGTGGAGTGCGCGCTCGAAGCCATCCAGAAGGTCAGCGGCAAGCAGCGGGCTGGAGAGCTGCATCGCATCGCCGGCCGCCTGAGCGCGACGCTCGCCTTCTCCAGCGTCGACGAAATCCTGAACGGAGACATCGTGGGCTACCTGCGCGGCATCCAGCGCCAGTGCGGGGCCATCCACGACACCATCTATCACCTGTACGTTGATTACTCCGTGCAGGCGGCCCTCGCGGGATAACAGCGGGATCACGGAAAGGTACGTTGCAGCATGGCAGTCGATCGCAGCGCGCAGTACGAGCAGGGAGGCCCCTTGTACTACTCCATCCGTCATCTCACCAAGTTTGCGTACAAGTCGCAGGTCAGCGAGAGCATCATGGAAACGCGCATGCATCCGCGCTCCGACGCGAACCAGCGCTGCCTCACCTTCCATCTCTCCGTCTCGCCGCGATGTCGCGTCTTCAGCTATCGCGACCACCTCGCCAACCACGTGCATCACTTCGATATCCCCGGCCAGCATGGGCAGCTCGTCATCGTCGCCGAGTCCCTCGTCGAGGTGGAACCGAACCTCGAGCTTCCCGAAGCGCTGTGCGAGTCCGCCTGGAAAGACATGGATCGCGAGGTCCACGAGAGCGACTTCTGGGAGATGCTGCTGCCCAGCGAATTTGTTGCGACGACGCCCGCGCTTGAGGCCCTCGCCGATGAGCTGGATCTCCGCCGCAAGGAAGATCCGCTCACCGTCCTGCGCCGCCTGAACGCGCAACTGTATGAGTACTTCGACTACAAGCCCAAGTCGACCAAGGCCGACTCGCCTATCGACCTGGCGCTTACCTCCAAGGCCGGCGTCTGCCAGGACTTCGCGCACATCATGATCACGCTCGTGCGCACGCGGCTGCAGGTTCCCTGCCGCTACGTCTCGGGCTATCTCTTCCACGGCGAAGGCGCGCATGATCGCTCTGTTGCCTCCGCCACGCACGCCTGGGTGGAGTGTTTCCTGCCTGAGCTCGGCTGGGTCGGCTTCGACCCCACCAACAACCTCATCGTCGGCGACCGCCACATCCGCACGGCTATCGGCCGCGACTACTCCGACGTTCCGCCCACACATGGCATGTTTCGCGGCCGCACCAAGAGCGAGCTCACCGTGGCCGTGCGCGTCGAGCCCAGCGAGGGCGTTCCCCAGCTCGACCGCGAGCTTCCCGTCCCGGAAGACTGGTCGATCCTCGTGGAGAAGGCGCAGGCGGTGCCTGAACAACCCGCGCCTCCCAAGCGTTCCCACCAGCAAGCCCAGCAACAACAGCAGGCGCGATAACCATGGCTGCGAAGACAGAAGCGAAGGCAAAGCTGCGCGCGTCAGCTCCCGTGCCCGTGGCACGCAGGAAGGCCAAAGGCGTTGGAGTCCTGCTGCTTTGCTGCGCCGCGCTCATCGTGCTCGTCGTCGCAGCGTACGGCAATAGCCTCTCCAATGGCTTCGTATGGGATGACCATCAGCAGATCGTCCTCAACGAAAACCTTCGCCCCTCGACGTCGCTCTCGCGCCTCTTCACTACCGACACACGCTTTGACTCGCACTCGCAGTCATTGCAGGGCGTGGACTACCGCCCGCTGCAGATGTTCACGTATCGCATCGTATTCAGCGCCTTCGGCCCACAGGCCGAGCCGTTCCACGTCGTGAGCCTGCTCTTCACCATCGCGTGTGCGCTCGCAGCATTCTTCCTCGCACAGCGTCTGCTGGACCGCTGGCAACTCGCCTTCGCCACAGCTGCTCTCTTCGCGCTGTATCCGATTCACACCGAAGCCACCGACTGGATCGCCGCACTTCCCGAGCTCGGCTGCACACTCTTCCTGCTCGTCGCCTTTGGCCTGTACCTGCGCGCGCGTGATGCAGCAGCGAAGCGCGTTCTCTTCCTCACGCTAAGCAGCCTCAGCTTCTTCCTCGCACTTCTCTGGAAAGAGACCGCCATCGTCTTCCCGCTGCTGATCGTTGCTGCGGAGCTTCTGCTCCCCGCCGCATCCACTGGCAAGCAGGCCAACAAGATCCGCAACATCATCAGTAGGGTTGGGCCCTCGCTCATCACGCTGGCCGTCTACTTCGGCATACGCTTCACCGCGCTCGGAGGGCTCGAATCCGGCCGCCGCGACTGGCTGCTGAATCCCCTGCAGTTCGCACTCAGTGACCTCTGGCTGCTGGTGCAGTACATCGGCAAGCTTATCCTTCCGCTCAACCTCAACGCCTACGTCACCTTCCATCCCATCCGCTCACTCGCCGATCCCCGCGCCTTCGGCAGCCTCGCGTTCGTCGTCGCACTGATCGCGGCATTTGTCTTCCTCGTGCGCCGCGCGGGCCCCCCGAAGAAACGCCAAGAATCACCCACGGGCGCACTATCCCTCGCGCTCTTCGGCCTCGCGTGGACGCTCATCACGCTGCTGCCCGCCATGAACCTCAGCGCGCTCGGCCGCAACGCCTTCACCGAGCGCTATCTCTACCTTCCGTCCTTCGGCTTTTGCATCCTGCTCGTCGTCATCGCGGGCGCGCTGCTCGATCGCGTGCCTGAATATCCACGCCGCTACGCTGCTCCCGCACTGCTCGCGCTCGTGCTCCTCGGCTTCTTCTGGATCACCGTCCTCCGCAATCCCGACTGGAAAGATGACGCGACGCTGTTCAGTACAACACTCGCGCAATCACCCGACGCTCCCTTCGTTCGCGTCATGGTCGGCAGCGCGCAGAGCAACGATCCCGCACATGCGACCGACGCCGAACAGAACTTCCGCGCCGCCATCCAGCTTGCCAACGCCGAGCTTCCGCCCGACCGGCCCGATGCCGTCACCGCTTCGCGAGGCCTCGCATGGATCGAAGCCAATCGCGGCGACCTTCAGCAATCGCTCGCTCTGCTCGATAGCGCCGCAGCGATCGACCCAACCGACGCCGACACCGATGGCGAGCGCGGCCTCATCCTGCTGCGTGCCGGCCAGCCCGCACAAGCCGCTCCTTTGCTGGAGCGCGCGCTCGCTGCTGAGCCCAACAACGAGAACGTCCTCTCCGCGCTCGGTCTGCTCTCTCGCGATGGTGGCCATGATCCTGCGCGCGCTGTCTCGCTCTTCGAGCGGGCGCTCGCAGCGCACGCCGGCGAAGACGACTTCGCCGCCTCGCAGCACAACAACCTCGCCGCAGCCTACGCGGACCTGAACAACTGGCAATCTGCCATCGCGCAGGAGCGCGAAGCCATTCGCATCCTTCCCACCGATCCCGAGTTCCACGTGAACCTCGCAGGCGCGCTCGCCTCCACGGGCCATCCTGAGGAAGCCCGCGCCGAAGCGATGGCCGCGCTGCAACTCTCTCCCAACGATCCCGCCGCACACTCGCTGCTCGACGAGCTCGATCAACGCTTCGGATCGCCGCACTAGGTGCCGGACGCCTGCGACCGCTACACTGGCATTCCACCGGGCGCGGCGCCACACTGGCCTCATCCCCATGAAATGATCAGTGACCTCGGAACGCAGCGCTTCAACCTCGCGGAGACGAATGAGCGGAGATAACCTCAAGAAAAACTCCATGTGGATGATGGGGGGGAATTTCCTGTCGCTCGCCTTCCAGGCTGCGTACTTCGTTCTCATCGGAAGGGCCATTGGCAGCGCACAGTACGGCTTGTTTGTCGGCGTCGCTTCGTTCATCAGCGTCTTCGGTCAGTTCAGCACGATGGGAATGGAGCTGATTCTCATTCGCGACGTCAGCCGCGATCGCGAGCGCTTTTCCCTCTATTGGGGAACCTGCCTCGAAATCGTCTTCCTCGGTTTCGTGGTCACTGGCACTGCTTGCCTTGTCCTCGGAAAGATCTTCCTCGACCGCAACACCTACTTCCTCATCCCCGGGATCGTCATCGCCGATCTCCTCTTCTCCAAGCTCACCCTTCTGGCAAGCAAGGCCTTCCAAGGGGTTGGCGACTTCGCCTATAGCGCTCATGTCTCCGCCATCACGAACCTCAGCAAGGCGATCACCGCCGCATGCCTCTTTCTCTATGTGCTCGAAAGCCACACGCCATCGACCGCGCGCACGTGGACGCACATCTACTGGATCTCGTCGATGGTCTCCGCCATCGTTGCCCTCACGCTGGTAAGCCTGCGTGTGGGCCTTCCCGTATGGGCGCGGATCTACAGAAGCAGCTTGACCGAAGGCCTCGCCTTCACCGTCTCCAGCAGCTCGATCACGATCTATAACGATATCGATAAGACCATCCTCGTCAGCCATGGGATGGACCAGGCCGCAGGCACGTATTCCGCGGCCTATCGCATCGTCGATGTCGCGAGTGCCCCCATCTACAGCATCTTTGCCGCAGCGTTTCCGGCATTCTTCCGCGAGGGCGCGAAGAGCATTCGCGAGGCCCTGGCGCTCGCGATGAAGGTCTCTCGCAAGACCATACCGTTCTCGCTTGCGACGGCAGCAGTACTGTTCGTATCCGCCGGCCTTCTGCCCTATGTCTTCGGGAAGAGTTTCGCCGCATCGGTACCTGCGCTGCGCTGGCTATGCCTGATACCCTTCATCCGGTCCCTCCACTATGCAGGCGGGATGATCGTTACCGCGTCAGTCTCGCAATGGTATCGAACGGCCCAGCAAGTCTTCGTCGCTCTTCTCAACATCGCGCTCAATCTCATCCTCATCCCTCATTTTTCCTGGCGAGGCGCAGCCGCAGCAAGTCTCATCTCCGATGGCTCACTGGCTGCGATCAACTGGGTGTCCGTTTTCGTCATGATGCGCTCCCAGGAAAACAAGCGGCGACAAATCGCATAGCCTGCATCAGAGGTCGGCACAATGCTTGAGAACTTCCGCCTGAGCGTCTTCCGCGAAGTAGCCGAGCGCAGCAGCTTTCGCCAGGCCGCCGATGCGCTCTACATCACACAACCCGCCGTGACGCAGCACATCAAGGCTCTCGAAGAGGAGCTTGGCGGCGCGCTCTTTGATCGCAGCGGTGGCCGCGTCCGCCTCACCGCCATGGGCGCCGCATTGCTTCGCGGAGCCGATGCATCGCACCAGATATTGGCTGTCGCTGCGCAGGATGTTGCCGCGTTGCAAGGCAATCTCCTAGGATCGCTTCGGATCGCCGCCTCCACCACCATCGCGCAGTATGTGCTTCCCGGGGTGCTGGGTCGCTTCGCTCGCAAGCATCCCCAGGTGGAGCTTGAGATGGAGAGCGCGAACACCGCGCGAGTCGCGGAAGCGGTCATCGATGGCGAAGCTGCTATCGGCCTCGTCGAAGGCCCCGTGCATCGTGCCGAGCTTCAAGTCACCGAGTGGGTGCGCGATGAGCTTGTGCTCGTTGTCGCGTCCACGCACGCATGGGCCGGCAAGACGGTCCCGCTCAAGGAGCTCGCCACTGCACCTTTGCTGCTGCGGGAGCGTGGCTCGGGCACTCGCGAGGTGATCGAGGACGCGCTCGCAGCCGCCGGGCTCAAGCCCGGTACGCTCAACGTGCGCATGGCCCTCAACTCCATCGAGGCGATTCTTTCGTGTGTCGAACAAGGCGCGGGCGTAGCCTTCGCTTCACGCTTCGCGCTGCAACGCCAGCTTGCGTTGCACACGCTCAGTATCGTCCGCGTGCAGGGCCTGCAGATCACGCGAAGCTTCCATCTCGTCCGGCGCAGGCGGCCTGCGCTGCGCGGCCCCGCAGCAGAGTTCGCCGAGGAACTCGCAGCTTTTGCGGCTGAAATGCTCCGCGAGCAGAAGCGCCGCCGCTGACGCGCTAAATTGATCTTTTAGGTTCGATAAGTGCAGCTTATCGACCATCACCATTTCTGTTTCGACATAGCCTCTGGACACGCCCACACTCATCTTCGAGTTGAGTGAGGCAAGTATGAGTCCGATGAGTCCAATGGTGATCCTGATCTGCGCCGTCGTGGTGGCAGCGAGCGGCCTGCTCTCCCCAGCCTTCGCGCTGCTGACTGGCCTGGTGCTCGCGTTTGCGACCGAGCATCCCTTTCGCGCCGAGGCGCACAAGCTGACCAAGTTCCTTCTCCAGGCGGCCGTGGTGCTGCTCGGCTTCGGCATGAACCTGGGCGCGGTAGCGCGCGCCGGCCGCATGGGCTTCGGTTACACCGCCATCAGCATTACCTTCGCACTGGGCCTCGGTCTCCTGCTTGGCAAGCTGATGCACGTCAAGCCGCGCGCCTCTCTGCTCATCGCCGCAGGCACCGCCATCTGCGGCGGTAGCGCCATCGCAGCCATCGGGCCGGTCAGCGAGGCCGGCGAAGATGAGATGGGCGTTGCCCTTGGCACGGTCTTCAGCCTCAACGCCGTTGCGCTGCTCACCTTCCCCTTCATCGGCCACCTCATGGGTCTCACCCAGTCGCAGTTCGGCCTGTGGTCCGCACTCGCGATTCACGACACCAGCTCGGTCGTCGGCGCGGCCGCGAAGTTCGGTCCGCAGGCGCTTGAGATCGGCACGACAGTAAAGCTCGTGCGCTCGTTGTGGATCGTGCCGCTCGCACTCGCCGTCGCATTCTGGCGCAGTAAAAGCGGTGGTTCCAAGCACGCGAAGATCGCATGGCCGTGGTTCATTGCGCTCTTCGTGGCCGCGGCTGCGGTCCGCACCTACTTCCCAGAGGCGGCAGCGGTGTGGACAAAGCTCAGCGGCCTCGGCCGCAACACCATGGACGTCGTCCTTCTGCTGATCGGCGCCAGCCTTTCGCCCTCGATGCTGAGGCGCGTGGGCTGGAAGCCAATGCTCGAAGGCGTCGTGCTTTGGATCATCGTCGCAACTGTCTCGCTTGCAGCGATTCATCGCGGCTGGATTGGCGCATAGCCTCGCAGACTTAGTGGCCTTCAGGAGCCTTGCCCGCGATGGTGAACTTCTTGATGAAGAAGACTAGCGGGAAGGCAATGGCCACCGCCCAAGCGATGATGCGAAAGCAATCCATGAAGGCCAGCATCCGCGTCTGTACGGTGAATTGCTCGTACAGATTCAGTGCCGCCGCCTTCGCGGCGTCCGCATGAGAGTAGCCGGCGGCCTGCAGCTGTTGCGTCAGGCTGGCCGTCGCCTGCTGCAGTACATGATTGTTCGGCGACAACGCCGCGCTCAGCCGTTCCTGATGGAAGTTCTGCCGCCGCTCGCTCATCGTCGTCACAAACGCCACACCCACGCTGCCGCCCCAGTTGCGGAAGAAGTTTGTGAGGCTTGACGCGCGGTTGTTCTGATCTGGCCGCAGCTGCGAGTATGCAATCACGTTCAACGGCACAAAGAAGAAGCCATAGCCGAGACCCTGGAACGCACGCGCCAGCGCATAGTGCGTGTAGTCCGTTTGCAGCGTCATGCCGCTGTAATACAGCATCGACGCACAGATCGTCGTAAGGCTGAAGCCAATCAGCACCTGCGGCTTCACGATCTTGCGCTGCACCAGCTGCGCCGCGACCGGCGCCAGCACCGTAATCACCAGAGCCCCCGGCCCAAGCACAAGGCCTGCGTCGATGGCGCGGTACCCATAGAGAGATTGCAGGATCTGCGGAATCATCGTCGTCGTCGCGAAGAGCGTGAAGCCGAAGAGGAACAGCAGCGTCACGGCGATGGCGAAGTTGCGGCTCTTCAGCAACCGAAGGTCGATGATCGGGTCAGGCGTGCGCAGCTCCCACCACAATGCGACAGCCCAGCAGATGGTACTGATGAGTACCAACTTGACGATGAACGACGAGCCGAACCAGTCGTCGATCTGGCCACGGTCCAGCACGATCTCCAATGTCGCTGAACCGATGCCCACCAGCGCGATGCCAGGAAGATCGATCTTCGGCCCCTTCTTCTCGGCTTTCAGACGCATACGCTCAGCGGTGAATGCCGGTGGGTCCTGGATAAGGCGATTGGTGAGATAGAGCGAGAGCAGGCCAATCGGGATGTTGAGGAAGAAGATCCAGCGCCAGTTGTAGTTGTCCGTGATCCATCCACCCAATACCGGCCCAACGGCGGGCGCGGTGACGATCGCAACCGTATACAGCGCAAACGCCGCAGCACGCTTGGCTGGCGGAAACGTGTCCACGAGGATCGCCTGCTCCACCGGAGCGAGACCGCCGCCGCCGATGCCCTGCAACACGCGGGCCAGCAGCATGAACTCCAGCGAGGGTGCGAGCCCGCACATCAACGACGTAATCGTGAACAAGGCCACGCAGGCCATGTAGTAGTTCTTACGGCCGAAGGTGCGGCTCAGCCATGCGCTCATCGGCAGCACCACCGCGTTGGCGACGAGGTACGTCGTCAACACCCACGTCACTTCGTCGAAGCTGCGGCCCAGGCCGCCCGCGATGTACGGCAGGGAGACGTTGGCGATGGAGGTATCCAACAGCTCCATGAAGGTCGCCAGCGTGACCGTCAGCGCGATGACCCAGGGATTGACGACGCGCGGTGCAGGGGTGTTTTCTGTCGATGCGCGGCCCGCCGGGGCTTCCATCTCGAGTGTGGCCGTAGCCATCTCTCACCTCTTTGGAGGAAATGCGACCGATCGGTCTCATTTAGAGAGATTCACGGGACAGCGGAACGATGCAGATTTGTCACTCTTGGCCAGAAACGGCCTATGCGCGGCGCGTCTTGCGAGGAACGCGCACCTCAGCACACAGCCAGGCATCCAGCAGCGCATGCGTGGTGTGTAATGCAGCCTGGCTTCGCTCGATGCGCGAAAGCATGATCGCCCCCTCCAGTGCTCCCAGGATCCGTGTCGCAACCTGCTGTGGATCAAGCTCTTCACGGATGCTGCCAGCACTCTGGCCCTGCTCCACCACCCGCACGATCAGCGTCCGCCAGCGCTTCACCGCGGCCCGTACGCGCTCGCGCAACACAGGGTTGCCATCATCGGAATCCGTCGCCGTATTCAGCACCGGACAGCCGCCCGGAAAGCCCGTCTTCTCCGTGAAGTTCGCCACGTGGCGGCGTAGTTTGTCGACAGGATCGTCGATCTCCTCCATGCCGCTGGTGCGGATGGCAAACGCCTGGCCCCAGGCGTAGTCGAACGCTTCGGCCGCGATCTCTTCCTTGCTGTTGAAATGGCGGTAGATGCCGCCCTTTTCGAGGCCGGTGGCCTCCATGATCTCGCGCAGCGCGCAGCCCGCGTAGCCGCGCCGATTGAACAGCGCCGCCGCCTCTTCGATGATGTGCTGCCGGGTCACTTCGCCTTTACGCAAGACCGGCCTCCCTCATGCTCTCTATCTCTAGAGCATAAAGGAGACCGGCCGGTCGCAAAAGGTTACGGTTGAATTCGCTTCAAACTAGAAGACGATATCGCCGAACTCGTCCTCGTCGCCGATCGGCATTCCCGGAGGAGCTTCGATCGCCTTCGCTGGCACGAACTTGTCCGGATTCTTCTTGAACTCCTCGATGCGCGCGATCATCGCCTTGCGGTGGATTGCTTCGGCAGAGTCGGTGGGCATCGCCTCGGTCGTCCACTGCTTCAGCAGATCTTCCGCGTGATACAGCGCGATCGCACGTGCTTGCGAGCTCGCCGCGGGATCGACGGCGAGGCCAAGCATCGCCTCCAGGCCGCGGAACTCCACCGCACGCTCCACCTCGGACGACATCGTGTGTCCGCCATCGATGCGACGCGCCGTCTCCTTCGACACCGCCTCCATCAACACGCGGAGCGAGGTCTTCGAAGGCGGATTACGCATGTGGTATTGCACGATGCGCGATGCGCGCTCCGGATTGAAGAGCTCCTGCAGGGTAAGGTCCGCTGCCGCCTCGGCCGTCGCAATCGGATCGAAGGTCATCCCCGTCTCGGATGGGAACGACTCGCGCGTCTTCTGCAGTCCCGGAGGACGCGGAGGCATGATCGCCAGCAGGTTCTCCGGGATCGTCAACACCTCGGGCGAGATGGTCTTCAGCGCCGCATCGATGGCCGCCTGCTGACGCGCGTCGGAGACGATCTGCGGCATCATCTGACCATCGCCACGGATGTTGAAGCGATAATCCAGGCCACCAATCTCCTTGATCGTCGCCTCGAGTTGGTAGCGATGGAAGAGATACAGCACCACCAGCTTGTCTTCGATCTCCGCGAGTGGCTCGCCGTTGCGTATGGCATTCACGCCGAAGCGCTTCATCGCCGCTTCACGTACCGCCAGCACGCGGTTCAACTCTTCGCTGGGCTCCGTGCCGTTGTCCCACAGATGCGCAATCGGCGAGGCCGAACCCAGCGGACGCGCATCCTGATCGGTGAGGAAGACCATGCCGGTCTTCTCCGACTTCTCGAGAATGCTCTCCAACGCGGCGTTGTCTTCCACTGCCTTGCCGCCCTTGTCGAATTCCCGATAGCCGTAGTCGATCGCCGTCTTATCCCAGATGCCGATGTTCACCGGGTACGCATGCGAGGAGTCGACGTTGCCGTTCTTATCCAGCGCGAAGTAAGGGTGCGGATACTCCATCACGCTGGTCGTCACATCGAGGTCATGCGGGAACGTACTCGCCGCATAGCTGTGCGCCAGGCCGATGGTGTGGCCGGTTTCATGCGCGGCCAGTTGGCGGATGCGCTGCAGCACCAGCGCGAGCATGGGATCATGTGCCGGGTCCGGAGCCTTGCCGTCCTTATACGGCGAGAGCAGCGCCTCGGCGATCATGTAGTCCTGCCGCGAGCGCAGACTGCCCAGCGTCACATTGCCCTTGATGATCTCGCCGGTGCGCGGGTCGGTGATCGACGAGCCATAGCTCCAGCCGCGCGTGTAGCGATGCACCCACTGGATCATGTTGTAGCGAATGTCCATCGGGTCCGCGCCGTTGGGCAGGATGTCCACCTTGAACGTCCCCGGCGCCCAGCCCGCAGCCTGGTACGCCTGGTCCCACCAGCGCGCGCCCTCGAGCAGCGCACTCCGCAGCGGCTCCTGCGCGCCGTTATCCACGTAGTACTGAATTGGCTGCACGGCCTCGCACGAAGTCTTGCAGTCGGGGTCCTTCTTGATGAGCCGGAAGCGCGAGATGAACTGCTGCTCCATGTCCTCGCCCTGCGGCACGGTGTAGTCGCGGAAGCTGTGATCGAAGTACCCCGCGCGCGGCGAGAACTTGCGCGGCACAAAGCCCGGCGGCGGCAGCTCGATCAACATCTGCCGCTCATGCACGGTCATCGCGCTCGGGTTCGGCGTCACGTCGCGGACATAACGCCCGGCCATGCCGCCTTCGCTCGCCACGGTGATGATCGACTCAACGGCAATGTTCTTCGGGAACGCCTTGATCTCGTCCGGCACCAACGCGGAACGGTTTGGATCGAAGCGATACGTGCCCTGCTTCAGCTGGTTCAGCACCGTCGCCGCGCCACGCGCGTCGCGCACGAAAAAGTCGGTCGCGTCCAGCAACAGCGAACCATCGGGGCCTTCCGCTTCGACCTTGAAGCTCGCCATTACGCTCTCGGCAAAGCTCTCGTTCACGGTCTTCACAACATTTGGATCATCCGACGAGCTGCGGAAGCGCTCGTTGGGCTGCATCAGCAGCACCTTCGGTCCACTGCGGACAAACTTCACCAGGCTGCTCGACGGGCCTTCGCCCACGCCGCCCAGCTGGCCGCGGTCCATGCCCAGGTCGTTCGACCCAGTGCCATGCACCAGCGAGATCGCATAGATGTACTCCGGCGACTCGGTGTGCGCCGCGTTTGCGGTCATCGGGACTTCGAGATACACCTTGCCTGCACGGGCGTCATAGTCCAAACCCAGCAGGCCGGACCTGTGCTGCATGTTCGCTGTGCGCGCGGCGAGGCTGGCAGGAGGTTTGGAGCCACCCTCTTCTGAGGAGGCTGCACCTCCGCCCGGGCGTTGAGCAAACATCGGGGGCGCAGAGAGACAGACCAGCGCCAGGAGCGGGCACAGCATTCGATTCGGGGACATGCAAGTGTTGTAGCACGATGAATCCCGTCTCCGCACGATGTTCGTTAGGCCGCGCCCGCGCGCTCAGCAGACGAAACGCCAGCCGCGAGGGACACCCATCCGCATGCCCTTCTTGCAGCGAAGGTTGAGAGCGGCGGGAACCGCGCCGCGCAAACTCGCGTATACCCTTCCGACGCACCACCCAGGAGATATCCGAATGCGCTCCATCCTGCTTACAGGCTTCGCTTCACTGCTCATCGTCCCCGCCGCGCTCGCCCAGTCCTTTACCACCGGCCCCTGCGAGGCCAACCACGACTGGTCGCCCCGGCCCCACGTCTGCGAGCGCAGGAGCGCCACGATCCCGCTCAAGGGCGGCCGCATCGCCGTCGACGGCAAGAACGGCGGCATCGAGGTCATCGGAGAAGACCGCAGCGACGTCGCACTGGAGGCACAGGTAAGCGCACAGGCGTTTTCGCGAGATGGCGCGGAATCGATCCTCCGCGAGGTGCGCGTCGTAACCACCGATGTCATCCACGCCGAAGGCCCGCAGAGTGAGCACGGGAACAGCTGGTCCGTGAACTACAAGCTGCGCGTGCCCCGCCACGTCGCCGCCCAGCTCGAGACCATGAACGGCGGCATCAGCCTCTCCAACCTCGACGGCGACCTGCACGCCCAGACCACCAATGGAGGCCTCTCGCTGGCCAACCTCAGTGGCGATGTGCACGCCACGACCGTGAATGGCGGTGTCCACGTAGAGCTCGCCGGCGACACCTGGCACGGCGCCGGCCTGGAGGCCCGCTCCACCAACGGCGGTGTGCATGTGACGCTTCCCTCCAACTACTCCGCGCACCTCATCGCCGGAACGGTCAACGGAGGCACGCACGTCAACCTCCCCATGACCTCGAACAACTGGCACTCCCGCAACCACATCGACGCCGACCTAGGCCACGGCGGCCCCACGCTGCGGATGGAGACGACCAACGGCGGGATTACCGTCAACTAGGGACGCGCTTGATGCGGTTCGAGTCGATAGCGTCCAGAGGGTGCGGGAGAGCGACCGCTGAGGCCCCGCACACATTCCCACCTTGCGGCGTGCCGTCGCGTCAAGGTTTTATAAGTGAAGCAAAACTTAAACCTTTGCGAGAGAGACTCGGCTCCGGGTCAGCCGAACTTCCGCTCGATAGGCCTCGGCCTTCATAACGTCGATGATCGGCTGCGGCCGATTCGCAACGCCAAGCGCACGCGCGATACTCAAAATTCGGACTGCGACCCGAAATGAAACGGAAGAGTGCGCAATGAGCCTCTTGATTGCGCGATTCATCCGATCGAGGCCCTCCACGACCTTGGCCTGGGTCGCCGGATCAAGCGCGTCGACGAGCTTCCCAATTCGGTTTCCGAACTCCGAGTTGTCAGGGGCAACGCCGATCCTTTTCAGCACCATCCCCACCATGTACGAGACGAACGAAATTCGGTGTCCGAAACGGATCAAACCGCAGTAAAGCGTCTCAAGCTCGCGATACAGGGGCGTATTGAATCCAATACTTCCTTCAGCGCCCAACTGGAAGAGCGACGACCGAATATCGAATATCTCTTCACGAAACTCATCAAGGTAGTAGGGGCGAAGTCCGTAACTCCAAACCAACCACGCGAGGAGAGTTGCTATCAAGGTCAAAAGGAAGAAGATTGGGCTCGTCATTTCTAAACATCTCCCGGAGGCGTGTCTCCTGAGTTTGTTAGACCGCTGGAACGGCGGCTGGGATCAATCATTTTTTCAAGCTGGCCAATTCTGGTCGAGGTTCGCTGAACGTGTTTCTTCCGGAGGCGCCGCTCTCCGACCGCCCAGCTTACAGACATGGCAGCGGCCCCCCAAGGAGCCAGAAATGCAAACCATTTGTTGGCGCTCAGGTCTGCCACAGCCATGAACTTGATATCGGCCCAAGTGACCCTGCCGGCGAGTTCGCGAGCTATCAGTACAGCCGCGAAGCTTACCGCACAAATAATGAGGGCCGTGAATCCCTTTGTGGCCAAGCGCTCCGAAGCCGCTAGCCGCCTCATCCGATTATTCATGATCCAACTCTTTATCGGTCGGCATCCAGCGGGATTCTGCCACATTTGTAGTGCGTTGGGAATGGAAAGATCACTACACGGCCAAAATTCGGCCACTTAGCGAAGAGTATCAGGCGGCAAACGAAAACGCGTGGCCCGAAGGCCACGCGTTTTCTCACTGTCTACTGTCTAGTTCTCTACTGTCTGTCTTCAGCCTTACTTGGCGGCCAGTGCTGCCTTGGCCTGCACGGTCAAAGCGGCGAAGCCGGCCGGGTCGTTGGCGGCGATGTCGGCGAGGATCTTGCGATCGAGGCCGTTGCCTGCCTTCTTGAGGCCGTTGATGAACGTCGAGTAGCTCATGCCGTTGATGCGGGCAGCGGCGCCGATGCGGACGATCCACAGCGAGCGGAACTGACGCTTCTTCTGCTTGCGGCCGATGTACGCGAACTTGAGGCCGCGCTCGACGGCTTCCTGAGCCGCCTGGTACAGCTTGGACTTGGTGAGGAAGTAGCCGGATGCGCGCTTCAGGATCTTGCGGCGCCGGTCGGCGCGCTTGGTACTGCGTTTTACACGAGGCATCGTGTGCTCCTTTTGCGTCGTTCGTGATTCGTACCTTGCGGTACGGCCCGGATGGAGGTAAGGGTGGCCTCTTCTCTCAGGCGTTCAATTTCGAATCTCGGTGGGTCTGGCTACTGCCATTCCCAGGGGCCTGGAACGATTTACGGCCCTTCGGCTCCCGCCTTTCGGCTATTGCACGGCTCGATTCGAAAAACTCTGCATACATCTTCTGCGGGGTGCAGCCTTACGCTCTACGCGTACGGCAGCATGCGGGCGACCTTCGGGGTATCCGCCTTCGACACAAGCACGATGCGGCCGAGCTTGCTCTTGGTCTTGGAATCCTTGGAGGTCAGAATGTGGCGCATCTTCGCCTGGCCGCGCTTGAACTTGCCGGTACCAGTCTTCTTGAAGCGCTTCGCCGCGCCCGAGTGGGTCTTCAACTTTGGCATGGTGTTTCCTGCTTAGCCGCTCCCCTTGGCAGACAGACCTTCGCAGGCACATCCACGGGGAATCAGCGATTGGACAACAGCTGTCAGTATAGCAAACCTGCGCCAATCATGAGCCCGCGTGGACCGCGAATGCTCCCCAATCCGGCAATTCCCGCCCCGAAGGCTCACTCGGGCCATGATTTTCGTCTCCGGAGATACGCCGAGAGACTGCCACCGGCCGCTGCCTCGCGGTACGATGAGGGCACTTCCATGAGAGCACTTCAAGGAGCTGCCGTGTTCCGTCTCGCTTCGTTCGTCCTGGCCATGGGCCTCGCCGTGACCGCCCTGCCGTTCTTCGCCGCCTCGTCCGCGCCAGCCCAGCAGCCCGCGCCGCAGCCCCTGACCGCGATGCCCTACTCGCCGTCTCTCGACGTGACCAGCCTCGACAAATCCGTCGACCCCTGCGTCGACTTCTACAAGTTCTCCTGCGGCGGCTGGCAGAAGAACAATCCCATCCCAGCAGACCAGGCCTCCTGGAGCGTCTACGGCAAGCTCGCCAACAACAACCAGCAGTTCCTTTGGGGGATTCTGCAGCAGGACGCCACAGCCGCTCAGCGCACGCCGGTGCAACAAAAGATCGGCGACTACTTCGCCAGCTGCATGGACACCTCCGCCATCGACGCCGCCGGCATCAAGCCCCTCGAGCCCGCGTTGCGACGCATCGACAAGCTCACCACGCGCGACGCGATCCTCACCGCGCTGCCCTATCTCGAACACGAGCTGATGGGCACCTTCTTCTTCAACTCCGGCACCGACCAGGACGCGGAGAACAGCGATGTGATCATGGTCGCCATCGGCGCCGGTGGCCTCGGCCTGCCCGACCGCGACTACTACACCAAGACCGACGAGAAGAGCGTCACCCTGCGCGCCAAGTACGTCGCCTTCCTCACCAAGCTGCTCACCTACACCGGCGAGACGGAAGCCCAGGCCAAGGCCGACGCCGACGCCACCATGCGCATCGAGACCGCGCTGGCGAAGGCCCAACTCACCCGCGTCGAGCGCCGCGATCCACACAAGATCTTCCACCGCACCTCCATGGCCGACCTCCAGAAGATGGCTCCGGAGATCGACTGGCCGGTGTACTTCCGCGTGCAGGGTCCCAAGACCGTCACCACGCTGAACGTCTCGCAGCCGGCCTTCCTGCAGGCGGTCAACACTGAGCTCAAGGATGAGTCCGTCGACGCGCTGCGCAGCTACCTGCGCGTCCACGTCATGCTCGGCGCGGCGCCCTACCTCGCGCAGCCCATCGCGCAAACCCACTTCGACTTTTTCTCCACCACGCTGCGCGGCACCCCCGCCATGCCGCCGCGCTGGAAGACATGCGTCCGCGCCGTCGATCGCAACCTCGGCGAGGCGCTTGGCCAGGAGTTCGTCGCCCGCACCTTCACGCCGCAGATGAAGGCCGACACCGACCGCATGACCCAGCAGATCGAGACCGCGATGAAGCAGGAGATCGACGGCCTCGACTGGATGACGCCCGAGACCAAGGCCCAGGCGCTGGTCAAGCTGCACGCCATCCGCAACAAGATCGGTTATCCCACGACGTGGCGCGACTACACCACGCTGGACGTGCAGAAGACCGGCTACTTCGGCAACGCGCTGCGGGCGTCGCGCTTCGAGGAAGCCCGCGAGTGGAACAAGCTGGGCAAGCCCGTCGACCGCAACGAGTGGGACATGACGCCACCCACGGTGAACGCCTACTACAACCCTCCGATGAACGACATTAACTTCCCCGCCGGGGTCCTGCAGCCGCCGCTCTATGACCCCAAGGAAGATGCCGCTCCCAACTATGGCAACACCGGCTCCACCATCGGCCACGAACTGACCCATGCCTTCGACGATGAAGGCCGCCAGTTCGATGGCAAGGGCAATCTCCGCGACTGGTGGACTCCCGCCGACGCCAAGGGCTTCGAGGACCGCATCAATTGCATCCGCGATCAATATGCGGGCTACGTGGTCGTCGACGACATCCACATCAACTCCAAGCTGACCAGCGGGGAAGATGTCGCCGACCTCGGAGGTACGCTGCTCGGCTACATGGCCTGGAAGATGCAGACTGCCACGGAAACGCTTGCAGACAAGGACGGCTTCACGCCTGACCAGCGTTACTTCGTCGGCATGGCCCAGTGGGCCTGCGAGAACGAGCGCCCCGAGAATCAGCGCGCCAACGCCCTCACCGATCCCCACTCGCCCGGCTGGGCGCGCGTCAACGGCGTCGTTGTGAACATGCCGGAGTTCCAGAAGGCCTTCGGCTGCAAGGTCGGACAGCCGATGGTCCATGTACCCGCCTGCAAGGTCTGGTAACGCACGTCGTGTTGACCGGCATCGTCCGGCTGCAAGTGTGGTGAACTACCTGTAGTGCCTTTAGAACCAACATCCGGCAGCGCTGGGAGGGGCTGGATCTCCGCCCCTCTCAGCCGCCTCACCCCGCGCGCCCGGGCGCTGGTCGTCGTCGCCGCCACGCTGGCCGGAGCGGGCTACGCCGCATGGAAGGAGCTGCACTACCGCGGGACTCTCCAGATGACCGACATCTGGGCGTACGTGGCCATCGCGAACGGTCAGACCGCGGACGTCCCGCAACCCTTCGTCTCCCGCCAGCTCGGGCCGAGGTTGGCCCACGCCATCGCGACCCTGCTCCACCGGAGCACGGTGCAAGGCTTTTACCTCCTGGCGGCCGTCTCGATCCTCATCCTCGTCGGAGTCATCTTCGCCCAGGCCTCGCGCACCCGCGCTCCCTGGTGGATGCTGGCGGCCATCGCCATGGCTCCTATGCTGCCCGACACCATGCTCGGCCTCATCCTTCCGGACCTCTTCTACGCTGCCCTGCTGGCCATCCTGCTCGTCCTGCTCGATCGCGAGTTGTGGATCGCGGCCGCGCTCTGGATGCTGCCCCTCATGCTGGCCCGTGAGAGCACGTCGCTCACCCTGCTCTGCCTGCTGATCGCCGCCTGGAAGCCGCTCCGCTGGCGGGGCCGGTTGCTCGCCATCGCCGCCGCCGCAGCGGGTTCGGCCATCGTCCATCGCCTTACGCTCGCCAGCCCCGGAAACCCGCAGCACCTTCCCCAATCGCTCTACATCCTGCTCAAGATCCCTTGGAACGCCGCGCAGAACCTCTTCGGCGTGCAGCTGTGGAACAACATCAACGACGCCTGCGGCACGCCGGTCTGGCAGCACGCGATCCATCTCGGCAGCATCCGGGCGGTGGGTTTCTGTGGCGTCAATCCCGCCGCACCCAGAGCCACCCTCCTCGCCTTGCTCACCGAGTTCGGCCTGCTGCCGCTGCTGACCGTCTTCGTCCTGTGGCGGAGCAACCCGCACCCCACCCCAGCCCCAACCCAGCCCCTGGGATTCCGCACGACGCTGCGTTTTGCCGCCGTCTACGGGACCATCTGCTTCCTCCTCGGCCCGCTGCTGGGCACGGGAATCAACCGGCTGATGGGCTACGGCTGGCCGCTGTTCTTCGTCGCCCTGCCGGTCTGGATGGGCGAATCCCCGTGGCTGCGCTCCCGGCGCGCCGTCTGGGCCGTGCCGATCTTTCTGGCGCTGCATGTGGGCCTCTCCTGGTCCTACTGGCGCGGAGGATACCTGCCCGAAATGCTGCTCGCATGGGCGGCTGCGGCGGTGGTTTTGTGGTTCTGGTCGCAGGGTGCCCAGGCGAGTTCCCAGACGGCCATTCCAGCGTCTCCCGAAATGGGTTCCGGCCAGCTCCCCCGGCAAGCGTAAACCTCAGATTTTTCGCGGGTGTTCGTGAGATTTGCAGGCTCGGATTTCACGTCACAGCGTGGTAAAATTAGCACAGGGAAAACCCTTTGCAGGCGGCCCCTCCCTGGCTCAATTCGCCGCGTCTCCGCGGACGTCTCCTGAGCCACGACAACCCGCCGCCTGCCGGAGTTCCATTGGCATCGCAAAGCTCTATTCCGGATCCCCAGGACCCGAAGGCGCCAGCTGGCGCGCCCAGCTACACCGGCGAAAACATCACCGTCCTCGAAGGCCTCGCAGCCGTCCGTCTGCGCCCCGCCATGTACATCGGCTCCACCGGTGAGCAAGGCCTGCATCACCTCGTCTACGAGGTCGTCGACAACTCGGTCGACGAAGCCCTCGCCGGCTACGCCAGCCGCATCGACGTCACCATCCACGACGACAACTCCATCACCGTCGTCGACGATGGCCGCGGCATCCCCGTGGACAACAAGACCATGCCCAACGGCGAGGTGCTGCCCGCGGTGCAGGTCGTCCTCACCGTGCTCCACGCCGGCGGCAAGTTCGACGCTTCCAACTACAAGGTCTCAGGCGGTCTCCATGGCGTCGGCGTCAGCTGCGTCAACGCGCTCTCCCAGCAGTTCGAGGTCGAGATCTGGCGCGATGGCTTCGCGTGGGAGATGGACTTCTCCAAGGGTGACCCCACCAGCGAGCTCCGCAAGATGGGAGCCTCCAAGCGCCGCGGCACCAAGGTCCACTTCCTGCCCGACAAGTCCATCTTCACGGTCACCGAGTACAGCTTCGATATCCTCTCCAACCGACTCCGCCAGCTCGCCTTCCTCAACAAGGGCATCGAGATCACGCTGACCGACGAGCGCGTGCTCGACCCCAAGTCCGGCGAGCCCAAGTCGCAGATCTACAAGTACACCGACGGCATCGCCGGCTTCATCCGCATGCTCAACAAGGGCAAGCAGGTGCTGCACGAAAAGCCCATCTACATGGAAGCCGAGATCGGCCAGCTGGTCCTCGAGATCGCGCTCCAGTACAACGACTCCTACTCGGAGACGGTCTTCAGCTTCGCCAACAACATCAACACCGTCGATGGAGGAACCCACCTCTCCGGCTTCCGTACCGCGCTCACCCGCACCATCAACGCGGTCGGCCAGGCCCAGGGCCTCTTCAAGGATCAGAAAGAGAACCTCTCGGGCGATGACGTCCGCGAAGGCCTCACCGCGGTCGTCAGCGTCAAGCTGCCGCAGCCGCAGTTCGAGGGCCAGACCAAGGGCAAGCTCAACTCCGACGTCGCCGGCCAGGTGCAGGCCTTCGTCAATGAGCGCCTGGGAGCCTTCCTCGAGCAGAATCCTCCTATCGCCCGCAAGATCATCTCCAAGGCCATCGATGCCTCGCGCGCCCGCGAAGCCGCACGCAAGGCCCGCGACCTCACCCGCCGCAAGGGTGCGCTCGATGGCGGCGGCCTTCCCGGCAAGCTTGCCGACTGCTCCGAGCGCCGTCCTGAAATGTGCGAACTCTACCTCGTCGAGGGTGAGTCGGCCGGCGGCACCGCCAAGCAGGGCCGCGACCGCAAGTTCCAGGCCATCCTCCCGCTCAAGGGCAAGATCCTCAACGTGGAAAAGGCCCGCTACGACAAGATGCTGGGCCACGAAGAAATCCGCGCCATGATCACCGCTCTCGGCTGCGGTATCGGCAAGGATGACTTTGACATCGCCAAGCTTCGCTACGGCAAGCTCATCCTGATGACCGATGCCGACGTCGACGGCTCGCACATCCGCACGCTGCTGCTTACCTTCTTCTTCCGCCACATGAAGGAGCTCATCGACCGCGGCCACGTGTACATTGCGCAGCCCCCGCTCTACTCCATCAAGAAGGGCCGCTTCCAGCAGTTCGTCAAGGACGATCGCGAGCTCGAAAAGATCATGCTGCGCAAGGCCAGCGAAGGCCTCAGCATCCGCTACGGCGATGCAGGAGCGAAGCTCACCGACAAGGACCTCACGCGATTCATGACCGAGCTGAGCGAGTACAAGACGTACTTCACCAAGCTGTCGAAGCGCCTGCGGAATGCGGACGTCGCCCGCAACTTCGTCGAGGTCTTCGCCCACAAGGGCAAGGACGCCGAACGCCGCGCCGACTTCGAATCGCCCGCCAAGCTCAAGGACCTGCGCGAACGCCTCAAGGCCATTGAGCGGCGCGACCAGTTCAAGGCCATCAGCGATGTGACCAAGGACGAGGAGCACAACCTCTACTGGCTCAGCTTCACCGACTCTCAGGGAGCCGAGCGCCGCTTTGACTGGACGCTCGCCACCACCCCCGAAGCCCGCCAGCTGCTGCACAAGCACGCCGACATGGGCGACCGCCTCGCCGGCCCGTTCCTCATCGAGTACCTGGGCAAGGACGCGAAAGCCAAGGCCGGTGCGGAAGCCGCCGCTCCGACTCAAGAGGAACTCGACGAAGCAGCCGAGAACGCCGAGCCCGAAGAGCTTGAGGGCGCAGCCGCCGAGGCCGGCGCACCGGGTGCCGTAGCCGAGGCCAAGCCTGCAGCCCGCAAGGGCCGCGAAGCCCAGGACCCCGTCGAGAAGACCAACCCCATCGACCTCTTCGACTTCGTCATCGAGCAGGGCAAGAAGGGCTATGACGTCCAGCGCTACAAGGGTCTCGGCGAAATGACCGCAACCCAGCTGTGGGACACCACCATGGATCCCACCCGCCGCACCCTGCTGCAGGTCAGGCTCGAAGACCTCGTGGAAACCGAAAAGATCTTCTCCACGCTGATGGGCGAAGACGTAGAAGCCCGCCGCAAGTTCATCGAAGAGAATGCGCTGGACGTAAAGAACCTCGACATCTAACCTGGCGACACTGGTGCCGACTGCATCCGTCGAAATAGGACGCCTCACGTCTTCATCTCCTTCCCCGAAGACGTGAGGCTCCTCTCAAGCACAGCTGGCTCGACGGGCTCCGCGATCTTCCCCACCGAGACAAAGTCATTGCGTCTCTCCGCAAATGGCGCGGTCCCTCTGGGACATCATGAATGCCGGCTAATGCTCTACGGAATCCCTGATCAGGTGGCGCGGACGGGCGGGCACGACTTCAGTAGTGCCGTGACGTCTGCAACAACAATGCGGCGGTAGCCGCTGTGGGAATGACTTGATCAGACCTTCCCGAACGAATAAGGGATCTGCATTGAAACAATTGTTGTCGATTGACGCCATCGCTTCCAAGCTTCACCTTCCCCAGTCCTTGTACGAGCGACGAAGCCCTGTAACGGCGAAGCTCAGCCTGGATCTCCTGAATGGTTTGCCAGGCAGAGATGCCAAGCCAGGGAAGTTGATTCTTGTGACTGCGACCACCCCTACCGTCTCAGGCGAGGGCAAGACTGTTACCTCGATAGGCCTCGTGCAGGGGCTGGAGCGGATTGGCAAACGCGCGATCATCACATCGCGTGAGCCCTCTCTCGGACCGGTCTTCGGCATGAAGGGCGGTGCAGCCGGAGGTGGCAGATCGCAGATCGAGCCGGCGGAGAAGATCAATCTCCATTTCCACGGCGACTTCCATGCCATTACGTCGGCGCATAACCTGCTATCCGCACTTATCGATTCTCATCTGTTCCACGGGAACGAATTGAACATCGACCCTCATGCCGTGACCTGGCCCCGCGCCATGGACATGAACGATCGGGCGCTGCGCAGAATCATCGTGAGCGTGCCCACCCCGGGACAGAAACACCGCGACGGCAGCAATCGCGAGGCGGGCTTCGTCATCACCGCGGCCTCGGAGATTATGGCGATCCTCGCGCTCGCGCATCACCGCGATGATCTGAGGCAGCGGCTTTCGAACATCGTCATCGGATCGAATCGCGACGGCCAGCCCGTGCGAGCCTCCGATCTCAAAGCTGTGGGTCCCATGATGGCGCTGCTTAATGAAGCGCTGGAGCCGAACCTTGCTCAAACCACGGACGGAACCCCCGCGCTGGTCCACTGTGGCCCGTTTGCGAACATCGCCCACGGCACCAGCTCCGTGGTCTCGCAGCGCATCGGTATGAATCTTGCCGATTACGTAGTGAACGAGACTGGCTTTGCCGCGGACCTTGGCTTTGAGAAGTTTATGGATCTGGTAATGCCTTCTTCAGGCGTCAAACCTTCCGTCGCCGTCCTCGTCACCACGGTGCAAAGCATGCGCAACCAGGGCGAAGGAGACCTCCAACGCGGCTTTCCGAATCTTGAAAAGCACATCGGGATCATTCTCGGTTTCGGCCTGCCCGTGGTGGTTGCGATCAACCGCTTTCCCAACGATTCGGACGCAGATCTCGATGCGCTGAGAGAATTTTGCGAAGCCCATGGCGCCTCGTTTGCTCTCTCTGAGGCCTTCGCCAAAGGTGGCGAGGGAGCGGAGGCGTTGGCAAGAAAAGTGGTCGAGGTGATCGCCGCCAATCCGGACCTGCAGCCGAGCACCACCTATACCTCCGCAGACTCGATTACCACCAAGATCACCAAGGTAGCGCAGCAAATCTACGGTGCAGACGGCATTGAATTCTCAGAGGCCGCCAAAGAAAACCTGGCCCGCTTTGAGCGCTGGGGCTTCGGCCATCTCCCCATCTGTATTGCCAAGACCCAGTATTCGCTCACCGACGATCCGAAGCGAATGGGCGCGCCGACCGGCTGGACCTTGCACGTCACCGATATCTCACTCTCCGCGGGTGCTGGGTTCCTCGTTGTCACCTCGGGGGCGATGATGCTCATGCCCGGCCTGCCACGCGCTTCGCGAGCTCTGGAGATCGACGTCGATTCAGCTGGAGAAGTCACAGGAATATCCTGAAGCTCAGTAGTACCGGCGACTCGGACAGGCTTTGTGCCGTCCGCCGGCGAGCGTATCCTCGGAGCAAGTCCCCACATCCTTGCTCCAGGAGTCGCATTCACGATGCTGCGTTCCGCGCTCGTTGTTCTTGCTCTTTCCTCCACCCTCGCCGTCACGGCACAGGCGCCCGCCAAACCATCGCCATCAAAGACCGTCGTCGTCCACGCGGCACACATGTTCGATGGCATCAGCGGCAAGCTCACGGGTCCCGTCACCGTGACCATCACTGACGGCCAGATCACCAGCGTCGCCGACGGTACCACTTCTGCTCCTGGTGCCACCGTCATCGACCTCGGCAGTCAGACCCTGCTGCCCGGCCTCATCGACGTACACAAGCACATGGGCGGCGGCCCGCGCCTGCCGATGAACGTCTTCCAGTCGCGCCTCACCGTCTCGCCGTTCGAGAACGCCATCGGCGCGGGCGTCATCGCGCGCAAGCTGCTCGAGGAGGGCTTCACCACGGTGCGCAACATGGGCTCCGGCGGCGGCCTCGACCTGGCGCTGAAGCATGATATCGATCGCGGCTGGATCCCCGGACCGCACATCATCGTCTCGCTCGAACCGCTCTCTGTCAGCGGCGGTCACAGCGATCCGAAGAACGGCATCGACGACACCTGGAGCAACTCCACCTGGGGTGGCAGCGTCGCTGACGGCCCCGAAGGCTTCGCGAAGATCGTGCGCGAGCATCGCCGCGAAGGCGCCGAGGTCATCAAGATCATGCCATCGGGTGGCGTGCTCTCCATTGGCGACGATCCCAAGGTCCAGACCATGACCAACGACGAGATCAAGGCCGCCATCGATACCGCACACAATCTCGGCCTCAAGGTCGCCGCGCATGCGCACGGCAAGGCTGCGATCGACAACGCCGTCCGCCTCGGCGTCGATTCCATCGAGCACGGCACCTGGGCCGATGCCGAAAGCTTCAAGCTGATGAAGGAGCACGGCACCTACCTCGTGCCCACGCTGCTCGTCGCCGACCAGGTGCACGAGACCGCGCTGCATCATCCCGAGCAGCTCAACCCCTCTGCTGCCCAGAAGGCCATCGAGGTCACGCCGCTGATGGCCGGAATGTTGCACGATGCCTACAAAGCCGGCGTCAAGGTGGCCTTTGGCACCGACACCTCCGCCGGCGCGAACGCGCATGAGTTCGCCCTGCTGGTAAAGGCCGGCATGACGCCCTCCGATGCCCTGCTGGCCTCGACGCGCAACGCCGCCGACCTACTTAGCCTCACAGGCAAAGCCGGTTGCATCAAGGCTGGCTGCTACGGAGACCTCGTCGCTGTTACCGGCAATCCCCTCGAGGACATTTCGACGATGGAGCACGTGCAGTTCGTGATGAAGGGCGGCACCGTCTACAAGCAGGACGGCAAATCCGTCGTCCAGCCCGTCGTCGGCGCCGGCGATGCCGCCGCCGACTTCGACTACTAATGGCAGCGCTCCGCGTTAGCGGCTCCGCCGTTAGCCGCAACGCGGTCAGCGAGTCAGCGACGTACTGACTCGCTAACTTGCTCACAGCAGCCCGCTGACGGCGAAGCCGCTACCGCGCAGCGCTCTCGCCGCAGGCGCTAACCGCGAAGCCTCTGCAACTGTAATGTTCCTCGCCCATCTGCGTCTTCCTTTACGACGGCCGGCCTCCAAGCCGCCGTCGCGAAGGGAGACTCACCATGATGACGAAGACCAACACCTGCTCCTGCGGTCCCACCTGTACCTGCCCCGACTGCACCTGCCCTACGGGCGCTGTGCCCGTTCTGCCATGCTGCTAACAGAGACTGCGGTCCGCCGGGGCGATGCCCTCGCGGACCGCGCATCCTCCATGGCGTCCACTACCAACACGAAACTCGCAGACCTGCTCACCCGCCGATCGCGCTTCCTCGCGTTCGTCGCGCGCCGCGTGGACGATCGCGCTCTCGCCGAAGACATCCTGCAGGCCGCCTACATGCGCGCGCTCGAGCGCACTGATACGCTGCGCGACGAAGAGTCCGCCGTTGCCTGGTTCTTCGCCGTACTGCGCAACGCGATCATCGACCACTTCCGCCGCCGCAGCACCGAGACCTCGGCGCTGGAACGATGGACACAAGAGCTCGCGCACGACTCGACGCAGAAGAACGAAACCCACGACCTCGTCTGCCACTGCATCGCTTACGTCCTGCCCTCGCTGCGCCCCGCCTACGCCGAGATCCTGCGCGAGGTCGACCTCGCCGAAGAGCCTCTGAGCGCCTATGCCGCACGCCACAACCTCACACCCGGCAACGCGGCTGTGCGCGCCCATCGCGCCCGCGCCGCCCTCAAGCGCGAGCTTGCCCGAACCTGCGGAGCCTGCGCCGAACATCGCTGCCTGAGCTGCGACTGCAAGCGCGCATAACTTGCCGCACGAATGAATGGATGAATTCTTCCGCTCCGCTTGAATCCCATGGGATGATGCCGATATGGACTCCCTCCAGAACGTGAATCAGGAAGCCACTCAACCCTCACGCCCCACTGTCTCTCGGCGTCGCGTGCTTCAGGCCGCGAGCGCCGCAGGCCTCGGCGGCACGCTCTTCCCCGGCGCTCTGCTCGGCCTGATGGCCAGCCCGAATTCTGCCGGAGCCCAGAGTCTATCCAAAGCCGACCTGCGCGACTGGCCCATGATCACACCCGAGATGATCGACGCTGCAGGCGTCATCGCCGCCATCAAAATCACCGACGAGCAGAAGCAGACGATGCTCAACGACCTCGTCGGTAAGCGCAACTCCTATCTGCGCATTCGTTCGCTCAAGCTGCCCAACAGCGTCGCTCCCATCGCGGTATCGAATCCCATTCCGGCCGGCACCACGTTGCCGCGTGCAGCAGCCGTCGGAGTCCACATCGCCGGTTCACCCGACCTCAGCGCCTACACCGGCACACTCGAAACCAACGGTATAGCCAGCGAGACCGTTGCCTTCGCCACGGTGCGCGAACTCGGCGCTCTGCTACGTGCGAAGCGCATCACCTCAACGGGCCTCACCAAGATGTACCTCGCGCGCCTGCATCGCTACGATCCCACGCTGCACTTCGTCATCACCTACACCGAGGAGCGCGCGCTCAAGCACGCCGCCGCAGCTGACGCCCGCTTCCACGCCGGCCATCCCATCGGCCCACTCGATGGCATCCCCTGGGGCGCCAAGGATCTGCTCGCCGTCGCGGGCTATCCCACCACGTGGGGAGCCGGCGGCTTCGAAGACCAACACTTCGACTACGACGCCGAAGTCGTGAAGCGGCTCGATGCAGCCGGAGCGGTACTTATCGCGAAGACGAGCCTTGGCGCGCTCGCGCAGGGCGATCTCTGGGGCGGCCGCGACACCTTCCAGCGCACCCGCAATCCCTGGAACCCGCAGCAAGGAAGCAGTGGTTCTTCGGCCGGCAGCGCCAGCTCCGTGAGCGCCGGCTGCGTGGGCTTCGCTATCGGCACAGAGACCCTCGGCTCCATCTCAAGTCCTTCTACACGCTGTGGTGTCGTCGGCCTGCGCCCCAGCTACGGCCTCGTGCCCCGCACTGGCGCCATGGCGCTCAGCTGGTCGATGGACAAGATCGGCCCCATCGCCCGCAGCGTCGAGGACACGGCCCTCATCCTCTCCGCCATCGCAGGCCCCGACGGCAAGGACCTCTCCTGTCAACCCGCAGGCTTTGGTGCGGACTTCAACCTCGATCTCCGCAAGCTCCGCGTCGGCTACCTCAAGACCTCCTTTGACGAGCCCGTCTTCAAGCCCTCAACGGAAGAAGACCTCGCCAAGCTCAAGCCCGAGGAGCGCGCCAGGCGCATCGAGTCCGAGAAGACCAACTTCGCCCGCCGCACCTACGATGCCAGGTTCGATCGCGCCGCGCTCGAGACGCTGCGCAAGATGGGCATCGACCTGAAGCCTTGCGAACTGCCCAATTTTCCCTTCGGCGCGCTCGGCACCATCCTCTCCGCCGAAGGCGCAGCCGCCTTCGACGAGCTCACCACCTCCGGCCGCGACGCTCTCCTCGCCGGCCAGAGCCCAGGCGACTGGCCCAACACCTTCCGCGAGGCACGCTTCATCCCCGCCGTCGAATACATCCAGGCGCAGCGCGCCCGCACGCTCGCCATGGCCGCCATGCACGAACTCTTCGCGCAGTACGACGTCATCGTGACCCCCTCGGGCGGGATGCAGCTCACGGCAACAAATCATTGCGGACAACCCGCCGTCATTGTGCCCAACGGCGTTCGCGGCGACGATGCTCCCGCCTTCGTCCCACCCGACACCAATGATCCCGTGCCCAATTGGGGAGGCCCCGGAACGCCGGTGTCCCTCACCTTCCTCGCGCCGCTGTACGCAGAAGGCCCAGCGCTCGCTCTCGCCGCGGCCTACGAGAAAGCCACCGGCTTCACGAAGCAGCACCCCAAGCTCTGACCCGCTTCGCCCACGGATTCATCGGCCGCCGCCGCGCAACCATCGGCCCTCCCGTGCGTCCTATCTCCGTCCGCATTGCGCGAAGTCGTTTCAGGAGTCCTCCCATTGAAGCTCTATCCCTCCGCTCTCTCCGCGCTTCTGCTCGCCACGCCTGCCTTGGCCTGCACCTCGGACTGCCCGATGATGAACCGGATGCGTGCCGGCAACTCCTGCGAGCCGACCTCCGCTGCGACAGCGCCATCCCTGGCCATGTCGACCCCTGCTAACCCTCGGATTCCTCCGATGTCCATGGTCGCCAACACCCTCATCGAGGCCCAGCAACAACATGGCTCCAGCGGCACCAGCATTGAGCCCGCCTCGACGCCCGTCTCCATGCTCATGACCTCGGGCCATGGATGGCAGTTCATGCTGCACGGCACCGCCTTCCTCGCCAACAACCAGCAGCAGGCCACCACAGTTCCGGGGCAAGCCGAGCGCGGCCGCGACGCCTTCTTCTCCACCAACTGGATTATGCCCATGGCCGAGCATCGCATCGGCCCCGGCACGCTCACGTTCCGCTCCATGCTCTCGCTCGAGCCCGGCACCGTGCACGACCGCGAGTACCCCGAGCTCTTCCAGCAAGGCGAGACTGCGTACGGCGCGCCCATCGTCGATGGCCAGCACCCGCACGATCTCTGGATGGAACTCGCCGCCATCTACGATCAGCCGCTTGGCAAACGCGGCCTCGTCGAGCTCTACGCTGCTCCCATCGGCGATCCCGCCATCGGCCCCACGGCCTATCCGCATCGCGCCTCGGCGAGCGAAGACCCGCTCGCTGCGCTCGGCCATCATCAGGAAGACTCCACGCATATCGCCTTCAACGTCATCACCGGCGGCGTCACCTATCGCTGGGCGCGTCTCGAGCTCTCCGGCTTCCACGGCGGCGAGCCTGCCGAAGACCGCTGGCACTTCGAGCCCTCCCCCAACGGCCACAACGTCGACTCCATCTCGACGCGCCTCACGGTCTCGCCCACACCCGACTGGACTGGCCAATACTCCTTCGCGCACATTTATCACCCTGAAGCCCTCTATCCCACCGAGGACCAGCAACGCCAGACCGCAAGCGTCATGTACCACCACGCCTGGAAGCGCCCTGCAGAAGGCCCTCCGACGGCCAGCACGGACATGAGCGGTATGAACATGCAGGACATGCCCGGCATGCCGATGGGTTCTGCACCGGCAAAGAAGAACGCCCTGCCTGCGATGACGATGTCCGCGGAGCCCGCCACCGACCTCGCCGTCACACTCGTCTGGGGACGCACCAAAGGCGAGCCCGCAACGTCCTCACCCGCCTCCGAGATCGCCAACAGCTATCTCGCCGAAGCCCGCCTCAAGTTCCTCACGAAGAACTATGTATGGACACGCATCGAGAACGCCGCGCGCACCAACGAGCTGGAACTGACGCCCGGAGCCCCACTCCCCGCAGGCTTCGAGGAGCAAGGCGTCGGCCATGTCGCAGCCTTCAGCTTCGGCTACGATCGCGACTTCGCCGCCGGTCCGCATCTGGTCATCGCGCCCGGGACGCAGATCAGCTTCTACCGCACACCCGACGCACTGAAATCAATCTACGGAGCCACACCCACCGGCGAGGTCTTCTTCCTGCGCCTGCGGCTGAGGTAACGCCTACTCTTCAGCCGGCAACGCAATGCCTTTGCGCCGATCGAACAGCTTGCGCACAACGTAGAAGCCCAGCCCCAGCAGGATCGCCACCGCCACGCCGATCAGCACATCCATGTGCGTATGCATCACGTGCTTCAGCGAGTGCATCAGCGTCGGCCCAAACCATATCGTCAGCAGCGAGCACACCAGGAACTGCACCAGCTTGCCCAGGAAGATCGCCAGCACGAACGGCATCGGCTTCATCTCGAAGACGCCCGCTGCAAACTCGAACAGCTTCAGTGGCGTCGGCGGGGGCAGCATCGCCGGGACCATAATCGCCAGGAACTCCTGGCTCTCGAACCGGTCGCGAATCTTCTCGTACCGCTCGCGGTTGATGCGCTTCAGCAGGAAGAACTCGCCGCCCGCGCGGCCAATGTAGAACGGCACCAGCGATCCGATCGCCGAGGCCAGCGCCGCCACCAGGCTGTAAATCAGAAAGCGCGCGTGGTTGCTCGCCACATAGCCGATCACCACGCCGTCCATCGAGACCGGGATGGGGATCAGCGCGGAGTCAATCAGGGCCAGGCCGCCGACACCCCACACCCCCAGCGGCTTCATCACCGCCAGGATGCCGAGCGAGAACTTGTGCAGGAACGCTATGGGAGTAATCTTCACCGACCTCCTATTCTAGTCGGCTGCACGGAGAACGCGTTGCGATGCCATGACATCGCGTCCACCGGCTCAATAATCTTCACTCGCCTTCGCCAGCCGCATGATGTTCCGTGTTGCCGGAAAGCAGATCCAGCGCATGCGGCAACAAAGGCAGAATCACGCCCAGCGCATGTCTCGCGCCCGCAGGACTTCCCGGCAGATTCACCACCAGCGCCGCACCAATACACCCCGCCAGGCCGCGGCTCAGCGAGGCCATCGGCGTCTCATTGGAGCCCTCACGCCGGATCAGCTCCGCCAGCCCCGGGACCAGCCGCGTACACACCGCCAGCGTGGCCTCCGGAGTGACGTCTCGCGGCGCCAGCCCCGTGCCTCCGGTGGTCAACACCAGCCCCGCCCGCGACGCCCCCGCCAGCAGCGCCTCCTGCAGCATGTGCTGGTCGTCGGGAAGCACCATCCGCTCCATCACTTCGGCACCCGCCTCGCGGAGCATCATCTCGATCGCCGGCCCGGAGACATCCTCCTGCGTGCCGGAAAAGCACCGGTCGCTGGCGGTAAGGACGATCGCCTTGCGGCCGGCGAGCGAGCCGGACGGCAGGTCAGGAGACGACGGCTGGGGTGAATCTGCGTGCAGTTCCATGCACTCAAGAGGATAGCCCCAGCTAAGGTTTCCCGCGTATCCCGTCCCTCCGCGGGATGCGACAATGGACGAAGCCGCAGGAGATTCATCGCGGCCCGCAGGCACCTGCCTGCTTGCTATTGCCGAGTTGCCGCTGCGATATCACCCAGTTGCCTGCTTCGCTATCGAAGGATTACGCAACCTTCGGTACCGTTCATCCGTCCGAACTGAAGACCCGATGCTACCCATTACGCCCCTCGATCCCGAACCGATCCAGAACGATACGACGGCGCAAAGCGTCGCCGACGCCGGACCAGACCAGACGGGGCCACAACAGGCGATCGAGCAAGGCGAGGTCCGCGCGACCGCCTCCGACCGTCCCGTTACCTTCATCCCCCACGCTCCCGACGGCTCCGTGCCCTCGCGCCCCGTCGTCATTCGCAGCGCCCGCTTCGGTGAGCTGCAGGAGCACGAGCTCGTCCACCTGCTCGACTCCATCGAGGACGAACGCGCCCGCGGCCGCTTCCGCGAATCCATCTACATCTCGCTCTTCGTCTGGGTCATCATCCTCTGGGTGCTCTTCTACGGCCCCAAGTACCTGTGGCATGCTCCGCAGCTCATCTCGCCGGTCGACGCGCTGCACGAGAAGGAGCTGACCGTCCTCAACGCTCCCAGGCTGCCACACGTCGCGCCCAAGCTCCCGCAGAAGTCCCTCGACACCAAGACCCTCGAAAAGCTGCGCGCGATGAATCCCAAGCCCGTGCCCGCCGCGCCGCGGCCCACCGAGGCCGCACCTCCGCCACCCACCACCACCCCGCTGCCCACCACAGCCCCGTCGATGCCCGCGCCCGTCACCGCGCCGCCGGTGGTCCCGCGTCAGCCCTCGCCCATCGTCGCCGAAGCCCCGACCCCGCAGCCCAGCTCGCACCCCACCTTCAACACGCCCTCCACCAGCGACTCCATGCGCAACCTCGCGGGAGACGTCGCCCGCGATCGCAACGCTCCCGGAGGAGGCTACGGCCGTCGTGGCGGCTCCAGCCCGCTCGGCATGGGCGGCCCCGAAGTGCTCTCGCCGCCGCAGCCCGGCGTCGACCTCGGCCCCTACCTCCGCAAGATCCTCGCCGACGTCCAGCGCAACTGGTATCCGCTCATCCCCGAAGAGGCCAAGCCGCCCATCTCCAAGCAGGGCGAAACCCTCATCCGCTTCACCATCAATCCCGACGGCAGCATCAGCGCCATGGCCCTCGACGGTTCCACCCACGACGATGCCATCAACAAGTCCGCCTGGGGATCGATCACCAGCGAAGGCCAGTTCCCAGCCCTGCCCAAGAACTGGAAAGGCCCACTCGAGCTGCGCTTCCACTACCTGGTGAACAAGTCGATAGAGTAACGTGCTGCGTATGGATCGCGAGCCGAGCACGCCGGCCCAGCCCAGCCTCTTTACCGAAGCCTGGGCCGAGAATACCGCCCGCAACGAGACCTCCCTCAAGTCAGAAGACCTCGCAGCCCGCGCCCTCGAACATCGCCGCATCCTGCGTGGCATGCTGCTGATCGGCTCCATCGTGCTCCTCGCCAGCCTCGCCCACGCCGGCCTCGCACGAGCCTTCTACCCCGGCTGGTGGAGGCAGTGGTGAGGAGCCAGTGCCAAGTGGCAAGTAGTAAGCCTTTAGGCGCGGTCGCCACGATCCACTGAAGCCACGAGACCGCGTAGCATCTCACTTGGCCCTTATCACTTGGCCCTTATCCCTCCCCACTTGCCAATTTCCACTAGCACTCTCGCCCCGCTTCTCGTCCTCGCCGGCCCCACCGCCAGCGGCAAGACCTCGCTCGCCCTCCATCTCGCCGAGCAGCTGAACGGCGAGATCCTCAGCTGCGACTCCGTCTCCGTCTATCGCGGCCTCGACATCGGATCCGCCAAGCCTTCGCCCGAAGAACGTGCCCGCATCCCCCATCACGGACTCGACTGGTACGCCCCCAACGAGGAAGCCACCGCCGGCGACTACGCCCGCCGCGCCCGCGCTGCACTCGCCGACATCACCTCGCGCGGCAAGCTGCCCCTCGTCGCCGGAGGCACCGGCCTCTATCTCCGCGCCCTCATCGAAGGCCTCGCCCCCGCACCGCAGCGTGACGAAGCCCTCCGCGACCACCTGCGCAACCGCGAATCCCGCCGCCCCGGCTCGCTACATAGGCTGCTCTCGCGCTTCGATGCCCGCGCCGCCGCAGCCATCCACGCCAACGACATCCCCAAAGTCATCCGCGCCCTGGAGATGACGCTGCTGGCCCGCCAGCCGCAAACCACGCAGTGGACCGCCGGTCGCGAAGCGCTCCAGGGCTACCGCATCCTCCGCCTAGGCCTCGATCCCCCACGCCCCGCCCTCTACGACCGCATCAATGTCCGCGCCGCTGCCATGTTCGACCGCGGATTAGTCGAAGAAACCGCGGCCCTCGTCACTGCCTACGGAGACAACATCCGCTCCCTCGGAGCCTTAGGCTACGCTCAGGCTCGCGCCCTCCTGCGCGGCGAAATCTCCCGAGAAGAAGCTATCGCCCAGGCCCAGCAAGGCCACCGCAACTACGCCAAACGCCAACTCACCTGGTTCCGCCGAGAACCCGAGATGCGCTGGCTGCACGGCTTTGGCGACGTACCGGAGATCCAGCAGGAGGCCCTCGAAACCGCTCGGAACGTTCTGTCAGCGACAAATTCGCCGCAGGAAGCAGCCCCGGGCGAAAGCAGCAAGGAATAGACTGGCTGCGTTCCACGAGTCTTTCGTGCCGCACCCGCTTCGTGCGCCATGGGCCTCTGGTCGCCGGATCTCCGGAAGAGAGTCTCCAATGCTTTCCTTCTCCACGATGATGTCCCGGCTCAAGCAGCAGCACGGAGAGCTCGACGCGCCTCCCGCGCAAGGCCCGTTCGCTCTCGTGATGTGGGAGAACGCCTGCTACCTGCTGCCCGACACCCGTCGTCAAGCGGTGTTCGACGCGCTGCGGCAACAAGTCGGCATGAGCGCTGCCGCAATCGACAGTGCGTCCGACACAACCTTGCTGCCCCTCGCCCAGCGAGGCGGCATGCGGCCCGAGACCCGCGTCTTCCGTTGGCGCGAAATTGCGCGCATCACGCTGCAGCAGTTCGGCGGAGACCTGGACACCATCCTAGGGTGTCCATATCCCGAAGCGAAGAAAGCCTTGAAGCAATTCCCGAACATCGGCGATCCAGGAGCCGAGAAGATTCTCCTGTTTTGCGGGATGACCTCAGGCCTACCACTCGAATCGAACGGTCTGCGAGTGCTGGTCCGGGTGGGCTGGGGACGACAGCAGAAGAACTACGCCGCCATGTATCGCGACGTGCAACAGAACATCGCAACGGTGCGCCCACGAGACGTCGCTGCGCTGCAGGAAGCGTTCCTGCTGCTGAGAGAACACGGCCGCGAGATCTGCAAGGACAAAGCCCCGCACTGCGAGCGATGCCCGCTGGCCAAAGGATGCGATCACGCCGCCCGCAAGGTCGCAGCATTCCTCTCTTCAACCCACAGCTAGGCCGCTGTGCCCCCTCTGTTCTTCTGCTGTTCTGCTATTCTGCTATTCAGCTGTTCTGCTGCCCTACTGCGGCGGCACCGGAGGAGCATTCTTCGGCAGGTCCGGCTCATCGCTCGGCGTCACTTCCGGAGCCACGTTCGGGTCGTCGATCCAGTACCCATTCCGCGCCTCCACCTTCAGGTTCGCGTGATCCGGCAGCGTCAGCTGAATCGTATGGAAGCCCGTCGTCGGGTCGCTCGGACGGAAACTCAGCACATAGCGATTGGGCACATGGTTCGCAATCGTCAGCAGCGCCCGCTGCATCGACTTCTCATTATTGAAGCTGTAGAACTCTCCGCCCGTCAGCTTCGCCACCGACTCCGGCACATTACGCCGCATGCTGTTCCCGAGTGCAATCGCCGCCATCTTCGCCAGCCGCAGCGGCGGAATCAACTGCGCGAAGCAGTCGTAGTTCTGCTGTGCGCGCGTGGGCTGCATCGCCGGCGCGATCGTATCATCGTGCGCAAAGCAGCCGTGCGCCGGCCCAGGATCGTGCGAAGAGCTGAGCGCTCCGCCATGCTTCAGTTCGGCCTTGGTCGAGCTGAACGCCACCGTGTAGATCGTCGTATTCGTATCGGCAATCGCATGCAGCGTATCCACGAGAGACGTATGGCTGCCATGGTCCAGCGTCTCCGAGAACAGCAGAATCGCCCGCCGGTACGACGTTGGCTGCTTGCGCAGCATCTCCACCGCAAAGCTCAACGCATCGTAGATCGCGGCCTTCTGATCTCCTGGCTGCAGGCTGCCTAGCGTAATGTTCACCGCGCCCAGGCTCGGCGTAAACGGCTGCTCCACCGTGGGCGCGGAGTCGAACCCCACCACCGCCACCTTGCGCGGCACAGCGCCAATCACGTTATCCAGCAGCGCCCCAAGCTCGCTGTACAGGTGCAGCTTCTCCGCGCCATCGCTGCCAGTTTCCACCACGATTACCAGCGCCAGCGGCTCGCCGCCTGTGTCTTCCTCTAGCCGCAGCTTCTGCGGGATGCCGTTGTCCGTCAGCTGGAAATCATCCTTGCCCAGCGTGAACACCACATCGCCGCCCTTGGTCTTCACCAGCGCGGGCACCACCACCAGGTTCGACCGCACGCTGATCGTCGCCGTCTGCGATCCGCCTTGCGCCGCAGCATCATCAGCCGCAGGAGGTGCAGCCGTCTGCGCCGAAGCGACGCGGCACGCGGTCATCAGAATCGCCAGGAAGATCCCGCGTACAGGAGTGAGGTAAGGGTTGGTCATCATGTGGTCCAGAACAGACTACCTGTACCTTGGACGCACAGCCCAGCCGCAGGGGCGCCGACCCAATCGCAACGAAATCCAGTCGAGAACGAAAGTACCCTTCGCTCCCGTCACGGTTGCTTGTTCTTCCGCCCCGTCGTCATGTGGTTGAACACGAACTCCTGCACCAGGTTGCTCACTCCATCCAGCCCCGCGTTCACGAGCCCATTGGTGATCGTCACCGACGCTCCATGCCGGTCGCTGGCCGGATAGTACAGGTTCGAGATCGCGCCCGCCGCCAGATCCCCGCCAATCCCCGAATAGCTCACCTGCCACTTGCCGTTGTCGCCGCGGCAGATCACCGCCGTCGATAGCGCATACAGCGCGCGCGACATCACGCTGCCCGTGCCCTTGTAGAAGTATCGGGGATCCTGTCGCAGCAGCGTCGGCAACAACGCTCCTCCGACCAGCGTCTGCACCCCAAAGTCCGCTTCGATCGCGCCAAAGCGCTTGAAGTATCCCGTTGCCCCTTGCCCATAGCCGCTCAGCGAGTTCGTCGCCTGCCCCACGCCAGCAAAGCCCGCATTGATCACATGGCTGATCGGATCGACGGTCGTCTTCCACGCCAGCTCGAACTTCTGCCGCGCCGCCAGGGGCTGCGCGTTCCAGGTGTATGAGACGAAGTAGTTCGGCAGCGTGCCCAGCAGGCGCTGATGCTCCTCTTCCTGGATCTGGATCTCCGCCATCTGCCGCTGCGAGATCGCATTCACCGAGTCCTGCGTCGAGGCCTGCAGCGCCAGGGGTGGAAGCTCATGCGCTCCGGCCTCGATCACCAGCCCGGTCAGCGATCCCTCGCCAAAACCCGCGGCCGAAGCCCGCAACGAGTACGTTCCTGGCGGCACATTCGGAAACGAGTAGCGGCCATCGCCGTTCGTCTGCTGCTCGCGAGCCGTCCCATTGGCCCCAAGCAGCCGCACCCGCGCTCCGGAGATCGCCGCGCTCTGCGAATCGGTAATCATCCCCGTCACCATCGCGAATCCCGTCGCACCTTCCGAGCCTCCGTCAGCTTCCGCGCTCGCCACAGCCACGCTCGCCTGCGCACAGGCGGGCGATCCCATACATCGCATCAACGCCACCGCGAGCAGCACAAGCACCTTGCACACACGAAACGCTCCACGATGCCACGCGCCGCTGCGGCGTGTGCGCCCGAACAATAAGCCTGGAAGGAACACTCCCTCAGCATACTGTGCGGCTGCCCATCGACCACGTGCGCCTGCTCACCGTGCGCGCGGAAAAGAAAACCCATCCCAAGGAGGGATGGGCCGGAGAAGTTACGTCGTGACTGCGGCGCAGCATGACTGCTGTCTTGGAATCAGCAAGATCGATACATCACAAACGTTTTTAGTACTGAACCACCAGGTCGTCCGCGAGGCGGAAGTGCACCACCGACTCCGCATGAATCACGATGTCGCGGTTGCCCGTCGCGCCCGCAATCAGAGTGCCTGCGCCCGCGCCAGCCGCGCCGCCGAGCGCCACGCCCAGACCACCGGTGGCCACGCCGCCGATGATCATGCCGACGCCCGTCATTCCGCCGATGAAGCCCGCCGAGCGCCGGCCCTTGCCGCGCTTCGCGTTCACATGCTCCCGCGTGTCGAGCGAGTACTCGTTGCCGTTCAGCGTCATCGTGGTCAGCCGAAGCTCCAGCACCGACGCTCCCTTGAAGTGACCGCGACGATGCGCTGCATCGATGCGCCCCGATACCGGCGTTCCACGCGGGATGATCACCTCGCCGCCGCGTGAGATGGGCTCAGCCACCTCGCCGCTGAAGCGCTGCCCCGCATACGCATGCTTCACGTTGATCGTCTGGTTGATGCGAATCGCCATTTCGGTACCAGACGGTACCGAAACATTGCCTGGCGCGGGCGTGGACGCGGGCTGCGGCTGCGTCGACGTGCCGCCATTCACCGGATAGGTCGCCACGGCAGTGTTCAGGTTGTTGTTAGCCGGCGCACCATTGGGTGCCGTTCCGCCGTTCGCCGGACCAATCAGGTCCGCCGGAGGAGGAGCCTGCACCGAGCTCACCATCGGCTGCGTCGCCGCCGGCTTCGGCGCTCCCGGAGCGGGAGGCGTCACGGTCGTCGAAACCTGCTCGGCCGCACCCGGTGTCGGCGGTGGCTGTACGGTCGTCGTCACCGTCTCGCCGCTGGAGTTCACAAACTGCACCTGCTGCGGTGTGTTCGTCGCCGCGGCCTGGCTCTTGGCCTGGTCGATCGCCTTATCGTTCGCGCTCTTGCAGCCCGATACAAAAGTCAAAGAGAAGAGGCCTACCGCTGCAATCGCGGCGGTCCGTGCAACAAAGTTCTTCGAGAGCTTGAGAATCATGGGGATCGTGCCTCCTTCACACAGCGCCCGCACCTGTGCCATCGCGTTGGCGATGGAAAGCTGGTCCCTGCGCCGCAAATTCCATGCGTGCAAAGACGAAGATGTGCGGGGGCCCGTGCTACTAAGAAAATGGATGCCGCGTCCGTCCGCTCTGCTGCCTGTACCCCCGCAGAAAATGCGCGCCACCAAAGGTTGCCTCGGATGTGGGGATCTCAGCGCGGCAAGTCCCGGAGTAGCATCGCGCCGGAGTTCCATCGCCCGGGGTACCATCGAAGTGCCATGAGCTCCGCGACCACTCTTACTCCACCCACCGCGTCGAAGCGTCCGCAACTCGCCCACCTCACCGCCGTACTCGACGATCTGCGCGCCCGCGGCACCTTCTTCCGCCTGCGTGTCCTCGACGATCAGCAGGCCCCCGTCTGCCACTACGACGGCCGCGAGGTTATCAACCTCGCCAGCAACAACTACCTCGGCCTCTGCAATCACCCTAAGCTCATCGAGGCCGCGCTCAAAGCCACGCGCACCCTCGGCATCGGCTCCGGAGCCGTCCGCACCATCGCCGGCACCATGAAGATCCACATGGAGCTCGAGGAAAAAATCGCCGCGTTCAAAGGCGTCGAGGCCTGCGTCGTCTTCCAGTCCGGCTTCACCGCCAACGCCGGTACCGTGAGCTCCATCCTCGGCAAGGAAGACTTCATCCTCTCCGACGAGCTCAACCACGCCTCCATCATCGACGGAGCCCGCCTCTCGCGAGCCAAGATCAAAGTCTTCCGCCACAAGGACGTCGCCCACGCCGAAGAGCTCCTCAAGGAGATCCAGAACGAGCCCGGCCGCAAGCTCATCATCACCGACGGCGTCTTCTCCATGGATGGCGACATCGGCCCCGTGCCCGCGCTCTGCGACCTCGCCGACAAGTACGGCGCGATCATGATGGTCGACGACGCCCACGCCTCAGGCGTCCTCGGCCAGAATGGCCGCGGGTCCGTTTCGCATTTTGGCTGCACCGATCGCGTCGATATCCAGGTCGGCACACTCTCCAAGGCCATCGGCGCTCTCGGCGGCTATGTCTGCGGCAGCCGCGACCTCATCGACTACCTCTACCACCGCGCCCGCCCGTTCCTCTTCAGCACCTCGCATCCCCCGTCGGTCGCTGCCACATGCATGGCCGCCTTCGATCTCCTCGAAGCCGAGCCCGAGCGCATCGACCGCCTCTGGTCGAACACCAGGTACTTCCAGGCCCAGCTCCGCTCCGCCGGCTTCAATATCGGAGGCATCACCACCCCCGCTACCGAGACCCCCATCACGCCCATCCTCATCGGCGACGGCCGCGCGACCATGGACTTCTCCCGCGCCCTCTTCGACCAGGGCCTCATGGCCACCGGCATCGCCTTCCCCACCGTCCCCGAAGGCAAAGGCCGGATCCGCTGCATCATGACCAGTGAACACACCCGGCCCCAGATCGACAAGGCCCTCGAGATCCTCACCGCAACCGCAAAGAAGATGAGCGTCGGCCTCGCCTAGCCGTATGCAGTCGCACCCGCAACTAACAACTAACAACTAACAACTAACAACTAACAACCGAGAAGAACGGAGCCCACCCACCAGATGGTAGCAATCGAAATGGAGTACCTCGGAGACCTGCACTGCAAAGCCACACACGGTCCCTCCGGTACGACCCTCGACACCGACGCCCCGAAAGACAACCAGGGCCGCGGTGAGTCGTTCTCTCCCACCGATCTCGTCGCCACCGCACTGGGCACGTGCATCCTCACCACCATGGGCATCCTTGCCCGCACGCTGGGCCTCGACATGTCCGGAGCGACCGCCACTGTCACCAAGGAGATGGCCAGCGTTCCCACCCGCCGCATCGCCACGCTCGCCGTCACGCTGCACCTGCCCGCAAGCATCGCTCCGGAGAATCGCATCAAGCTCGAACGCGCCGCCCACACCTGCCCGGTCCACAAGAGCATGCAATCCAACGTCGACATGCCTATCACCTTCGTCTGGGGCAACGAAGCTGCTATCGGCACGCCCTAGAACTGGCAACACGAAGCGACGAAGCAGGCCTCTCTTCCGGGCAGGCCTAGAACTTTCGCTTTCGCTCCAACCAGTTCTCTACGCGTAGTTTTGAAACACGCTTGAACTCCGCCACGTTGTCCGTGACGATCACCGCGTCCAATGCAAGGGCATGCGCGGCGATCCATAGATCGTTCCCGCCGATCATGCCCCCTCTTGACTCCAACTCCGCGCGAATGCGGCCGTACTGCCGGTCGGTCTCTGCCTCAAGCGGAAGCACCTCCAGCGCAGCAAGAATCAGTTCCACTCTCTCGGTCAGAAGAGCCGAACCCTTCTTCGCAGCGCCATACCGCAACTCTCCGGCGACAACCAGACTTGTCGCCAGCGCTTCCCTGTCCGCCGCAGGCAAGCCTGCGATCCTCTGCGCCACGCTGCCGCGAGGATTCTTGATCAGGTCCGACAGGATGTTCGTATCCAACAGATAGCGAACCGCCATCAGAGTTCCAACAGCCCCACCAGCCCCACCGGCTCCGCGGGCTTATCCTCAATCGCAGGCAGCGCGTCCGCACCCCGCAGCGGATCCCACGAAGAGAGTAACTCCGTTAGCGTCACCTTCTTCACCGGCTCCAGAATCAGCCGTCCGCTCTTTTCGCGGCGGAGAATCGCCTCATTCCCCGGCAGTTCGAACTCGCGCGGGATGCGAACCGCCTGGCTCCGGCCATTCTTAAACAACCGCACGTGGCGGCTCGATGTCGTAACTGCCATAGGTTCACGCTCCCTCGACCAGCATATGCCGCGTAATATGCCGAGGCAAGAGAGCTTTTGCTCTCACGACAGCGGCCCCTGCCCTTCACGTGTCAAACTGAAATTGCAGCCGCGCCTCCCCGCGCGCGCCCAAGGAGCAGCCTCTCTTGAGCCTTTCGCGACTCTTCTCCGCTCTTCTCGTCATCACCCTCTCTGCCCCCGTTGCTACACGCGCCTTCGCAGCGGACTCCCCCGACGTCACCCGCGCCACGCTCAAGAACGGCCTCCGCGTCGTGCTCATCCGCAACAAGCTCGCGCCCGTCGTCACGGTCGAGGCCAACTTCATGGTCGGCGGCGATGAGACTCCCGACGGCTTCCCCGGAACCGCCCACGCGCTCGAACACATGGCCTTCCGCGGCTGCACCGGCATGACCGCCGACCAGACCGCCGCCATCTATGCCCAGCTCGGCGGCGAGAACAACGCCGACACCCAGCAGAACATCACGCAGTACTATGCCACCGTCCCCGCTGCCGACCTCGACATCGCGCTCGAGGCCCAGGCCAAGTGCATGGGCGGCGTCGACAACACCGCCGCCGAGTGGGACAAGGAGCGCGGCGCCATCGAGCAAGAGGTTTCGCGCGATCTCTCCAACCCCACCTACAAATTCATCGCGCGCCTCAACGAAGACATGTTCGCCGGCACACCCTACGCGCACGATCCCCTCGGCACCCGCCCCTCGTTCGACAAGACCACCGCCGCCGATCTCCAGAAGTTCTACAAGACCTGGTACGTCCCCTCGAACGCCATCCTCGTCGTCGTCGGCGACATCGATCCCGCCGCCACGCTCGCCAAAATCAAGTCCCTCTACGAGGCCATCCCTTCGGGCTCCATCCCCGCGCACCCTGCCATCAATCTGCAGACCGTCAAGCCCGAGTCCTTCACGCTCGACTCGAATCTCCCCTACGTCCTCGGCTTCGTCAGCTATCGTTTGCCCGGCACGGACTCACCCGACTACGCCGCCGCCACCATCCTCGGCGACGTCCTCGCCAGCCAGCGCGGCGACATCTACGGCATGGTCCCCGCAGGCAAGGCCCTTGCCGCCGAGTTCGCCGTCGAAGAGACCTACCCCAAGGCTAGCGTCGCCTTCGGTCTCGTCGCGCAGCCCGCCGGTGTGGAGGCCAAGCCCGCGCTCGATGAGCTGAAGAAAATCATCGACAACTACGCGCAGAACGGCGTTCCCGCCGAGCTCGTCGACGCCGCCAAGCGCGCCGAGCTCGCCCAGGCTGAGTTCCAGCGCAACTCCATCCCCGGCCTCGCCAACGTGTGGTCGTCGGCACTCGCAGCCGAAGGCCGCAACTCGCCCGACGAAGACCTCGACGCCGTCCGCAAAGTCACCGTCGCCGACGTCAACCGCGTCGCGAAGCAGTACCTGCTCAACGCCCCCGTCATCACCGCGGTGCTGCAGCCCAAACCCACCGGCGAAGCCGTCGCGGCAAAGGGCTTTGGCGGCGCCGAAAGCCTCATCGCCGCGCCCACCAAGCCCGTCGTCCTGCCCGACTGGGCCGCCGCCAAGCTCGAGCAGCTCAAGGTCCCCAGCACCTCGCTCGACGTCTCTGACACCACCCTCGCCAACGGAATCCGCCTCATCGTCCGCACCGACCGCACCAGCCCCACCATCACCGTCGAAGGCAGCGTGAAGCACAACCCCGACCTGCAGACGCCCAAGGGCAAGGACGGCGTCGACGGCATCCTCGGTGATCTGTACAGCTACGGCACCACCTCGCTCGACCGCCTCGCCTTTCAGAAGGCCCTGGACGACATCGCCGTCAACGTCGCCGCCGGGTACCACTTCTCGCTCACCGCGCAGAAGGAGAACTTCGACCGCGGCGTCCAACTCCTCGCAGACGACGAACTCCATCCCGCCCTCCCCGCCCCCGCCTTCGCCGTCGTTCAGCAGCAGACCGCCGAATTCACCGCCGGCAACATCCAAAGCCCCGGCTATAGGTTCAGCAAGGCCATCCAGACCGCACTGCTGCCCGCGAACGACCCCCAGCTCCGCGAGGCCACACCCGCGACCATCAAGGCCGTCACCCTCGACGACGTGAAGGCTCTCCACGACACGACCCTCCGCCCTGACCTCACCACCATCGTCGTCATCGGCGACACCACCCCCGCCGAAGCCAAGGCCGTCATCGAGAAGTACTTCGGCGCCTGGAAGGCCACCGGCCCCAAGCCGGAGGTCGACCTGCCGCCCGTACCCGTCAACAAGCCCTCCGCGGCAAACATCGCGGACGCCGAGCAGGTCCAGGACACCGTCCTCCTCGCCGAGCAGGTCCAGCTCAACCGCTTCTCGCCCGACTACTACCCGCTCCAGCTCGGCACGCATGTCCTTGGCGGAGGCTTCTACGCCACCCGCCTCTACCACGACCTCCGCCAGGAGGCCGGCCTCGTCTACTCGGTCGATGTAGCGCTCAGCGCCGGCAAAACTCGCGCCGCCTACGAGGTCCAGTACGGCTGCGACCCCGACAAGGTCTCCAAGGCCCGCGCCCTCGTCGAGCGCGACCTGAAGCAGATGGGAACCGAAGCCGTCTCTGACTCCGAGCTCCACCAGGCCAAAGCCCTCCTGCTCCGCCAGATCCCACTCGGCGAATCCAGCGAAGAGGCGGTCGCCAACGGCCTCCTGAGCCGCGCCGAAATCGGCCTTCCCCTCGACGAACCCATCCGCTCCGCCAAAATCTACGCCGGCCTCACCGCCGACCAGATCAAAGCCGCCTTCGCCAAGTACGTCAACACCAACGTCCTCGTCCAGGTAGTTCGCGGGCCGCAGCCGCAATAAAGCAGCAGAACAGCGGCATAGCAGAACAACAGAATAGTTAAAACCAGACAGCAGAACAGTTTGCCGTCCGGCCGCTGTTCTGCTTGTCTGCTGTTCTGCTAACTAATTCGTTAGTTGGCGCGTCACATGGAGTGAAAGATGCCGCGCAAGCCCTCCAACACGCTGACCGAAGCCGAACTCAGGCTGATGAACGTCCTCTGGGACCGTGGCGAGTCCGCCGTCTCCGACCTCGTCTCTGCCGTGGCCGACTCTGGAGCGCTCGCCTACACCTCCGTCCTCACCACCATTCGCATCCTTGAGAAAAAGGGCTACGTCGAGCATCGGCAGGAAGGTCGAGCCTTCCTGTACTCGCCCTGCGTCGGCCGCGACGAAGCCTCCCGCAGCGAGGTCCGCCACGTCCTCTCCCGCTTCTTCGGCAATTCCCGCGAGGGCCTGCTGCTGTCCCTCCTCGGCGATGGAGACATCACCGCCGAGGAGCTCGAGCGCCTCAAAGCCGCCATCGCCGCCGCCCCCGAAGACACCGCGACGCCGCGCAGCCTTCCCACTCCCCGCACGCAGCCCACGCCGCGCAAGCCCGTGAAGGAGGTCCGCCAGTGACAGCCCTCACCGTTGCGCAACAAGCCTTTCCTCACAGCTCATGGCTGAAGACCTCATCGCTCAACAGCGTCCTGCTTCTCCCTCACACCTCGCACCTCTACAGCTTGTTAGTAGGACTGTCCGGCAGCCTGCGCCTGCCCTCGCCGCTACAAACCGCCGCACCCCTCGCCGCCAGCGCTCTCATCGCTGCCGCCTGGCAAGGAGCAATCCTCGTCGCGCTCGTAGCCCTCGCGCTGCGCCTGATCCCCCGCCTCTCCGCCACCGTCCGCTCGCTGGTCTGGACCGCCGTCCTCGCGCTCGCCGTGGTGTTGCCGCTACTGCCCTTCGCAGCGCATTCCGATACCGCGACCGTGACGACGACCCACGCGACGCTGCACCTCGCCGAAGGCTGGAGCTTCGCCCTGGCTGCCCTCTGGGTCGCGATCTCCCTCTTCAAGCTCGCGCAGCTCCTCCGCAGCGCCTTCCACCTCGCCGCGATCTCCCGCCGCGCCGTCGAAGTCGATCCCGCCGAGCTCGCAACCTTCGCTCCCCAGGTCGACGCTCTTCTCCACGATGGCTCGCGCCGACCCATTCTCTGCATCTCCGACGAGGTTGACCGCCCCAGCGTCGCCGGCTTCTTCTTCCCGCGCATCCTGCTGCCCGTCGGTCTCCTCGACCGTGTCACGCCGCTCGAGCTCGAACAAATCCTCCGCCACGAGCGCGAGCACCTGAACCGCGCCGACGACTGGGTCAACCTCGCGCAGAAGCTTGCCCTCGCGCTCTTCCCGCTCAACCCCGCGCTCCTCTTCATCGAGCGCCAGCTCGCCAACGAGCGCGAGCTCGCCTGCGACGACACGGTCCTCCGCGAAACGCACGCCGCAAAGTCGTATGCCCTCTGCCTCGCCAACCTCGCCGAGATGTCCCTGGCCCGCAAGACCGCGTTGCTCGCCCTCGCCGCCTGGCACAAGCGCAGCGAGCTCGCTCGCCGCGTCGAGCGCATCCTCCTCCCCAGCGTTGCAGCCATGCCGCGCCGCGCCGCCACCACCGCCGGCGCCCTCATCACGCTGCTCGCCGTAGGCTCCGCCGCTGCCCTAGCCCACGCTCCCGCACTCATCAGCTTCGTTCCAGCCAGCAGCCACACGCTCGCGGAAAATCCCCCGATCGACGCCAAGGAGCTTGCATTCACCCAGTCGCTCAAGCCGCGCCGCTCGTTCGACTCCACCACGCTGGCCCCGCACGCAACCCTGGTAAACGCTGACGCTCGCGCCATGCATCCCATGCACGCCAGCGCGCTCATGATGGCGCTGCCAGCGAAGTCCCAGCCTGCCTTCGCTCAGTTCGCGCAGGCGCCACGCCCCATCCGCGCGATCCATACAACGCAGACAACAGCGCGCCCGAAGAACAGCGCGCGTGAGATCTCGACCTTCGCCCCGCAGCCACAGCTGCAACCTCAGCAACCGCAACCGGTCGCCCACGCCACCCTGTTCCGCCAGGTCGTCGCCACCGACACCGACGGCAACACCAGCTGGTACATGGTCGCCACCACCTACGAAGTCAGCGATCCCAACGCTCAGCCGATCCAGCCCGCACGCCAGCCGACGCAGCGGCGCAGCGAAGCCCAACCGCCCCGCTCCGTTCCGGCGTACGCCATCGTCACGCCCAACGGCTGGCTGGTCCTCGAGATGTAACCCCAAGCTTGCAACACCCGTGCAGCCCACCGCACGGCAGACTTCAACGCACAACGTAGAACGCACAACGTACAACCCTCAAAAAGGTGCCCAACATGTCCATATCAACTAATGAATTAGTAGCTTCGCTCCGCAAGCACTTCACCAAGACCCTCGCCCCCGCCGCCATCGCCACCACCATCGCCCTCGGCGCGGTCTTCATGGTCAATCACACCAACGTCCACGCCGCTTCCATGGACACCGTATCGCCCCTCGACGACCACTCCGTCGCCGCGCTCACCGCGCTCGACAACGCCATGGAGTCCGTCGCCTCGAAGGTGACTCCCGCCGTCGTCAACATCGCGGTCACCAGCAAGGGCGATGCCGACGACGATGGCGACGATCAGCAGGGCAACAGCGCCGCGCCTCAAGGTCAGCAACAGCAGCTGCCTCCAGGCCTCGAGCAGTTCTTCGGCCAGATCCCCGGATTCGGTGGCTTCGGCGGAGGCAACGGTCGCCAGTTCCGTATGCAGCCCCAGCAGCCGCAGCTCCAGCACGGCATCGGCTCCGGCGTCATCATTACGCCGGATGGCTACATCGTCACCAACGCCCACGTCGTCAACGGCGCCACCAACGTCAAGGTCACGCTGCATGACCGCCGCATCCTGTCCGCGCGCGTTGTGGGCATCGACAAGCTCACCGACATCGCCGTCGTGAAGGTCAACGCCACAGGTCTTCCGGCGGTCGCCTGGGGTGACTCCGGCAAGCTCATGCCCGGCCAGACCGTGCTGGCCTTCGGTTCGCCCTTCGGCTACTTCCAGTTTTCAGTTACCCGGGGAATTGTGAGTGCTGTCGACCGCCAGAACCCCTACTCCAACGATGCCCGCAAGCCCGGCGGCTACATCCAGACCGACGCCGCCATCAACCCCGGCAACTCCGGCGGCCCGCTCGTCAACGCCCACGGCGAGCTCGTCGGCATCAACACCTTCATCATCTCCGAGACGGGCTCCTTCGCCGGCGCCGGCTTCGCTATCCCCTCGCAGATGGTCCGCAGCATCTCGCAGCAGATCATCACCAACGGCAAGGTCGAGCACGGTTATCTCGGCATCAGCATGAACGATGTCACGCCCGACAACGCGCGCTTCTTCCAGCTCAAGGACGCTTCCGGCGCCATCGTCGCCGAAGTCACGCCCGACTCGCCCGCAGCCAACGCCGGCCTCAAGCAGGGCGACGTCATTCGTTCGCTCAACGGACGTGAGGTGCTCAACGGTAGCGCGCTGCAGGTCGCCGTCAGCGAAGACCGTCCAGGCACCAAAATCGAGCTCGGCGTGCTGCGCAACGGTCAGACCGTCAACATCAATCTGACCGTCGGCGAGTATCACGCCAAGGGGGAAGTCCAGACCGCCGACAACAGCGACGGCCCCAGCGGTGGTAAGCAGACCGGCAAGCTCGGCCTCGCCGTAGCCAACCTCGATGGCGACACCCGCCAGCAGCTCAACGTCCCGAGCAGCGTCAAGGGCGCAGTCGTGCAGAACGTCCGTCCCGGCAGCGCCGCTGATGACGCTGGCCTCCAGCCCGGCGACATCATCCTCGAGGTCAACCGCAAGTCCACCCCTTCGGCGGATGCCTTCGTCAGCACCGTCAAGGGTTCTACGGACAATCGCGACCTCCTGCTGCTCGTCTGGTCGCACGGCAACGCCAGCTACCGCACCCTCCGCGGCGACTCCAACCAGAACGGCTAATGCCTGACACAACTCGCAACAACAGAAAGACCGCCACAGAACATCGTGGCGGTCTTTCTGTTTCCATCGACAATGCGTTCTCGCAGCGGGAATGCTTTGCCCACCGCTCCACCGTGTGTTTACCTGTTCGTGGGTACGCGGCTGGCGAAGAGCTTCTATGCAGCACGGAGCATTCGTCGTGCAGACCCACTCTTCTTCATCCAGCCACAGGTCGGAGCCACGGATCATGCAGGACGCGTCAGGCAAAGCAACAACCCGCGGCTGGCCGACCCTTGAGAGCACCGCTCTCTTCCTCATCGCTGCCGCCTACATCGTGTGGGTGCTTTCGCTGCCCGACTTCCCCACCCAGGATGGCCCCGCGCATCTCTACTACGCCAACGTCCTCTCCCATCTCCTCAGCCGAACTCCCGGCCTCTACGCCGACTTCTACTACATCCGCAATCTCTTCCCGCCCTACTCGCTGTACTACTACGCCCTCATCGGCCTCAGCCGCTTTATGCCGATGGTGCTGGCCAACAAGCTCATCCTCTGCAGTTATGTGGCGCTCTTCCTCTACGGCTTCCGCTACATGGCACGAGCCATCGGCCCATCGGCAGATGTTGTCACCCTGTTCGTGAGCCTGGAGCTGCTCAACTGGCCCCTCATGATGGGCTTCATCAACTACTGCCTTGCGACCTCGATCGCCATGTTCGCGCTGGGCCTGTGGCTCCGCTTCTCCGGCTCATCGGCCGTGCGTCGCATCGCCTTCGTTCTCCTCTCAATCGTGGTGATGTTCACCCATCCCCTCCCGCTCTTCGGCCTGCTCGCCTTCTGCGGGCTGCACCTGGTCTGGCGTCTGGGCTCCACACGCATCGCTGATGGCCGCTTTTCGTTCACCTCGGTCCTCAAGCTCGATCTCCTCTGCCTCGTCCTCGCCGGCCTGAACCTCCTCTACGTCGCCCGCTTCAGCCAGTCGCACCCGTTCACGCAGAACCCCCGCGACCCCGGCAAAGGTCTCTTCCAGATCGAACTCTCCCGCTTCGCCCGGCTCTTCTTCCTCGGCGGGCAAAGCTGGACGATCTATGCCTACTACGCTCTGATCCTGCTGACGTTGGCAGCCTGCGCCTGGTTCCTCCTCCTGCAGTTCCGCCGCGAGCGGCCCCTGGGCCGGACATCTCCCGCCCTCTTCTGGGGAGGCCTCGTCGTTCTCAGCGCCGTGATCGTGATCATCGCCCCCCGCGACATCAACGGAGGCGTCTACGTCGGCGATCGCCTCCTCTGGCCGGCATGGCTGGCCGTTCTGGGAGCCGCTGCAACCTATCGTCCTGCTTCGCCTGCCTTCCGTCCGTTCGCTGTGGCGGTGGCCATGCTCGCCACCCTCGGCCTCTTCTTCGTGGTTGACCCCATCGTGCGCCCCATCGCGCAACAGGCCGCGGCCTGGCGCGACCTGCCCTCCATGCCCGCGGACCAGGTCGCCGTCGTCCTTCAAACCCGGCTCGATCACTGGAGGCGTCCCTACCCGCACCTCGCCGCGTCTCCACTGCAGTGGGCCGGCATGAATTACCTCACCGCGCATCAGGACGTCGCCCTGAACAGCCCCTGGCTTGACCTCACTACCATCCCCCTCGGCGCGCGCCACCCCGTCCTCGGCGACGCCGACGCCAGCATCCCCAACCTGCTCTCCTACAGCCTCGACAACAACCCCGCCGTCCGCCAGGCCGTCCTCTCCCGGGTGAACTTCCTGCTCCAGGCCGACCCGCTCGCCGCCGAGACCCACAACCGCCTCGAACAACAGATCGGCGTCGGCTGGATCTGCCCGTATCACTCCGGTCCGTACACGATGTGCGTTCCCGGCGACGCCGCACCCGTCCCCAACCGCTAAGGGTGCCAAGACAGCACCTTGTACACTGGCACCAGCATGTATAAGCGCGTTCTGCTCAAGATCTCCGGGGAAGCCCTGGCCGCCGGCCGCGGCTTCGGCGTCGACGCCGTCTTCATCAACGCCATCGCCGAGGAGATCGTCGAGGTCTCCAAAAGTGGCTGCGAAGTCGCCATCGTCGTCGGTGGGGGAAACTTCTTCCGCGGCGTCGCCGAGCAGGCCCAGCACATGGACCGCGTTGCCGCCGATCACATGGGCATGCTCTCCACGGTGATCAACTCCATCGCCCTGCAGGACGCCATCGAGAAATTCGGCGCCTACTGCCGCGTCATGAGCGCCATCGCCATGCACCAGGTCGCCGAGCCCTACATCCGCCGCCGAGCCGTCCGCCACCTCGAAAAGGGCCGCATCGTCATCTTCGCCGCCGGAACCGGCAACCCCTACTTCTCCACCGACACCGCCGCCAGCCTCCGCGCCATGGAGATCGGCGCCGACGCCCTCCTCAAGGCCACCAGCGTCGACGGCATCTACACTGCCGACCCCAAAAAAGTCCCAGACGCCCAGAAGTTCGAGACCATCACGTACATGGAGATCATCAAGCTCGGCCTCCGTGTGATGGACACCACCGCCGTCTCGCTCTGCAAAGACAACAACCTGCCGATGATCATCTTCTCCATGCGCGAGAAGGGAAACATCCAGCGCGTCATCAACGGCGAAAAGCTGGGAACTCTGGTCACCGCATAACATCTGGCGACTGAATAACTGGTGTCTGGATAACTGGTAAGTCCAAACTCCCAGCTCAAAACTCAAAGCTCCGAGCTCGATCACCCCTTTCCCGAAGTCCGCACTCCTATTAGCTTCCCAGCCCCCTCATAGCTCAATCCCTCATAGCTCGTAGCTGAAAACCAACCCCACAATTCCAGCCCAAGCCATGCGATATCATCGGGCGCATAATGCCCGCCGCGATTCCCAAAGCCCTGCGCAGCGTGTTAGCCGTTCTCGCCGGCTTCGCCCTCATGATCTCCCTGGTGATCGCCTGCAATCTGCTCGCAGAGCGCGCCATGAACATCCCTGGCCATCCCACGCCCGGCTACCTTGTCGTCAGCGCCGCCTTTTCGCTGCTGGCTGCCGTCGCCGGAGGCTGGCTCGCCGCGCGCCTCAGCGGCTACAACCCCATGCACCACGCGCTCGCACTAGCCATGCTCCTGGGCCTGCTGAGCCTCGCAATGCTCATCGAGCCCTCACCAGCGCAGCCTTACGGCTACCAGCTGCTCATGGCCGCGCTACCACCGTTCGCCGCGCTTACAGGAGGCTATCTCGCCGCCCGCAGGATGAGGCACAACTCCACAGCCTGAAATCCGCACAAGTCCCGTTCGGTCAAAGCCGGGAGTTCAGCCTAGCTGTGTCGCGCTTCGTCAGGGCAACACCTCAGCCCCGCTAAGTCGCGCTTTGTCAGGGCGGGGCTTCAGCCCCGCCATAAACGGCCCCAAACACCTGGGCTTTAGCCCCTGAGGTATCAGATCGCTGATCGGGACAAGCTTTCGGTGCAGCGCTTTCCTAAGCCCTTAGACCTCAGCCCGCGTCCACAATCTCGCTCCGCTCCGCCGCCGCAATGCTCGCAAACCCCACGAACATCAGGATGTACGGCACCGCCGTCAGCAGCGACGCCAGCACCTCCAGCGTGATCCGCTTACTATCACTCGTGCTGCGCAGGATCGCGCTGCGCCCAATGAAGAATCCCATCGCCAGCGACACAAACCCCAGCAGCAGCGCCATCATCCGAGCGCTTCGCGCGCCATGCTCCGAGGGCTTCTGCTCTACCAGCAGCTTCAACGCCGCATTGGACAACACCGCCACCTGCAGCGCCACCACCAGCACGGCAATCGCCAGGTGAAACCAGATGTTCCGCAGCATCGCCGGGTTCTTCACCGACAGGTAGCGCGACAGGTACGTGTTCCCGATCGCAGCAGCCGCATACAGCGCCAGCGCCCGCAGCGCGAGCAGTGTGCCTCCGTTGCCGCGCGGCCGCAGGGTCGCCACAACCTTCTCCCACGTGTCGCGCTGCCCACCGCTCCACACCAGCCCAGCTGTCAGCAAGAAGGCCGCAACATACAGCAGGATGCGCACAAAATTCGTGATCCATCCCAGCGTCATCGCATAGACGTAAAGCTGCTGCGCCGCCTGCAGCGTCAGGCCGGAGTTCTTCACCGTGCCGCCCAGCGCCGAGTGATACTGCATCCGCGACACCGCAATCGTATGTACCAGCGCACCCTGAGCCAGGTTCAGCAGCGAGCCAGCAAAGTCCGCCACCAGCACCGGCACCCACAACAGCGGCCGCCGGAAAAACAGGTCAGAAGCCTCACGCCAATAGCGGCCCATCGATACAGGTTGCGTTGCCATCGGTCTTCCCAACTCCCGGAGCGTTTGCTCGTCAACTTGAAGAGCGACAGCCCCTCGAACTTCAGGAGCGTTCGCCCCAACCCTCATGATACCGGGCCGAAACGCTATCTCGAGAAAAGAGGGCTGAGGACAGACATTGGTCAGCAACCCATCGACCCAGCCCGGCAGGAACGGCAGTCAGAGCGCCCTCCCAAAGTGCTGGGCCGTTGAGATAGCCCTCGACCACCGGCCTTCCCGGCGCAGGACCGCGCGCAAAAAAGCGGCCCGCCCCAACAGGACGAGCCGCTCTCCCCACAACTTCTAGACTGCAACGTTAGTCCCGCGGTCGTCCGCCACCACCGCCACGAGGTGCTCCGCCGCCATGGAATCCAGGCAGCGCATGCTCGCCACCGCCCGAATGGTTCGGCTGCGCGACCACGTGACCCTGCCCATCATGGGCCTCGTTGCCCTGGAAATGGTTGAACTGCTGCGCCCCGCGGGATGGCACCGGGCCGTTGTACCCGTGATGCGGATCGAACCGGTTGTCTACGTGCCCATGGAACCCATGCGGCCCATGGAACCACGGCCCCGCGCCGATAAACACACCGCCCGCAAACCAGTCCGGGCCGTAATAGCCATAGGGTGCGCAGTCATACGGCGCATAGTCGAAATAACCATACGGGCAAATCGGCGCGCCGCCAATATCAACCCCAACCGAAACCTGCGGCTTCGCCGCAGGCGACAAAGCCAACCCGCCGATAGCTACCGCGGATAGCGCCAATACTTTCAAGGTGGTCATCATGATCGTTCTCCTGGTCTTCTTCGACTTGCTTCCCAAAAGGCCCAACACTTCGGATGGCTTCAGCTCTCCACAGGTGGCCCCGCGAGAAAATCTTCCCGTCGTCTTTCGATATGCCCCCAGCGCTAAAAGCCCGCAACCTCTTGCGATACTGAAGCTATGAGTTCCGCCGCACCCGTTCTTGCTCCGCTCGACGCTCTCGAAGCCCACATCGCCCCGCTCCGCAGGCAGCTCGCCGCGCACCCTATCTACGCCGAAGTCCGCGACGAGCGCGACCTCCGCCTCTTCCTCGAAGCCCATGTCTTCGCCGTCTGGGACTTCATGTCCCTGCTCAAATCCCTGCAGCGCGCCCTCACCTGCGTCGACGTCCCCTGGGTCCCCAGCCCTTACGCCGCCAGCCGCCGCTTCATCAACGAGATCGTCCTCGGCGAAGAGTCCGACGAGTACCAAAACCGCCCCCTCAGCCACTTCGAGATCTACCTCGAAGCCATGCACGCCCTCGACGCCGACACCGCGCCGATCGAGGCCCTGCTCGCAAAGCTGCGCGAAGCCTCGGACGCTGGCGCTGGTGTCGACGCAGCTCTCGAAGCCGGTCTCGCCGACGCTCCTGCTCCTGCGCGTGACTTCGTCCGCTCCACCTTCCGCGTCATCCGCCACGGCAACCTCGCCGCGCAGGCCGCCGCCTTTACCTTCGGCCGCGAAGACGTCATCCCCGAGATGTTCCGCGGCATGGTGCGCGAGCTCAACGACCAGCGCGACGGCCGCCTCGGCCAGTTCGTCTGGTACCTCGAGCGCCACATCGAAGTCGACGGCGACGACCATGGCCCGCTCTCCCTTCGGATGGTCGCCGATCTCTGCGGCAACGACCAGCTCCTCTGGACCGAAGCCACCATCGCGGCCGAAGAAGCCCTTACCGCCCGCCTCGCCCTCTGGGACGGTGTACTCGCCGAGGTCCGCGCAACCCGGTAGCGGCATCTAATCTTCAGTTGTTGGTGCTGCGACACAAGCACGCACGGTCTTGAGGAAGGTTGATGCCAGACGAACATCGGCAAGGTGTTTAGCATCAGCTGTTCACGGCATTTGGAACATTTCTCTGGGAGACCACCGGTTCGAGCGGAAAGACGTGGCCTATAGCGAGACGGAGATCCTATCTTGGGAGATTCTGCTCCGAAAAATATGGCAAAAAGCTTGGCGTCAGGCCGGAGTTCGTGCGATATTGGCACAACTCGACGGTTGGCCCCGGTGTTACATTGATCGGATGATGCGCCTGCATGCCTAAATCAGGGTTCCCGCAGACGCAATGAGGAAACATTGTGAAAACGTCTGGGAAGTCGACCATCGAGCGTATTGCTGAGCGTTTGTCGAACGATGCAGAGGCTCTCGCCAAGGTAAAGGCCGCAACCCGGCAGATTCGTCGGGGGGAAATCGTCGGTCTGGATGGGCTCAGGAAGGAATTCGAGTCGCACAAGCGCAAGCTTTCGAGCGGCTCGATGATTGGGCACATAAAGGCAGCCGCGCAGGAGGAGGAGCCTGCGCTTGTAGCGCCGGCATACTACCTAGATGCCTGAAAGGTCCCTGGAAAATTCAGAGCAGTTTTGCCACGACCTGGCCTCCTTCACCGTAGGAAATGAACGAGAGTTCAATGCGACCGTGGAATGTGTCCGTCGCGTCGTCGAGACACCTGGACTCGGCAATCTCTTTCTTTTCGGCTTACCTCTCTTCTCCGGCCATTCCGGCCGCCATTACTTCGTCATTTGCGGCCGATTTCTGCTTGTGTATCAATACTCGGACACGACGGTCTGGATGAAGAGCCTCTTCCTCAAAGAGGTTTATGACTACTAAGAATGCCCTCGAGTTGGTCAGTTCCCTGATCGGCGTGGTCGGTACATCGGCCAGCATGTGGGGGACGTTTCTGCTGACCCGCTTTTACCACACTTTCTCTGCGCGGGATGTGCTTCGGGTTGTCGCCCGCTGGACGGGCGCTTTCCTCCTCTTTCACTCCACGGCCGTCGCACAGGAAGCGAGGGGCATCGCGGCACTCAGTTCGATCACCGAAGAGAAGAAAGCGATCTCGCTGGTGGGCATCTACTGGGTGTTCGTGGGATTTCTGCTGCAAGGAGCCAGTTTGCTTCTGCTCACGGTGGATGTGCTGCTTGATATCTTCGCCACGGAAGCGAAACTCCACTGATTGTCGTTCGTCGTTATCTTCGTGCTCCCCGTCACAGCGGGAGCCCTCCCTGGGGCCTAGGCTGAGTGCGTTGACCGGAGATCGGAGATAGCGATGACTGACGCAAACAAGGCCCTGGCCCGCCGCTGGTATGAAGAGGTTTGGAACGCAGGCAACACGGAATCGCTCGCGGAGCTGCTGGCCCCATCCGCCGAAACGCATGGCTTCCCCCAGCCTGGGACAGCGCTCCACGGGGCCGCCGCCTTTGGCGACACGCTGCGCGAGTTTCAGCGCTCGTTCTCGGACATCAAGATCCACGTAGACGATGTCATCGCCGAGTGCGACACCGTTGCCGTACGCTGGACCGCGCACATGCGCCACACCGGCGACGGCCTCGGTCTGCGCCCCACCGGCCGCGAGGTCTCGCTGCCCGGCGCCAGCTTCCTGGTCATCAAGGATGGACGCATCACCGAAGGCTGGGAGTCGATGGACCTGACCCGGGTGCGCCAGGAACTCGAGGCCGCTTCGCAAGTACGCGAACTCACGCTGGCGTAGACCCCCGCCAGCGCGTCAGGTCTAAAGCACCGGCGAAAAGTCCGTCAGCCGGAGATGTGTGATGTCGTGCTTGCCCACCAACGCGCCATCCTTCTCTGACTCGGCCTTGATCACCAGCCACTCGGGGTCGGAGCTGAACGCCTTCCACGCCGCATCCATCGCCTCCTTGCTGGGATGACGCAGCATGTACGTCAGTACATTGCCTGCATCCGGCGCTTCAATCGAAGTCCAGAAGCCCACCGGGTGCATTCCCAGGCGCTCAAAGATCTTCACCTCATGCTTCTTGAAGCGCTCCAGCAGCGCTGGCAGCTTGCCCGGGTTGCAGTGATAGATGCGCAGCTCATAGACCGTCTCCGATGAGACGTTTGGGGCCGGTTCGCCTCGATGCGCTCCCATCAGCAGGGGAAGCGCGGCTGCCGCGCCAAGGCTCGTCAGTGCGCCGCGGCGAGTGATCGTAGGAGAGATCGTTATTTCCTTCATGTGTGTCGCCTGTTCTGGATCCGCTGCCCGGTGTCGGCAGAGTGGGATTCTCTGATGCGCACCAGTGTAGATGGAATTGCGCCCCGGCTCTAGATGGAATCGCGAGATGGCATGGAAGCGTTCGCTGTAACTCGAAACGCTTCTCATCGCCGCGTTCGTAGCCCTCGCTCGCAGTTACAACCACCGCGATTCCGTGGAAGGGTTGCCTGATTGAATTGCTTTTTCGCTGTAAAGCGAGGATTCCCTGAGGAATTTTCGCTCTCAGCGTGGCTTTTTGCCGCGGCGCTCCACAACTTCCATCCGCCTCCTGGCGTCTGAGCCAAATAACGCATCGGGCGCATGTCGCGTCCCTGCAACTCGAAGGAGTAAACGACCATGAGAAAACAGATCCTCGCCGCCGTGGGCGGCATCCTGCTGGCAACAAGCCTGGGCGCGGGAGCTCAGGTAGTGGTGCAGGTGGGACCACCCAGGCCCCTCATCGAGCACCCCGGTCCCCCGCCGCACGACGGCTGGGCCTGGCGTGCGGGATATCACCGCTGGGATGGCGGCCGCTACGTCTGGGTTCCCGGCGAGTATGTCGAACCACCTCATCCTCATGCCCATTGGGTGGATGGACACTGGGCACACCGTGGCGGAGGCTGGGTCTGGATCGAAGGCCACTGGCGCTAACCAGCGGCTTCTAAGCCTGCACACAGGCAGCAGCAGACAGGACACGGGACTGAGGCTCAATCGTCGCCGAGGCGATAGAGCCTCCACTCCGTGCCCTGTCTTCTTATCCTCTCTTCACTGCAAGCCGCTATCATCGAGCCATGACCCTCACTGCAGAAGAACGCGCCCGGCGCGTGAAGGTGCTGCTGTTCGATGTGGACGGCGTGCTCACCAACGGCGACATCACCATCATCCCCGGCCCTGACGGCAAGGGTACCGAAGTCAAAAGCTTCTCCGCGCACGATGGCATGGGCGTCTCCATCGCCAGGCTCGGCGGCCTCAAGATCGGCTTCGTCACCAAGCGCAACTCGCAGGTCGTCGCCATCCGCGCCCGCGATCTCAAGATCGACCATCTCTACCAGGGCCAGTCGCACAAGATGGAAGCGGTCACGAAGATCATCGCCGCCGAGAACGTCACGCTCGAAGAGATCGCCTACGTCGGCGACGACATCATCGACCTCCCGGTGCTGCGTAAGGTAGGCTTCGCCGTCGCCACCGCCAATGCCCGCCCCGAGGTGAAGTCCATGGCCCACTGGATCACGCCCATGCCCGGAGGACAAGGCGCAGGCCGCGATGTCATCGACTTCCTGCTCCTCTCTCGCGGCATCCTGCAACAGACCATCGAAGCCTACCTCGATCCCGAAAACGAAGCCGCCAGCAAGGCCGACATCGGCCCGGGAAATATGTAAAGGAGTGAAAAGTGGGTAGTGAACAGTCAGGGAGAATATCTACTCACTATTCACTACTCACTATTCACTAGCCTCTATGACATTCGTCACCTCACTTTGCTGACTCCCTGCACTCCATTCGTCGCCGCGATCGCGCGAAACTTCTTCCTGTAGACGTACTGCGAACTCCGCAACAGGAAGGCACTCGCGATGAACCAGGTGATGGAGATCTCCCAGCAAACGAAGTCTGCACCGCACACTGCGGCCCCCGCCGTAGCCACGCTCACCAACATCACCAAGCGCTATAGCAACGGCGTCGTGGCACTCGACGGCCTCTCGCTGGAGCTCCGCCGTGGTGAGATCGTCGCTCTGCTCGGCCCCAACGGCGCGGGCAAGTCGACCGCCGTGCGCCTGATGATGGGTCTCAGCGCGCCCACCTCCGGCGAAGTTCGCATCTTCGGTGCCGACCCGCGGCTGACCTCCACACGCCTCCGCACCGGTGTCATGCTGCAGGTAGGCCGCGCGCCCGAGATGCTCAAGGTCCGCGAGCACATCGCGATGTTCCGGAGCTATTACCCGACCCCCGCCAGCGTCGCGTTCCTGGTCCATGCCGCCGGCCTCGAAGGCCTCGAAGACCGCCTCTTCGGCCAACTCTCCGGCGGCCAGCGGCAGCGCGTCCTCTTCGCGCTCGCGCTCGCCGGCAACCCCGACCTCGTCTTCCTCGACGAGCCCACCGTCGGCCTCGACATCGAGGCCCGCCGCGCCATGTGGTCGCAGATCCGAGCCCTCCGCGATGCCGGCAAGACCGTCCTGCTCACCACGCACTACCTCGAAGAAGCCGACGCTCTCGCCGATCGCATCATCGTCATCAGCAAGGGCCGCGTGGTGCGCGAAGGCACCTCCGCCGAGATCAAGAGCGCCGGCGCTGCAGGCTCGGCTGGTGCCGGCTCGGTTGCCGCCGGTGTTGCCATCAAGATCATCCGCTGCGTCACCACGCTCAGCAGCGAACACCTGCTCCGAATGCCCGGCGTGAACAGCACCACTCTCGACGAGGGCCGCACCGTCGTCATCAGCTCCATGCCCGAGAGCACGCTGCGCGAGATGCTCGCACTCGACCAGGCCCTGCACTCGCTCGAAGTCCAGAGCCCCGCACTCGAAGACGCCTTCCTCGCCCTCACGCGCAACGACTAGGTCACAGCGCCACCCAAGCTTCCTCCCTAAGGAGAACCCCATGTCCACCGCGACGCTTCCCCTCGCTCCCGCCGAATCGACCTTCACCCGCACGCTGCGCATCTTCCTCTCGGAGACCCGCTTCTCGCTCATCGGCTCCCTGCGCACGCGCACCTTCTCGCTCTCCGCCATCGGCTTCCCCGTGATGTTCTATCTCCTCTTCGGCATCATGATGAACCGCCACGAGACCATCGACGGCACATCCATTGCTCGCTACATGCTCGCCGGCTACGCAGTCTTTGGTGTCGTCGGTTCGGCGCTCTTCGGCATTGGCGTGGGCATGGCTGCGGACCTCAGCGCCGGCTGGCTGGAGCTCAAGCGCGCCAGCCCCATGCCTCCCGCTGCGTACCTTGCGGCCAGGTGCGTCACCGCCATCTGCTTCGGAGCGATCATCCTCACCCTGCTCTCTATCCTCGGCATCGCCTTCGGCCACGTTCACCTCTCGCTGGCGGAGTACACGCACATGCTCGCGCTCGTCGCCGCGGGAGCCATCCCCTTCGCCAGCATGGGCCTCGCGCTTGCGCTCATCGTGCCCTTCAACTCCGCACCCGGCGTCACCAACCTCATGTACCTTCCTATGAGCTTCCTCGGCGGCCTCTGGATTCCGCTTACCGCCCTGCCCAAAGCCGTACAGCACATCGCTCCGCTGCTGCCGACGTACCACCTCGCGCAGCTCATGCTCGGCGTCTTCGGCGCGGCAGACCCCAAGAAGACCGTCGCCAGTCACTGGCTCGGCCTGCTCGGCTTCACGATGCTCATGTTCGGCGTCGCCTGGATCGCCTTCCGCCGCCGCGAACAGAACGCATAACGAAAGCCACACGCGCCGCCCGCCATCTGCCGGCGGCGTTACACTCGAACCCAGGAAGCCGGTCCCATACCGGCGGGGCAGAGGTTGTCATGATCGGAAGATCGCTGGTACGCATGGAACGCAGAGCCATCGCCTGGATGTGGGTCGCCTACTCGCTGTTCCTGTTCATCGAGCCCATCTTCGATCCGCGGCGCGGGCTGTGGCGCAACACGCTGGTCATCTTCGCCGTCTTCCTCGTCATCTTCGCCACCTACATCAGCGCCACCACCGAGACAGTCCGGCGCTGGATGATCCTCTGCACCTTCCTCCTTGGCCTCGTGGCCTTCCCCTTCAATGGCGGCGCAAGCTGCCTCTTCGTCTACACCGCCGGCTTCATCCCGTTCAGCTTCCCCAAGACCCGCACCATCCTCATCCTCTTCGCCACCGAGTGCTGCGCCATCCTCGGCGAGCGCTACCTGATGCACAAGGAGTGGCCCAACGCGCTCATCGGCATCCTTCTGGTGTTGATCATCGGTGGCAGCAACATCTTCGTCGCGCAGCAGAAGCGCGCGGACTGCAAGCTGCGCATGGCCCACGAAGAGATCGAAGCCCTCGCCGCACTCGCCGAACGCGAGCGCATCGCCCGCGATCTGCATGATGTCCTCGGCCACACACTCAGCGTCATCACGTTGAAGGCCGAACTCGCCGGCCGCCTCATGGAGCTCGATCCGCAGCGCGCCGCCATCGAGATCGCCGACGTCGAACGCACCGCGCGCAAGGCTCTCGCCGAGGTCCGCGAAGCCATCGGAGGCTATCGCACCCGCGGCCTCGGCACGGAAATCGAGACCGCCCGCCAGACCCTCGAAGCCGCCGGCGTTACGTTGATCGCCGAAGCCACCTCGCTCTCCGGCCTCACCGCAGCCGAAGAGACCGTGCTCGCCCTCGCACTGCGCGAGTCCGTCACCAACATCGTGCGCCACGCCAGGGCCACCACCTGCAAGCTCCGCTTCGTCACCGAGCAGGGCCGCCGCCGTCTGCACGTCGAAGACAACGGTCAGGCCGCGGACCTGCGCGAAGGCAACGGCCTGCGCGGCATGCGGGAGCGCGTCGAATCGCTCGGCGGCCGTGTCCAGCTCGAATATCGCGCCGGCACCTGCCTGCTCATCGAGCTTCCATTGCAGGCAGAAGGCATCGCATCGTGACCCCCATCGCTTCCTCGAAGAGCACGAACAAACCCGCAGCCGCAAAACTCATTCGTGTCCTGCTCGCCGAAGACCAGACCATGCTCCGCGGCGCACTCGCCGCGCTGCTCGAACTCGAGCCCGACCTCACCGTCATCGGCCAGGCCGCCAACGGCCGCGAGGCCCATCGCCTGGCCCAGCAGCTCAAGCCCGACGTCATCGTCACCGACATCGAGATGCCCGAGATGACCGGCCTCGAGTTCGCCGCCGCCGTCAAAGACAACGGCCTCGCCGCAAAAGTCGTCATCCTCACCACCTTCGCGCGGCCCGGCTATCTTCGTCGCGCGCTCGATGCAGGAGCCCGCGGCTACATGCTTAAGGAGCGCCCCGCCAGCGAACTCGCCGAAGCCATTCGCCGCGTCCATGCAGGCCTTCGCGCCGTCGATCCCGAGCTCGCCGCCGAAGCCTGGAACACCGAGGAAGATCCCCTCTCCGATCGCGAACGCCAGATCCTCCGCCGCGCCGGCGACGGCCAAACCTCCGCCGACATCGCCGCCGAGCTCCGCCTCTCCGAAGGCACAGTCCGCAACTATCTATCCGAAGCCATCGCCAAACTAGGGGCAGCCAACCGCGTCGACGCCGCCAGAATCGCCCGCGCCCGCGGCTGGCTTTAGGAGCAGCAGAACGAGCAGAACAGGAAAGTAGCAGAACAGCTGCCGCGTTCCTTACTGTTCTGCTGTTCCGCTATTCTGCTGTTCTGCTTATGTACACGGGTCGCCTAGCACCATCCCCCACGGGCCTGCTGCACCTCGGCCATGCACGCACCTTCTGGATCGCATACGAGCGTGCACGCGCATCCAACGGCCGTCTCTGGCTGCGCGATGAAGACCTCGACTTCCAGCGCGCCAGGCCCGAATACTCCGACGCAATGAAGGAAGACCTGCACTGGCTCGGCATCACCTGGCAAGGCGAGCTGCGCCAGAGCGATCGCCTCGCGCTCTATCGCGACGCCATCTTGCAGCTCGTACGCAGCGGCCACGCGTACCCCTGCACCTGCAGCCGCAAGGATCTCGCGCAAGCCATGTCCGCTCCGCACGAAGACAACGCCCCGCAACACGACCTCGACGACGAGCCTGTCTACAACGGCCGCTGCAGACCGAATGTTTGTCATCCTGAGGAGCGGTGCGACGAAGGACCCGCTTCTACTTTGGAGAAGCACCACTTCTCCCCTACCACCAACTATCGTCTCCGCGTCCCTGACGGAAAAGCCATCCATTTCCTCGACGGCCACGCCGGCCCGCAATCCTTTCTCGCAGGCTGCACACCCGACGCCGACTTCGGCGACTTCATCATCTGGCGCAAAGCCCTCACCAACAATCCGCGCGATCAAGGCCTGCCCAGCTATCAACTCTCCTGCGTCGTCGACGATGCCGCCATGGGCATCACCGAGGTCGTGCGCGGCCGCGATCTCCTCAAGTCCACGGCCCGCCAGCTCCTGCTGCAGCGCGCGCTCAGCCTCCCCACGCCCGCATACTTCCACTGCGACCTCATGCGCGACAACACCGGCATACGTCTCGCCAAGCGCCACGATGCCCTCGCCCTGCGCACCCTCCGCGAACAAGGCCACACACCAGCACAAGTGCTCGCAATGTTCAGCACTGACGCACACTAAGCACGCAGCACAAAGCAAAAGGGCACAGCCGAAGCCATGCCCTTCCCTGTTGCGCTGACGAGGACGCTGCGACAACAACCTACGGCTGCTCGTCCTCAACATCCGGCCCGAACGCGGTGCGGATCGTATCCCGGTACGGCGTCGGCGCGAAGTCCGCCGGAGGCGTGCCGCCACCCAGGTTCTGCACGAAGTAGTCCCAACGCCGCCGCATGATGTACGGTCCCATCGCTTGATAGCCATGCGGAACGTTCGGCACAATCAGCATGTCGAAGTTCTTGTTCGCCTTCATCAGCGCCTCGTCGACCAGATACGTATTGTTCGGCGGCACGTTGTCATCCATCGACCCATGCACCAGCATCAGCTTGCCCTTCAGGTTCGCTGCATAGTTCTGGTTGGCATGCGCCTCGTAGTTGCTCTTACCGTCCGGGCCAATCACCTCAAGCCCAGCCCAGCGCTCGTCCCAGTCATCTTCATAGTCGCGATTGTCATGGTTGCCGCTCTCGCTCCAGCCCACCTTGAAGAAGTCGGGATAGTGGAACATTGCCGACGCCGTCGCATTGCCGCCGCCCGAGTGCCCCCAGATCCCCACGCGATCGAGGTCGATCCACGAGTACTGCTTCGCCAGCTGCGTGAGGCCCGTTACCTGATCCGGAATCGTATCCACAGCCATGTCCTCAGGCTTCGAGGCCTTGTAGTCATGGAAGCTCTTCGAGCGATATGGATTGCCCATACCCTCGATCGACACCACCACAAACCCCAGGTCCGCCAGCGCCTGGTCATCGCCCAGCGATGCCGAGAACGCCACCGATCCATGCACCGTCACCGACCCGCCCTGCGGCCCCGGATACACCACATCCACCACCGGATACTTCTTCGCCGGATCGAAGTTCGTCGGCCGCCACGCATAGCCGTAGATTTCGGTCTTGCCGTCCGGCCCCTTCACCTTGAAGCCCATCGGCGGCTTCCATCCCGCCGCCGTCAGCGCCGAGATATCCTGCTTCGCCAGCTCCAGCACCACCTTGCCGCTCGCGTCGCGCAGCACCGTCGTCTGCGGCTGCTCCGGCGATGAGTACACGTCGACGAAGTGCGATCCATCCGCCGAAGCCGTGATTGCGTGATCGAGGTCCTCCGGCGTCAGCAACATCTGGTCCTTGCCATCCAGCGTCACGCTATACAGCTTGCGGTAGTACGGGTTCTCCGTCTTCGACTTGCCATACGCCGTGAAGTACAACCTGCGCGAAGCCGCATTCAGCGCGACGATCTCACCAACCGGCCCATCGCCATGCGTGACCTCGTGCTTCAGCTTGCCCGTCGTCAGGTCGTAGAGGTAGTACTGCGCCCAGTCGCTGCGCTCACTCGCCCACAGGAACTCATTCGATCCCCACAGCACCTTCCAGTCCGTCTTGGCCTGGTTGCCGTAGTACGTGTCCACATGCTCGTGATAGACATCGCTCACCGCACCGGAGCTCGTGTCCGCGACCTTCACCCACTCATCTTTGTGGTCGCGCGAGGTCGAGACAAACGCCAGCTTCGCATCATCCGGCGAGAAGTCCACATCGCTCCAACGGCCATCGCCATCGCAGCTCACGTCGTCGCATTCCATGCTGCGATGTTCCAGCGGAGCGATCTGCAGCTTCGTCATCGCGGCCGTGCTCACGTCGATCACCACCGGCTCGATCATCGTCACATCGGCATCGCCCACCAGCGGATAGCGCCACGCCTCCAGCTTCGGATGACGGTTCGTCACTGGCACGAGATACATGAAGCCGGTCTTGCGCTGGTCCTGGCGGAAGGTCGCAATCTTCTTGGAGTCCGCGGACCACGTCAGGATCGCCTGGTCCGAGTGTTGCCAGCCGGCGTTGTCGGTCGCGTAGCCGTAGTCCTCGATGCCATCTGTCGTCAACGGCCGCTCTTCGCCGTTGGTCAGGTCGCGCACCCACACGTTGTGCTCGCGAAGGAACGCTGCCAGCCGCCCATCGGGCGAGAGATTGATCGGCTCCGCGCCACGCCGTCCACGCCGCGCCGGCGCAGGATTCGTCGGCTGCTTCTGTGCCTGCGCCTGCGAGTCCTGCCCCCGCACGTGCGCCACCGGAGGCACCTCTTCCGTGCACTTCGTCGCCGCGGCATCGCAATGGAAGCTGCCTTCGCCCGTCGTCACCAGGAAGCCGCTCGCCTCAGGCCGGAAAGTCGTCACGTTCAGTCTCGCCGCCGTCACCGGCTGCTTCGTCGCATCACTGATCGCCTTCGCTACCGCGCCGCCATCGAATGCCGGAGCCTTCGTGCCCTTGGCCGGATCCGCCAGCATGTACACCACGCCCGCGCTCTGCACCTCGCGATAGAACACCCGGCCATCCGCCAGGAACTCCGCACGCGTGACTGTATGCGTCACCAGAGGCCGCGTGTTGTAGTTCATCCAGCGCTCAGCCTGCTTATAGTCATCGGCCGTATACACGCGTTGAGCCAACGCGGAAGCCGGGCAGGCGGCAAGGAGAGACACAGCAACCAGCAGCGCACGACGGCGCGCCATGGGGCGAAGAGAATCGTTCAGCATCATCAGAGAAGCACTCCGGGTTCTACACAACATTATGCCCGCCGCCGGAGCCATGATGGCCACAGCAGACGCGATTAAGCACGCCGCAGACGCCGCAACAGCGCCGACGGCCGCGCACTCTCCGGCCAGTGCAACACCGCACGCAGAAAGCCAGGCCAGGTGTCATGCGAGATCTTCAGCGAAGCCGGCAGCACATACACATCCATCACCAGCTCCGCCACCATCAGTGAAGCCGCCGCGCCGTACAGCCCAAAAAACTTCGCGCTGAAATACGTCACCAGCACCGTGCACCCCGTCGCAATGCTGTACACCGTCGCCAGCCGCTCATGCATGTTGATCGCCGAAACCAGTGTCGCGCTCGTCGACCACAGCGAGTACAACACCACCACCACCAGCAGCAGGCTGATCAGCTTCATGTCCGCGGGCACTTTGCCCATCGTCCAGTGATGCAGAAACGGCGGCCCCAGCGCGGCCACCACAACCATCACCGCCAGCGAGAGGAACAGCGCAATCTGGCACGCCCTCCGATGCAGCGTGCGCACCAGCTCCCAGTTGCCCGCTCCAAACGCGATCGAGAGCTCCGGCCACACGGTGTTCTTCACCATCTCCACGGCCTGCAGCGCCAGCCGTGAGACCGTGCGCGCCGTCGAGAACACCGCCACCGCGTTCGAACCCATCGCATAGTTCACCGCCATCTGCGAGCCCTGCAGGTTCATCGACTGCCCCAGCGGAAAGCCCATGAACGCGATCGAGGGCCGCGTCAGCCGCTTGAGCTCCCCAAACGATGCGCGGCTCCATCCATAGCTGATCCACGGAATGTCCCGCTTCACCAGGACCATCAACACCACGGTGATGGTGATATTCGCCAGCGCGAACACCATCGCCGTCGTGCGCGGTCCATACCCCATCGCAATCGGAACCATCTGGATCGCAAACGCGACAATGGTGAACATGCTCTTCAGGAAGTTCCCATAGCTGTATCGCGCGATACAGCGATAGCTCGCCTGCAGCAGCGTCTCCAGCTGGTTGAAAAGCATGGAAAGCCCCAGCCAGAACAACGCCCAGCTTGTGTCGTGCTCACTAATGCCATCTAGATTCAGCAGGCGGGCCATCGGCAGCAGCCACAAGGCAGTGCAAAACACCACGCCGATGCAGCCCATGATGAGCGAGATGAGCCACCAGCAGCTCTGGAACACGCCCAGCGCAGCTTCCTGCTCGTCGCGCGCCATCAGCATCGTCATCTCGTTGCCAGCCACCGCCCCAAATCCAATGTTCGAGAAGCTGAGATACGACGGCAGCCCGGTGAGAATTGCCCAAACGCCAAACATCGTCTGGCCCCAGTAATGAAACATTACCGGAACCTGCACCAACTGGATCAACGTACCCGAAGCCTTGCTGACGATGTTCGTCGCAAGCCCGACCAGCAGCCGCTTGCGTACGTGCTCATCCACGACGGGACTCCGGATATGGCCTCACGCACGACCCCCTCCGCAGTGCGCAATGAGTTGAGATCATGCCAGGTAAAACGCCTGCAGGTTGCGGAACGGCCATACGGTCGATTCTACCGGGCCGCTTACCGCTTCCGTTCGCGATCCAGCCGCATCTTCTCCTGCGCCAGCCGCATCAGCTCTTCCTCGTCGCCACGCCGCTGCGCCTCCGACATCTGGATGCGAATCTCGCGCAGTCGGCGATCGAGATAGTCCTCATGCAGCCGCTCCAGCGCATGCTGCACCCGCTCGGCGCTCAGTTCCTCGCCCGTCTCCGACGCCGTCAGCAGCGCACTCGCCAGCAGCGCCCGCGTGCTTTGGTCTGGCGCGGCCTCCAACGGATTGTCCGGCACCGGCGCATTGGCCAGCACCTCAATCACCGGCGCCGACGCCAGGTCCGCGTACCACTCCGGATACGCTCCCAACCGCTCCGCCGCCAGCTGCCGCGCCGAGTCCGCCTCCGGCAGCACCAGCGCATTGAGCAGGATCCGCTCGACCTCCGTCACCGCCCGAGGTTCCGCGGCCTTCACGCTCTCCATGCGATGCTGCGCCGCATTCTTCAACTCCTGCCGCACCAGCGAGCTCTCGATGCCCAGCTTCTGCGCCGCGTTCTCCGCAAACTCCGCACGAGCAATCGCGTTGGGAATGCGCCGGATGTGCGGCAGCAGGAAGTTCAGCGCCTTCACCTTGGCTTCGGCCGTGCGCGTGCCGAACTGCGTCCGCGCGCGCTCGACAAGATAGTCCGCATAGCGCATCGCCCCGCGCACCTGCTCGGTGTAGGCGGCGATCCCGTTCTCCAGGATGAACCGGTCAGGATCGAGCCCTCCCGCCAGCGTCACCACGCGCACCTCGAAGTCCTCTTCGACGAGCACCGTAAGCGTCTTCTCCGCGGCATTCTGCCCTGCATTATCCGGATCGAAGTTCAACACCACGCGCTTGGTGAAGCGTGAGAGCAGCCGCACCTGGTGCTCCGTGAACGCCGTACCGCTGGTCGCAATCACGTTCTCGATCCCGCTGGTGAAGACGCGGATGCAATCCATCTGCCCCTCGACGATCAACACAAACTCCAGGCTGCGGATCGCCGCCTTCGCCTTGTCGAGATTGAAGAGCACGTTGCCCTTCGTATACAGCAGGGTCTCCGGCGAGTTCAGATACTTCGGCCCCGCCTTGGGGTCCACATCCTGCGAGTCCAGCGCGCGCGCCGTGAACGCAATCGTCTTGCCCTGCTCATTCGCAATCGGAAACGTGATGCGCTTGCGGAACTTCGCATACATCGGCCCCGGACTGCCGTCGGCCTGCTCCTTGGAGCTGAACAACCCGCTCTGCCGCAGCGCGTCCTCACTGAAGAACTTGCCCAGCCGGTCGCGCATGTCGTTGAAGCTCTCCGGCGCATAACCGATGCGGAACTTCTGGATCGTCTCCGGCGTCACGCCACGGCCCGTCAGGTACTCGCGCGCCCGCGCCGCCTCAGGCGAGCTCAAACTCTGCTGGAAGTACTGCGTCGCCGCCTCGTGCACATCGATCAGCTGCTTGCGGATTCCCGCCTCCGCAGCCTCCTGCGGCGAATTGAACGTCCGCGCCGGCACCGCGATGCCCATCTTCGCCGCCACCGCGCGCACCGCCTCGGGAAAGCTCACCGAGTCCATCTTCATCACGAAGTTGTAGACGTCCCCATGCTCATGGCAGCCGAAGCAGTAGTAGCTCGCCGTGCCCACATAGACATAGAACGAGCCCGACTTCTCCTTGTGGAACGGACACAGCCCCGACCAGTTCGCCCCACTCCGGCGCAGCCGCACATACTCGCCCACAATGCGGACGATGTCGGCCTGTCGCTTCAGTTCATCTGAAAAGTTGTCGCCCATCGCGTCTCCTTCCAGTGTAGTGGTGTCGCCGCAGGCACTTGTCCCGCACCCGCCGCCTGCACAAAACTTGGGGTATGACCCTTGCACAAAGCTCGCGCCGCAGGCCGCGCCCCTCCACGCGCCCGAGCTCCCGATGACACCGAACGAAGTCCTCGCCATCGTCGCCGGCCCGGTCGCCGTGGCCGGCGCCGTGCTTCCCTGGTTCGGCCACGCGCACACTGGCGTCCTCTTTGGCGTCAGCGTGCCGAAAAACTTCGAGTCCTCGAAGGAAGCCGACCGCTCCATCGCGCGCTATCGCCGCGACTGCATCCTGTGGGCGCTCTTCCTGCTCGCCCTCGACTACGCCTGCATCCACTTCACCGGCGACACACTCTGGCTCATGCTCGCGCTCAGCGCCATCGGCCTTCCGCTCGAGCTGCTCGGCTGCTTCTACCTCTGGCATCGCGAGCACGTGCGCATCGCCCAGCTCCGCGGCAAGCTGGCCGAACTCGCCGCCGCCGAAGGCCTCGAGATCATCTCCGGTAGTAAGGACGACCTGCCCACACCCGATCGCCCCATCACCCCGCTGCTCTTCGCGAGCGCGGCGTTCCTCCCGCTCATCGCCGTCGCTCTCTACCTCGAATCCCACTTCAACTCCCTCCCCGAAACCTTCCCCCAGCACTGGAACGCCGCCGGCGTCGCCAACGGCTGGGGCGAGCGAACACCCGCCACCGTCTTCCTTCCGCCCATCCTCGGCAGCGCCGTGGTGCTGATCGTCGTGGCTTCCACTGTCCTCGTCGGCCTCGCGCCCGGCTCCGGCGCACGCCATCGCATGCGCATGCTCTCGCCCATGGCTGCGCTGGCGTGGATGCTCTCGCTCGTCTTCGCCATCGCCAGCCTGCTGCCGGTGCTGGGCAGCTTCTCCATCCTTCATCTCGGCCTGCTGATCGCCACCATGACCGTGCTCAGCCTCGCGATGGTGCTCTGGCTACTCGTCCGCACGGCGCCCGGCCTGCCCGGAGCAAAGCCACTCCACAGCTCCACCAGCGAGAACCACTGGCACGCCGGAATCTTCTACGCCAACCCCAAGGATCCCTCGTTGCTCGTTGCCAAGCGCTTCGGCTGGGGATGGACCTTGAACTTCGCCAAGCCCACCGCGTGGATCTTCCTGTTGCTGCTCCTGGTACTTTCGACGACCATCTTCTGGCTGCCACGGCTTGTCGCACATTAGCCTGCACAGGGCCGCTCCGACATCGTTTTCCGAACGAGGTTGCCCGCGCGCGGGATATCTTCAGTCTCCCGCACTCGATTCTTCGGATAGTGACTCTGCCTCCGAGATAAATCGTCAAATGCCGTCCCACTTTTCTATGCCGCGGGCCAACCTCGCGCAGCAACAAGCATCGCAAGGTTGTGTTCCAACAAACGCGCGCCCGAACGGCCAGCGTACGGGCCCTGGCTTCGACCACCAGTGAACTGGTCAGCTGCGCCAAGGAGAACGAAATGATTACCCTCAAGTTGATTCGCAATGCGGTGCTGGCTTCAGCCACCGCTGTAGGCATGGCAGCCATGCCGCTAGCGCAGGCCCATGCGGAAGCACCGGTGTTCGTAGGCATCTCGGTCGGCATCGCGCCCCCTGCGCTTCCCGTCTACTCCCAGCCGCCGCTGCCCGGCCCTGGCTATCTCTGGGTGCCCGGCTATTGGGCCTGGGGTGATGCCGGCTACTACTGGGTGCCCGGCTACTGGTCAGAGCCACCGCAGGAAGGCCTGCTCTGGACCCCGGCCTGGTGGGGCTGGGAGAACGGCGCCTACCTCTGGCACGGCGGCTACTGGGGACCGCACGTCGGCTTCTATGGCGGCATCAACTACGGCTTCGGCTATGGCGGTATCGGCTTCGCCGGCGGCGAATGGCGTGGACACTCGTTCTTCTATAACTCGGCCGTCGTCAACGTTGGAGGCGCGCGCATCGGCAACGTCTACGTCGACCGCAACGTCGTAGTGCACAACACCATCGTGAACAGCAATCACGTGGCATTCAATGGCGGCAACGGAGGCATCAACCGTCAGCCCGCGCCCTTCGAGCGCCAGGCCATGAACGAGCATCACGTCGAGCCCACCTCGCAGCAGGCACAGCACCAGCAGTTCGCCGCACAGGACCGCTCGCAGCTGGCGGCCGTCAACCACGGACGTCCCGCAACCGTAGCCGCAGCCCGGCCCGAAGCCTACCGCGCCACTGCGCAGCAGCACGTACAAAGCGCGCCCATCTCCGCGCAGGATCGCCAGGCCGGCCAGCACTACACGCCCGGCGCGACAACTGGGGCAGCACCCAACGAGCGCGGCCCCGGTCAGCAGCCTGGTGCGACCACTCGGCAGGGCTTCAACCCCAATGGCAATCCCGGCGGCAACACCAACCAGGGCCGTCCTGCGAACACGCCTCAGCCGCAGCAGCAGCGCCCTGCTCCACAGCCGCAACAGCAGCGCCAGCAGCAGCAACCGCACCCTGCACCGCAGGCGCAGCATGCCCCTGCACCCCATCCGACGGAGCACAGCAACGAGCATCCCCGCTGACGTACAACGCAATGCAGCACACAACTGGCAACGGCCGGCGATCACTCGCCGGTCGTTCCTCTTAACGCTGATACCTCACGGCTCGCACCACCATCGCGCGAAGCAACCCATCCGCGCCGCCACCTACAATCGTGGATGATGCTTAGCTCTCTCGAACGCGCTCACTTCACCGTCATCCTGGTGGGCGCGCGCAACCCCGGCAATATCGGCGCCGCCGCCCGCGCCATGCACGATCTCGGCTTCACCGACCTGCGCGTCGTCAACGGCTTCGCTCCGCCATTCGAAGCCGCCCAGCTCGCAGCGGAGCAAGCCGCCGCGGAAGCCTTTCCTGCCGACGACCCCGCCGACGCAAAGTCCGCCGTGCACTCCGCCAACGTACTGCGCAACGCACGCCGCTACGACACGCTCGAGCCCGCGCTCGAAGGCTGCACCCTCGTCGTAGGGACAACAGCCATCGGCGAGCGTGACATGAAGCGCAAGGTGCTTCCACTCAAAGAGGCCGCTCCGCAGATGATCGAAGCCCTGCAAGGCCTCGCCGCGGAAGCGAAGTCCAGTGGCGAACCCACACCCAAACGCGTAGCTCTCCTCTTCGGCTCCGAGAAGACCGGCCTCACCAAGCAGCAGCTCAGTCGCTGCTCCCTGCTGACCACCATCCCCATGTTCGCCCCCGTAGACGAGCAAGGCCAGATGCTGCGGCATCTCTCCATGAACCTTGGTCAGTCCGTCGCCGTGTGCCTCTACGAGCTCACACGCGAGGGCTTCGAGGGCTCACGAGAGATGCCCTTCGTCCACTACGCTGCCGCGACCTTCGACGATCGCGAGCGTATGACCAGGCTGCTCGACAGCGTCATGCAGGCCACGGACTACACTCGCCGCTACCCACACAACAGCTCCATCGCAGAAGTGCGCGTGCTTGCCTCTCAGCTTGCCACCGACCACAACCGCGCCGTGACCTGGATGGGAGTCCTGCGCCAGGTGCTGCGTCAGCTCAAGGCCGCGCAGCCCGATGCCGCTGCAACCATCCGCGAAGAAGACTAGCCGCACGCAGAAAAACACCCCGGCGCGATGCTCTTGCCCGCATCGCGCCGCTGTTTGCGCAAGTTGTTCCGATGGAGTGTTACCGCAAGCCCTGCAGCATTACGCCGCCTTCAACTTTGTGCTGATGTTGCTTCAGCTTCGTGCCTCTGCTTCGTTACCGGAGAACGATGTTCGTATCCGAGATCGCGCTCGATGCCACCACGATCACCGAACCCGCAGCGTAGTGCTCGGTCGTGTTCGCCGCAAGGATCTTCTCTCCATCGGCAACCTTAACGTCGGTGGACTTGCCCGGCTCAATGCTCATCGTGTTGCCGCTGACCGAAACCTGCACGGTTTCCTTGGTCTCATTGCGCAGCGTGAACTTCACCATCTTGGTCTTGGAGAAGATCGCGTGTACCGGCACATGGAACGCCGCCGGCTGCGCATACACAGCTTCGCTACCGATCAACGAAGCTACCATCACCATGGTTCCCACAACGATACGACGATTCATACATCCTCTTTTCCTGCTGCTTTGTTACTGCCTGGTTAGTTCTGTTGACGCCCGATTGAGTTTGCTTCGCGCCTCCCGCCATGGTTCGGAAAGCTCGTTGCAATGACTCCTACGCGAGAGACGTACGAGTGGTTCCATGGTTCGTTCCTGTTCACACAACATTTTTTTGCGTGACCTCCGAAGCCGCGGAACGTCAGAGATTCATCGCAGATTCATCCACCGGGCCTGGGCGACTAAAATGGAGGTGTGGCCGACCTTCTCGCCAACATGAATCCGCAGCAGCGCGAAGGCATCGTATCTGTCGATGGCCCCGTGCTTCTGCTCGCCGGTGCAGGCTCGGGCAAGACGCGCGTCATCACGCATCGCATCGCCTACCTGATCCAGGAACGCGGCGTGAACCCCGACTCCATCCTCGCGGTCACCTTTACCAACAAGGCCGCGAAGGAGATGCAGGAGCGCGTCGAAAAAATCATCGGGCACTCGACTCTCGCCAAGCCCACGCTTGCCACCTTCCATAGCTTCTGCGTGCGCGTGCTGCGCCGCGACATCGAAGCCCTCCGTGTGGGCAACGTCGGTCTCACCCGCAACTTCGCCATCTACGACGAGAACGATCAACAGGCCGTCGTGAAGATGGCGCTCAAGAGAATCGGTATCGACGACAAGTCGCTCAAGCCTCGCGTCGTCCTTGGTCGAATCTCCTGGGCCAAGAACCACATGATCGACCCGCAGGAGTACTTCCTCGCGTCTTCCAATCCCCAGGAAGAAAAGATCGCGCACATCTTCGAGATCTATCGCAAGGAGCTCGCCAAGAACAACGCGCTCGACTTCGACGATCTGCTCCTCGAAACTGTGCGCCTGCTCAAGAGCTCAGCCGAAGTCCGCGACCGTTACAACCGCAAATACCGCTACCTCCTCATCGACGAGTACCAGGACACCAACCGCCCGCAGTATGAGCTCATGAAGCTCCTCGGCAAGCATGGCAACGTCTGCGTCGTCGGCGATGAAGACCAGTCCATCTACAGCTGGCGCGGCGCGGACATCAAGAACATCCTCGACTTCGAGAAGGACTTTCCCGAAGCAAAGACCATTCGCCTCGAGCAGAACTACCGTTCGACGCAAGTCATTCTCGAAGGCGCCAGCGCGGTCGTCGCACAGAACACGCAGCGCAAGGGCAAGAACCTCTTCACCACCCGCGAGGGTGGCTCGCTCATCGGCTTCTATGAAGCTCCCGATGGCGAGAACGAAGCGCTCTTCATCGCCGACCGCATCGCGAAATACTTCCGCGACGTCACAGCAGGAACCGAGAATCCCTCCGAGACGCCGCGCTGCGCCGTGCTCTATCGCACCAACTCGCAGTCGCGACTCGTGGAAGAAGCGCTGCGCCGCTACCAGATCAAATACCACATGGTCGGAGGCTTCAGCTTCTACGAGCGCGCCGAGGTCAAGGACCTCCTCTGCTACCTCAAGCTGGTGCAGAACCCGCACGACTCCATCGCCTTCCAGCGCGTCGTCAACTCGCCGCCGCGCGGCATCGGCAAAACCACGATGGACACGCTGGAACGCATCGCGCTGACCTCAGGCAAGAGCACCTGGGACGCCATCAAGGTCGCCAACGCCGACAAGCTCCTGCCCGCCCGCGCCCTCACCGCACTCATCAATTTCAAGCGCCTCATCGACGATGCGCGCGCCATGATGGGCCCCGACTTCCTCGGTGCCCTGACCGCCAGCGCGGAGAGTGAAGGATCGAGTGAAGACTTGTCAGCTTCGAGCTTGGAGCTTAACTCTCAGCTCGAAGCTCCGAGCTCAGAACTCGATCCCACTTCTCTCGACGACGCCTCCACAAACTTCGACTTCGGCTTCGAAGCTCCCGACGGCCCTCCACCGCCAAGCGTCACCGCCAACGATGCCGGTTCCGACTTCGATACCAGCTTCAACTTCGGCTTCGACTTCGGCCCCAGCGAAGAGATCTCCACCATCGCGCCCGAAAATGCCGGGATAGAAATCGCCGCGGCAGACGCCTCGACCTCCTTCAATCCCTTCGCCCCGAAGAAGCTCTCCCCCAAGGAAGAAGCCGATGAGCGCGCGAAGAACAAAGCGAAGATCGCAGCCATCGTTGCGGCTCAAGGCGGAGCACACGAGGAAGCGAATGAGGCCGACGCCCGAGCCTTCCGCGCACCCGGCGACCCAGCCACCCTGCCCGAGCTCATCAAGTTCCTCAACGACCGCTCCGGCTACATCCGCGCGCTCGAAGACGAAGCCACACCCGAAGCCTTCTCCCGCATCGAGAACCTGAAGGAACTGGCCAACGCCGCACAGGACGCGACGTCGCGCGGCGAAACGCTCGCCGAGTTCCTCGATCATGCAGCCCTCGTCTCCGACGCCGACAGCTACTCCGCAGAGGCCCGCGTCACGCTCATGACTCTCCACGCCGCCAAGGGCCTCGAGTTCCCGCTCGTCTTCCTCTGCGGCATGGAAGAAGGCCTCTTTCCGCACTCCCGCACCCTGCAGGACCCCACGCAGATGGAAGAAGAACGTCGCCTCTGCTACGTCGGCATGACCCGCGCCATGGACACGTTGCTCATCACCCGCGCGCGCTACCGCCGCCGCTACGGCAATGACATGCCGGAGAGTTCCATGCCCTCGCGCTTCCTCGAGGAGATTCCCTCCCGCCTCGTCGAAGACCTCTCGCCCAAGGCCTACGGCTTTGCTCACGGCGATGCCTACGCCACGCCCTACCCCCAGCGCGGCGGCCGCAAGGGCAGTGGCGACGACTACTCCAACGACTCCGGCTACAGCTACGAAGACGAGAGCCAGGAACCCGGCGCCCGTCCCGCTGCAGGCTACGTCTCGCAACGCTTCGGAGCCTCGCGGCCATCCGGCGGAGGTGACCGCACGTCGCAATTCTTCAGCAAGGGAGGCTCAGGTTCCGGCGCGTCGTCCGGCTTCAAACCCGGCGGTTCGCGCTTCCCAGGCCACCCCAAACTCGACATCCCAGCCCCCACCGGAAAGACCGGAATGGGCAAAGGAGCCCGCGTCCGCCACCCCAAATACGGCGAAGGCATCATCTTTGCCCGAGAAGGCGACGGGGACGACGCGAAGATTACAGTACAATTCAATAGTCACGGTGTGAAAAAGCTGGTCGAGAAGTTCGCCCAGCTTGAGCGCCTGTAGCCTTCCCCCTCAAGCCGGTGCACGGACGGTAGGGCACGGCTTCAGCCGTGCCACCAGGGCCGGGCGACGATCCGGCTTCAGCCGCTGAGGGACGATTCCGCTGAGGGATACTTCTCTGTACGGCACAATTTCAGACAATTTTAGACAGAGAGAAGACTTCCATCATGCCCAACACCAAGACCCTTGAGAAGACCGAGCGCAAAGCCGCCAAGCGCAAGGCCCGCGCAGCCGCTCCCGCACTTACCGAGCGCGATTACCCGCGCGGCAGCAAGAAGCAGAAGGTCAAGAAGCTGGTCCGCGGCCAATCGAAGCGCTAAACCGCCGATCATATCGGGAATAACCAGGAGCGGAGCCCAATGGGCTCCGCTCTTGCTTTTCTTGTTGCCTGTTCCCGAGCACCTTCGTCGTCGTTGTATCCTCTGCGCATGAAGGCCCAATGGCCCGCCATCTTCGTGCTGTCGTTGGCGTCTGCGCTGCGAGCGCAGAGCGTGAATCTCCACCACGTGGACATGACCGTCCGCGCCGAGCAGAAACTTAGCGGTCTGCGCAAATTCGAGCCGGTGAGGCAGAGTGCCCTCCGCCGCCTGATGGCGACCGACCCGGACGTGAAGATCGCAGACGCCAACACAGGTCCCTACGACGACCCCATCGTCTTCACGGTAGCCTCCCTGCGCCTCGGCTCGCCCTCTGTCGTAGCCGTGAAGGCCGACGGAGACCAGTTGCACGCCTGCTGCTGGATCGTCGATCTCTCCGGCCGCCCCCGCATCCTCGGCAACCTCGGCGGCGGCCACACCTGGGGCGAGTGGGTTCAGCCCCCTGTCCACCACGGCCTGCACGATTTCGCCGAGGCCCACGAGCTCAGCGCCGACGGGTTCGTGCTCAGCTACCTCCGCTTCGATGGGCGCAGGTACCGGATCATCGCCCACGACGAAGTCAAGCGCTGCGACACGAGCGACCAGACGATCCACTGCTTCAGCGACGGCTTTCGCCTCCGCGAGGACGAGCAGGCGTCGTTCACGCCAGTCCGCCCACAATAAGCCTGGGACCCACCGCCCACGGCCGCACGCTACTCTCGCTCGCGGGAGATCTGGTGGAGCTGAAACACGAGCACTAGCTGCGCCGCCCGAGGCCGTACAATCGTTGCAATTCCGCTAAATTTCCCGCAACGGAGACCTCCAGCCCTGTCTCGCCAGATCTTTGCCACCAAGTCGATCGACAAGCTCATCAGCGATAGCGAGATCCCCGAGACCGCGCTCACCAAGTCGCTCGGCCCCGTCTCCCTGACGGCGCTCGGCATCGGCGCAGTCATCGGTTCCGGCATCTTCACCGTCATCGGAACAGCCATCGGCGGAACCCAGACCACCACCAGCAAACTCTCCGAAGCCCCCATCCTCGACATCGTCCTCGGCGCGCTGCATCACGACCTCGCGCACCTCGGCGGACGCCCCGGAGCCGGCCCCGCGCTCGCGCTCTCGATGATCCTCGTCGCCATCGTCTGTTGTTTCACCGGACTCTGTTACGCCGAGCTCGCCAGCATGATCCCCATCGCCGGCTCCGCCTACACCTACACCTACGCCACCCTCGGCGAGCTCATCGCCTGGATCATCGGCTGGGACCTCATCCTCGAGTACGCCTTCTCCAACATGAGCGTCAGCGTTGGCTTCGCCGCGCACGTCGTCGACCTCCTAGATTGGCTCGGCATCCACCTCTCGCCCAAGTGGCTCTCGCCCGCCTATCTCCCCCTCGGCCTACAGGACCTCGCCGGCAACGACATCTACAAGCAGGGCTGGCACTTCGGCTTCAATATCCCGGCCTTCCTCATCGTCATCCTGCTAACCATGGTCCTCGTCCGCGGCATCCGCGAGTCCGCCCGCACCAACAACATCATGGTGCTCATCAAGCTGGTCGCGATCCTCGCCTTCGTCATCGTCGGCCTGCACTGGATCCACCCCACCAACTACACGCCCTTCTCGCCCAACGGCTGGTCCGGCGTGCTGGCCGGCGGCTCCATCATCTTCTTCACCTACATCGGCTTCGACTCCGTCTCGACCGCCAGCGAAGAGTGCCGTGACGCGCAGAAAACCGTCCCCACCGGCATCATCGCGACGCTCATCATCTGCACCATCCTCTACGTCGCCGTCGCGCTCGTGCTCACCGGCATCGTGCCCTGGAAGTCCGTCATCGGCGACGCCGCACCCGTCGTCAACGCCCTCAAGCGCCTCACGATCCAGACGCACTCCACCACGCTGCACTACACGCGCCTCGTGGTGCTCCTCGGCGCCATCATCGGCATGGTCTCGTCGATCCTCGTCTTCCAGCTCGGCCAGGCCCGCGTCTGGTTCGCGATGTCCCGCGATAAGCTGCTGCCCGACGTCTTCTCCCAGGTCCACCCCAGGTACCGCACGCCAGCCTTCGCCACCTGGGTCGCCGGCATCCTGGTCGCCATCCCCGCAGGCCTCTTCGACGTAGGAACCCTCGCCGAGCTCTCCAACATCGGCACCCTCTTCGCCTTCGTCCTCGTGAGCATCGGCGTGCTGGTGCTGCGCAAGCGCCAGCCCGAACGCCACCGCGGCTTCCGCGTCCCCTGGGGCCCGGTCTTCCCGGTGCTCAGCGTGATCTTCTGCGTGCTCCTGATGGCCGGCCTCCCCGCCAGAACCTGGGAACGCTTCTTCATCTGGCTCGTCATCGGCCTGTTCGTCTACGTCTTCTACTCAAGAAAGCGCAGCGAGTTCTACAAGGGGTAGCGCCAACGCGAGAGGTCGCGAATGTCACTGTTGAAGAAGCTAGTTGCGCCATGGAAACGTAAGGGCTACCAGCAGATTGGCACGTACGACTCCTCGAAACCCCACGCGGGCGATCTCGCGGTACTCGCTCAGATCGAGGCTCACGGCTCGGACCTGACGCGCGAGCGGCATATCGTTCACTATCTCTACTTCTCCACTGCAGACGGGCGCGATCACGCTTCCGCGGCGCTCGAGATCGAGGGTTACACCGCGCGCCCCGGGGTCGTCGCCTCCGAGTACGAGCATCCCTACCTGCTCACCGCCGAGCGCACTGGCCTCGTCAACGAGGCCGAGATCACACGCGAGCGAGAACTCTTCACCTCCATCGCAGAAGCCAACGCCGGCAGCTACGACGGCTGGGAAGCAGCATTAGATTAGCTCTTGCTTAGATCAGCACGAACGGCAGGTCACGGCTTCAACCGTGACAATATGCCGCGCTTGAAGGTGGGCTTCAGCCCCTGAGGGACGTCTTCTCGCCACTTACCGCCGCAACATCCGATCATCAAACCGAAACGCCTTCGGCTTCCCCACCTTGATCTTCTTCGCGTCCGGATGCAGCGGATTCACCAGCACGTTCCACTCTCCATCGATCACCACCGACGGCACCGCCAGGAGCAGCGACCGTCCCGAGCGCATCCACTCCTCGCCAACTGGCCGTGTATGCGCGCCATTTGGCTCCCACCAGTTCACCGGGAGCTTCTTGCGCAGCCACTCTGCCTCCTGCGCCAGCTGCGCTTCATCTCCCGGAACGTCCGCAGCGATAGACACAAGATCCGGAGGCGCCACGCTGGGATCAAGATGCACGAACGTCTCCAGCGCCGCCATCGCCAGCGAGTGCGCCGTGTAGACCACCGGTACGCCCACCGGATTCCAGCGCGCGGCATACAGCCGCGAGCCCTCCCCGCTGAACGCCGTCGCAGCAAACGGCCTTCGTGTGATGCGCCAGAGCTGCATTAGAGCGACACCGGCATCAGCTAAAGAGCCCGTAATCAATACGCCCAAGAATCGTCTCGACTTCGTTCCGTCCGCCATCCGTGTCCAGCAAATCCAGCGGACGTTCCCCGCCCAGCGCAAGATTCGGCCGCTGCAACCATCGCGAAGCCTTATCCGCCTCACCGAAGGTGTCCATGGCGTGCGCCAGCACCCGAGCCAACCTCATGATGCGGTCGCTCTCCTCAAGGGTGAGCTTCGTCTTGCTCGCCAGCCGCCGGCTCAGCGTCCGCTCGCTGATGCCCACAATCTTCGCCAGCGCTTTCCGATCAATGCCCAGCTTCTCCGCCAGCTTCGGCAGTGTCGCCACGGGCAGCCCCTCACGCGTCACCACGCGCAGGTCCGTCTCCGTCTTCATGGTGCGCTTGAGCGTCTTCCGCCCGCCCAGCACCGTCGCAATGGCCGCCACTGTCATACGCCAATTGTCCGCCTGCATCCGCCATTTGGCAATCGCGGAAGAGCGTATCGTCAAATCAGCATGTCCGTCTTCCTCACCGCCGAGTGGCGCAAGCTGATGATGGTGCAGTACGCCATCGACCCCGGCATCCTCGCGTCCTATCTCCCTCGCGGCGTCGAGCTCGATCTCTACCGCGATAGCGCGAAGCCGGCAGAGCCCGCCAAGTGCTTCGTCTCCCTCGTCGGCTTCCTCTTCGACCGCGTCCGCGTCAAGGGCATCGCCTTCCCCTTTCACACCCGCTTTCCTGAGGTCAACCTCCGCTTCTACGTAAAGCGCACAGACCCATCCGGCGAGGTCCATCGCGGCGTCGTCTTCGTCAACGAGTTCGTCCCCACCCGCAACCTCGCCGTCGCCCTCCTCGCCAAACAGCTCTACGAAGAGCCCTACCGCGCCCTGCCGATGCGCTACAGCATCAAGCCCACCGCCGAGACGCTGGACATCAACTATGACTGGCAGACCGGCGGCCGTTGGCACTCGATGGGCGCCGCAGCGGATGCAACCTCACACCCCATCGCCCCCGCCAGCGTCGAGGAGTTCATCACCGAGCACTACTGGGGCTACACCAAACGCTCGACTCGCAACCCCGCCGGCCGCACCTCCGCCTACCCGGTTGAGCATCCTCGCTGGCAGGTCTACCCCATCCGCTCCTGGAAGCTGGACCTCAACTACGCTGCCATGTATGGCCCCCGCTGGGACTTCCTCACCTCTGCCGCCGCTGACAACGTGCTCCTCGCCGAAGGCTCCGCCGTAAAGATCTACACCGGAAGCGACCTCACGTTCTAAGGTGCCCCACGCACAACCTGAGCCTCCCGCACTCATATTCCCGCGACTTCCACTCCGTTCCCGCGTCCAATACAGTGAGGTTTGAGAGGAATTGAGGTAGCACCATGCAAACCATCGACGCCCGCCAGGGCATTCAAGTTCTCGACACCCGCTCGCCGGCCAGCTTGCTCTCTAAGGTTCTCTGGATCACGACCGCTGGGTTCGTCTTCACCGCCTTCGGCACCTACATCGCCCCGCCGTCGCTCGGCATCGGCATCATGGCTATCTTCCTGATCAACATGGCCATGATCTTCGCCATCAGCTACGCCGCCCGCCGCTCGAACGCCCTCGCGCTCACGCTCTTCTACGCCTTCACCACCCTCATGGGCGTCCAGATCAGCCCCATCATCAACGCCTACTTGCACACGCCCAACGGGCCCACCATCGTCTTCAACGCCGCCGCCACCACCGCGCTCGGCATGGGCATCATGGCCGTCGTCGCGCAGTTCGCGCGCTTCAATTACATGAAGGTCGGCCGCATCGCCTTCTTCGCGCTCATCGGCCTGGTGCTCGTCGGCCTCCTCGGGATGTTCGTGCACTTCGTCTCGCCCGGCCTCTACGCTTGGGCGACGCTCGGCATCTTCAGTGTCCTTCTGCTGGTGGACTTCATGCGTCTCCGCGACCGCGGCCAGGACTTCGGCCCCGTCCAGATGGCGCTCTCCATCTACCTCGACGCGCTCAACATCTTCATCGCCCTGCTGCAGATCTTCGGCGGTGGCTCGCGCGATCGCCGCAGCGGTGGCTGGAGCTAACCACCGCACAACATCGCTGATTCACGAGAGGTCGGGTTCGCCCGGCCTTTCCCTTTTCCCAAATCGGATTCCGCACAGCAGAACCGCTCGGGACGACCTCCAGAGGTGGTAACCTTTGTGTTACCGTCGTTCCCGTGCTGACGATAGCGGAGTACGTCGACGAACTGGGCCGAAGCCGTTTCCGGCGCTGGGTGAATGAGATGGAGGAATCCACTCGTGCCCGGATCCTCATTGGGATCGGCCGGCTGGAGAATGAAAATCTTTCAGGCGTGAAGAGCGTAGGAGCTGGCGTATCCGAGCTGCGGCTCAACTTCGGTGCTGGATTTCGTGTGTACTTCGGGCGCGACGGAGCAAAGCTCGTCCTGCTGCTCGGCGGTGGTACCAAGGCAAGTCAGCCCAGCGACATCGACCACGCCAAATCCGCCTGGAAGGCCTATAAGCGCCGCAAAGCGGCGGGAGAACTCTGATGCCATTGACTCGCGACTATCGTGAAACCATCTACGAAAACCTCCAGCGCTCCAGCCTGTTCCGGCGCGAGTACCTTTCCGGCGCACTCAACGGGATGATCGATGGTGACTTCGAGATTGGAAGAACCGCCCTCCGAAACTATGTCAATGGCACGCTCGGATTCACCCAACTGGGAGAGCTCATGCAGCGCTCCCCCAAGAGCCTCATGCGCATGCTCAGCCCCAAGGGCAATCCCCAGGCGCGCAACCTCTTCGACATGATCGTCGTGCTGCAGCGCCACGAGGGTGTGAAGCTGGAGCTGCGCGCCCGCAGGGCCGCGTGAGGCAACGCTGCGTCGCAGCCCCCGCGCGCATACACTAGACAACGTGGCTCGTCGCACCCCTACCCAAGGACAACTCGTCGATCAACTCGATCCCGTGGAGTGGCTCAAGGGCCTTCCCAAGGCCGAGCTCCACCTGCATCTCGAAGGTTCCATTACCCCCGAGACGCTGGTCGAGCTCTCGCGCCAGAATGACCCCGTGCCCCTCACGGTTGATCAGGCCCGCGGCTGCTACTCCTACACAGACTTCCCCAGCTTCCTGATGAGCTTCAAGGCCGTCACCGAGCGCCTGCACAAGCCCGCCGACTACGAGACCATCACCTACAACATGCTGCGCGACCTCTCCACCCAGGGCGCGCGCCACGCCGAGGCCTACATCTCCATCGGCATCCTCCACTGGCAGGATCGCCTCGATGTCGATCAGGTCGTCGAGGCCATGGAGCGCGGTCGCGAGCGCGGCGAAAAGGACTTCGGCGTCTCGCTGCTCTGGATCATCGATGCCGTCCGTCACTTCGGCCTCGAGGCCTGCGCCCGCGCCTTCGACAAGGCCGAGGAGCTCCACAAGGCGCTACCCTCCGTCGTCGGCATCGGCATCGGTGGCGACGAAGCCCGCGGCCCCGCCCAGGACTTCCGCGAGATCTACGCCAAGGCCAGGGAAGCCGGCCTGCACCTCACCTGCCACGCCGGCGAGTCCTGCGGCCCGCAAAGCATCTGGGCAGCGATCAACATCGGCGCCGAGCGCATCGGCCATGCCCTCACCGCCGCCGACGATCCCGACCTCATCGAGGTCCTCGCCCAACGCCAGATCCCGCTCGAGCTCAACGTCACCTCGAACCTCAAGACCGGCTGCTGCCCTCCGCTGCAGGATCGCCCCGACGTCCCCGACCATCCCGTCCGCCGCTACTTCGAAGACGGCCTCATGGTCACCCTCAACTCCGACGACCCACCGTTCTTCGGCTCCAACCTGCTCGAGGAATACGTGCTCGTCCACAAAGAGTTCGAGTTCTCCCTCGACCAGATGCGCGAGCTAGCCGCCAACTCCATCGAAGCCAGCTTCCTCAAGCCCGACCGCAAACTAGCCCTGCTGGCTGAAATTGAACACTACGGCTGGTAGCTAGGGGCAAGCTCCGCCGCGAGGAGGCCCATGGTCCGACTGCTCATCCTCTACGAACTTCCTGTCGATGAAGCTGCCTTCCTGCAGCATTTTCATGAGGTGCGGCTACCGCTGGTCAAGACCGTCCCCGGGATAAGGCGGCATTTCTTCAGCCGTAACCTCATCCTCATCCGTGGCAGCGTTCCGCCGTTCCTCGTCGAGGCACTCGACTGGGATGACATGGATGCCTTCGGCGCCGCAACGCAAAGCCCGCAGGGCCTCGCCGCAGCCCAGGACATCACCGACCACCTCGAGCCTCTCAGCCCCGGCATGCGCAGCATGTTCTATGAGGTCATCGACGACTAAGGGCTCTGCGCGCGCTGTAGGCGGGGACGACTTTCTCCTTGCGGCGAGATATCGGCCACGTCTACTCTGGTGCAACTCAATCCACCCCACGCGCAGAGGCCGTTCCGTGAAGTCCGTTGCCTTGTTGCTGTCCGCACTCCTTGTCATCAGTCCGCTCACCGCACAGCAACCTCAGGCATCCTCGCCTCCGGCTTCCAGCGCGACGCCTCTGCCCAACACCCTCCTTGACGGAACGCCCATCAAGCTCCGGCTTGCCGAGAATCTGAGTTCAGAGAGCAATAAGACCGGTGATGAAGTCCCCTTCGAGGTCACCCAAGAAGTCGATGTGATGGGGGTCCCCGTGGTTCCGAAGGGAGCTACCGCGCTCGGCTCGGTCACCAATGCTGAGCCAAAGCGGCGCATGGGGCGCGGAGGCAAGCTGGACGTCGGACTGACCAGCGTGCGCTTGATCGATGGCGAGAAGGCCCAGATCAGCGCCACCAAAGACACCAAGGGCGGCGGCCACGTGGGCGTGATGACCGGCGCGATGGTCGCAACCGCGGTCGTGTTCTTTCCCGCGGCGCCACTGTTCCTCTTCATGCACGGCAAGAGTGTTGAGATTCCCAAGGGTACCGAGATCACGGCCTACATCCAGGGCGACATGCACCTGGACATGGCCAAGATGGTCCCTCCAGGAAGCGCCCCTGTTTCCGCCGCCGCGCCCGCGCAGGCCAGTCTCACCATCGAGTCCAGCATAACTGGAGCAGACATCGAGGTAGATGGCAGCTTCGTCGGCAGCACGCCCTCGACGATTACCGTCAATCCTGGCCAGCACACCATCGTCGTGAAGAAGAAGGGCTATGGCGACTGGACACGCACCATGAACGTCTCCGGTAGCTCCATCCACCTGAACGCGGATCTCGAAAGTAGCGGAACAGCAAAGTAATGAAGTAGCGGAGCAGCCGTTCGGAAGCAGCGGAGCAGTCATTCAGGCGACAACGTCTAAGGTGACCACACATCGTCGGCTCACCAACGTTGTTGCTGTTCCGCTATTGAGCTATTCGCTATTCCGCTCGACTCTGTTCTGCTGTTCTGCTGTTCTGCTCCTCTGCTGTTCTGCTATCTTTCCGGCGGTGCCGGCACCATCAGCGCCCCCGAGTCGATCTTCGGAATCCCGAAGTGCCCACTCAGGTGCAGCAGGTCCAGCGGCTTCAGCACTCCGCTCACCTCGACCACCGTCATCTGCTTCGGCGCGCGGATCAGCACCGTCACCCCATCGACGTTCACCCCGCTGAAGTGCAGCCAGAGGTCCGTCAGCGGCTTGGTTGGCGCCGCCGACTGCTTCGCCGGGGCGTTCTGGTCGACTAGGTGCGTCCACCCCGCCATGTTGTACGCATGCATCAGCGCATGCACGTTCTCCGGGATATAAAACGCCGGCTCGTGGAAGCGATACGTCTGGAAGGTGATGCTGTTCAGCCCCGCCACCGGGCCGGCCAGCCCGTGGCCATTGTCGAACGCCTGCGCCGCCGACTGGATCATGTCGCGATCGAACGTGATCGCCGTATGCGAGGCGTGCTCGCTAGTAATCCCCTCCAGCGCCTCCATCGCGCCCGGAGGCTGCGGAATCTGAGCCTTCGCCGCCACGCCCAGACAAAGAACGATCCCCGCCACCGCCAGCCCCGCTGTCCTACGCCCAAAACACACACCAATCCCCATCGCGCCATCACCTCGCACACAGAGATAGACCGGTACGCACCGAAAAAAGTTGTGGCTCCCAGTCCTGCCCGCAGCGATGCCATCGAAAGATCGTTACGCGCATCTGGCATCTGGAATCTGGCTAACTCGAATTGACTCACCGCTTACCCCTCGCCCAAAGCAAAAGGGCCCAGGAGAAACCCCTGAACCCTAATCCCTGAACCCTGGCCCCTCGCTTTACTCGTCCTTCGGCGCAAAGTACCCCTTCTTCGCCCGCACGCTGTAGCGAGGGTCCAGCGCCTGCAGGTAAATCGTCCGGAACGATCCATCGCGTTTGAAGTTCGACGGCGTGTACTGCAGCAGGTACTGGCTGCGCAGCTCCTCTTCCACGTTGTGGAACCCCACCGCAACCTCTTCCATTCGCGTGGGATAGAACGCCTGCCCGCCGGTCGCATCCGCAATCTGCTGCAGCACGTCGTCGCCCTTATCCTTGCTCGGGCCAACGTTGGTGCTGATCGTGAACACGATCGTCTCCGCGCGCTGACACATCTTGATCGCGTCCGACTCGAGCGCGCGCGAGTAATCGTCATCGCCATCCGAGACCAGCACGATCGCCCTGCGCACGGCAAAATCCTGCTTCAGCGTCAGCATCTCATCCCGGCAGGTCTTGTATAGCGAGTCGAACAGCGCCGTGCCGCCGCCCGGCCGCAGCTTGCGGATGCCCGTATCCAGCAGATCCACGCGGTTTGTAAAGCCCTGCGAGACATCCGTCTGCACGTCGAAGCCCTCCACGAACGCGCGGTCCGCCGGGTGCAGCGTCTGCAGCAAAAAGTCCGTCGCCGCCTGCTGCTCGAACTGGAACCGCTGCCGAATCGAGCTCGACGTATCCAGCATCACGCCCACGCGCAGCGGCAGATTCGTCTGCTGCACAAAGTGGATGACGTGCTGCGGGGGACGGCCATCATCCAGCAAACCGAAGTTCTGCTGCTGCAGACCCGTAACGAAGTGCCCCTTGTGGTCGGTCACCGTGAAGACGAGATCGACCTCGTTGACGCCGACCTTGATCGTCTGGATGTTCGGATCGTTTGGCGGTGGCTCGTCGGGAGAGCCTGTTGGGGCCGCTGGCGCGCTCTGGGGAGTCTGCTGCTGCGCCGGAGGGGTCGGAGAAGCCTGCGAGGCCGGAGCCTGCGCCGCTGCTGATACCACGCACGCCAACGCGAGCGCTCCCGCGCCCGCCATCCTGGCCGCCGGCCGAGTCACAACACTCGCCCAGCGAGCCGTCACATCCATGTTCATATCCGTCATCGTATCAACTTGTCCCTTGGTCCCCACAAAGTGTCATTTCGACCGGAGCAGGACGGCTTCATCGTCCTGCGCAGTGGAGAAACCTGCTTGTAAACGCCCGGAAGCTCGCAGCCCCTTACTTCCCGCCCCGCAGCCGCTCCATCGTCTGCTCCAGCTCTGCCGGCAGCGGCGCCTCCAGCGTCAGCTCCTTACCCGTCCGAGGATGCCGGAAGATCAGCTCCGCCGCGTGCAGGAAGTTTCGCGCAAGCGAGAAGGACTCGTCCAGTTCAGGGATCACTTTCGTTTCGACGCGCGCCGCAGCCTTGGGAGAGCCAGCCGTGCCGGCACTTTTGGTTCCCGGCTTTGCTCCGCGAGTCTTCTTCACCGCCGTCGGCACAATCAGCGCCGCCGCGCCATACAGCGTGTCGCCCACCACCGGGTGTCCCACCGACTGCATGTGCACGCGGATCTGGTGCGTACGTCCCGTCTCGATCCGCACCTCCACCAGAGTGAACTTGCCGTACGGGCCCTCGAAGCGCTCCAGCACCGTCCAGTGCGACACCGCGCTGCGCATCCCCGCTCCCACCCGTTTCGTCGTCATGCGTGTGCGCCGGATGTTGTCGCGCCCGATGGGCAGAACCACCGTGCCCTCATCGTCCTTCACCCAGCCCTGCACCAGCGCCAGGTACATCTTGCTCACCTGCCGCGCCGCAAACATCTCCGAGAGCTTCCGGTGCGCCACATCGTTCTTCGCGACAACAATCAGCCCGCTCGTCAGCTTATCCAGCCGGTGGACAATGCCCGGCCGCAGCGCTGCAATCTCGGGTGCAGCATGAACCTTCGGCTCCGGCGCCTCAACCTCGTCGTCCGAATCCCCGTCGTTTGAATCTTCGCTGTCCGCGTCCTCATCCTCCAGCTCGCCCGAGCCATGGCTCAGTTCCTCGCCAAACCGATGCAGCAGCGCATTCACCAGCGTCCCCGTATTGTGCTCCGGCGATCCCGAGCCCGCATGCACCATCATCCCCGCCGGCTTGTCGATCACCGCCAGGTCCTGATCCTCGTACACCACCTCGAGAGGAATATCCTCGGCCACCGCCCGCAGCGGCGCACGCTCCGGTTCGCCCGTAATCTCGATCTTCTCTCCGCCGTGCAGCTTGAGACTGGCCTTCTCGGCCTTGCCATCCACCGTCAGCAGCCCCGCACCGATGATCTGCTGCACGCGCCCGCGGCTCACATCCGGCAGCGCCTGCGCCAGGTACGCATCCAGCCGCATGCCATTGGCCGCAGCCTCCGCGACGAGGCTCCGCGTCTCGCCCTCGATCTTCAGCTTCGCCTTCGCAATCGTCCGCTCGACGACCGGCTTGTCCTGCAGCGCCTTCTGCTCCGCATACGGGTTCGCATAGCGCGGAGGATCGTACGTCTCCGCCGCCACCTTCGACCCTGATGCTCCGCGCGTCGTAATCCAGTCGTTCTTCGCAATGCGCTCTTCAATCGTCGGCTCGTAGTCAAACATGTCGACTGTGTCGATCAGCTCGGCCTCCGCTGCGGTCTTCTGTTCCGGCTCCAGGTCCAGGAACTCAGCCGCGCGTTTCGCCTTCTCTTCAGCGGCGCGCTCTTCCGCCAGCGTCCGCTGCTTGCGATACTCCGCACGCACCGACTGGCGTCGCTTGCCCTTGGGCAGCATATTCTTCGACGGCATCAGCGCGTCTCCTTCATCTCTTCAAATTTCATCGCTGCGGATCCGCTCTGCTCCCGCGGCACTTCAGTCCGGGGCCACAGCAACATCCATCCACCAATAGCCGTGCACAAAATCGCCACATACTGCGCCGGGTCCAGCCATGCCGAGCCCTGGCTCTCCACCGGCTGCCGCAGCATGTCCAGCAGAAACTCCGCCACGCCACCCAGCACCAGCACCCAAGCCGCGGCTTCACCTGCGCGTCCGCGCTGCATCAACACCCGCAGCGACCACCCACCGATCGCAAGCCACAGCACCAGCGCGTAAATCTCCACCGGATGCACCCGCCCCAGGACATGATCCCCCGGCGTCACCACACCCCACGGCAGCTTGGTCGGCATGCCCGCATCCGTGCCTTCGATAAAGTGCGCCAGCGCCAGCACCGCTGCCAGCGCACAAGCGCACGGAGCCCACGCATCCATCACATTCAGCACCCGCAGCTTCTTCCAGCGCAGCCACACATACGCCGTCAAGCCTGCCCATACCATCGCCAGCGGAGTGAGCGAAGGCAGCAGGATCACAGTCATCGGATAGGTTGCAAAGGTATGCGGCGACGCAGCGATCAGGAGCAACCGCGAAGCCACAAAGGCCGCAACCACCACCGTCATGCCCGCATCCCAAAGCTGTCCCGGAGTCACGCTCACAAAGCGCGCCGTGTACTGGCTCAGCAGCAGCGCCGCAATGACCCCCACCGCCGCGAGCACACCAAACACCGGCACCCGCATCGAACCGACGCGCAGTATCCCCGGTATCTCAGCCAGCAACGCCGCCAGCGCAGCCAAAATTGGAGCGTTCCCCATGCACTCTCAAGGATACGCGCCCAGCCTCTTGGGCAGTTTCGCTGTTCAGCTGCCTTAAAGTGAAGACCGACCCACGGGGCCGTACCGCGAAGCGCCGGTGAACCCGTCCTTAGACGTTTGGGGATCAGCCGTGGCTCTTTAGGCTTTCCGAACTGGCGGACATAGCACACCGAGCCATATATACGAGCCGAACCCCGGTTCAATGAATGTTGGTTCAACCAGCGTAGATCGCGATACCTGCTTTGCAGGCCGGTCTCTGGTTTGGATGCTAACGGGACTCCGATGTTCGCGCAACTTGACAGCCGTGGTAGTCACCCCCGGCCGATCCGCACTCCCCTTTTGGCCCTATTCGTTGCCGCTTCCCGACGAAGCCGACGAAGCCGTCGCCGTCGCAGGACGCGTCTCCCGCGCCTTCTTCAACATCTTCTTCAGTTTGCCATAGATGTCCGCATCCGCACCCACCATCTCCGTCTGCAGCACGCCATCGCTGTCAATGGTAAAGAAGTGCGGAATCGCAGTCACGCCATACGCCGTCTGCAGCGCGTGGTTGCCATCGCGGTACTGCGTCCAGGTCATCTGGTTTTTGTCCACAAACGCCCGCCACGCCGCCTCGTCCGAGTCTGAGCTGATGCTGATCACCACCAACGGCTCGCCCGCAAAATCATGCGCGACCTTACGAATCACCGGCAGCGTCTCGCGGCACGGCCCGCACCACGTTGCCCAGAAGTCCAGCAGCACCACCTTGCCGTTCATCTCGTCCAGCTGCAGCTCGCGGCCATCCGAGCTGATCAGCCGGAACGGCGGAGCCATCGGCAGCGCCGCCCTGTGCGGCTCGTCGACGAAGTGCTCGGCACGCGCCAGCAACGCATCTGACGCCGGAGCAGCATCCACGTAGCGCTGAAAGATCTGCCGAGCCTGCTCATCGTGCCCCTGCATCGCCTCCACGCGTCCCGCGGTCCACAGGATCGTAAGGTTCTTCGGGCCGGCCGACAGCGCAGCCTGGATCTCGGTCTCCGCCACTTGCAGCTCCGCGGGCTTTGGCTTCCCGTTGTTCGATTGCAGCAGCGCTTGAGCCCTCTCGTATTGCGCGAACGCCTTGTCTCCAGGTTTGTCGGCGACCTTCTCCATCTGTGCGGCAGTCTCCTCGCCGTCCTTCCACGCACCCAGCTTCATCTGCAGACGAATCGTCTCGCGCAGGCAGCGAATGCACTCGCCGCGCGAGAGCTTCACCGTCCGCTTCCAGCGGTCCAGCTGCTCCTGCACCGAGATACCTCGGTCGCGGGTCTCCTGCATCGCCTTCTCGAACTTCGGGTCGGAGTCGTACCAGGCTGCCGGCTCTTTCTGGCTGACAACCGCGGGCGGCGGCGGCGCCTTCCGGTTTTCGGCGGCCATCTCCGCCGGAGGCTGAAACAGCGCCGCATCGGGCTCGCTCAGGCTGACCTTCTGAAAACGGAACGTCGTTCTCCCATATCCCTCGCGATCGATCTGCGTCACCATCGCGAGCTGCAGCTTCGGCGCGTACCAGGACTCGACCGTCTCCCGGCTGCCCGCCTCGCCGCGGACGCTGCGGCTATGCCGCGTCGGAACCCCCTCCACCATCGGCGCATCGGCAGGCAGGTCGGCGTCCGGCACCGCGCGCCTCGGCGACTTCGGCTCCGGCATCGCGCTGGTCATATACGTACCGTCGCCAACGATCCAGCGATAGTGCGTATGCGTGACGAAGTCCAGGATGTCGATCGTCGTCGGCTTACCCGGATAGTGGATCTCCGAACGTGTCCGCCCGCTGCTATCGCGGAAGAACTTCTCTTCCGCATGCAGCGGCACGACCTCCGTGTCTTTGGCTGGGTCCGCCGCCGGATCCGCAGTCGGCTCCAAGTCCAGCGTCCGCACTGCCGACATCGGTGCGCCCTCCACCGGCCAGCCATACTGCAGCAAAAGCATCGGTGCCCGGGGACGCTCAGAGCCCTGCGCCAGCGAAGCTGCTGCTCCCGCACACAGCAACACGCAGCCTGCCAGCATGGCGGCCGCGCACTTCAACAGAAACACTCTGAGGAAGGAATTGTCTGACATAGATCTCCGCGAAATCAGTGCCTCGATCATCCTTCATCGGGCCGCGCGGAGCAAGAGGTCGTGCCAGCGATTTTTTGACGACTTTCTAGCCTGCCTTGCGGTCGTCCAGCACCGCGTCCAGCATGCCGGCCAGGCTCCCCACCTTGGACCGAGCGCTCTGCGCCTGGCTCGCACTGCTGGCCACGCTGCCCGCCAGCTGCTCATACCGTGCCCGCAAGGTCGTCAGCTCATCCGCAATGTTCAACGCCGCCAGCACCGCCACGCGCAGCGAATCCACCGTCGCTCCGTGTGAGGTAACGGCGCGCATCTTGCCGTCCACCATCGCGGCGAGCTTCTCAATGTAAATCGGGTCCGGCCCTTTGAGCTGATAAATCTGGTCGTAGATCTCGACCACCACCGCGCCGGCCTCCAGCGCCGCCAGCTCGGCGCGCGATTGTTCCGCTGCGCTCTTTTGTTGCGTGTCTCCCAACTACCCTGCTCCTTCTCGTTACGTCCAACTGTCCCGTTGGATGCCTACAACAGCTCGTCCATCTGCGCCAGCATCGCTTCCACGCGCTGCCGAACACCCTCGCGCTCCCGCTTCAACGCATCCAGCTCGCCGGCCGTCTCATGGCTCGACGCAAGCTTCTCCTTCAGCTCCCCTACCTCTGCCATCGCCGAGGCATGCGCGGTCACCAGCTCCGCGTAGTCGCTCTCCAGCTGATGGGTTCTGGCCTCCGCCGCGGCGCGCAGCTCGCGCTCCTTTTTGATGAGCTCGACCGTCTGCAGCACCTTCTGCTCCAGCGCCTGAAACTCATCCACGCTGATCGTCGCTGCCGCCATCGTCCTGCCTCCGTACACACAAAGTCACCCCGAGTATAGCGACCTCACCCGTGGATTCCGCGCTGCGTTGCCCCTCGGGAACCTACCTGAGTTCCTCCGCGCAGAAACTCCCGCCGCAACGGGCACACGGTACAGTAGTGCCAGGATTTTCCGCGCTCCACATCACCACCATAACCGGCCTCGCGCGTCCTACCCCGCACAGGCAAGAAGGACCACATAGGACCCGCATGGCGCGCATCGCAATCGTCTATCACAGTGGCGCCGGCCACACCCGCAAGCTCGCCGAAGCCGTGGAGCGCGGCGTTCTCGCCGCCGGCGGCCGCGCCGTGCTCCTGCCCGTCGAAGCCCTCAGCGAACCCAACGCCTCCGCGGAATCCAAGTGGGCCCTGCTCGATGCCGCCGACGCCATCATCTTCGGCGCTCCCACCTACATGGGAGGCGTCTCCGCACAATTCAAAGCCTTCCTTGATGCCACCTCGCAGCGCTGGGTCCGCCACGCCTGGAAAGATAAGTTCGCCGCCGCCTTCACCAACTCCGGCAATCTCTCCGGCGACAAGCTCAACACCCTGCAGACCCTCATGCTCACCGCCATGCAGCACGGCATGATCTGGATCGGCCTCGGCCTCCATCCCCCCGCATCCGACAACGCCAACGGCCCCGGCGCGGACGAGATCAACCGCCTCGGCAGCTTCCTCGGCGCCATGGCCCAGTCCAGCGTGATGCTCGTCGCCGAACTCGCCCCACCCGCCGGCGACCTCCGCACCGCCGAACTCCTCGGCGAACGTGTAGCCACCCTCACCGCAAAATTCTTAGGCGAAACCAGGTAGCCCTCGTTGGAGTCGCGAGAAGCAATGGAGGAATGGAGAGTTTCGGGAGTTTCGCTTTTCTTGTTGTCATTCGCAGGGAATCTGCTTCTCATTCAAGACCGGCACAACACTGTGAGGAAAGCACGAACGGGTAACCCGGGCCAACTCAGCGAAGAACGACTAGGCAGACACAACAGCAAGTCCTTCGCTATTCCGCTACTAAGCTATTTCGCTGTTCTGCTATTCAGCTACTCTGCTCGCGCAGCTAGCTGCGCTGTACGCCGCCCACACCCGTAAGCGCCGCAACAATCTGCGCGCTCCACCCACCCAACTCATCCTCAGTCAGCGTGCGCTCCTTCGACTGAAGCACCACCCTCACCAGCATCGAGTAACTCCCCTGCGCAATCGCTCCGCCCGGCTTCGACGGCACGAACACCTCCAGCGGCGCCACGCTCTGCAGCTCGGCGATATCGAGCCCACGCACCGCACTCTCAACTGCAAGCCACTGCACGCTGGCCGGGAACACAAACGAGAAGTCCCGCTCCACCGCCTGGAACTTCGAGAGCTCCTTCGCAATCACCGAGTACAACGGCCGAGCATACAGCGCCGTAGCATTCACCTCGCCGACCACGACGATCTGCCGCAGCTTGCGCTTCTCCGACTCCGCAGCGCTCAGCTCACCAAACACCGCAACCTGCTCGCCGTCGAGCAGCACCCGAGCTCCGCGTCCCGCCGCAATCCACGCAGGCAGCCCGTCCGCGACGAAGCTCACAACTCCCACAAACTTCGCAACCAGCACCTCGAGCGCACCCTTCACCTCGAAGAACAACGCATCGCTCTCGACATACAGCGCCGTCGCACGAGCTCCACCCGTCGCGCCAATCGATATCGTCGCGCGCTCATGCACTTCCTTCGCCGATCCCGTAAACGCCGTGCCCATCTCATACAACCGCACTGCACTCACGCCGCGATTGAGATTGTTCGCCAGCATCTCCACCATGTTCGGCACAAGCGACGGCCGCAGCATCCCAGCCTCTTCACTCAGCGGATTGCCCAGCTTCACCGCACCGAGCGCCGTACCATCAGAATTCCCAAACGCCTCCGCACTCGCCGCCGAAACAAACGAGCTCGAGATCGCCTCGCTATACCCCAGCGCCCGCAACGTCTCGCGCAGCACGCGCTCCTGCTCCGCATGAGGCAGCCGCACCACACCACCTGCAAACGTCGGCAATGTGTTGGCAAACCTGTTGTAGCCATACACCCGCGCCACCTCTTCGATCAGGTCGATCTCGCGCTCGAGGTCCAGCCGCCAGCTCGGCAGCGTCACGCCATACTCGCCCGCCCGCGCGCCCGTCGCCTCCATGCCGCAACCCAACGCCGTCAGGTACTGCTCGACAATGGCCTCGTTGAGCCCCGACGTCTCGCCACCCTCGGCCAGCTGCGCATCTTCCAGTGTCGTGCCCAGGTGCCGCTGCACCTCGCTCACCCGCAGCACCACCGCCGCGCGTCCCGCGGTCTTCGCCTGCAGCTCCGGCACGATCACATCAGTCATCGGCCCGACAACTTTGCCGCCCGCCTGCTCCATCACCATCCGCGTCACGAGAGCATTCGCAATCGGCGCCGCATTGAAGTCCGCACCCCGCTCAAACCGATGACTCGCGTCCGTATGCAGTCCATGCCGCTTCGAACTCGCGCGCACCGCGCCCGGATCGAACCACGCGGCTTCCACGAGGATGTTCTTCGTCTCCTCGGTCACGCGCGAATCCCATCCGCCCATCACGCCCGCAAGCCCATGTGCCTGCTTCTCATCAGCGACAACGAGATCATCCGCCGTCAGCGTCTTCTCGCTGCCGTCCAGCAGCTGCAGCTTTTCGCCTTGCTTGGCGCGCCGCACCACAATCGAACCCGACAGCTTGTCCAGATCGAACACGTGAGTCGGCTGACCCATCGCCATCCAGCCAAAGTTCGTCACATCGACTGGCCCGCTGATCGGCTTCTGCCCCAGCGCCGCAAAGTACTCCGCGATGAGCCCACTCGCAGGCTTGACCGTAACGCCCCGAATCACCCGCGCCGTAAACCGCCCACAAAGATCCCGAGCCTCAATCCGCACCGGATACGCGTCACCTTCCACGACCGGGTGCCCCATATCTCGAAGAGATGTGGACAGGCCATGCACCTCCGCCAGACTCTTCAACGGCACGTCATAGATCGCCGCCGCCTCCCGCGCCACCCCATAGTGGTTCATCGCGTCGACGCGGTTGGTGGTGATGTCCATCTCAAAACGCGAGCCACCAGGCGCATCGAACACGCCCTCTACGGCAATGCCGCGCAGCGTTAGGTCTTCGGCGAGCTGACGATCGTCAACAGGAATCTCCACATACGTGCGGAGCCAGGAGGTCAGGATGTCCATAGGTCGTCTGTTACTCGTTACGCCAGTCTTCGCCTGGCATGATTCGTTTCATAAATTCGTCGAAAAGAGGAACCGTAAAGGCGGTGTCTCCATGTGCGGGACTCCAAATCATGCCCTTTGCAATGATGCGCTCCCGCAGCGGCCCAATCGCACTGACTTTTTTCCCCAGGATCGTTGCGATGTCACCGGACCGATGCGGCCCGGGCCCCAACTCCGCCATGGCCCGCAGGTACTTCCGCTCCCCGGGGGTAAGCCGGTCTAGGCGCACGCGAAAGAAGCTGTGATCCAGGGCCGCAATCGCCGACTCCGACGCCATGTCGACGTCGTTCCGGGTAATGGGAGAAGCCGCCGCGACGTTCCAAGAGTGCTTCCCCCACTCTTGCAGGAAGTACGGATACCCCTGGGTCTGACGCAAGATCTCGGTCAACGCCTCATCCGTGTACGTAATGCCTTCCACTGCGGCGGGCTTCGCGATGGCCTCTCTCGCATCTGCCTCCGACAGCGGTCCTACAGGAGGGAAATCGAACATTCGCTCAGCATAGGACTTTGCATGTCCCGCGAGCGCACGGAGCTGCGGGAGGCCCGCGCCAACCAGACCGACTGGCAACTGCCGCTGAGCGCAGCGATGGAGCGCCGCAATCAATGCAGCGAACTGGTCCTCCTCCAGATACTGCACCTCGTCCAGAAAGCTCACCACGGCTGTATTCGCAGCCTTCGCAGCCTCCCCAACGCGTTCCATGAGAGCGCTCAGGTCAACTTCAAGGTTCCCACTATCAGCCTCGCCTGGAGTTGGCTCGGTGTCGTACGTCAGCTCTATGTCGTTGTACTTAAGCTTCAGTCCCCTCACGAAGCCAGCCAGCGCACTCAGACCGCGGAAGGCAACGTCCTTTGCCGACTCCGTGCGGGAAAGCTTGAGCAAGGCAGAGCGCAGTTGAGGGGCAAGTAGCGCGGGCAGCGATCGGTTTTCAGGCGTTTCCGCACGGACCGTCAGAATCCCGCTGTCCTCTGCCTCAATCCGCAGGCGCTCCAGCAGAACTGTCTTGCCGACGCCGCGAAGGCCGACCATCAGTGTGTTCTTAGCCGAGCGTCCAGCGCGGATGCGCGCGATGGAAATCCCCACCTCTTCACGTAACGTATTCCGCCCCACCAGTTCCGGCGGAGGGGATCCTGCTCCAGGCGAATACGGATTGTGAATGCGATCCATACCTGCCTGAATATAACAAAGTTATCAAAATTACTGTGGTGGGATAATTTTTATAAATTTGTCAATTTAGTGCCCCTGCCGTGTCACTAGCAGAGGCCGCGGCCCATCCGCCACCGTATCCACCAGCTTGTAGAAGAACGTATCGAACTTCGTCGCTGCATCGAAGTCCATCGGCTGCGTCAGATCATCCTGAGGCCGGTGATACCTCACCTGGTACCACTCGCGGTAGCGCTTCTCCGCATCCGTGCCCGCGTCATACCCAAAGATGAACCCGATCGCCGGCACGCCCTTGTTCAGGAACGGAAAGTTGTCCGCCCGCCGAATCAGCCCACGCTCCGGCTCCATGTCATCACGAATCTCAATGTGCATAGGCCCAGCGACCGCCCTTGCGGTCGCGCCTAAAGAAGTCCTGTCCACACCCGGCGCCGTAAGGATGTGCAGCGGAAACAGCGGCCTCAGCTGATCGAGATTGATGTCCGCCACGATCTTCGAAAAATCAATCGTTGGGTGCGCCACAAAGTAGTTCGACCCCAGCAGCCCCTTCTCCTCGCCCATAAACGCGCACACCAGCACGCTGCGCTTCGGCTTCGGCAGCCGCCCCGCCTTCACGTCATCCGCATACTGGATTACCAGCGCCACGTACGCCGCATCGTCCAGCGTGCCGTTGTACAGGTTGTCGCCCTTCACCGGCTGCCCGTAGCCATAGCCGTCGAGATGCGCCGCAATCACCAGCACCTCATCCTTCAGCGCCGGATCGGAACCCTCCAGCAACCCAATCACATTCGGCGAAGCAACCTCCTTCTTCACCGTCTCCAGATGAGCGCTAAACGTCCGCCCCGTCAGGTCGAAGTTAGTAAGGGGCTCCTTTGCCCCTCCACGTTTCAAGACCGCCGCAGCATCCTGCCCCGAGCCTGAAAGCAGCTTCGTGAACGCCTCGGCGCTCAGCGTGAAGCTTACGAACGGCTTGCCTCCACGGCCTTCGCGCGGAGCTGCACCAGGCTCATGAATCGTCACCGACCGCGCATACGCAAACGGCCACCGCGGCGGCTCGATCGAGAAGTAAGGATCATCCACATTGACGATCGCCACACCACCCGCGCCCTGCACATTGCGAGCCCGCTCCGCTCCACTCGGCAGCCCTTCACGCTTCGTCCCGAAGCAGACGACAACCTTCCCCGCAACATCCGCACCCACCGCATCCTTGCCGCAGTAGCCGCGAAAGACGAGATCGCCCGTCGTGTCCACAGGCGTCGCATCATTCACCGCTGCAGTGATGTCTTCAAGAAACCGCAGTCGAAATGTATTCGAGCTCTTCTCGCCCTCGTGCACCACAATCCAAGCCGTCTTCGGGTCGATCTCCACCTGGTGCAGCGGCACGTTCTGCAGATAGCCGCCGTTCTCCCCCGCAGGCTTCAGCCCCGCCGCCTCGAACCGCTTCACCACGTACTCCGCCGCGCGCAGGTATGCCTCCGAGCCCGTATCGCGGCCCTCCATCCCATCGTTCGAGAGCGCCTCGGTGGTATGCCACCACGCCTTCGTATCCGCATCATGAATCGCAGCGTCGCGCGGATGCTCCTGCGCATACGACGAAGAAGCCGCGGCCAGCAGCACGCCGCAGAGAAGTCCAGAGAAGGTTCGCATGATGCGTCTGATCTTATCTCGACGTGCCCACAACTGCTCACTTCCTCGCAGCTCATCCCCTCATCGCTCGACGCTCAACAGACGCCGCCAGTTCCCCCCACGTAACCGCTTCCCGCCAAGTAACCGTTTCGATATCGAAATTCTTCGCTTCCTTCTCGACGCCCACGCATCTCTACCCGTACAGTGAAGACTCGCGTGCTCACCCGCCACTCGTACCGGCCGATTCATCGCAGTTTTCGATTCAGAAGCTATCTCTCGCATTGAGGATGAAACACCCCATGAAGACTTCGCTCATCGCCCTCGGCGCGGCCCTGCTCGCCGCCCCCGCCTTCGCCCAGACCAACACCTGGAACATCGACCCCAACCACTCCCAGGCCGGCTTCACCATCCGCCATCTCGGCATCTCCAATGTGCACGGAACCATCTCCAAGGTTGCCGGCACCGTGATCTGGGATCCCGCCGACCCCAGCAAGGACTCCGTCGTCGCTGACCTCGACGCCACCACCGTCGACACCACCGTCACCGCCCGCGACACCCATCTCAAGTCGCCCGACTTCTTCAACGTCGCGCAGTACCCCACCATCCACTTCCAGTCGACCAAGGTCTGGAAGTCCGGCAACGGCTTCAAGGTCGAAGGCAACCTCACTCTCGCCGGCGTGACCAAGCCCGTCACCCTCGACGTCGACGGCCCCGCACCAGCGCAGAAGGGTCAGCGCGGCGGCTTCGCCACAGGCCTCTCCGCCACCACCGTCATCAAGCGCACCGACTTCAACTTCGGCCCCAAGTTCGCTCCCCCCATGCTCGGCGAGGAAGTCAAAGTCACCCTCGACGTCGAACTGGGACAGAAGTAAGCAGTAGCAAGTTAGCGGCTCTGCCGTTAGCGAGTCAGCGAGTTCGCGTAGGAAGCGCGGCTAGCTGGCTCGCTAGTTTTTGCGAGTGCATCGAAGAGAGTCACGCACCGGGCGCATCATCTCTGTCGATTTTGGCTGACAGTTGTTGCGCGACTGCACGAAGCAAGCCGTTCAGTATCCTCGCGACCTCTTCGCATTCGTTCAAGACCGCACGGGCTTTGACCTCCGGAATGTAGCCGAAGTCCAGCGCGAGTTGTAACTGCGTTTCGACCTCGTAGAGCGAGCCCCGCGCTTGGGCCAGAAAGACCCGGAACAATCGATCCGAGAGCCTGCCGTGTCCTTCAGCAATGTTCGAAGGCACCGACACTGCGGCGCGCCGGACTTGAGACCAAAGATCTCGTCCTTCGGGAATCCGGCTGTTGCGGCGTACACCGACCTCGCAAGCGTCATCGAGCGCTGCCACACAAGAAGATCTCTATAGTGCCGGGTTCTCAAATCTCCGCTCCCCATTGCACAAGTTCGATTGTTGCAACGCTAACTCGCTAACCAGCTAACTCGCCAACTCGCTGCCCTACGCGAACTGTTCCAGAAATCGAGTATCCCCCGAAAACAACAACCCAATCTCGCTGACCCCATACTTCATCATCGTGATCCGGTCCACGCCCATGCCAAACGCAAAGCCCGAGACCTTCGCGGGATCGTACTTCGGCTCCAGCCCCATCTCGATGCGCCGCGCATCCACGGCCTTGAACACGTTCGGGTCCACCATGCCGCAGCCCAGCAGCTCAATCCATCCCGAGTGCTTGCACTTCCTGCATCCCTTGCCGCCACAGAACGGGCAGCTGATCTGCACATCCGCGCTGGGCTCCGTGAACGGAAAGAACGACGGAAAGAACCTCGTCTTCACGCTCGACCCAAACAGCGACTTCATCGCATGATCCAGCGTGCCCTTCAGATCGCTGAACGTGATGTTGGTATCCACACACAGCCCTTCGACCTGGTGGAACATCGGCGAGTGCGTCGCGTCCTGCGCCTCATTGCGATGCACCTTGCCCGGAATCACAATCCGCAGCGGAGGATCCTGCGCCAGCATCGTCCGAATCTGCACCGGAGACGTATGCGTCCGCATCAGCAGCCGCTCGCGCAGCGGCTTCGACTCCTGGTCGGCGAGCACCAGCGTGTCCTGCGTATCGCGCGCCGGATGGTTCGGAGGAAAGTTCAGGCTCTCGAAGTTCAGGAAGTCGTTCTCAACCTCAGGCCCAATGCCCACCGAGTACCCCATGCGCTCGAAGACCGACACCAGCTCGTTCATCGTCTTCGTCAGCGGATGCTCCGCCCCCGGCTTGTGCGCACTGCCAGGCAACGAGATATCCAGCGAGCGGACCTCGACCTTTACAGCGGCCGCCGCGCTTTCATCAACAAGCGCCTCGACTTGCTGCTTCAGCTCATTGAAGCGCTGCCCGATGAGCTTCTTCGCTTCCACGGGCGCAGCCTTCAGCCACGCATCGCTGATCGCCTTCAGCCGGCCCTGCTTGCGGCCAAGCCAATCCAGTCGAAACTGCTCGCGATCGAGGTTCGGGGTCGCAGCCTCGCGCTCAGCATCGGCACGCACTGCGGAGAACGCTACGTCCAGCGACGCTTCGGAGAAATCTGTAAGTTGCGGGATATCCAATTGCTATCTTCCTTACGCGGACTTAGCCAGACGTTGCGGCCACGTCTCAACGATGTCAGTCTTCACGCTGCCAACGCGGGTCGTCGGTACCGGGATCGGGTCGCCGTCCTCCAGGAGCGCCTCAAGGTGGAATTCGATCCCTTCGCGGATGAGCTGCTCGACCTCTTCGAACGTCTCGCCCGCAGCGCCGAGCCCAGGCAGATCAGGCGCATAAGCACCCCATCCTGTCTCGCCCTTTTCGTAGATGACAACGTACTCTCTCATGGCTTCCATCCCGCTTGTTTCTGAATGAAATTGTAGATACTTGGAGGAACATCAGCTGACGACTTGCCTGCCAGCGTTACTTTGCCCGGCCTCGTCGGATGGACGAACTGCCGATGGCTTCCCTTTTGGTCTTTCAACCGCCAGCCTTCTTCTTCAAGTCTCTTCTGAACATCTCTGAACTTCGGCGGCACCCCAACAATTTTACGCCCCTACACCGCGAACCAAACCACCGCCATCATCACCACGCCCAGCGCCAGACTGCGCTTATCCGTGATCGCCCACACCACCGGATCGTCATGCATCTGCCCGCGGCTCGCCAGCATCCACACCTGGCTCAGCCACAGCAGCAGCACCGGAATCACCAGCCACAGCAGGTACGCATGCTTGTACAGCAGCATCGTCGAACTGTCGCGAATGTACAGCGTCAAAATCAACACCGCCGCATACGACGCGCCTGTGCCCAGCGCCCGCACCTGCTCCAGGTCCGCCACGTGATACCCACGCCCGCTGGTCGACAACCCGCCCCGCTCGCGCGTCAGCTCCAGCTCCGCAAACCGCTTCACAAACGCCAGCGACAGGAAGAAGAACACGCTGAACCCCGCCAGCCACGTCGATACCGGAACATTCGTCGCCGCCGAGCCCGCCAGGATCCGCAGCGTGTACAGCCCACTCAGCGTGAACACATCCAGCAGCAGCTTGCGCTTGAGGAAGAACGAGTAGATCAGCGTGCTCGCCGTATACAGCGCCAGCCAGCCCAGGAACGCATGCGGCAGCCGCAGCGTGTAGCCAGGATCGATCGCATGGATCAGCGGCAGCAGCAGCGCCGCGATCGTCACCGCGATCGCCATCAGCACCACCACAGCACCCACGCCTTCGATCGCCGAAAGATCCCCCGCCGCAAATGGCCGCCGCCGCTTGCGAGGATGCTTGCGGTCCGCCTCGATATCCAGCAGGTCGTTCACGATATAAGTCGCCGACGCACACAGCCCGAAGCTCACGAACGCGAACACCGCGCCCACCAGCGCTCCCAGCCGCCAGTCGTGCGCCAGCATCATCGGCACAAAGATCAGCGTGTTCTTCGCCCACTGGTGCAACCGAATCGCCCGCAGCCACGCCTTCAGCGGCATCGCCCGGTCATCGAATCGCGCCACCGGAATCGTGCCCGCGGCCTTCAGCCGTGTACTCAGCGCGCGGTCCGGGTTCGCCACCATCGGCGATTCGCACGCCGCCAGCAGCGTCGCATCCGGCTTCGCATTCCCGATGTAGCAGAACCGCTCACCGAACTGCTCCCGAAACGCCGCCAGCTTATTCCCGCCCGCCAGGTTCACCGTGCCATCGGTAGCCAGCACCCCGGTAAAGATTCCCAGGTACTCCGCCACCCGTTCGGCGAAGACCCTGTCGCTCGCCGTCGCAAGGTAGATCGCCCGGCCCCGCCCATGCTGCACCCGCAGCCATTCCAGCAGCGGACGGTTCCACGGCAGGTGCTCCACCTCCAGCGTCACATGCTCCGCCACATGCCGCTTGAACCGCGGCTTGCCCTGCGCAATCCATCCCGGGATCTGCACCAGCGCCTGCGGATGCTGCCGCACCATCGCCAGCACCGAATCCACCAGCGTGTCCGACTTCACCAGCGTGCCGTCCAGGTCCACGCAGATCGCCGTACCCGCAGCCACCTCGATCACCGAAATGCCATGGCCGTCAGCCGTCGCGACGATGGGCTCAAACTGTGTCTCCGACGCTGCCATCCCGCTCCCTTCGAGCGCCTAAGCTCCTGCCAACTTCTTCGCCCGCACCATTCCACCACGCATCGTGCCCCGCAAGACGACGTACCGGTTGAACGTCCGGGCAACTGGAGCGATACCCCATTCTACCGGCGTGCCCCACTCCGTTCTGCGCTACACTCCGTCGCATGAGGACACTCGGTGTTGCCCTTGGGCTGGCTCTGCTGGGGTTGGATGCGGGATACGCCCACAGCCAGCAACCCATCGCTCCCTGCGGCCTCGCCTCCGTCACGCCCGGCGTCGAACTCGTCTATCTTCCCATCGCCAAGGCCGCTCACGTCCAGGGAACAGTCATCCTCATGACCCGCTTCAACACCGACGGCAGCGTGGACGCGACTCGCACACTCTCCGGCCCGGCCATGCTCGAGAAGGCAGCAGTGTCGTTTGTGAACAGCTGGCATATGAATGCCTACGGGGGACCGAGAGAATGTCCGATCGTCATCAAGTTCGACGCAGACGTCTGGGAGCCAACCTGCGATTACGAGCACTTACACCACGAGGTTGTATGGGTTGACCCGCAACACGTCACGGCTCGGGACCAATTCGTCATGATCTGCGATCCCGGTGCGACGATTACGCCTACCTGCCGGCACTTTCTCTTCTTCCGCTGGTGCCCGAAGCCGCAGGCCGATGGGTCTCGGGGATGATTGTCTCGCTCCAAGTCACCCCTCCTCGTCCCCCTCCCCCAACTGTCCCATTTCGCTCCCACCCACGCCCTCGCCCCACCACCTTTGCGGAGTTCCCACGACGGAAGGACAGCTCCACACTTCTTCCATCGCGAGCTGCATCAACCCATGCCCTCGCGCCGAGAAAACATTGTCCCGCAGGTGATGGGCGTTTTCGCCAAGGAAAACGCTGCTAAGCCACCCTCGGGATGCTGGGTAACAGGAGAAAGGCTCGAGGTCCCCTATGCACCATGCGCTGCTGATCCTCGGCGTCACGCTCTCCACCGCGCTCACTGCGGCGCTGGTCTCCGTGCGCCCGAATCCCTCCTCGAACTCTGAGCATCGTAAGTAGGCCTGTAAAGGCCCTTCTGCACTGACGACAGGCGGCCGGCTCCCCCCGGCCGCCTTCGCCTTTTCAGGACGAATCCAGACGCGGTTCCCGCCGTAAAACTTCCCCCCGCAACCCGCGTCTAATCCCAGCAGCCAGCCGTGGGCAGGTTTCCGTGTGCCCGCTCGCAGCTACCCTCCCTCCGCGATTCCGCCGAATCCCGTACCATCGCCGGGGAGAACTCTCCATCTGCTGGCAGGCCACTCTACCCGCCTGCTGGCAAGCTTTTTGACCTTATGACCCGCCGCCTCTTCAGCCCCCGCTTCGCCCGCATCCCCCGCGTCGCCGCGGCCCTCGCTCTGGCCGGAGCGGCCACAGCCTCCAGCGCCCAGATGCACAAGGTCGAAGCCCCCGAAAAAACCACCCGCGCCATCGGCGTCTACGAGTGGACCGGCGAGCTCGGCAAGCCCTCCGCCATGCGCCTCATCCCTATCTCCCTCTTCATCAACGGCCACTTCGAGGACGCCGGAGCCTACCTCGCCCGGCCCGTCCCCTGGGTCCTCGATACCGGCAACGAGTTCTTCATCGAGAAGGCCGGCCAGCATGAAGGCACCCTCGACCTCGAGTTCGCGCGCAACTACTTCACCATGCGAGCCATGGCCGACGACAATCCCATGGGCTCCTGGTATGGCTACGGCAAGTTCCTCCTGCCCGCCGCCGAGCCCAAACCCAAGCCCCTCAAGCCGTCCCGCGTCGCGCCCACCATCGAGGGCTCGGACGACGACTCCCGTCCCCACATGTCCCATCGCACGCCCCCCAGCGTGCCCAGCAATAGCCCCAAGGACAGCCCCGGCACGGACTCCACACCCGCGACTGATCCCGACAAACCCACCCTGGGCCGCCGCACTCCCGCCGCCACCTCCGGCAGCGACTCGACCACCGCCTCCAACAGCTCCGACACCTACGATCCCGACCGTCCCACCCTCCGCCACAAGGACGACGACGGCAAAAAGAAGAAGAACAACAAGCCCCAGGGCTATGTCAGCGGTCCCTCTGACTCGCTCAACGACGATCCCGACCGCCCCAAGCTCCACCACTCCAGCGCTGAGGCCGAGGCCGGCCCCACTCCCCTCACCGGAATGCCCGCGCAGCTCCACCAGGCCGTCGCTATCTCCGACCCCGTCACCCACCCGGCCCACGTCTTCACCCGCGCCTGGGACTCAGAAACCGAGCGCACCGAAACCCTCACCGCCCTCCAGGCCCAGGCCCGCACCCGCATCACCGCCTACCTCGCCGCCAACAAACTCAGCCCCGGCATTCCCGGAGCCCACCTCGCGTCTACGTCAACGGAAACAGGCAGCGGGAAACCCTCGACGGCGACCAATGCCGCAGCTGGCTCCGCAAGCAGCGATTCAAGCTACGACCCCAACTACCACCCCGTCCTCCGCACCAAGGCCTCTGCAGACGTCGCAGCGGCCGCCGCAAAGAAATCCACCACCACCCCGGCAGCAGCCACGACCGCCAAGGCAACGACACCAGCAACGACAACCGCCAAACTTACGACCCAGACAGCCCCGAAGCCTGCCGCCCACCTCACCCCGGCCCAAGCCGCAGCCGCCCGTCGCGCAGCCGCCCGCAAAAAAGCTCTCGCCGGCCCTCCCCAGCTCGCTCTCACCGACGAACAGCTCTCCGGCTACGAACTCTCTTTCGGCGGCCTTCCCACCTTCGTCTACACGGCACAGGTCCCCACCGCCGAAGGCCCCACCGTCTACGTCACCCTCGTCGCCCAGAAGCTCCCCTCCGGCGAGTTCCAGGTGGCCCTCGCCTCCGTCACCGACGCCCAGCACCTCAACCGCGTCCCCTGGATGCGCGCCATCGACGTCGTCGACCCCGACAACGAGCACCGCGCCAGCCTCCTCATGGAGCTCCGCGCCCAGAACTCCCGCCAGTTCGCCCTCTACCGCCTCACCGGCCCCCAGGCCGAACAAATCTTCGTTACCGGCGTCATCGAGTAGTCCAAGAACCAAACTGGCATCTGGCCATCTGGAATCTGGCAACTCGCAGCTCAAAACCCGCAGCTCGAAACTCGTTCGGCATTCGCTCGCTGTTCCGCTGTTCTGCTTCTCTGCTGTTCTGCTCGCTTCTAAGTACACTGAACAGCGATGGCTACCCCCACCGCTCCCCGCATCGCGCTTCTCTTTCCCGGCCAGGGCTCCCAGACCGTCGGCATGGGCAAGGCCTTCTACGACGCCTCACCCGCCGCCCGCGCTGTCTTCGAGGAAGCCGACGACGCCCTCGGATTCTCGCTCTCCAGGCTCATCTTTGAAGGCCCCGAAGACCAGCTCAAGCTCACCGAGCACACCCAGCCCGCCATCCTCACCATGTCGATCGCGGCTTATCGCATGCTTGAGCCGGAACTGAAGTCCCGCGGCCTCGAAGTCGCCTTCGCCGCCGGCCACTCCCTCGGCGAGTACTCCGCCAACGTCGCCGCCGGAACCTTCTCCTTCGCCGACGCCGTCCGCACCGTCCGCTCCCGCGGCCAGTTCATGCAGCAGGCCGTCCCCGCAGGCCTCGGAGCCATGGCCGCCATCCTCGGCCTCGACGCCAATCGCATCAACGATCTCTGCTCCCAGGTCTCCGACGAGCTGACCTCGGCCCCGCCCGTCACCGGCCCCATCGCGCAGTCCGCCTCCGTGGTCGATGCCATCGCCGACCCCGCCAACCCCGCCGAATCGCCCTCCCAGGCCGCCGCGCAGGTCTCCGCCATCGTCGCGCCCGCCAACCTCAACTCGCCCGACCAGACCGTCATCTCCGGCGCCAAAGAAGCCGTCGAGCGCGCCGCCGCGCTCTGCAAGGAAGCCGGCGCCAAGCGCACCGTCATGCTGCCGGTCTCCGCGCCCTTCCACTGCAAGCTCATGCAGCCCGCGCAGGATCAGCTCGCCTCCACGCTCGAGTCCATCGCCTTCCACGACCCCACGTTCCCCGTCGCCGCCAACATCGACGCCCGCCTGCTCGTCCGCGGCATGGAGATCCGCGACGCCCTCATCCGCCAGGTCACCGGCGCCGTTCGCTGGGTCGAGTGCATCCAGCTCCTCGCCGCCTCCGGCGCGACGCACTACATCGAAGTAGGCCCCGGCAAAGTCCTCACCGGCCTCAACCGCCAGATCGACCGTGCCCTAGCCACCACCAACGTAGAAGACCCCGCCAGCCTCGAAAAGACCCTCGCTGCCTTCACTCCCACCGAAGCCTAGCCCCGAATCCGGCTCCCACTACCGCGGGTGCCCCGGGTCCGGACTCTCGGACCCGGGCTGATCGCCCTTCACAGATCGAGGACCACCCACCAACCGGGTGCCCCACATCTCGACTTTGAGATGTGGGTTTGCAGGATCCCCAAGGCCCACCACGTTGATCAGCCTGGGTCCCCTAAGGGACCCAGGCTGATCAACGACAACGCACGCAAAGCCTTCAAATGCAATCGCGCAAGTCCGGGTCATTGGCATTTCGCCGCATAAGCGTGACACTGATTTCACATCGGTCAAATCAGCGGAGCCTACGGTGCCAAAGGAATCTGAAAAACTCTTCCAACGTCTCCTTCGGGAGCTCCGGCCTCTCTTGAAGGCCAACGGATTTCGCGCTTCCAGCCCAAACTTCATTCTCGAATCGGACGAGTGCTGGGTCATCGTCAACTTCCAGAAGAGCCGCTGGTCCACTCCCGATGAGACAACGTTCTACATCAACGTCGCAGCTGCCTCGAAACGCTGGTCGGGCCTCGACTCTCGACCATTGGAGAAGACCCCAGCGTTCTATGGCTGCGACTGGCGATGGCGAGTAGAGTTCTTCGCTCCAAAGGAGCAGCGCACAATTCAGCAGTGGACCCTTCGCGACGAAGGAAGCTATCAGAACACCCTCTCCTATCTCATCCCCCTCTTTACAGAACACGTTCTGCCCGCGACGAAAACAATGACGACCGAAGCCGGCTTGCTACTGCACTCTAGTGAAGTCGAATATCCGCAACTCAAGACTCGAACAGTGATCTACGCTTCCACAGCGAGGCTCGAGGATCTGAGGGAAGCAGTGAGTACGTTGATCGAGAAGTTTGGCACCGGCGCAGTAGCTGACGCTACGCGGGCGCATCTCAGCCTCCTTCATGAGAACTTCCCTGACGAGATGCGAGCTGTCGAGCACGCATAGCCGGGTGCCCACCTCTCATCAGATCCTCCGACCTCTGTTACTTCGTCTGCTCCAACGTCATCGCAAACGTCGGTGGCGGCGTCTCCTCGAACGCCGTCACCACCATCCGCGACTGGAACCACGGATACGCCGGGCTCGGCCCCAGCGTCTGGTAGTTGGCGTTGAAGTACGCCTCCACCTCCTGCCCCTCGGGCACAGGGCTCGGAGCGTGATCCAGCACCACGTGGAAGATCGGCATCATGCGCGGCACCACTGCAGCATCGGCCTCGCGCCAGTACGCCATCGCGATCCGGTCCGCGCCATACTCCGTCGCATACGGCTTCGCGTCCTGGTGACGGCACGCCTGCCACCAGTGCCCCATCTCATGCACGAAGATCCACCGATGCGATGCGCGATCGAACAACTCCTGCACATCGGCATCCGTGGCATTCGGCCCGGCCAGCATCTTGAAGAACGCCTTCTCCCGCGGCTGTAACAGCGTCCACTCCGACGTACTCAGCGTGTTGCTGGCCTGGTTGTAGTTGCCCCAGGATGGAATATCCATCACCACGATCTTCGGTGGCGCAATGTCGCACGAGAACCCCGCCGCCTTCACCCGCGCCACAAACTCATCCCGCTGTGCGACAGCCTTCGTCCGCGTCGCCGCAACGGCCTCGGTCTCCGGCGTCGCCACAGACGCAACCTGCTGCGCGGAGCCCGCAAGCGCAACCAGTAGCGCCACAGCTCCCAGAACGACTGGCCCATAACCCCAACGACGGCTCAAACCTAACGACAAGAATCCCCGGCAAAAATTCATCACTGCGCTCTCCCTGTTACGGAAACCTGCGCTCAAGGCGACCAGCGCGATGCCTCATCTTTCCATACAAACGACCAGTCGGGTACCCCACATCTCGATTTTGAGATGTGGGTTTGCAGGATATCCCGCAGCCTCTTCTTCAGAACAGACTCGGTGACCCATTCCACCGCCGCACATACGCCCCCGAGTCAAACTTCTTCCCCGTACTCGCTCCACTCATATACCGCCGCTTGCCAAACACCGGCCGCTCTCCCCACGCGCGGTCGAACTTGCCCAGCACCGCCCACGCCACACCCGCATATCCATTGGGGTCGCGCCCATCGAGAAAATATTTATCGTTGAGGTGAATCGCCACCTTCATTGCGATCGCCGCATTCGGCGTCCATTCCACGATCTTCTTCGCCCAGTACATCCGCATGTAGTTATGCATCCAGCCGTAGTCCACCATCTGCCGCTGCGCCGCATTCCATAACTCATCGTGCGTGCGTCCGGCCTCCAGCTCCTTCAGCGAGTACAACCGCTCGCGCTCGTCACGATCGTGCTTCGCAATCGTCTCCCGCGCCCAGTTGTCCGCGCACTTCGGCGAGTCATACTCCGGCTGGTAGCGCACGAAGTTCACCGCCAGCTCCCGCCACGCGACGATCTCGTTGAGATAACTCTCCCGTGCAGCCTTTAGCTGTATCTTGCGCGCACCCTCCGCCTTCGCTACCGCCTCATCAATCGCCAGCAGAATCGTCACTGGCCCAATGTTCCCGAAGTGCAGATACGGGCTCATCTTGCTCGTGCCATCCGTCTCCGGCTTATTGCGCTCGCGGTCATACCCGTCCAGCATCTTGGCGACAAACAGCTTCAGCCGTATCACCGCTGCAGTGTGCCCGCCCTTCCACGCTTCAACAGGTGCCACGCTGCGATCGAAGTCCGTCCACCCCCGCGTAATGTCCAGCTTGGGATCGTCCGTCAGCAATCCACGCGACCGCTTCCACGCAACCTCCGCGTGCGGATTCCCATAAGGCGCCAGAAACTCCGGCAGCGCCCGATACAACCTCGGTCGCGCCACGCCCGCGGAAAACTGCGCCTTCTCCAGCAGCTTCGACGGCACGACCACATCCGCATCCATCGTCCAGAAAGGAACCTTCAGTTTTGCCGCGACCTGCTTCCGCCACTGCTCCGGAGCCCGCATCGGGTTCTCATCCCCGATCACCATCGCCGCATCCACATCCGCAAAGAACCGCAGGTGATCCTCATCCGGAGGCCGCCGCATCACGAAGCCCACCCCCCGAGCCTCGCAGTCCGCCTCCACATCCCGCAGGCCTTCATTCATAAACGCGTAGTGCCGCAGATTCGCATGCGGAAAGTTGCTGATGCACGCGAAGTACACCACGCACGGCAGCCTCAGCGCATTGGCCACATCCACGGCCTTATCCAGCGCATGGTTGTCCCGCCCCCGCTGCGCCCGCTGCATCCAGTACACAACGCACTTGCCATCCGGCACCCCGCCCCGCCGCACTATCACCCGAGCATCGTTCGCCAGCGCCTTCAGCGCCTCAGGAACCTGCGGATCCTCCGCCAGCTCCTCGCCCAGCCGCGCATACAGCGCATCCTGCCGCTGCACCTCGGTCAGATCCTTCACCCTCACAGCTCAAAACCCGCAACTCGCAGCTCGATCACGCTTTCTCCTACGCTCAGCTTGCAGACTATCCCTGCGTCCTGAGCCCTGACCCCGCGCCCTCAACTCCAGTACCATCGCAGGCAGCGAGTCCTTGCCCCACGTTGACCGCATGAAAGATCCAATCCCCATGTCCACAAACTCCTGCGCCCCTGCTCCCAGCCTCCCCACCTCCGAGCCAGCCGTCGAGCCCATCACCCTCCGCCTCGCCACGCCCGCCGACGCCCCCGCGCTCGCCCTCGTCAGCGCCGCCACCTTCCTCGAGGCCTTCACCTGGATGCTCCCCGGCGCGGACATCGTCGCGCACTGCGCCAACAACCTCACCCCCCAGGCCTACGCCCACTACCTCGCGCAGCCCGAAACCCGCATCACCCTCGCCACCGCCGGCCTCGATGTCCCCGTCGGCTATGCCATGCTGGCCGCACCCGATCTCCCCACCGTCCAGACCAGTCCTCAAGACATCGAGCTCAAGCGCATCTATCTCTTCTCCCGCTTCCGTTCGAAGACCACCCCCGTCACCAACCCTCCTGTCGGCTCGCCCGCGGACGTCCGTCCCGGCCAGGCCCTCATGGACGCCGCCGTCGCCGAAGCCCGCGCCCTCGGCAAGGCCCGCCTGCTGCTCGGCACCCACGAAGGCAACGAGCGTGCCATCGCCTTCTACCGCCGCAACGGCTTCTCCGACGCCGGCCGCCGCACCTTCCAGGTCGGCTCCCAGCAGTGCTGCGACCTCGTTCTGGCCAAAGCCCTCTAACTATCGTCGAGTGCTCCCGGTTCAGCGTTTGTCCACTGATCGATGGCCCGGCTCAGTGTCGGGAAAAGCGGCATACCTCCCCGGAGTGCCTAAGGCTGTGCACCCTGCATCTTTCTGCTTGGTTTCACGTCTAACTGAGTGGTAGACTGTGTTTCGCTGGAGTATTGCGCCTCCGAGTTGCCGAAGCCTTCCCTGTCCGGTCTTTTCCGGGTCCACATGTTGCTTCCGCCTGCGCCCGCGGCCTAGACCGCACCTTCGCTGCCAGCGTTCCGTAGCATCACAGGGATTTCCACGCGCTCCCGTTTCGTCGCGTCGCGATCCCGCGAATGTTTTGCCCTGTGCCCGGGTGCGCACGGGGCCTGAGGAGTGCCTCACGTGGCTGAAGAGTTAGACAATTATCAAGAAGACGTAGACCGGATCATCGAGACCGGCAAAGAGAAGGGCTACCTTACCTACGGCGAGGTCAACGACCTGCTCCCTGGCGACATCACGTCCCCCGATGAGCTCGATGACCTGATGACCACCATCAATACCCAGGGCATCGATGTCCTCGCCGAAGGCCGTAACGGTCGCGGTGGCGCTGACAGCGAAGACGCCGAGGCAGGCGAGGACTCCGACGACGTCGAACTCGACCTCTCGCCCGGACAGCTCGAGAAGACCAACGACCCCGTCCGCATGTACCTCCGCGAGATGGGAACCGTTCCCCTGCTCACCCGCGAGGGCGAAGTAGAGATCGCCAAGCGCATCGAGCGCGGCCAGCTCCGCGTCATGAAGGCCGTCTCCCGCTCGCCCATCGTCATCCGCGAGATCGTGGGCCTCGGCGAAGATCTCAAGCGCGGCGTCCGCAACATCAAGGAAGTCGTCACCTTCGACGAGGAAGAGCTCACCGAAGAGATCCTGCAGGCCCGCGTCAAGGCCACCGTCGCCAAGATCGACGAGCTGGTCAAGCACCAGAAGAAGACCGCCGAGAACGAAGCCAAGGCTGCCGACCCCCAGGGCAAGGACGCCAAGGCGAAGCAGAAGTTCGCTCGCAAGCATCGCTGGCTCATGGGCCGCGAAATGGTCTTCGTCTCCCGCATCGTCCGCGAGCTGAAGTACACCAACGGCGAGAAGAAGCGCCTCCTCGACAAGGTCAACAAGACCGTCGACTCCATGCGCACGCTGGAACGCCAGATCCGCTCGCTCGAGGTCAAGTTCGAGACCTCGCGCTCTGAGGAGCTGAAGAAGGAATACAAGCGCCAGCAGAAGAACTGCCGCACCGATCTCGAGCGCGTCGAGGCCGACGCCGGCATCTCCCTCGAAGACCTCAAGCGTACCCAGCGCGAGATCATCCAGGGCGACATGGACGCCGAGAAGGCCAAGCGCGAGCTCATCGAAGCCAACCTTCGCCTCGTCGTCTCCATCGCGAAGAAGTACACCAACCGCGGACTGCAGTTCCTCGACCTCATCCAGGAAGGCAACATCGGCCTGATGAAGGCCGTCGACAAGTTCGAGTACCGCCGCGGCTACAAGTTCTCGACCTACGCCACCTGGTGGATCCGTCAGGCCATCACCCGCGCCATCGCGGACCAGGCCCGTACGATCCGCATCCCGGTGCACATGATCGAGACCATCAACAAGCTCATCCGCACCTCGCGTCAGCTGGTGCAGGAACTCGGTCGCGAAGCCTCCTCCGAAGAGATCGCCAAGCGCATGGACATCCCCGTCGCGAAGGTCCGCAAGGTCCTCAAGATCGCGCAGGAGCCCATCTCGCTTGAGACTCCCATCGGTGAAGAGGAAGACTCGCACCTCGGTGACTTCATCGAAGACCGCATGGCCGTCAGCCCATCCGACGCCGTGATCTCGGTCAACCTGAAGGAGTACACGAGCCAGGTCCTCCGCACCCTGACCCCGCGCGAAGAGCGGGTCATCAAGATGCGCTTCGGCCTCGAAGACGGCTCCGAACACACCCTCGAAGAGGTCGGCCAGTCCTTCCAGGTCACCCGCGAGCGTATCCGCCAGATCGAAGCCAAGGCTCTCCGCAAGCTCCGCCACCCCAGCCGCAGCCGTAAGCTGCGCGCCTTCGTGGACGGCGTCAAGGAAATGTAACTCGCTTCGTCTCGAAGTGACAGCAAAGCCGCCTGCGGGCGGCTTTGCTGTTTGTACCCCGCACACTCGGCTACCCGAGTGCCGATTCTGTTACCTCCGTTGAGTCCATGTAACGGCTTGGTACTCCACGCTGACGTATGCTCAAGTCCTGTCAGGAGAATCAGGCAAGTGCCGACTCTGGATCATCCCCCGGGCGAAGAGCGTTTGCCCAAATCGTTCCTCGCGTTTCTGATCGCTAGTTTCTCCTTCTCTCTGGCGTCCATCCTGCGCGTGATGTTGTACTCGGCTCGTCTCCACGATCAAAGTTCATTGGTCCTGCTTTGGCCAGCGCCACCCGCGTTCGACTTCTACGACTATCTCCTTCGCTTCCGCTTTCTACACCAGCCTTACTTCTTCAGCGCCCCTGGCTACCCCTGGTACTACCCTGCGCCAGGGGTCTTCGCCTATCAGGCGTTTTATGCCTTTGGCCCCACCCCAAAACTCTGGTTCCGCGGCTTCGCTGTATTCGCTCTCGCCATCATCGTGTTGTGTGTTGGGGCGGCACATTACCTCAAAGAATCCCTTGCTTCCCATGGCCTGTCCTCGCTCACCGCGAGCCGCTTCTGCTTCGCAGCGCTGATCACCTCCTGGCCCATCTATTTCTCACTCCAGCGCGGCAACATGGAGTCCGTCCTCTGGTTCCTCTTTGCCGCGGCAATCTGGGCCATCTGGCGTGACCACTGGATGACCGGCGCCGTTCTGCTTGGCATCGCTGCATCCTTCAAGATCTATCCCGTCCTTTGCTTTGCCTTGTATCTTCGGCCCCTCCGCTGGAAGCAGCTCCTCGCCGGGCTCCTCGCGATGGCCGCAACCACGCTCCTCGCCCTGCGTTACATCGAGCCAGACATCCTGCATGCCTTCCATCACGTAACCACCGGCATCCGGCAATGGACGCTGGATTACTCAACCTTCATCGACACCAACACCCTCAACTACGACCACTCTCTCTTTCAGCTCGTCAAGCTCGCGGACATCCCCTTCCACCACGACATCACCCCACTTCTACACACGTACGTCATCATCACTGCGATCGTCATGTCGTTTGCTTTCCTCGCGCGTGTGCTCTGGCTGCCTCGCGTGAATCAACTCCTGTTTCTCTGCACAGCCTGCGTGCTTCTTCCGCCCACATCGTTCGATTACACCTTGCAGAATCTCTATATCCCCTGGGCTGCCATCCTCGTTCTTATCCTCAGAAAACGCCTCAATACCGCCTGGACCATGGTTCTCATGATTCTGTTTGCCGTAGAGATGGCGCCCATGACCTTTCTCTCGCACGGGATCGTCTCCATCAACGGCCCGGTCAAAGGTGTCGCCCTGCTGGCCATGCTCGGGATCGCAGCCCTCGTCCCACTCGACCACTCACATCGTCCTGGCGCGGAAACTTCGCCCTTCCGTTGGAGACGTCAATCCACAGAACAGGAAGCCCTCTCGTGAGCGTGTCAAGTGCCGGCAATCTGCCCGCCGACTCCCGGCCCAGCCTCCCGCTTTCGATCGTCGCAACGCCGCTGCTCACCCTCGCGGTAGCGACAGCGATGGACTACGTTCCCCGCGCTGCCCCATTCTTCGTGGCCGGCGACACCTCGCCGGGCATGCGAGGCATCGCCCTCCAGTGGTTCGCACATCAGCTTCGCTACGACGTTCTCATCTTCGGCCTCACCGTCATCGCTTTTGCTGCCTGGCCACTGATCCTCCGTCTCCGCACTGAACTGCGTGCAAGCTGGCGCTCTGGCTTTGACACCTCTGCTCTCGCCGCCGCCTGCCTCTTCTTCACCGCCTTCATCGTGTTCTTCGGCCGCCGGCAGTTCGGAGGCTACGACCACAGTATCCTCGTCGACATGGGCTGGCGCGAATACCTCGGCCAGCATCCCTACACCGGCTTCCCGGCCACCACGCCACCCCTCTTCAACCTCGGCATGGCCTGCGCCTACCGCCTCTTCGGCGTTCGCTGGGATGCCAACCTCCACGCCACGGCCCTGTTCACCTGTATCACCTTCCTCTGGCTCTACAGCCTGCTGCGCCGGTTCCCGCTGAGTCGCCCCGTGGCGTACCTCACCGCTTTCGCGGTCCAATCCGCTGCCACCTTGACCCTCTGCTTCTGGTGGTATAACAACACCACGCTGGTGCTGGCCGCCGTCTTCTATGCCAACTGTCTCGTGCTCTTGCATCGGCCCGCGAGCCGCCCCGAACATGAAACCCGCTGGGCCGAGTGGTCGTTCCCTCTCGCCTTCGCGCTCCTCGCGCTCACCAAACCCAACATCGCCGGCATCGTCCTTCTTTCCGGCACGCTGATCCTCTTGGTCGCCTCGCCCCGGCGCGGCCGTCTCCTGATCTTGGCCAGCATCGGGGCCGCGTTGGCTGTGCTTCTCCTGCTCGCCGGTCATGTCTCCATCCCGCACATGCTGAGCTCGTACCGCGCCATCTCCAGGGAGCGTGGACTCTTCAGCGACTTCGGCCTCGCACCTCGTCTTCCGCTCGAGCGCCTCATCATCGCTTACTGGTTCTTCCTGCTTTCGCTCCCCATCCTCGGCCTGGTCCTGACCTTGCGCACGCAACTCCGCGACCGCCGCCTGCCCATGTTGCTGCTCCTGCTCATCGGCCCGCTCGTAGCCTTCTACGGCCTGCGCACCAACGGCGAGTTCCAGGACGTCGAATGCACCTGCCTCCTCCTCGCCGGCGTCGTCGCAGTCGCCGGGCTCGGGACAGCCCCGCCCCAATCCAGGCGCTTCTACTTCGCACTCATGATCGCCATGATTGGCTCAGACCTCTACCTCGGCGCCGAGCGACTGCGCGTCTTCACCATCGGTCCCCTACGGTTCTTCGAGTGGAACAACGCCACCCACACCGTCATGTCCGGATACTTCCGTGGTCTGCACACCGGCCCCATCTTCACCGCGGATGAAGCAGAGATCGCGCAGGCACTCAAAGACCAGCCCGGCACCGTCTACTTCGGGCCGCGCCTCGAGTTCAACTACGCTTCGTTCGGAATCGCCCCACCCGCGGACTTACCCATCTGGTGGGAGCCGGGAACGGCCTTCGCCAGCTCCGAGCAGCAGCACGTCATCGCACTCTGGCAGCACCACCAGTTCGCTACGCTCATCTTTCTCCACGGCGATTACATGTACTACCCGAAGGCCTTCACCGATCGGATTTTAGACGGCTACGCTCGCGATGCCCGCTATCCAGATCTCGATGTCTGGAGGCTGAAAGCGCTTGATAGCCCGACGCACCAGCAGTAGCCTTACAGCACGCTGCGCCCTCCGCAATCGGGCTCTGACGTCTCGCCCCAGAGAACGAGCCCTGCCGCTACACTGCCAACGCAGTGTCGGTCGCCGTTGGCTCCGCCAAATCGCCCTTCGATCTCTCCGACGGTGCATACCGGTCCCCTGCGCTCCGCAGGAGTCACGCAGGTCTACCACGCCCGCAAGATGCCCGGCATCTTCCTGCGTCACGTCCGAGCCATCTTCCGCATCGACCGTCAGACCCGAGAGCTCGGCCTGCGGATGCCCGCGATGGAAGGTTCCTCCGCCAACACCCAGCCCTAACCGTAGGAGCTGCGCGCCCGAGATCCAGGGTCCCCGCCGAGCGCACTTGCTCCACGGGGCGCAGATCCAGGTCCCCCCGGCAAAGCGCCTGCGCTGTCCGGAGTGCCCGTTCCATCGCAGCTGCAGCGTCGGCTCGCATGCGGCAAGACGATCCGCTCGCAGCTCGCGGCCTCACTCCCAGGAAGGCTGCACGACCTTCTAGGCCAATTGGGACAGTGAGCACCCTGCGCCTTTCAAGGTGCGGGTTTCCTTTTGCGCAATGTATCCTGTGCCAGATGTTGCCAGCAGCGATTCCACGCGCCCGTTCGCTCCAATTCGCAGAAACAAAGCTGCGCGGCTGTCTCGCCGTACAGTTCCCTTTGTTCGAAGACACCCGTGGGGCCCTCATGAAGACGATGCAGCGCTCCGTGTTTGAACGCGCCGGTCTCCAGGCCGACTTCCGCGAGGTCTTCTATACGGACTCCGTCAAAGGCGTGCTCCGCGGTATGCACTTCCAGGTCCCGCCCGCTGATCATGCCAAGTTGGTCTATTGCATCAGCGGCGCCATCTGCGACGTTGCCCTCGATCTGCGCGTAGGTTCACCCACCTACGGCCAGTACGAGGTCTACGAGCTTACCGCCGAAGCCAACAATGCGGTGTATCTGCCCTCCGGCATTGCGCATGGCTTTCTGGTCCGAAGCCCGCGTGCCGGCGTGCTCTATCACGTCACGACCGAGCATGACCCCGAACACGACCAGGGCATTCTCTGGAACTCGTTTGGCGCACCCTGGCCGACAGACAATCCCACGCTCTCCGCGCGCGATGCGGGGCATGTTCCGTTCGCAGCCTTTCGCAGCCCCTTCGTCTACAACAGTCCAACGGCATCCTAGTGATAGTGCCGTCTCAGTCTCTGCGGCATGAGATCGATCATCCATCCGGAGCAAGATTTGTCCATGACGAAACCTCTCGTTTCGATTGTCATCCCCGTTTACAACGAGGAAGACAACGTGCTCCCCGCCTACCAGGCGCTACATCCTCTCCTCGCGTCGTATGAGAGCGAATATGACTTCGAGATCGTCTTCACCGATAACCACTCGACCGACAAAACCCCCGATCTCCTCCGCGCGATTGCCATGGGAGATCCTCGTGTGAAAGCCTTCCGCCTCTCACGGAACTTCGGCTATCAGAAATCGATTCTCACAGCCTATCTCCGCTGCTCCGGAGACGCCGCCATTCAGCTCGATGTCGATCTGCAGGATCCTCCCGAGATGATCGCGGTCTTTCTCAAGGAGTGGCGTGCCGGCGCCGACGTTGTCTATGGCATCCGCAAATCGCGGCTGGAAGCCAGGCGCTGGCAGTACGCTCGCCGCATCTTTTATTGGCTCGTCGACAAACTTTCCGAGGACCCTATCCCGCATAATGCCGGCGACTTCCGGCTCATCAGTCGGCGGGTCATCGAGCAGCTTCGCGTCATCGAAGACAACCAGCCATACCTTCGCGGAACCATTGCCAGCATGGGATTCAGACAGGTCGGCATCGACTACGCCCGGCGTGCACGCCAGATCGGCAAGACCAAATTCAGCTTCTACGATAACGTGATGCTCGCCCTCGATGGGCTCATCAATCAGTCGATCGTCCCTCTGAGGCTCGCCATTTATCTCGGCCTGTTCGTAGCCGTCGGCACTCTTGTCGCCATCGCAGGCTATCTCGTCGCCTACTTCACCACCGGGTTCCGCGCTCCAGCCGGTTTTACCACCATCACGGTACTTATTCTCGGATCGTTAGGCATCAACGCGATGCTCCTCGGCGTCATCGGCGAATATCTGGGCCGGATGTACCTTCAGATGAAGCGCAAGCCGATCTCCATCGTCGAGGAAGAGTTGCATGCCGGATAGCCGCTCCACCTGGCTTCAGAAGATTCAGTCTGCCTGGCTTGAGTTACCAGTCTCCCTGCGCGCGTTCGTCCTGCTCGACGCCGCCCTGTGGACCGTGAATCTCCTCTGCATCGCTATCTGCAGGCGGCTCCACTACGGTCTCCCCTACAACAACTTCCTGCTGGACGAACACTTCGGCGACCTCCTCGCTCTGCGGCCGCGCTTTTCCGAGATCCACACCATGGCGTTCTTCACCGACCGCCGCTCCTATCCCTTCATGTATCCGGCGCCCGTCGCCCTGCTTTATTCCTTCTTCTTCCTCTTCGGCGACCACGCGCTGGCGGTGTATTTGACCCTCGGCCTCGGGGCAGCAGCCTTCGCCACCTATCTGCTTTTCCGTGCCCTCCACCGCCGTGGCCTGTCTTCGCTCAGCGCCTTCATGCTCTCGGCCTTCCTCCTCATGAGCTCCTACCCGCTCATGTTCACCCTCAAGCAGGCCAACCAGGAACTCATCATCTGGATCTTCATGATGAGCGGCCTCTACGCGATCTTTCATCGCCGCGATAACCTCGCCGGCGCATGCTTCGGCGTCGCCATCGCCGCGAAGATCTTTCCATTTATCTATCTCGGCCTATTCCTGGCGCGCAGACGCATCCAGCCGATCCTCATCGCCGCATGCACCGCGGTAGTCGTTACGCTCGCTTCCCTGTTCCTGATCTATCCGAATCTCGTCGTCGCTTGGCGTCTCAACAACAAGGGGCTCGCTCAGTTTCGTCCGCTCGTGATCCTGCGCAATTACCCCCAGCGCACCTTCGATCACTCCCTCTTCGGCCTGATCAAAGCGGCACTCCACCCGCTGCCTCCCACGCAGACGCTGACGCACATCCTCACGGCCTATCTGGCCATGATGGCTGTCCTCGGTCTCATCCTGTACGTGGTCCGCATCCGGAAACTGCCGCTCATCAACCAGGTGCTCGCGCTCACCATCGCGTCGATCTGGTTTACGCCAACCTCGTTCGACTACACGCTGCTGCACCTCTATGTGCCGTGGGCCCTGCTCGCCTTCTTCGCCCTTCAGCACCGCGAGCATCCTCCCCGTTCACTGCTCTGGGCGATGCTGGCAATGGCCGTCCTCATGTCGCCGCAAAGCGAGATCATCCACCATGGCATGGGCTTTGGCGGCCAGTGCAAAGCGCTGATCCTGGGCGCGCTTCTCGCGCTTTCGCTGATCACGCGCTTCCGCATGCCCGAAGACCCCGCCTCTACAACGCCCGGCGCCGCCTGAAGCCGCCAGGACGCACGCATCCCGTCACGGCTCGCTCGCAAAGATAGACTTGCTCTCCGTCTACAACACGCTCCGTCCGCCATCCACAATCAGGTTCTGCCCCGTCATGTAACTGCTCGCATCCGAGCACAAAAACAGAATCGCGCCCTGGTACTCATCCTTCTTCGCCATCCGCGCCATCGGGATCAGCTGGTGCAGCTTCGCTGTGAACTCGTCGGGCTGGCCATTGAACACGCCGCCCGGCGAAATCGCATTCACCCGCACACCCTGCGCCACCCAGTAGGTCGCGAGATACCGCGTCAGCCCCAGCAGCGCCGTCTTCACCACCGAGTACGTCACCGGCTTCACCGGCTGCTCATGCTCCGGCAAACCCTCCTGCCGATACAGCCTCTGATCCGGCGCAATCACCGCCAGGTCCGACGCCACATTCAGGATCACGCCGCTGCCGGCCTTCGCCATCTGCTGCCCAAAGATCCGCGCGCAAAGAAACGCCCCCGTCAGCCCCACCGCAATGTCGTCGTTCCACGTCTTCTGCGGAAAATTCTCCAGCCGCGACCACGGCTTGCCCGGCTTCTGATCTTCCACCTTGGGATTGTTCGCCGCATTGTTGATCAGGATGTCGATGCGCCCGAACTCCGCGAGGATCGCCTTCTCCGCTTCCTCGATCGAGTGCTCGCTGGTAATGTCCACCGCCAGCCCCAGGCACTTCGGCCCATGCGCCGCCTCCAGCTGATCCGCCCGCAGTGAAGGGTTCGCCGCCGCCAGATCCAGCAGCACCACGTTCGCCCCAGCCTCCGCCAGGATCGCCCCATGGTGATACCCCAACAGCCCCGCACCGCCCGTCACAATGGCAACGCGCCCAGTCAGATCGAAGAGTTGTTCCACACGTCCCTGCTTACCGCTCATGCAAGCAGTATCTCAAACTGCAACTGCCCGGTGTGCCCCACCACAACCCCTCAAACCTCCAGCCTGCGCAGCGGGCGTCCTCATACCTCATCGCTCTACAGAAAATGCTCTTTCTCGTTCCCGGGCGTCCCCAATGAGATATGGGTTCGCAGGATCTACCAGAACCACTACGATTCCGGAATCGCACAACGTACAACGTACAACTGCCCTACACCACCCGCGTCTGCCCGCCATCCATCACGTAACAACTCCCCGTCGCAAACCCCGCCTGCTCCGAGCACAGATACACCGCCAGCGAAGCTATCTCCTCCGGCGTCCCAAACCTCTGCTGCGGAACCTGCGTCTTCAGCATCTCCTCAACACCCTCGCGATTCGCCGCGATCCGCTTCTCCCAGTTCCCTCCCGGAAACAAAATATTCCCCGGAGCAATCGTGTTCACGCGCACCTTATCCTCCGCCACCAGCCGAGAAAGATTCTTCGCATAGTTATTCAGCGCGCCCTTGGCGGCTGAGTAAGGCAGCGGCGCCGCCGTAGCCTCGACGCCCGTAATCGACGAGATAAACAAAATGCTCCCACCACGCTCCTTCAAGTGCGGAATCGCCGCCTGCGCCAGCCGCACACTCGCGAAGAAGTTCGCCTCAAACAGCCGCGCCCACTCCTCGTCCGCCTGATCCCATCCCGGCTTGCCCGCGCCGGTACCCAGGTTCGCGATCAAGTGATCGATGCGACCAAAGTGCTCCAGCACCCGCGTCATCGCCGCCGCAATCACGTTCGCATCCGCAAGGTCGCCCACGATCGGCAGAATGCGCTCGAAGTTCGAAGCATTCGCCAGCTCGCGCACCGTCCGCTCCAGCGCCGACTCATCCCGTCCCGTCAGCACCACCGAAGCGCCTTCATCCAGCAACGCCACGGCAATCGCCCGCCCAATGCCCCGCGACGACCCCGCAACAAACGCAACCTGCCCATCCAATCCAAGATTCATCGCCAGTCCACCACCGTACTGTCTTTTGTTCTTAGTTCTTAGCTAGAAGCGAGAAGCTAAGAGCTAGCAGCTATCCCTCAAACCGAAGTCCATCCACCATCCACCAGCAAATTCTGCCCCGTCACATACGTGCTCGCATCGCTCGCGAGAAACACCAGCGCCCCGCATAACTCAATCGGCCGGCCAATCCTGCCTAGCACCGTATAACCCTTCAGCTTCTGTACAAACGGCGAATCTTCCTGCACCGCATTCTGCCCCGTGCCCACATCCTCCGTGTTAGAAAATGGTCCCGGCGAGATACAGTTCGCGCGCACACCGCTATGTCCCCAGAAGCTCGCTGTATAGCGAGTAAACGCCAGCAGCGCCGCCTTCGACGCCGAATATCCCGGTGGGTTCAGCGACTCCGTCCCCTCATACAGCTGCGGCCGAGGAGCCACCGTCGCATACATCGTCGCAATGTTCACAATCGACCCGCGCCCTTGCGCCTTCATCTTCGCGCCCAGAGTCTGCGTCGTCTGCACCGCCCAGTACACGCCGCCCTGCAGGTTCCTCTGCCACTGGTCAAACGTCGAATTCTCCAGCGACCCCTCCGGCACATTGAACCCCGTAGCCGAACCCAGTTCATGCGCGTTGTTGATCAACACATCGATCGTCTTCTCGCGAGCCGCAATCTCGCCACACAGCGCAGCCAGAGCCTCGCGGTCATACATATCGATCTGCTCCACCGCGATCTTGTCTTCGCCAAACTCCTCAGCCCACTTCGCCGCTTCGCTCTTCAGCCGCTCGCTGCGCCCCAGCGCGACCACACGCGCCCCATTCGCCAGCAGCGCCAACGCAAACGTCCGCCCCAGGAAGCCAGAAGCTCCCGTCAGCACCGCCGTCTTGCCTTCCAGCGAGAACAACTTCCCCCGCTCCAACTCCTCACGCGTCAACGCCACCCCACACCCCGATTCGTTTTTCCTCAAACCTCAATCGCTTAAAGCTCGCAGCTCGACAAGACCCATCTCCCAGCACTCCACCTGGCCCATCAACACCGAACCTCGCACCTCAAACCCTGAACTCCTCACCCCTCTACAGCTAAACCGAACCCGCACGTACCCATTACTCGAGATACTCCCGCACGAACGCTATTTGTGTCTTCAAAAACTCCACCTCATCGCCCGGGACGCCGCGAGCCACCTGCAGCGTAAATCCACCGCGATACCCAATCGACTTCACCGCCCGAAACACATCCTCAAAGTCCGCCGACCCCATCCCCAGTGGCCGCGTCTCAATCCCGCCCTCCGGCTTGCGATAGCGATCCTTGATATGCACCGACCCCACGCGCTCGCCATAGGCCGCAAACTCTTCGCTCGCCACAAACCCCAGCCCCGACGAGTTTCCCGAGTCCCAGTTCACCTTCAGCATCGGATGCGGAATCCGCGTGAGGAAGTCCGCAAACTCCTCCGGCCCAAAGTCCGCCTCGAGATGCAGTTCCACACCATAACGCTCCGCCACCGGCAGCGCCCGCTCCAACACGCCGACGACCTGCCGCTTCTCGTCCTCATTCGCCATGCGCGACTGATCGACAAATGGCAGCACCATCTTCACCGCGCCAATCCGCTTCGCTATCGGAATCAGCTCGTGCAGGTGCGCCTCGCGCTCCTCGCGCTCACCGTCCGTACACCGGATCAGTGGAAAATCCATGAACCAATCCCCACAGAGCGCCGGCGTCGCAATCCCTGTCTCCGCCTTCAGCAGATCCATCTCCACCAGGCCCGTCTCGGAGAAGATCGGGTTCGCTCCCGCCGCATAGGCCGCCGCATCCGCCGCATCGGTAAACCACCGCTTGTCACTAGGGTCCGCCGCCGCCCCATACGCATCGTGGATCCACTCGATATACGCCAGCCCCGCCGCCCGCGCCCGCGCAAACTCCTCACGCCACGCCAGCCGCGGAAACGACTGAAACCGCCCATCCTCCGGCGGAGCCAACCGCCCCTGCATCACCCCAATCGCGTGCTCGCGCACCACGCTCCGCTCATCCGTCCCGACCCCGTGATTCATGAGCCCAAGAATACAACCGCCCTCACACGGACCGACTGTCACACCCCGCACCGGCCTTTCACGATATCCTGCGCACAACCGAATCCCAGAGCACCCCAAGGCCCCGATGCTTCCCCAGCTTCGCCTCACGCCGCGCCGCGCAATCCGCCACGCCGTCTCCCTCTGCCTCACCGCGCTGCTCGCGCTCGCCGCGTCCGCCCAGACCACCCGCAACGTAGGCCAGGGCCAGACCTACACCACCATCCAAAGCGCCATCGACGCCTCCATCAACGGAGACACCGTCCTCGTTTCCCCCGGCACCTACTACGAGAACATCGACTTCAAAGGCAAAGCCATCACCGTCACCAGCACCCCCGCACCCGCGGGAGGCGCCGCCAATACGATCCTCGACGGTAGCAACAGCGGTCCGGTCGCGTACCTCGGCTCGTCCCTGCCGAACGCTCCTGCACAACTTCTGGGCTTCACCGTCCAACACGGGGTTCCTGTGCTCACGTTTGGCACCTACCCCCGCTGTTTACAACTATGGTGGCGCCGTCGTCCTTCTTGGATATGCGACCGTCGCCCAGAACACGATTCAGAACAATGCAAGCTGCGGAGTCGACATTGAGGTCTCAGGTGTCAGCATTGTCGGCAATCACATTCTGAACAACACCCCAACCAACACCGCCGGTGGCGACTGCCGCGTCAATGCCTTCGGCGTGTTTGTGAATGAGACTGTCGCCGTTGGCTACGAAAATCCCCCGCCCGTCATTCTCATCAGCGGCAACCTCATCGAGAACAACGCATACGCCGGCATCTCGTTCAACCAGGTGGGTGGCGACGAGACCATTCTGATCGAAGGCAACACGATCCGCGGCAACGGACTCGGCAGCGCACTTTTCAACGAAGGCGGAATCAACCTTGAAACCTTTAACACCGTGACGGTTCGGAACAACCTCGTCTACGGCAACGGAGGCACGGGGCTTACCCTTTGGCTCGGCCAGTACTACCTTTACAACAACACGTTCTTCAACAATTCCCTCACCGTAACCAGCTACCAATATCCTTCCAGCTCCGGCACCGAGCTTTGGGGCGGCAGCGAAGGTTTCGTTCAGGCAGAGAACAACATTTTCGTCGGGAACAATTCCGCCACGCCGACAGTCGGCTGTGGCCCATTTCCGCCATCCCTGAACAGTGTCGGTTCGGGAATTCTCGCGCTCCCCAACGTCTTCGATCACAACCTCATCTACAACACCGTCACGCACACAGGCAGCATCGGTTGCGACCAGAACTCCACCTCCTACGGCAATCTGTTCACCGACCCGATTTTTCGCAATGCAGCGACAAACGACCTTCACCTGCAAACAGGTTCGCCGGCCATCGACTCCGGAAACAACAGCGTTACGACCCCGCAGGAAACAGACCTCGAAGGTCAGCCTCGCGTGCAGGACGCCACTGGAGTGGGTTATCCCATCGTCGACATGGGGGCCTACGAGGCGTCGGGACTTGTCGACACGCCCGTCACCGCCACCGTGCTTACTCTTTCGCAAACCATCGTCTCCGCAGGCACGCAACCCCAGGGTTCGGTCCACGTCGGCGCTGGAACAGCGAATGCCCCCGGCTCGGTATCCCTGCAGGAAGACGGAACGACAGTCGGTTCCGCCACACTGGACCCCAGCGGCAACGCCGTCATTATCCTGCCACCGCAGACTCCAGGACTTCACGCCCTCGTGGCCATTTACGCGGGCGCTCCGGGATTCTCGCCCGGCGAATCCATCAAGACATGGCTCGGCGTCAACAACTACCCGACCACTCTCACGCTCAGCGCGCCGACGCCGGTCATCCTCAATCAGCAGGTAACGATTTCCGTCTCGATCACCTCGCCAGATAATGCGAAGCTTTCGCCCGTCACCGTCACCGACTCCACGACGGGCCAGCAGTTGGCCTCGCTCACGCCCGACGCCTCCGGCCACGCAACGTTCAGCACCAGTTTTTCAACCCTCGGATTTCATTCGCTGATCGCCAATTACAACGGTGACGCCACCCACAGCGGCGCCACGGCAAGTGCGACCGTGAGCGTCGTCTCCGGCATCGCCACTACCACCACCCTAACCTCCAGCCTCAACCCCTCCACCTACGCCCAGCCCGTCACCTTCACCGCAACGGTTACGGCCCAGACCGGGACCTCCATCCCCTCAGGCGCCATCCTCTTCTCCGACGGCCACACCACCCTCGCCACCATTCCCCTCGACGCCTCCGGCATCGCCACCTTCCCCACCAGCGCCCTCACCGCCAACGACCTCGGCACCAGCGCCTACCACCAGATCGCCGCCGTCTTCGTGCCCGCCGCAGGCTTCGCCACCTCCAGTGCCAGCCTCAATCAGGTCGTCAACGGCCTGCCCAGCGTCGCCGCACTCACCGTCACGCCTGGCTCCGGCACCCCCTCCACCAGCTTCACCCTCACCGCAGCCGTCAGCTCCGGAACGACCTCCACCACCACCGTTCCCACTGGGCGCGTCCTCTTCTACACCAGCACCCAAACCGGCGTCTCCGGCAACCTTCTCGGCTATGCCGACCTCACCAACGGCGTCGCCACCTTCACCTCCAAAGGCTTCCTCGGCGGCACCGACTACATCCTCGCCGTCTACATGGGCGACACCATCTACGCCCAGGCCAACTCCAACTACGTCACCCTCACCGTCACCACTCCCACCACCACCACCACCGCCGCCGTCTCGCCCGAACCCTCCACCTACGGCCAGCCCGTCGTCTTCAGCACCCACGTCACCGGAACCAACGGCCCCACCGGCGTCGCTCCCACCGGCCAGGTCGAGTTCGACTATTGCCACGGAGCCACCTACCGCGTCACGCTCGATGCCTCCGGCAATGCCAGCTACATCTCCCCCGTCGGCGCCGGTATAGCCGAGCCCGCCGGTTCCTGTCCCTTCACCGCAAAGTACCTCGGCGACGCCAACTTCCCCTCCAGCACCTCCACCATCGTCCCCTACATCGTCCTTCCCTCCGGCTCCGCGACCACCCTCACCACCTCCGCCGCCAACGCCTACATCGGACAGCCCGTCACCCTCACCGCTGCCATCGCCGGAACCCCCGCACCCGTACTCGGCCCCGGCGGCATCATCCTCCCGCCCGCGACCATGCAGCCAACCGGCACCGTTGCGTTCACCATCCACAGCGCAACCCTCGGCTCTGCAACCGTCACCAACGGCGTCGCCACGCTCGTCACCACGGCGCTCCCCGTAGGCTCCAGCACCGTCGTCGCCACCTATGCCGGTGACTCCGACCTCACCGGCTCGATCTCCGGCCCCATCACCGAGATCGTCACCAAGCCCGACTTCACCCTCACCGCACCCCAACCCGCCATCACCATCCAGAGCCGCCACAAGAGCTCGATGCCCCTGAACTTCACCTCGCTCACCGGTTTCAACGGCCCTATCACCGTCAGCTGCGTCCTACCCTTGCCCACGTGGCTCACCTGCGAGCCCCCCACCGTCTCGCTCCCACTCAACGGCACCGCCACCGGCACCCTCACACTCGACACTGACGGCGTCCCCAACTGGTACGGCGACCTCCGCTCTCCCTCCAACACAACCACCGGTCATGGCCTGGCCACGCACAGCACCCTCGCGCTCACCCTGCTGCCTTTGCTGGGCCTCGCCTCGTCGAGAAAACGCCGCCGCCAACAGTGGCTCGCGATCGCCCTCCTCGCCGTCGCGACCCTCACGCTCTCCTCCTGCGCCAACACCCTTCCGCAACACACCGCCGCCGGAACCTACACCATCCAGCTCCAGGCCACCGGAACCTCCACCAACGTCACTGTCCCCACCACGCACGCCGTCTCCATCACCCTCAACGTCACGCCTGAGTAGCCGACCCCCGGCAACCCGCAATCAGCGACATGCATCGCCCCCTTCGCTCCCGCGCCGGGGTGCGTCCCGCCGTGCGCGCACGAGCAACCTGCGCCCCTTCCACATAATCAAAACATTCGCGCGCAATCTCGTATTTGCGCCCGAATGGAGCAGTTTCGATGCCTCAAAAGTCGGGCCAGCGGCACAACCCAACGAACGCGACTTCGGCCAGCAGTCTCACGCCCGATAACTCCGAGGTCCGTCTCTCCACCGGCATCGAAGGCCTCGACGACATCCTCAATGGCGGCATTCCCAAGGGCCATCTCTACCTCGTCGAGGGCGACCCTGGCACCGGTAAAACCACCCTCGCGCTGCAGTTCCTCCTCGAAGGCGCACGCATCGGCGAAAAGGGTATCTACGTCACCCTCTCCGAGTCGAAGCTCGAGCTCGAGCAGGTCGCCCGCTCCCACGGCTGGGACATCTCCCCCATCACCATCTACGAGATGATCCCCTCCGACGAGGACCTCAGCGCCGAAGCCCAGTACACGGTCTTCCACCCCTCCGAGGTCGAGCTCGCCGACACCATCACCGCCATCCTCAAGCAGATCGAAATCGTCGATCCGCAGCGCGTGATCTTCGACTCCCTCTCCGAGTTCCGCATGCTCGCGCGCGATCCCCTCAAGTACCGCCGCCAGATCCTCGCGCTCAAGCGTTACTTCGCCGGCCGCAACTGCACCGTGCTCCTCCTCGACGACCGCACTGCCGAGGGCAGCTCCAACGATCTCCAGCTCCAGAGCATCGCCCACGGCGTCATCAAGATGCAGAGCCTCGAGCGCGACTTCGGCATCAAGCGCCGCCGCCTCGAGGTCCACAAGCTCCGCGGCTCGCACTTCCGCGAGGGCTATCACGACTACACCATCCGCACCGGCGGCCTCGCTACCTACCCGCGCCTCATCGCCTCCGAGCACATGCCAGGCTTCGAGCGCAAACCCATCCTCAGCGGTCTCCCGCAGCTCGACGATCTCCTTCGCGGTGGTCTCGACTCCGGAACCAGCTCGCTGCTCATCGGCCCCGCAGGCTGCGGCAAATCCACCATCGCTCTGCGCTACGCCTACACCTCCGCGCTGCGCGGTGAGAAGGCCGTCATCTTCACCTTCGATGAGTCCCTGAGCACGCTCATCGCCCGCGCCGAACATCTCGGGATGGATCCCGCCCCGCTCCTCGCCAACGGCACCCTCGAGATGCATCAGGTCGATCCCGCCGAGCTCTCGCCCGGTGAGTTCGTCTCCCGCATCCGCCGCATGGTCGACGAAGACGGCCTCCGTCTTGTCGTCCTCGACAGCATGAACGGCTTCCTCAACGCCATGCCGCACGAGCAGTTCCTCGCCATGCAGCTGCATGAGCTGCTCGCCTACCTCGGCCAGCAGGGCATCGCCACGCTACTCACGCTCGCGCAGCACGGCTTCATCGGCGCCACCAACTCGCCCATCGACGTCAGCTACCTCGCCGATACCGTGCTGCTCTTCCGCTACTTCGAGCGCGCCGGAGCCATCCGTCAGGCCATCTCCGTCCTCAAGAAGCGCAGCGGCTCCCACGAGCGCACCATCCGCGAGCTCATCTTCGCCGAGGGAACCATCCAGGTCGGGCCCCCGCTCGATGAGTTCGAAGGCGTCCTCACCGGAACGCCCACCTACATCGGCAAGAACGGAACAAACGGAAACGAGACCTCTCCTGAACCCGGCAAGTGACAAATCGCTCCGGGAGAGTCGCACCATCATCCTCGCCCCCGTCGGCAGGGACGCCCAGTTGATGGCAAGCTTCATGGAGAAGCTTGAGAAGCCCTGCCGCATCGTCAACTCCGTCGCTGAACTCTGCGAGGAGATCACCGCCGGCGCCGCCGCAGCCATCGTCGCCGAAGAAGCCTTCCGCGGCAGCTCCATCGACGTTCTCCAACCCGTCCTCTGCGAGCAGCCCCAGTGGTCGGACTTCCCGCTCCTCCTTCTCGTCGCCGGTGGCCGCGTCACCGCCGAAAGCGAGCGCTTGCGCAAGCTGCGCCTCCCCCTCGGCAACGTCCTTCTCCTCGAGCGCCCATTGCGCCCCGAAACCCTCGTCAGCACCCTCGACATGGCGCTGCGTGGACGTGCCCGCCAGTACCAGATCCGGGACCAGATGCAGCAGTTCGAGCGCGCCCAGGAAGCCCTCCGCCGCTCCGAAAAGCTCGCCGTCACCGGCCGCCTCGCCGCTAGCATCGCGCATGAGATCAACAACCCGCTCGAAGCCGTCACCAACCTCCTCTATCTCGTCCGCACCGAAGCGCCGTCGGAAGAAGCCCAGCGCTATCTCAAGCTCGCCGACCAGGAGCTGGCCCGCGTCGCGGAGATCACCAAGCACACCCTGCGCTTCTACCGCGAGCCCAATCAGCCCATCCAGGTAGACCTCGTCGCCGTCGTGGACTCCGTCCTCACCCTCTATCAATCGCGTCTCGTCGCGGCCAAGGTTGCGGTTGAAAAAGAAGTGCGCGCCGCATCGCTCTCCATCCTCGCCAGCCCCGGCGAGCTGCGCCAGATCGTCGCCAACCTCGTCGGCAACGCACTCGACGCCATGCGCCACGGCGGCCGCCTTCGCCTCCGCATCGCCGTTGCCTCCAACGCAAAGGACGGCCAGCCCAGGGCGCGCCTCTCCATCGCCGACACCGGCCACGGCATCCCCGCGCACATCCTCCCCACCATCTTCGAACCCTTCATCACCACCAAGGGCGAAACCGGCACCGGACTCGGCCTCTGGGTCAGCGATGAGATCGTGAAGAAAAACGGCTGGTCCATGCGCGTACACAGCCGCACCCGGTCCGGCTGCTCCGGCACGGTCTTCTCCCTGCTCATGCCAGTCTCCCTTGGCTGAAGCCGGTCTTCACGCCTGATGCCGCCATCGCGCCTGCGGCTGCCACGCGAGATCCTGCATCGAACCTCACTGGAGACACGATGCCCGAAATCTTAGACAAGCTCGCCACCAGCCCTTCAACCACTCCCGCGCAGGACGCCGCCCGCATCGCACTCGGCCTCGCACTCACCTTCGCCGGCGTCTCGCACCTCACCTTCGCGCGCAAGGACTTCCAGGCCCAGGTCCCACCCTGGCTGCCAGCCGATCCCGACACCGTCGTCCTGCAGTCCGGCATCGGCGAGATCGCCCTCGGCGTCGCGCTCATCGCTCTGCCAAAACAGAAAGCCCTGCTCGGCTGCGTCGCCGCAGGAGTCTTTGCGGCCATCTTCCCCGGCAACATCGCGCAGTACCGCGGCCGCCGCAACGCCTTCGGCCTCGACACCGACAACAAGCGCCTCACCCGGCTCTTCTTCCAGCCCGCCCTCATCGCCTGGGCCCTATGGTCCACCGGAGCTGCCACCGCCAAGGGCTCCCGCTGACGCACGCGGCCAATCCGGCCGCTACCACGCGTCGTCTTAGATCGCAATCACCAGCCCTTTGCACCACATCCACCTTCAGGGCAGGGAACGCTCCTGACCTCTCAGGCAAAATCAAAGCGGTCGTATTCATCTGGGAGACCGCTGCACAAGCCCCCGTTTTGTCAGGGCGGGACTTCAGTCCCGCCGTACGTGGAGTGGTTGCAATGCGGCTTTAGCCGCTGAGGCAATGCTCGGGACTTGATCAGAGTCTTCCTAAATGCTTACCCGGGGGACAGACCGCAGTGCGAATGCAGCTCGGAAATCTGCTGGTTCTGGCCAACCTGATTACCCCTGCGCAGTTGAACGATGCGCTCGAGCGCCAGATTGGTCAGAGCGGCCGCCTCGGAGACCACCTCGTCGCCGCCGGCTACATCACCGAGCAGGCATTGACTGCGTTCCTCGCTAAGTTCCCCCCCGAGCCCAAGACCGTCGAAGCCACAGGCCTCGAGGCGACGGACCTCACTGAGCTCCTCATCAAGCAGATCTACTCCTTCCGCCTTCGCTCCCCCAGCGAGTTTGGCGACGCCATCAAGCTGCCCGGCTACATGATCACCGACCTCGTCCGTGCAGCCGTCGAGCGCAAGCTGCTCTACGCCAAAGGCGTGCGCTCCGACAACACCGCGATCATGACCTACGACCTCACCGAAGAGGGCAAGCGGTTCGCGATCGATGCGATGCAGCAGTCGCAGTACAACGGTCCCGCTCCGGTAACGCTCGAGCAATTCAACCGGCAGGTCAACCTGCAGAAGATCACGGATGAAGTTGTGACCTTCCAGCTCGTGCGCGAGCGCATTGGCGACCTCAATATCGCCGAAGAACTCCTCGAACAGGCCGGCCCCGCGCTCAATTCCGGCCGCGCCATCCTGCTCTACGGCCCGCCCGGCAACGGCAAGACCACCTTCGCGCTTCGCCTCTCGGACGTCTTCCGGGATATCGTGTACGTCCCCTACGCCGTCACAGTCGAGGGCCAGATCATCCGCGTCTTCGATCCCAGCGTCCACATCGCAATCAAGCTGGGCTCCGACGCAGAGATGCGCGCACCCTCCATCCTTCGCGGCGAGGAAGTCGACGCCCGCTGGGTCGCCTGCAAGCGGCCCTTCATCGTCGCCGGCGGCGAGCTCACGCTCGAAATGCTCGACCTCCGCTACGATCCCGTCTCCAAGCTGTACGAGGCCCCGCTGCACATGAAGGCCCTCGGCGGCTGCTTCGTCGTCGACGACTTCGGCCGGCAGCTCGTCAGCCCCGCCAATCTCCTCAACCGCTGGATCGTGCCCCTCGAGAACCGCATCGACTATCTCAAGCTGCATACCGGCAAGAGCTTCAGCATTCCGTTCGACGAGCTCGTCCTCTTCTCCACCAACCTCGATCCCGAAGACCTCATGGACCCGGCGTTTCTCCGCCGCCTCCCCTACAAGATCGAGATCGGTGCTCCCTCCGTGGAGCTCTTCAAGCAGATTCTCGCCAAGGAAGGCCTGCGGCATGGCATCCAGATCGACGAGGAGATGCTCAACGCCATCGTCCATCGCATCCAGGTAGAAAAGCAGCTCGATCTCGCCGCCTTCCAGCCGCGATTCATCCTCGATCAGGTCGCCGGCTCCTGCCGCTTCGCCGAAGAGCCCGTCTCCCTCAACCCGAGATACCTCAAATACGCCATCAACAATCTGCGCGTCACACGCGTAAATACCGAGGGGAGTTGAGATTCTCCCATCGTCACGGGCCTATACGGGGGTTCATCAGAAGAGTCTGCGCCGCAGCCAGAACGCCACGTTGACCAGCCCGATCAGCGCCGGCACCTCGATCAACGGTCCCACCACTCCCACAAACGCCTCGCCGGAATTCAACCCGAACACCGCCACCGCCACCGCAATCGCCAGCTCGAAGTTATTCCCCGCCGCGGTAAACGATAGCGTCGCGGACTGCGCATAGTCCGCGCCCAGCCGCTTCCCCATCCAGAAGCTCACCAGGAACATGATCAGGAAGTACACCACCAGCGGCACCGCGATCTTCACCACATCCAACGGCAGTCGCACAATCAAGTCGCCCTTGAGCGAGAACATCACAAGGATCGTGAACAGCAGCGCAATCAGCGTCAGCGGACTGATCCGCGGCACAAATCTCGTCCGATACCACTCCTCACCCTTCGCCCTGAGGAGCAGGTACCGCGTCACAAATCCCGCCGCGAATGGGACGCCGAGATACAGCCCCACGCTCTTCGCAATCTGCCCGATGCCGATAGGCACCACGCTCCCTTCGAGCCCGAACCACTTTGGGAGCACGGTGAGAAATGCCCATGCATACACGCTGTAGAAGAGCACCTGGAAGACGCTGTTGATCGCCACCAGCCCCGCAACATAATCCGTATCGCCCTCGGCCAGCTCATTCCACACCAGCACCATCGCGATGCAGCGCGCGATCCCGATCAGGATCAACCCGCGCATGTATGCCGGTTCGCCGCGCAGGAAGATCACCGCCAGCGCAAACATCAGTACCGGTCCAATCACCCAGTTCTGCACCAGCGACAGCGCCAGGATGCGCTTGTTGCGAAACACCTCGCCCAGCTTCTCGTAACGAACCTTCGCCAGCGGAGGAAACATCATCACGATCAAGCCGATCGCAATCGGAAGGTTCGTCGTCCCCGATTGAAAGCGGTTCACAAACGCCGCAGAACCCGGCACGAAGTGTCCGAGGCTCACGCCCACAGCCATCGCTAGAAAGATCCACAGCGTCAGGAAGCGATCCAGGAACGATAGCTTCTTGCGCTGCGCCGGCGCGCACACATTGCCTTGCATCGTGACACCCATTAGCAAGCCTCGCAGCACGGCTCAGAGACATCCGCCGGAATCGGCGCACCATCCAGCGCGTATCTCGCAGGCGAGCAGCAGGCCTTCGCGAGACGCGTCCGGTCCGCCTGCATCGCCTTCTCTTCCTTCAACGACTCCAGCGTCTGCCGCAGCACCTGCGCCGCCCCGATGTGTTGCGGCATGGCAATCCTGTAATGCATCCACTTGCCCTCGCGCCGAGCCGCAACGATGCCCGCGTTCCGCAGATACGCCAGGTGCCGCGAGATCTTCGGCTGTGGCGCGCCCAGGATCTCCACCAGGTAACACACACACACCTCCTGCTCTCCCATCAGGTTGAGCAGCCGGAGACGCGTCGCATCCCCGAGAGCCTGGAAGAACTGCGGCAGATCGAATTGCTTGGTCCGTGCCATGAGCCTATGTATACGCCTTGACGAATACGTGCGCAAGACATACATTCACTTTGACGAATATGTCGGAGGCTCACCAATGGCAGAGATTCTCGAATCCGTCCGCTCGAAGTATGGCGCCGTGGCACAAAGCACGCTCTCCAGCAACGACGCTGGAGTGAAAGCCGTGGCGGAAGCCTTCGGCTATACCGCCGCCGAGCTGACCTCCATCCCCGCCGAAGCCAACATGGGCCTCTCCTGCGGCAATCCAACCGCCACCGCCCACCTTCGCCCCGGTGAGGTCGTCGTCGACCTCGGCTCGGGCGGCGGCCTCGACGTCTTCCTAGCCGCCAGCATGGTGGGCCCAACGGGCCGTGCCATCGGCATCGACATGACGCCCGGCATGATTGAACGCGCGCGAGCCAATGCGGTGGCCGGCGACTACACCAACGTCGAGTTTCACCAGTCCACCATCGACAAAATCCCCTTGCCCGATGCTTCGGTCGATTGCGTCATCTCCAACTGCGTGCTGAACCTCGCGCCGGACAAGCCCACCGTCTTTCGTGAGATCGCCCGCATCCTCAAGCCCGGCGGCCGCCTCGCGGTCAGCGACATCGCGCTGAAGAAAGATCTTCCCGAAGCCCTCGCCCAAAGCATGGCCGCGTATGTTGGCTGCATCGCCGGTGCCATCCACATCGACGAGTACCGCGACGGCCTCCTCGCTGCCGGCTTCGAGCACGTCCAGATCGTCGACAGCGGCGCCGACCTCAACGCCTACGCCAAGGTCGAAAACCAGTCCGGCTGCTGCTCTCCTTCGATGTCGGAACGCGCCTGCTGCTCACCGGGTTCAGATCCAACCACGCTGCACGCCGACCTCTACGACCTCCTGAGCAAGCACGATGTAAACGCTGCCGCCGCCAGCGTGAAGGTCTACGCCATCAAGCCCAAAGCAGGAGCAGCGTCAACTGCCACGGCACCCAGCTGTGCCCCAAACTGCTGCTCCTAGCAGGAGACATCATGCTCAACGTAATCTTCGCGTGTGTGCACAACGCCGGCCGCTCCCAGATGGCCGCCGCCTTCTTCAACCAGCTCGCCGATCCTCGGAAGGCCCACGCCATCTCCGCAGGCACCGAGCCCGGTGAGCGCGTCCATCCTGAAGTACAGGCCGTCATGCAGGAGGTCGGCATCGACCTTAGCCAGGCCAGGCCGCAGAGACTCACCGAAGACCTCGCTGCCGGCGCGCAGCTCCTGATCACGATGGGCTGCGGCGACAAGTGCCCCTATGTCCCCGGCCTTCGCCGTGACGACTGGCCCCTCCGCGACCCCAAGGGCCTTCCCCCCGAAGAGGTCCGCACCATCCGCGATGACATCAAGGCCCGCGTGCAGGATCTTCTCAACCGTGAAGCGCTGAGTGAGCCCTGACACGGTCCCCACACAAACATTCGTCCCTCGGGGGCAATGAGAAGTTGGGCCGTTTCAAAGCCCCGTCATCTTCAACGCCGCCTCCGGCAGCCGCGCGCCCTCTACCGGGAGCAGCGCCGCCGCCTCGCTGATCTGAGCAACTTCGCTCGCCGTAAGCTCCACCTCGATCGCGCCGAGATTCTCCTCCAGCCGGTGCCGCTTCGTCGTCCCCGGAATCGGCACGATCCACGGCTTCTGCGCCAGTAGCCACGCCAGCGCAATCTGCGCCGGAGTCGCTCTCTTGCGCTCCGCCGCGGCCTTCACCACCTCCAGCAGAGCCATGTTGGCCTTGCGGGCTTCAGTCGAGAACCGCGGGACCATGTTGCGAAAATCCGTCGGATCGAACTTCGTCGTCTCATCGATCGCTCCCGTAAGAAACCCCGCGCCCAGCGGACTGAACGCCACAAACCCAATCCCCAGCTCCTCGAGCGCCGGCAGTAACTCCGCCTCCGGCCCTCGCCAGAACAGCGAATACTCGCTCTGCACCGCGCACACCGGCTGCACTGCATGCGCGCGGCGAATCGTCTCCACGCCCGCCTCCGACAAGCCGAAGTGCTTCACCTTGCCCTCCGCGATCAACTCCTTCACCGCGCCCGCCACGTCTTCAATTGGCACATTCGGATCCACCCGATGCTGATAGAAGAGATCGATGTGGTCCGTGCGCAGCCGCTTCAACGCGGCCTCCGCCACCGCCTTGATGTGCTCCGGCCGGCTGTTCGTTCCGCTCCGTCGTTCTCCCGTCTCCATGTCGATATCGAAGCCGAACTTGGTCGCAATCACCACGTCCTTGCGGATCGGCTCCAGTGCCTCACCCACCAGCAACTCGTTGGTGAACGGCCCATACGCCTCCGCCGTATCGAACATCGTCACGCCAAGGTCGTGCGCCGCGCGGATCAGCGTCACCATCTCCCGTGTATCCGCCGGCGGCCCATAGCCCGAGCTCATGCTCATGCAGCCCAGCCCCAACGCGGACACTTCCAACCCACCGCTTCCAAGCGTTCGCATCGTCATAGGCTTTCTCCTGGGCTCGACCGTCCGGCTAAACCTCGTCGCGAAAGCTTCCGCTCCCAAAACGAAGACCATACCCGCAGCCAATCGTTCCCCATGGAGTGGGATGCAGTCCACGCCTGCGCGGAACTCTCCGCCTTCGCTCTGCGTCCATTCACTACACCACGCGCCGCGTCTCGCCATCCATGCGCTCGCTGCTGCATCATGGAGCCACCTATGCCGCCCCGTCTCTCCGCTCTGAGTCTGCCCATCCTCGCCCTCAGCCTCGCCGCTGTTGCGGCCGCTCAAGACAGCCGCACCGTCACCGAGCCCGTCATCCCCTCCGCCTGCGCCACGCTCGACGCCCATCTCACCTCCATCAACGACGGCAGCTACAACACGCTCTCTCCCGCCGACGAGCACAAGCTCGACACCGAACGCATCCAGAAGGCCATCGACGCCTGCGCCCACGGCAAAGCCGTCGTCCTCGCCTCCCACGGCGCAGCCAATGCCTTCGTCAGCGGCCCCCTCGAGCTTCGCGAAGGTATAACTCTCGTCGTCGCCCGCAACACCACCCTCTTCGAAACCCTTGACCCCGCGATCCTCGAAACCTCGCCCGGAAGCTGCGGCGTCATCAGCGCCGACAAGGGCCGCGGCTGCAAGCCCCTCATCTCCGTCAGCCATGTCAAAGACGCCGCCATCATGGGCGATGGCGTCATCGACGGTCGCGGCGGTGAGTTCATCCTCGGCACCAAAACCTCCGCCTGGGACCTCGGCCAGATGGCCACCGCAGGAGGCCCCGGCGTCAGCAACGGCGGCGGTCAGAAAGTAAGTCGCCTCATCGTCGCCGACCATGCTGATAACTTCACCCTCTACCGCATTACTCTGCGTAACTCGCCTAACTTCCACGTCAGTTATAACGCCGGCGACGGCTTCACCGTCTGGGGCGTCAAGATCGACACCGTCCATCGCATCGCGAACTCCGCCCACCCGCTCTCCCGCAACACGGACGGCATCGATCCCGGCAACGGCGCGCGCAACGTCACCATCACGCACTCCTTCTTCCGCGAAGGCGACGACAACATCGCCCTCAAGGGCGGCACAGGCGGCATCGCCAACGTGAGCATCACGCACAACCACATGTATTGGGGCCACGGCATGTCCATCGGCTCCGAAACCAACGGCGGCGTCAGCAAGATCCGCGTCTCCGACCTCACCCTCGACGGCACCGACTCCGGCATCCGCATCAAGTCCACCGGAGCCCGCGGAGGCCTCGTCCACGACGTCCTCTACGACGACGTCTGCATCCGCAACTCCCCCCGCCCCATCGACATCACCGCCGCCTACGCCGCCAACGGCCCCGTCAAAGGCAACTCCCCACCCACCTTCCAGGACATCACCCTCCGCAACGTCACCGTCTCCGGCGGAGGCCACATCTTCCTCGATGGCTACGACGAAACCCACCGCGCCCAGCTGACTCTCGACGGAGTCTTCCTCACCGACGCCGCGAATCCCCCAAACTACACCTACACCTTCGACCACGCCGATATCACCTTCGGCCCCCACGGCAGCAACCTCCATCTACCCGAAGGCGTCGACGCCACGGTCAAAGTGTTGCCCTCAGACAGCGCACCCAGACCTGACAACTGCACCGCTCGCTTCGTTCCCTTCCCCGCGAGCTAAACAGGCGCGCATTTGGCACAATACATGGAGCATGCCACTCGACCTCACATCGTTCGCCATCAAGTGGCAGCAGACGCAGCTCACAGAGAAGTCCGCGTATCAGCAGCACTTTCGCGATCTTTGCGAAGCCCTTGGCGTGCCGCATCCCACAGAAGACGACATGGTGGGTGGCAATTACACCTTCGAAAAGCACGTTACCAAGGTCGGCGGCGGTTCCGGCTTCGCCGACGTCTGGAAGCGTGACGCCTTTGCCTGGGAGTACAAGCTCCCAGGCGGAGACCTCAAGAAGGCATACAAACAACTCAACGAGTACCACGAGGACCTCGGTAACCCGCCGCTTCTGATCGTCTGCGACTTCAAGCGCTTCGAAGTCCACACCAAGTTCGACAGCCAGCGCACCCGCATCTACGCCTTCGATCTCGAAGAGCTTCGCCTCAACAAGCCAGTTCCAACATCCGCCGTGCTCCCGCAGGATGTCCTCCGCTACGTCTTCGGCGACCGCAACATGCTACGTCCCGAGGCCGTCACCGAGCGCGTTACCCGCGACGCCGCCACCGACCTCCTCAAGCTCGCCCAGCAACTCGAACTCGAGCGCGCCGCCAGCCCCACGCCGCACACCAAGGAGCAGATCGCCCACTTCCTCATCCGCATCGTCTTCTGTCTCTTTGCGGACTCCATCGGTCTCATCCCCAACAACGTCTTCCGCAAGCTCGTCGAGTCCAGCCGCACCTCCCGCATCAACTTCAATAAGAAGCTCCCCATCCTCTTCGAGGCCATGGGCAACGAGGGCAGCTTCTTCGGTGCCGACGACATCCCCTGGTTCAACGGCGGCCTCTTCGAGCAGACACCCGAAGCCATCGAGCTCAACAACGCCGACTGCGACATCCTCCGCCGCGCCGCCAAACACGACTGGTCCCAGATCGAGCCCTCCATCTTCGGCACACTCTTCGAGCGCTCCCTCGACGCCGCCAAGCGCTCCATGATCGGCGCGCACTACACCTCGCCCGAAGACATCCTCCTGCTCGTCGAACCCGTCGTCATGACGCCGCTGCGCCGCCAGTGGGCCTCCACGCAGGCTGCGATCGAAGACGCACTCAACACAGAGCAAGCACCGTCCGCCGCTGCAACAGCTTCGGGTGGCCCATCCTTTCCGGCATCATCGGAAAGGGTGGGGTCGGGAGCGGCGAAAACGGTTGGCAGCCGACGCATTCAGACCGCCCTCCGTGCCAATCGCCCCGCCAACAAGCTCCTCACCGACTGGGCGGCCGAACTCCAGAAGGTCCGCGTCCTCGACCCTGCCTGCGGCTCCGGCAACTTCCTCTACATCGCCATGAAGCAGCTGCTCGACCTCTGGGAGACGGCCCGCGCCTTCGGCCTCAAACACGGCCTCATCCTCCCGGTCGAATCCATGCCCACCCCCGCCCAGCTCTACGGCATCGAGCTCGACTTCTACGCCCACGAAATCGCCTCTGCCGTCGTCTGGATCGGCCTGCTCCAGTGGAAACGCGACCATAGCTATAACGATCAGCCCAAACCGATCCTCCACAAGCTCGACAACATCGAGCATGACGACGCCATCATGCGATATGACGAGGAGAACAAACCCTACGAACCAGAATGGCCGAGCGCCGACTATATCGTCGGAAATCCGCCATTCCTTGGAGGTAAGCGGCTACGTACCGAGCTAGGACTCGTTTATGTGGACGACCTTTTCTTACTCTACGAAGGCGAGGTGCCTAAAGAGGCGGATCTTGTGTCCTACTGGTTCGAGGTGGCCCGGCGACAAATAGCGTCCAAGAAGGCAAAGCGCGCAGGGCTACTCGCTACGCAGGCGATTAGAGCGGGAGCTAATCTTCGCGTTTTGGAGCGAATAAAGAATTCAGGTGACATCTTCTTTGCATGGAGCGATAGACCCTGGGTTCTTGCAGGCGCGGATGTACGTGTCTCAATGATTGGCTTCGACGATGGTGCGGAAAAGGTTCACTTGTTGAACGGGGCGATATCTGAGGTCATCAATGCGAATTTGAGTTCGGAAGCAAATGTGGCAAGTGCGTTTCGACTCACGGAAAACCGTCCGTTTTCGTTTATGGGAACGACGCAGGTCGGAGCGTTTGAACTTTCAAGCGACGACGCTCGGAAGATGTTGAATGCACCGTTGAATCCTAACGGCAAAGCTAACTCTGATGTAGTCCGGCGTTGGGTTAACGGAATCGACGTGACCCGCAGGGATCGGGGACTTCACGTCATCGATTTCGGGGATAACATGAGCGAATCTGCGGCCGCTTTGTACGAACTGCCGTTTGAATACGCCAAGCACCATATACGTCCCTCACGCGAGAAGAACAATCGCGAAACCTACCGAAAAAAATGGTGGCTTCATGGTGAAGCTAGGCCACAGCTCCGAAAAGCAATCAAGCCTCTCCATAGATTCATTGTTACACCGGGAGTGGCGAAGCATCGGATGTTCGCATGGCTGTCAGCAGACGTGATCCCCGACCACAGGCTTTTCGTTATAGCCCGTGAAGATGATTATTTTTTCGGAGTCCTCCATTCGCGTATCCACGAGACTTGGAGCCTCGCGTCTTGCTCTTGGCATGGAGTCGGAAACGATCCGACATACAACACCACAACCTGTTTCGACACCTTCCCCTTCCCCTGGCCACCGGGCAACGAACCCACCGAAGCCGACTCCCCCATCGTCCGCGCCATCGCCGACGCCGCCCGCGAACTCGTCCGCCTCCGCGACGCTTGGCTCAACCCTCCCGGATCCTCCGAAGACGAACTCAAGACGCGCACTTTGACCAAGCTCTACAACGCCCGCCCCCAATGGCTCGCCGACGCCCACCGCACCCTCGACGAAGCCGTCTTCGCCGCCTACGGCTGGCCTGCAAGTCTCTCCGATCAGGAGATCCTGGCCCGCCTCCTCGCCCTCAACCACCAGCGCGCCGCCGCGCAAGCGACGTAGAGGCATATACTGGTTTTAGAGGCAAGTGATGGCAAACGAGAGAATCATCGCGAACGATGCCGTGTGCAAGCTGGATCAGGGTAGCGATCTATTCCGCAGCCTGAATACTCTCCGCGTCGAACCCAACGCCCCCAATCCTTTCGTTTCGACCCAGACCCCCGCCCCGGCTGCTACGCAGCCTACAGTACCTGCGAGAGATCGCCAGTAGTGGGGAGATTAGCTTTACGGGAACCTCCGATTAAGTGGCACGAACGGCAGGTCACGGCTTCAGCCGTGACAATAAAGTCTCCGAAATCAATGTGGCTTTAGCCACTGAGGGAATGTTCGGGACTTAATCAGACCTTCCTTAGCCGGGAGATGATCCGTGAAGCTGGACTTATCGACTGTCTTTCTTGTCATTCTGTGCGTCATCCCTGGCCTCTTCGCTCAACGCGGTCGAAACCTCGTCCGTCCGCGCTCCTTTGAAGATCAGGGAGCCGCTGCGGAGCTCGGCGAACTTGTTGCGCTGGGTGTCTGCACCCATGGCTTCCTCTTCCTCCTGTTCGCCGCGGGGCTTGTCCTGCTCGGGGCGGTCCTCCACTGCCAGGGCTTCCTCTATCTGCACCGCCTCGACACCTGGCAGGCGCATTCCTGGGCCGAAAGCCACACGGTCGAGGCTCTCTCCCTGGCCTCGCTCTACGTATTCCTGTCGTTCGCGGTCAGCCATTGGCTCGGCGTGTTCTATGGAACGTGGCAGCCACGGCTTACGGCCTTCGGAATCCGCCGAATTCCCTATCTGAAAACCCGGGTCCGTAGCCTCATCGGCGAACGGCCGATCATCTACGAAGCCTTCTCGCCAGCCAGGAGCACACCGGAAGCTCTGCCCAATCTGGTGTTCGTAGAAATCGAAATGAAGGACAACCTGGGTTTCTACTCAGGACAACTCAATCAATTCGCGATTTTGCGTGATGAAGAACCCCATAAGCCTGTGTATCTCATCAACGTTTACTTCAAGACGACTCGCGAAGCGACTTACGCCCAAGTAGCTGCGGATGGCATTCTTATCGACCTGAACGACGCCGCGACAATCAAGGTTCAGCAGAGCCCGCCATCACCTTCTGCACCCGCGTCCTGAGCCGCTTTTAGGCCCCCAGAACTGCTAAAATAGAGGGTGATGGCAGACGATCAGAACCAGCTTCCTCTAGGCCCCGACGGCCAAAACGATCCACCCTCCCCCCAGGACGCCAACTCCAACAATCCGCCCCCCGGCGGCGGTGCGGGAGGTCCCGGTGCGCCCATGGGCCCTGGCGCGCTCAATCTCATCTCCATCAACATCGAGGAGGAGATGCGCCGCTCGTATCTCGACTACTCGATGTCCGTCATCGTCGGCCGCGCCCTGCCCGACGTCCGTGACGGCCTCAAGCCCGTTCATCGCCGCATCCTCTACGGCATGCAGGAGATGGGCCTCCAGTACAACAAGAAGTACACCAAGAGCTCCAAGGTCGTCGGCCACGTGATGGGTAACTTCCATCCCCACGGCGACTCCGCCATCTACGACACCCTCGTGCGCCTCGCGCAACCGTTCTCGCTCCGCTATCCGCTCATCGACGGCCAGGGCAACTTCGGCTCCATCGACGGCGATCCGCCTGCCGCCATGCGTTACACCGAGGCCCGCATGGCCCGCATCTCCGGCGAGATGCTTGCCGACATCGACTCCGACACCGTCGACTTCGTCCCCAACTACGACGAGTCCACCTCGGAGCCCTCGGTGCTGCCCTGCCGCTTCCCCAACGTCATCGTCAACGGCAGCGCAGGCATCGCCGTTGGCATGGCCACCAACATCCCGCCGCACAACCTCACCGAGGTCCTCAACGCGGCCATCGCCCTCCTCGCCAAGGACAAGAACGACACCCGCGACAACCTCAGCATCGTGCTCGAGACCGTCCAGGGGCCCGACTTCCCCACCGGCGGCTTCATCTACGGCAAGAGCGGAATCCCTAACGCCTACAAGACCGGCCGTGGCCGCTTCATGATGCGCGCCAAGTGCAAGAAGGAAAACATCACCGGCGGCCGCGAAGCCATCATCGTCGAAGAGATTCCCTACCAGGTCAACAAGTCGAACCTCATCAAGCGCATCGCCGAGCTCGTCACCGAGAAGATCGTCGACGACATCTCCGACGTCCGCGACGAGTCCGATCGCGACGGCATGCGCATCGTCATCGAGCTCAAGCGCGGCGCACAGCACGAGATCGTCCTCAACCAGCTCTACAAGCACACCCAGATGCAGGAGAGCTTCTCGATGATCTTCCTGGCCGTCCACAACGGCCAGCCCAAAGAATTTCCATTAGACCAGGCCATCTGGGCCTTCCTCGATCACCGCATCGACGTCGTCCGCCGCCGCACCGCCTTCCTCCTCAACAAGGCCCGCGAGTTCGAGCACATCCGCCTCGGCTACCAGATCGCCCTCGATCATCTCGACAACGTCATCCGCATCATCCGCCAGTCCAACTCCCGCGCCGACGCCCGCGAGAACCTCTTCGGCTACTTCTCCAACCGCCGCATCAATCTCCGCGGCACCGAGCTCCAGGGCGTCACCCTCGATCCCACCAAGTACGGCATCGATCTCGCTGGCGGCAGCGTCTCCGCACAGCTCGCCATCGCGGGAGCAGGAGCCGGAACGCTCATCCTCTCCTACCGCCAGATCGACGCCATCCTCGAACTGCAGCTCTATCGCCTCACTCAGCTCTCCATCGACGAGATCATGAACGAGCTGCGCAAGGTCCGCGAAGACATCGCCGAGTACGAGTCCATCCTCGCCAGCGAGAAGAAGCTCCGCAAGGTCATCGCCAAGGAGCTCGAAGACGTCCGCGACAAGTACGGCGACGAGCGCCGCACCGTCATCCTCGACGAGTCCACCGAGCTCACCCTCGAGGACCTCATCGCCGACGAGCAGGTCGCCGTCACCGTCTCCAACACCGGCTACCTCAAGCGCACACCCATCACCACCTACCGCCAGCAAAAGCGCGGCGGCACCGGCCGCATGGGAATGAAGACCCGCGAGGAAGACTTCGTCTCGCAGCTCATCATCGACTCCACCCACGCCTTCCTGCTCTGCTTCACCAACTCCGGCCGCGTCTACTGGCTCAAGGTCTACGAAGTCCCCGACGTCGGAGCCGCCGGCAAGGGCAAGGCCATGGCCTCCCTCATCGACCTCCAGCCCGGCGAGAAGGTCGTCGCCATCCTCCCCGTCCGCAATCTCGAGGAGGAAGGCAAGTTCGTCTTCTTCGCCACCCAGCAGGGCACCGTCAAGAAGACCGCACTCAAGGACTTCTCCAACGTCATGGCCCGCGGCATCATCGCCATCGGCATCGACAAGGACGATGAGCTCATCGCCGCCCGCATCACCGACGGCGAGCAGGTCATCTTCCTCGCCACCCGCGAAGGCCTCGCCATCCGCTTCCACGAAGGCGACGTCCGCTCCATGGGACGCCCCGCCGCCGGCGTCCGAGGCATCTCCCTCAAGAAGAACGACTACGTCATCGGCATCGCCGTCACTCCCTCCTCGGAAGCCCGCAATAAAGAACGTATGGCCCGCGCCGCCGCCGCCGGTCTCGCCTCTCAGGCCCAGGCCGTCATCGACGAAGCCACCATGAACGCGGGTGGCCCATCCTTTGCGGCCGTATCGCAAAGGGTGGGGTCCGATGCCCCCGACGGCCAGGAAGTACTAGGCGCCGACAACGAGCTCTCCCCCGAGGCCGCCCTCAAACTCGCCAAGCTCGACGAAAAGCTCGGCCTCACCCCCTGCCTCATCCTCGCCGTCTCCGAAAACGGCTACGGCAAACGCACCGACGTCGACGCCTACCGCCTCCAGACCCGCGGCGGCAAGGGTGTCATCGGCATGAAGACCACACCCAAAATCGGCAAGGTCACCTCCATCCAGCTCGTCGACGACACCACCGAGATGATGGTCATCAGCCAGTTCGGCAAGATCATCCGCATCGACACCAAGACCGTACGCGGCGCCGGCCGCAACACCTCCGGCGTCCGCCTCCTCAACCTCGAAGCCGACGACAAGGTAGCCAGCGCCACAGTAATCCCCCCCGAAGACCCCAAAACCAACGGCGACGGCGGAACCCTCCTGCAATAACTGAAGCACTCCAACAACACAAAGGCCCGGACAATCGTCCGGGCCTTTGCCTTTGTCTTCCGCCGTCATCCCGAGGAGCAACGCGACGAAGGACCCCCGCCTTTGCCTTTGCCTTTCTTGTTTGTCATCCCCGAAGGGGATCTGCTTCCCCCGTATTGCCCCAGCTCCCAAAGCCCACCACGAACGGAAGGGCCCGGTTTCAACCGGGCCACAAAAGCCCAATAAAATAGCAAGGGCGCGAGCTCGCCCCTTACCCCACAGTGGCCCGATGGAACGCTTGTGGGGCAGCCGTCATCAAACAACCGTGGGAGACAACCGAAGCACAGCCAGCCGCAGCGCGTTGATGTCTAGGATTCGGGGAAAAGACACAGCCCCCGAGCTCACAGTACGACGGCTGCTCCATGGCATGGGATATCGATACAGACTCCACGGGCGAAACCTTCCCGGAACCCCAGACCTAGTCTTTCCGGCGCGGCGAAAGGCGATCTTCGTCCATGGCTGCTTCTGGCACGCCCACGGCTGTCGCATCGGACGCCCTCCGAAGTCTCGAAGCGACTATTGGGAACCCAAACTTGTAGGAAACCGCAAACGGGATCGGCGCAATGTTCGCGCCCTGCAGAAACTCGGATGGAAGAGCCTGACGGTGTGGCAATGCCAGCTCAAGAGCGAGACAGCCCTCGTGACTCGACTCGTGGCATTCCTCGGTCCCTCCGGACCGATAGGCTAAGCCATGCACGCTCTTTTTGAGTAAGCTTGGAGGGAGGTCATATGCCACGCCCTATTGCAATCGATCTCTTCGCAGGCGCGGGAGGCATGAGCCTCGGGTTTGAACAGGCTGGATTCAAGGTCGCTGCTGCCGTCGAAATCGACCCAATCCACTCTGCTGTTCACCTCTTCAACTTCCCTGAATGCGCGATGATAGCTAGCTCGGTCTCTGCGCTCACCGGTCGCGAGATCCGTCGCCTAGCGAAGATCGGACAGGAACCGGTCAACGTCGTGTTCGGAGGTCCCCCGTGCCAGGGCTTCTCTTTAATCGGGCATCGGGCGATAGAAGACCCGCGGAATTTGCTGGTTCGCGACTACCTTCGCCTCGTCAGCGAACTTGACGCCAGTTATTTTGTATTCGAAAACGTCAAGGGGATTACCGTAGGCAAGCATCGGCTCTTCCTCGAAGAATTTATCGAAGATGCAGATGAGCTTGGATATAAGGTCACCTTGCCTTGGAAGGTTCTCAATGCCGCCCACTTTGGCGTCCCTCAGTACCGTGAGCGTCTGATTCTGTTCGGAGCGAAGAAGCAGCTTCGCTCCGCGCAATATCCGAACGCAATTACTGGGATAGCGGGGCGGGCCAACCCAGAACGTCTCCCGGTCGGACCTACATGCGAGGATGCGTTGAGCGATCTGCCAAACGCCGAAGATTTCGATGCGCTGCTTGAATCGGACTCCGTGAGGGTACGAGGCTGGAGACCGCGCGTCGCGTTTTCCAAGGAGATGCATTGCGAGAGCGATACATCTTGGCATTTTGGAATTCCCCGCAAATGGGATGCCGACGTCCTAACGTCGAGTGCGAGAACAGAGCACACGGCGATCTCCAAGAGGAGATTCGCCGAGACACCGAACGGGGAGGTTGAGCCGACATCGAGATTCTTCAAATTGCCGCCTCGCGGAGTCAGTAATACGTTGCGAGCTGGCACAGATTCTGCACGTGGCGCGTTTACTAGCCCACGCCCAATCCATTACAAGTGGCCCCGTTGCGTAACCGTGAGAGAGATGGCCCGCCTCCACGGCTTTCCTGATTGGTTCAGATTTAACGAGACAAAATGGCACGGTGCAAGGCAGATCGGCAACGCCGTTCCTCCGCCAATGGCTCGTGCAATTGCGGCAAGTGTCATGGCTGCGCTTGAAACAAAACCGTCTAGATCGAATGGAATTTTGGAATTGGGAAATCCGCGCCTCCTTGCGATGAACATGGCCTCCGCTTCTCGCTACTTCGAGATTGATGTTCCCATCAAAGGCAGAGACCGCAAGAGCGGCACTAAGAAGCGTAAGCAAACTCCGCGTGACGAGGCGGAAGCAGCCTTACATAGCAAAGCTGGCTATCTGAATTTTGCGGGGGCAATAAGTGTCTGAGATTCTCGAAAATAGATATAAGCAGATCCTCGACCACATATTCTTCGATGCGGACTTTGGAGGCTACGAGCAAGGCGATATCGAGGTCGAATTCACCCGCGAACAAATCGTGGGAGCCGCAAAGGCACTCGGCGTGGAACTGCCTAAGAACCTGGGGGATGTAGTTTATTCGATTCGTTATCGCACCCCGCTGCCTAAGCGGATCATTGCAACCCAACCCAAAGGGCTGGAGTGGGTGATCGAAGGTGCGGGCCGGGCCAAATACGCCTTCCGATTGGTTTCCGCGAATCGCATCAGCCCGAATAAGAATCTCCGCACGATCAAGCTCCCAGACGCGACACCGGAGATCATCGGCGCTTATGCGCTCAACGACGAGCAAGCGCTCCTAGCAAAGGTCAGATACAACCGGATTATCGACATCTTCCTTGGTCTCACAGCCTTCTCGCTGCAGAGCCACATGCGTACGACTGTCGCCAAAATCGGTCAGATCGAAATCGACGAGATATATGTCGGTATTGACCGGCAAGGGATTCAGTACGTGATCCCAGTTCAGGCGAAGGGTGGTAAAGACCAACTTGGGATCGTCCAAGCAAAGCAAGATCTGGCCTGTTGCGCAGAGAAGTTTCCTGGCTTGGTTTGTCGCTCCATCTCAACCCAATTTCTCGAGGATGATCGGATCGCGGTCTTCGAAGTCGGTATACAGGAGGATCGCGTAGTGGTTCTCGAGGAACGTCACTACGTCTTGGTCCCAGCCAGCCAGATCACCGACAGCGATTTGGCAGCGTATAGACAAACGTCGCATCCGCTTTAAGTCCCGTTCCTTGCGTAATCAGCACCCCGCCACAATCCCACCATGCGCCCCTCGCCCGGAGCAGCCGACGCCGTCCTCGCCGCCGAGCGACTCTTCTGGACCAACTACACCTCCGGCAACACCGCCGGGCTCGCCAAACAGTTCACCCCGGACTTCCGCGCGTAGTTCGGGACGGACCGAGTTGGAAGCCGTAGGTCGGAATTCAGAGGCTTAGTCTCACGCCGCCTTCGTCTCCACCGTCCATCCCCGCACAGCATCCACGCGAGCAATAATCCGCTGATCCGGCCCAACATGCGAGGACCAGGTCTGATTCGCAACCCGCTCCATCAGCTCCGGCTTCTTCAGCGCCTCGATCATGCTCAGCGTGATGACCAGAAGCCGCGCAAGTTTGTCGTTCGAATGTGTAATCGGCACCACTCCGTTCTCCATGCGCGAATACTGCTCGCTTGTCAGGTCGAGCAGTTGAGCGAAGTCCTTCGACGACTTGCCCACCCGCTTCCGCAGAAACCGCAACTCGTCGCCCGTCAACGGAGCATCCTTCGAGAGTAACGTCACCGCAATCCACGTCAGCAGATCAGGCAGGCGAGGGATCGCCGCGCGCTGCTCCAGCGTCTCGCGATCCAACTCGTACTCCACCCCCACCAGGTACACATTCGGCAGCCCCGAACCCACAAAGTGATAGGGCTTCCTGTTCGTGGAGGTCTTTCTCTCGATCTTTCGCGCTCTCAACTTTTCCGCCGCGCTCATACTCCTGCCTCAATACTTCGTAATCACCAGAATCTCGACCAGCTCGTCACGCACCGCAACGACCAGCGTCAACTCGTCATCCTCAAGGTCTTTGCCATCGAGCTTGTACTTCCAGTTGCCGTGGTCATCGCTCCACTCTGGCTTGCCCCTGAGCTTCCACTCGCTCCGCAGCATGTGCTGGATGTCATCCATGCTGACGTTTCGGTAGCTGCGGTCGTTCTTCGAGTGCCACGACTCCCGAATAGTTCCGTAAAGGACGATCCTTTGCACGCAGACGCGCAACTCATCCGCGCTGAGCGCTGCTGGCCGCCCCGCGGGACTTGCGTTTATATCAATTTTAGCCGCAGAACCCGGCGTCTGCGCAACACCCTTCTTCGGAAAGGGATCACCTTCGTTCGCGATCGACCCAAAGCGGACACTCCTCAACGCGCCTGGAATGCCGCCAAGTCTACCAACTTCCACCTCCACACCGAGTACGCCATCCCTCCCCAGTAGCCCACGCCATGGCCCCGCACAAGAAAAGAGGCTCCCCAAACGGAGACACTCTCCGCCTGCGAAGCCTCCAACCGGAGCACCCCTCCGATTAGCGGACCTCCGCCCAACTCCCGATACAACGGAATGAGCCCCGACCAGAGCCCGACGCCGCACTCTGAGCCCTGAGCCCTGAGCCCTGAGCCCTGGGCCCTGGGCCCTAAACCCTTGGCCCTTGGCCCTACTCCCTTGGCCCTAATCCCGATCCCCGAACATCCCCAGCCCCCGCCCGCTCATCCACTTAAGAGCAAGCGAAGGGAAGTACTCATGTCCAAGCACGACAGCAACGAGCACGAACAGAAGTCCAAAGAAGTCCAGCCCCACACCATCCACGAAGATCACCTCAAGGGCCCCCACGATCCCAAGGAAATCAACCCCAAGATGGCCTCCGACATCGCGTACTGGGCGAAGGAGTTCCACGTCACCGGCGACCAGCTCCACGAAGCCATCCGCACCCACGGCACCCACGTCGACAAGGTCCGCGCCGCCCTCCACCCCCACGCCACCGCCTGAGCGGCTGGTGCCCGGGCGCACCCGAGCAACTTGGCAGAATGTCCGTCCGAACTCTCTACAATGGAATAAGGGTGGGCACAGCTCTGCTTCTACCTTGGCCCTAGACCCTTGGCCCTAATCCCTTGGCCCTAAACCCTTGGCCCTAGACCCTTGGCCCTAATCCCTTGGCCCTAGACCCTTGGCCCTAATCCCTTGGCCCTAAAACAGAGGTCCACCCCTAAACTACCTGCAATGAACACTTGCGCAAATATGGGGGAGGGGGGGTACTACACCCTCCCCAGGACCGCAGTCATCAGAATCTTCTCCGCACCCTCATTCCCCGCCTTGTCGAACCCCGGACCATCGACCGTGATCAGCAGCAGGTGATGCGCCTTCATGGCATACAGCGCCGCGCTCGAGCCATGGCTGGAGACATAGAACGCGTCCTCCGCCAGCCCACTCACCGGCGCCAGCTTCCCCGTAGCCATCATCGAGTCCCGGAAGCTCTTGTAGTCCGGTCCCGCATCCTTCACCTGTAGGTAGACCCGGTCCTCACCCTTGAGGCTCTTCCACGTACAGTCGCCATCCCCCGCGACCCCCGCCGATACCTCCCCCGCCACCCCCTTGATCTGTTCCAACGTAAGCAAAGAACAAGGACTCACTGCCCGCGCGGACAGCGCAGCAGCAAACAGGACAGCAGCGAACGACGAAGTGAAGACGGAAACGCGCATCCCTATACGATGCCGCCCAGCCCCACCCCTGAAGTAAACTTGCATCAAGGAGAGTTGGCAGAGTCCGGTTGAATGCATCTGACTTGAAATCAGACGTCGTCGAAAGGCGATCGGGGGTTCGAATCCCTCACTCTCCGCCATAGATTCCGGTCTCGCGAGGCCACACAAGACCCGCTCGGTTGGCGGGTCTTGCCGTCTCTGGCGCGATCTGCGTAACTTCACTGCTCCGCGCAAACCGCGATGCTATAAAGGGGTTGCTGCCTGGTATGTCAGCGGCCGAACAGCATTCCGGCTCGTCTATCGGGACAGGACAACTGCGTACACCTAGAGGGAAGACGTGATGAAGCGGTTCGTGATGAGTGGACTCCTCGCCTTGGCGGCAATCCAGGCCGGCGCACAGATCAATGCAGGCGAGCAGAAGCCGGAAGCCAGCCTGCCGTTCACCATGACCCAGGTGACCACCATGGCTCTCCCGTGGCGCATCGCCTTCCTGCCCGACGGCCGCATGCTGATCACCGAGAAGACCGGCGGCCTCTGGCTGGTCACCCAGCAGGGCGCCAAGACGCAGGTCAAGAACGTGCCTCCCGTGCTCTGGCGCGGCCAGGGCGGTATGCTCGGCGTCTATCTCTCTCCCTTCTATGCCAAGGATCACAGCATCTACCTCACCTACTCGGAGCCGGGTGATCCGGGTGGCTCGAGCCTCGCGCTCGCCAAGTCCGAGTTGAAGATCGCGGGGGACGACGTGAGCCTCGAAAACCTCAAGGTCATCTGGCGCGACGGCGAGCGTGGCAATGGTGGACAGTTCGGCGCGCAGGTCGCCTTCTCTCCTGACAAGAAGTACCTCTTCCTGACAGTAGGCGACCGCCAGCGCATGACGCCGGCGCAGGATCCCAACCAACCGCTGGGCAAGATCCTCCGCCTGACGCTGGACGGCAAGCCTGCTCCGGGAAATCCGATGGCAGGCAAGATTGGTGCGCCAACCGTGCCCGTGATCGACCCTCCTGCGAATACAGAAGAGGCCAAGACGGCTCCCGTGGTGCGGACGTACAGCTTCCCTGGTCCGAACCTGACGCTGGAGGAGACCTGGACCAGCGGCCACCGCACGCCCTATGGCCTCGCCTTCGCTCCCGACGGCCGTCTTTGGGAGGTAGAGCACGGCCCGCGCGGTGGCGATGAGCTGAACCTGATTCTGCCCGGCAAGAACTACGGCTGGCCGCTCGTCTCCTACGCCGTCAACTACGACGGCGTGCCGATCCCCAGCCCGGACACGCGGCCTGACCTCGAGAAGCCGATCATCTACTGGACGCCCATCATCGCGCCCGGCAACCTGATCTTCTACAACGGCAAGATGTTCCCGCAGTGGAAGGGGTCCGCCCTGATCAGCGGCCTGGCGAGCCAGGCCCTGTTTCGCATCACCTTCGACGGCAAGGGCGGAGCGAAGCCCGCAGAGCGCTGGTTCGTCGGTCACCGCATCCGCGACGTCGAGGTTGCTCCTGATGGAGCGCTGTGGATGCTCGAGGACAACAAGAACGGCGGCGTCTTCCGCGTGACGCCGAAGTAAGTCGCCAGTTACGGAACCGGAAGCAACGGTTCAAGCCAGCTGAGAACGTCAAAGCATCTCTCACTCATCTGAGAGCGGATGGCTAGTTTGCGAATCCGGAAGTCTCAGGCGAACGTCTGAGGAAGGGAGTAGCAGCAGTCGCGCTTGGGCTGCGATACTGAGATTCTTGTCCGGCGACGGCCGGAAAACCTCCACATGGCCACGACCACCGCATCTACCTTCGACAGCACGCTGCGCAGTGCGCGCACCACCATTGCCTTCCGCGAGGTTCTGGCGCAGGCGCTCGACACCTTCTGCGCCTCGAAGATGCGCTTTCTGCTCACGATGCTGGGCATGGTCATCGGCTCGGCGTCGATTGTCCTGGTGGTGACAGTGGGGCTGACCGGGCGGCAGTTTGCCCTGGACACGCTGAACGGCCTGGGACCCAACAAGGTAGAGATGCAGTACTCCGGCGGGCAGGTAATGGGACCGAACAACGTCTCGACGCCGGATTCGATGACCCGCGAGGACATGGTGGCAGTCGATGAGCAGGTGCCAGGTATCGTCGCCTCATCTCCGATGCTGGAGTACGACGACCGCGTCTCGCTAGGCAGCGGCAAGACGCAGGAGACGGCAATCCTGGGCGTGAGTCCGGATTACAAGATCATCCGCAACCTCAAGATCAAGGCCGGGCGCTTCTTCGATAACCTGGATGCTTCCTCCCACGCGAACGTAGCGGACATGGTTGGTCCGATGGCGATCGAGCTCTTCGGCAGCTACGATAACGCCATCGGCAAGACGGTCACCTGCCGCGGCATTCCGTTCACTATCGTCGGCGTCTTCGAAGAGAGCATCAACACCGAGGGCCTGTCCGAAATCTCCGAGCACACCATCCTGGTGCCGTACGAGGTCGCACGCTACTTTACCGGCACCGATACGCTCAAGGAGATCTTCTTCTCGATGTCGTCGGCCAATCAGGTAGAGCCGGCCGCAAAGCGGATCACCCAGATCATCCACTCCCGGCACTACGCCACCAGCGTTTACCATGCCATGACTCTCACCGACATCATCACCACCGCCGGCAAGATCGCGAGCATGCTCACGCTGGTCCTGTTGTTCGCATCCATGATCACGCTCGTCGTATCGGGTGTGGGCATCATGAACTCCATGCTGTCCAACATACAGTCGCGCATCAAGGAAATTGGCATCCGCAAGGCGCTGGGAGCAACGAGCCGCGAGATCCGGCTGCAGTTTCTTACGGAGAGCGTTCTGCTCTCGCTCTCGGGTGGACTGGTGGGGACGGTGATCGGCATCGCGATTCCGTGGAGCGTGCACTTCTTCACTGACTTCGTGATCCCCTTCACGTGGTGGAGCGCCTTCGCCGCGCTGGTGACTTCGGTGGGCGTCGGCGTGATCTTCGGCACGCTGCCTGCGAACCGCGCTGCCAAGCTGGATCCTGTGTCGACGCTGAAGTACGAGTAACGCCGCTCACTTTCTGCTCACATCCGCATCGTAGACTGGCCTGGAGAACGGGTGTGAGCCTTCGCTCCTATCCTTGTGTATCCTCCAGCGAATGCCAGGAGCCTGCATGACGACACGCCGCAATTTCCTAAAGGTCTCCGCTGCCTCCTTCGCCGCCAGCGCGGCATTGGCCCAACGCGCGCCGGGTCTTGCGCAGAGCGCAGACTCGGAGGCGGCGTACTTTGGCGCGCTCTATGACGTGGATCGCAGCGTCATCAATCTCGAGAATGGCTACTGGGGTTTGATGACGATCCCGACGCAGCAGGCGTACTTCGAGAAGCTAGCCTTTGTGAATCGGCACAACAGCGTCTTCGGGCGCGGCGTCATGCCTGGCATGGCGCTGGGTCCGGAGATCGATAAGGCGCGTAATGCAGTGGCAGCACTCATCAACGCCGAGCCTGAAGAGGTAGCGCTGACGCGGTGCGGGACGGAGGGGTTGCAAGATCTGATCACCGGGTACAAGCACCTTGGACCCGGCGATGCAGTGGTCTTTCACGACCTCGACTACGACGCGATGCAGGATGCGATGGTCTTCCTCAAGGAGCGGCGCGGCGCGGAGGTAGTCACCTTCGTGATGCCGGAGCCTGCGACGACGGACGCGATCCTTGCGGCGTATGAGGATGTGTTGAAGCGAACGCCGCGCGCGAAGCTGATGATGGTCACGCACCTGTGTCATCGCACCGGGTTGGTGACGCCGATCAGGGAGATTGTGGCGTTGGCGCGCCGGCATGGTGTCGACTGCATTGTGGACGCGGCGCACTCGGTGGGGCAGATGCCGCTCGACGTGCGTGCGCTGGACCTGGACTTCGTGGGCTTCAGCCTGCACAAGTGGGTAGCCGCGCCTCAGGGAACGGGCGCCATGTTCATCCGCAAGTCGAGGCTCGCGGATGTCGAGCCGTGCAATGGCAACACAGAGAATGCGTTGACCGACGTGCGAGCGAGAGTGTTCTCAGGCACTGTGAACTTCGCGGCGATGCTGACGATTCCGAAGGCGATTGACGTGCATCATCAGATCACCGTGGAGCGCAAACGTGCGCGGCTGCAGTCGCTGCGCAACTACTGGGTGGAGCGGGTGCGCGACCTGCCTGGCATGGAGATTCTCACGCCTGACGACCCTGAGCGCTATGGCGCGACCACTTCCTTCCGAACGAAGGGGATGAAGAGCGTCGAGCAGGCGACGCAGATGCAGCGAACGCTCTTCGCGAAGTACCGCGTGCACACGATCGCGCGAAAGGGCATAGCACGAGGAGCTGCAGTCCGCGTGACGCCGGGGCTCTACAACACGCATGAGGAGCTGGACGCACTGGTGATAGCGCTGAAGAACGAACACGCGATGTTCGCCTGAGTGCGCAAAAAGAAATGGCGCTGCAACCGAAGTCGCAGCGCCATTCGTATTGTTCGCCAACGCGAAGCCGCAGCCTAGTCGAAGTCCGTATCGAACGGGCCGTCGTAGGTCGATTTGAAGCCGGTGTCCTCAGCAGCTGCCTCGGTGGTGATCTCCGGGGCGTCGCTCTTGATGGTCACCTGCACGTGGGCCGTCACCTCGCGGTGGAGCTTCACGGGCACATGGAACTCGCCGATGGTCTTCAGCGGCTGCTCCAGATGAATGCGGCGGCGATCGACGGTGAAGCCCTGCTTCTCGAGCTCGTGCGCGATGTCGCCCGAGGTGACGGAACCGAACAGGTGTCCGCTCTCGCCGGTCTTGCGCTCGAAGGTCACGACGACCTCGTTGAGCTTGGCACTGAGCTCTTCCGCTCCGCCCTTCTCCGAGGCAGCCTTGCGAATCGCGGCGCCCTTCATCTGCTCGATGACGACCTTGTTGGCAACGGTCGCTTCGATGGCCAGCTTGTAGGGCAGCAGGTAGTTGCGCCCGTAGCCGTCAGCCACCTTCACGACGTCGCCGGCGTGGCCCAGCTTGTTTACATCCTCTTTCAGAATGACTTCCATAACTTGTCTCCAATCCTGCGTGGCCGCTCGTAGCGGCGCATGCGCCCGAAACCGCGTCTGCGGCCCGGGCGACGGGGCTAGAACTTCGCGGCGTACGGCAGCAGGGCGATCGATCGAGCCTGCTTGATGGCCCTGGTCAGCTTGCGCTGGAACGGTGCCGAGGTGCCGGTGAGGCGGCGCGGGATGATCTTGCCGCGATCGCTCACGAACTGCTGCAACAGGCGCACGTCGCGGTAGCTGATCGTGTCGATCTTCTCCACGGTGAACTTGCAGACCTTCTTGCGGCGGAAGAACTTGCGGCCGCCAGGACCGCCGGGACCACCGGTGCGGGGAGGACGCGAACCGCCGGGGCGAGGACCGCCGGGACCGGAGGGACGCGGTGAGCCGCCTTCGGAACGTGGGGAACCACCTTCGGGACGCGGCGAGCTGGTGCCTTCGGCGCGCGGAGTCTCGCTGGCGGGTGCCGGCGCTGCTGCTTGAGTCGTTTCGTCAGCCATGATGCTGCTCCTTCTTTCGTGGCCAGCGCTTGTGCTGGCCGGTTCTGCCGCTCACGCTCCAGACCCATTGCGGGCCTGTGGACATTGCACTGCTTCGGTCGATGCGGGCGTCTCGCTGGCTCAGCCCGGTCGTGAAGCAGGATTGGAAGCGTCCTGCGGCGTTGGTGTCGATGCCTTCTGTTCGGATCTCATGCGCCGAAGCGCAGGGAAGCCTTACGCGGTGACGGTAGCGGGCGCAGCCTCTTCGGCAGCCGGAGCCTCGACAGCAGCAGGCGCCGCTTCGGCCACGGGTGCGGCGACTGGAGCTGCGGCCGGGGTCGCGGCAACGGCCTCAGGATTGACCTGCGGCAGCGCCGAGCGCTTCACGTGCGCATCGCGGTGCTTCTTGATCTTGGCAACGCGCTTGTCTTCCTCGTCGGTGCGGACGGTGATGAACTTGATCACCTGCTCGGAGACGCGGAGGCGGCGCTCGATCTCGGAGATCAGCGACGCGGGAGCCTCAACGATGAGCAGGATGTAGATGCCGTCGTTGAACTTGCGCACGGTGTAAGCGAGCCGGCGACGGCCCATCTTCTCGACCGTCTTGATCGCGCCGCCACCGGTGGTGATGTAACCGGAGAAGGTCTCGATCAGCTTGTCGGTCTCGGCCTCGTCGACATCGGGCCGGACAATGAACATGATTTCGTAGCTGCGATTCATGGATATTCTTTCCGCGGGGTTTTGCCCCGCACCGTGTTGAGCGAACTCGCTACGGCTTGGCGTTGTCTCGTAGTGAATAGTGGTTAGTGAATAGTGAAGAAAAAACGATGTGAGGCAAACTCTTCTGGATTAGCCGGCCATCTGTCTTTCTTCACTATTCACTCTTCACTACTCACTTTCTTATTGAACTCACTCATCGCCGCACTGACCCCTTTGGTCAGCACAGCCTCGACGGCGCGTACTGCTTCGTCGAGCACTTCATCCAGCGTGGCCAGCTCTCTCTTCGTCATCGGAGAAAGCAGGTAGTCTTTACCGCCGGCCTTGATCTCGCGTCCGGTCTCGAGGGGCGGTTTGCCGACCCCGATGCGGATGCGCTTCCACTCTTCCGTACCGAGCACGCTGATGACCGATTTGGCCCCATTGTGCCCTCCCGCTGACCCTCGCTCGCGTACGCGAATCGAACCCAGCGGAATTGCCAGCTCGTCGTAGAGGACGACCAGGTCCTCAACGTTGAGTTCCAACTCCTTCAGCAGGGCGGCGATTGAAAGGCCGCTCAGGTTCATGAAGGTTTCGGGTTTGGCGAGCAGGACTTCTTCGCCTGCCAGCCTTGCCTTCCCCGTCAGAGCCCTGCCCCTCCGGTTGGTGACCGAAACACCCGCTACGATTGCCAGGCGATCGATCGCCAGAAACCCGGCATTGTGCGGGGTGAACTCGTACTCCGCTCCGGGATTGCCGAGGCCTACGATCAGCTTCATGCGTTCGCTCCCGGAAAGAGCGAGTGAATAGTGAATAGTGAATAGTGAATAACGCTGCAAATCCCGTCGTTCTTACTCTTCTTCACTATTCACTTCTCACTATTCACTGACTGCTGTTACTTCTTGTCAGTCTTCTCAGCTTCCGGCTTGCCCTTCTTGGCGACGACGGGCTCGGCCGGAGCGGCCACAGCGGCCTCTTCGGCTACCTCAGCCTTGGCAACCGTCACATGGGCGACCATCGCATGCTCATCGCCGATGAACTTGTAGCTGGCGATGTGCGGGAGCTCGGCGATGTGAATCGCCTGGCCGATCTCGAGGCTGGAGATATCGATGTCGATGTGGCTCGGGATGTCGTCCGGGAGGCAGTCGATCTCGACTTCGTGCATGACCTGGCTCAGGATGCCGCCGCCAGTCTTGACGCCGGCAGGAACACCGATCAGCTGCACGGGAACGCTGACGCGCATGAGCTTGTCCATGGCGATGCGCTTGATATCGATGTGCAGCAGGTGGCCCTTGATGGGCTCGTTCTGCCAGTCGACGATCATGCCCTTGGCTGCGGCTGCACCCTCGATGGAGAGATCGAAGAGGGTGTTGTGGCCGGATTCGGAGTGAAGGATCTTGGTGATGACCTTGGGGTCGACCGTGACAGCCACCGAGGGCTGGCCCGCGCCGTAGACGACAGCCGGGATCAGGCCCGAGACGCGCACGCGGCGCGCGTGATTCTTGTTGAAGGTGCCGGTGCGCGGGGTCGCAACCACCGCTTCGATCTTCTTCTTGTCTGCCATTTTGCTTTCCTTTCGGGCGCGAAAAGCGAGCTCTCAGCTTCTAGCCTCTAGCTCTTAGCTAACGGCTGCTGCCTCAAACTTCGCTCGACTCCCTTTGCGGCCTTCGCCGCTGTTGTCGTCTTTGGCTAAGAGCTAATAGCCAAGAGCTTGCTTTAGGTGAAGAGCGTCGATACCGACGTCTCCAGGTGGATGTTCTCGATGGCGCGACCCAAAAGGCCGGCGATGGAGAGCACCTTGATCTTTTCAACCTTCTGCGCGGCATCGCTGAGCGGGATGGTGTTGGTAATCACCAGCTGCTCGAGCCGCGAATTGGTAATCCGCTCCACGGCTGGGCCACTCAGCACGGCGTGCGAGGCGCAGGCTAGAACGCGTTCCGCGCCCTGGTCGAGCAATGCCTCTGCGGTCTTCACCAGCGTTCCTGCCGTATCGACGATGTCGTCGAGGATGAGGCAGGTCCTGCCTTTGATGTCACCGATGATGTTCATTACTTCGGTGACGTTGATGTCGGTCCTGCGCTTGTCGACGATGGCCAGCGGCACCTCGAGCTTCTTGGCGAAGAAGCGGGCGCGCTCGACGCCACCGGCGTCGGGGCTGACCACGGTCAGATTCGGCAGGTTCATATCCCGGAAATAGCTGACCAGCACGGGGCTGGCAAAAAGGTGGTCGACAGGGATGTTGAAGAAGCCCTGGATCTGGGCCGCATGCAGGTCGACGAAGAGCGCTCGCTGGGCTCCGGCACTGACCATGAGGTCAGCAACCAGCTTCGACGTGATCGCCACACGGGGCTTATCTTTGCGGTCCTGACGGGCATAGCCGTAGTACGGAACCACGGCGGTAATACGGCCGGCCGAGGCACGACGGAGCGCGTCAATCATGATCAGCAGCTCCATCAGGTTCTGATCGACCGGATGGCAGGTGGGCTGGATGACGAAGACATCCACACCGCGCACGTTTTCAAGGAGCTGGAAGTGGGTCTCGCCGTCGGAGAAGCGCACCAGGCGCGTCTCACCGACGGGTACACCGAGAAACTTCCCGACCTCCTCCGCCAGCGGCCGATTGGCCGAACCGGAGAAGATCTTGAAGCGCTTGTCGTCGACTACCTTCGACACGCGCTTCTTGTCTGCCGCTTTGCCTGCCTGAGCAGGGGCGGCTGCATCCGCAGCCGGCTTCGCCGGGTCATTCACACCCGCGCCGTCACTGGTTGCGCTCGTAGAACTCTGGGTTGGAACCGCAGTCGTGTCTTTTTGGCTCACGTTCGAGAAACCCTCCAGGTTGGTTGACCTGATGTTTGCTCAGCTGCTTTGTCTCGCTCTCATGTCGCATGCGCCTTTTTCTGCGCCACGACCCTCTTGCTAGAACTCGGTTCCTTCACCGGCCTCCGTGCGTATGTTGCTCGCTGTTCGGAGGCTCAGAAACTCTTCTTCTTACTTTCTCCGCCATGGCTGGATGTTCCTCCTGCCCGGCGGCATACCGCAAAAACTTCCCGGCGCCTCACGTTGCTTCCGCGCCAAAAATCAAAAGTCCCGAAACTACATTTCGCGCGGTCCCAAGTTGCTGAATGGGCCTGGCGAGCGGCTAAGGTTGGTTGGGCGACCAGGATTCGAACCTGGACTGAGTGCGTCAAAGGCACTTGACCTACCGTTAGTCGATCGCCCAGTACTCCCGGCCTGAACTTGCTGTGCCGGCGAAGCTACTCTGCGAACATCGTGTCGAAATAAGCTTTGCGATCGAGGGTCTCCGCAAGGAATGCCTTCGTGCCAGCCTGTTCGACCCGCTGTTGAGCCTCTCGCGCCGCTGCCTGGCTGGAGTACAGACCAAACAACGCCGATCCCGAACCGGAGAGCGCTGCGTACAGCGCCTGGCTCGAGCCGCTTCCCAATAACTCACGCTTGGTTGAACGCAGGGAGGGATGCTGTGAGAAGACGACCTCTTCAAAGTCGTTCTCGATCCCGGTGCGGACAAGCGCGAGAAGTGGGTTCTCGGCCAGACCACCCTCGAACTGCCCGCCCGAAGGCGGAATCCCGGAATCATTTTCCGGGGAAACGGTTGGGGTAGTACCGGAGGAGTGCGGCGCAGTCCCATTCGCAATGCCATTGCAGGCCCAAATGGAGGCTGACGCGCAGCTCAACCTTCTGAGTCTATCGTTTTCCACACCGGAGGTCAACAAAGCTGCCGCTTCCCCTCGCTGATCGAGGTCGGCAAAGGCCTGTTTCGTCGAAACCCCGACGCCAGGCGTGGCGATCACGCAGGGTGTAACTCCCAGATCTGGAAGTGGATAGACTTCCTCTCCGCGGCTGACCCCCAGGACCGTGCCGCCCAGCAGGAAGAGCGGAACGTCGGAGCCGATCTCGGCGGCAAGCTGCAGGCGCTCCGGCCCGGGAAGAGCGACGCCGAGCTCCCGCTCTAGGCCCATGAGCGCGGCGACGGCGTTGGCGGAGCCTGCTCCCATGCCGCCCTGGACCGGCAGACGCTTGTCGATTGCGAGCGTGACCTCGGCGGTGATCTTCAGTAGAGCGAGAGCCGACGCCACCATCCGCCAGGCGGTGTTCTTCTCCGCATTGCCGGTCTCGGTGCAGGGCACGCCGGGATGATTGGCGGTGAGGGTGATGCGGGTCTCGGGAGCGCGTCGCGCGGAGACGGTGACGAAGTCATGCAGCCCGATCGTCTGGTAGATGGTGGAGAGCCCATGGAAGCCATCCGGCCGGAGTGGGCCGACCGCCAGGCCGAGATTGATCTTCGCAAACGATCGAACGCGCGTTGCCATGCAAGAGCCATTCTAGCGAGAGGCTTGCTTCTCAGCCGATACCGGCTCGCACAGGTCGTCGGCGTCTTTGCGCTCCACCAGTTCCACGGGCGAGCGGTCGCTGCCCATCAGCCAGCAGATGCGGCGGCCACCGAAGGCAACGGCAGGCTTGGGCTCGGCGATGAGGATCATCTGCGTGGCTTGCAGGTGCGCGATGGCCTCCTCGAGCGGGCCAGAGATGTAGCAGAGATGATTGAGCCCGCCGCCCTTGGCGACTGCGTTGGCGAGGACGCTCGTGGGGCCGTCAGGCGCCACGAACTCCAGGTAGGCAGGATTGCCGGGGATGCGGAGAAACTGGACCAGCGCGGTCTGCAGGGGATCGTGGATGACGGGCGAGGCGACCTGGTAGCCGAATCGCTCGATGTACAGCGCGGCCATGGGCTCGATCTCTTTCACCGCATAACCGACGTGATGCAGGACCAGGTTGGGCACGACGATCAGAAGATGCTCCTCTTGCCTTGATCTGGCAGGGCTAAAGTCCATGGCAGGGCTACGCCTATGCCAGGACGGCGCTCCGTGTCTCGGCGGTGGTCACTAAGATCCGCATGGGGACGTCGTGAGGCTCGTAGCGCGCGAGTTCCAGCGTCCAGCGCGTCTCTCCTGCGTCCGATTCCCTGTGCTGGGTGAATCCGAGCCGGGGGTAGAGGTCTGCGACCATTGCGTTCTTTGGCGTAGGCCGGTAGGTGCCGACGAGGCGCTCGATTCCCCGGGCGCGAAGTTCGTCAACCAGCAGGTTCAGGCAGGCCTCCTCGACGCGGCGACCAAGGACGCGGCAGCTCATCAGCCACAGGTCGATTTCGGCTTCGCGTCCGCTCGTGCGGGCGATGAGGACGGCGATCATGCCGTTGTCGCCGAAGCGATCGGCGAGCCGCACCTGCAGCGTGACCACGTCGGGATCGCGCATCGCGGCTGTGACCTCGGTCTCGCTCATGCGCCTGGTGGTCAGGTTGAACTGGTTGGTCTTGTTGATCAGCTGCGTCGCGCGCGCGAGGCTCATGGCATCGATGGGGCCGACGGTCACCGTCATGTGGAGCGAGGCTAGATAGCCTGCCATGTCTGTTGTCGAAGATTCCTTCAGCCGTTCGCGCTCGACATTGGCCTGGTACATCGCGGCGCGCTGGCGGTCTTCCGCGGTCACGTGCAGGCCCTCGAAGTAGCCGGCGGCGGCGAGCGTGCTGACGTACTCGACGGGGTCTTCGCCTATCTCCGGCACCCTCACCATGGGAAGCTCGCGGCGGATGAGCGCGCGTTCGACGGGATTGTCGTCGAAGAAGACCATCGCGTCCAGGCCGAGGTTGAGCTGCGCGGCGATCTGTCGCAGGTTGGCAGCTTTGTCTTCCCAGTTAGCGACGAAGCAGGCGATGTCCTCCAGGCGCAGCACCATCTCGGGATGGCTCTCGAAGGGCTCGCGGGCATCGGCGTCGTCATTCTTGGAGCAGATGGCGAGTACGACGCCACGCGTGGTCAGAGCCTTGGCGTAGTGCTGCAGCTCGATGTGGGCCTCGCCGGCAGCGCTGCCCTGACCGAGCAGGATGCCGCTGATGCCATCATCGCCGATGATTCCGCCCCAGAGCGTGTTGTCAAGATCGAGCACGAGGCACTTGGCCGAACGCCCACGAGCGGCAGCAACGAGCCGCGCGACATGGTCGCCGTAGAGCTCCGCAGCACGCGGGTGGACTTCGTACTTGGCGCGATGCCACAGGGCAGGATCGTGCCACGCGCGGAGACCGTCGATGGCGGCGAAGCGGTCGACGGCGAGGAGGTCGATACCTTCGGATTCAGCAACGTCGCGCAGGCGATGGTTGATCTCGTGCAGCAGCGCGGCCGGCGAAGATGCCATGCGTTCTTCGTTGTCACCGAGGAGAGGCGGTAGCACAGGCAGCAGCGTCTGCTGGATGACCTGGCAAGGGAAGCTTTCGCGCGCCTGTCGCCAGCAGCTGCGCATGAGGTCGATTGCGGCGTCGACGCTCGTGCCCTCTGCGCCGACGATATGGCGGGCGTCGAGAGCGAGCAGGATCGCGTCGGGTTGGAACTGCACGAGACCGGAGTCGGGGCTCAGCAGCTCCTGGCGATACATGCCGTAGGGCGCCTCGTAGACCTCGACCGCAAGGCCGCGACGCAGACCGCCGATGCGGATGGCGGCGGGCAGGTGATTGGTCGTGGAGGAACCGAGGATCGCCAATCGCAGGGGCTCGAGTCCGGGCAGCGGGCCTGCGGCAAGCGCCATCGTGAACACGCGATCCAGCTTGCCGAGCTGGGTGAACTCCATCTGCGAGAGTGCGAGCGAGCGCAGGAGGGATACGGCATCCCCGGGCGCGGCAGCCTTTGCCACGCGGAGCTGCGCGTCCCAATCCTCAGCTGTCGGCAACCATGTCAGTCGCACGTCGCGGCTCCGCTCTTCAAGCTCATGCCTTGATTCTACGGCGCGCAATTCGCCGGGAACGCAGTTTGGTCGCCCCGGCGTTCAGCTCCCCGCCGCTAAGCCTTTGGCGCGGTCCACGAGCACATAGCCCAGCAGCACACCACACAGAAGACCGCCGATATGGGCCGCAAGGTCGATGCGGCCGCTCATAAAGCCATAGATCAGGTTGATGCCCAGGAAGGTGGTCGCTGACCGCGTCATCGCCTTCATGGCCTGAGGGGCAATCACATGACGCCGTACATACAGGAATCCCAGGAAGGCGCCATACACTCCGAAGATCGCTCCCGAAGCTCCCGCGCCCACGACGTCTGGATGCACCCAGAGGCTTAACAAGCCGCCAGCCAGCCCTGTCGCGACGTAGAGGATCACGAGCCGGGCGCGGCCGAACAGCGCTTCGGTGATCCGGCCCACCGAATAGAACACGTACATGTTCATGCCGAGGTGGATGATGCCGTAGTGCACGAACATCGACGTGAAGAGCCGCCACCACTGGCCGTGCAGCGTGGCGGGGCCGTAGTTCGCGCCCCAGTTGAAGGCGTCCTGCGCCGTGGGCTGGACGGCGGAGACGCCACTCGCGACCATCAGCGCGAAGACGGCGACGTTGACACCGATCAGGGCGTAGGTGGCGATGGGTTGAAACCGCGGCCGCGTGGGCCGCGGTGCCGGGGGTTCGGCAGGCGACTCCACGCGGTCGAAGTTCAGTGTGGAAGGGTGTTCGGACATCAGGACTCCTCAAACCATCATGACGCCCGCCAACCCCTGGGCCGTTTACTTTGCGACTTCGTTATCGAGAATGAACTTCGCCGTCGTGTCGTGCAGACCTTTCAGCGCGTCCTCGTTGACATAGACCATGTGGCCGGTGGGGAAGAACTTGTACGAGATATTCTTCTGCAGCTCCACGGGCATGGGCAGGTGCTTCATCTCATAGGTCGCGCCGAAGTACAGCGTGCCCATGTCATAGTAGCCACCCATCAAAAGCACGTGCATCTTGGGCACGGACTTCATCACGTAGGCGAGGTCGGGGGTGACGTTGAGTGTCTTGCCACCACCGCCGCCACCGCCTCCAAAGCCACGGCCCGGAACGCGATGTCCCATGTCCCAGTTGAAGCCCTGCTCACGCGCGCTGGGCTTGTAGGTCATCTGCTCGCCGAAGTGCAGCGTCTCGTGCGCGTACTGGTTCATCGCTGCGAGGTAGGCGGAGTCGATGGACTCGGTGAAGGGATCGTAGCCGGTGCCGGCGGAGAGGGGATCCATCGCCGGCCCCTGGTAGCGAGAGTCCAGGCGGCCGGTGGTGATGTTGTCCGAGTCCTGCACGTACTTTGCGAACTGGCTGCCGGTCATGCGCAGGTTGGCCTTGAGCCACGTGGCGGCGGGGACGCCGGTGTAGCTCTCCAGCTTGGCAGCCACGGCTGCCTTGCGCGCCGGGTCGAGGTCCGCACCCTGCAGCAGCGCTGAAGCGTATTCGCCGAGGGAGAACTTCTCCACCTCATGGAGGAAGATCTCAAGGTCCGCCGGAGCGTTCGCCACCTTGTGGTGATACCACGCGGTCGCGGCGAAGCTGGGCATGGCGAGGAAGAAGCCATTCTCCATGCCGGGGCTCGAATCAGAGCCGTCCGCCGAGTTGTCGAAGCCGAGGATCTGGCTGAGGAAGACCACGCCATTCAGATCGACGCCATGGTCATGCAGCACGGCGCTCAGCACAGCGTCGCGGGTGGTGCCGTAGCTCTCTCCGAAGAGGAAGCGCGGCGACTGCCAGCGGTTGAACTTGGTGAGGAAGCGGCGGATGAAGCGGTCAAACGCGGCGGCGTCCTGATCCACACCATAGAAGGCCTTGAAGGCGTCCTTGCCCTGCACGCGGCTGTAGCCCGTGCCTGGGGCGTCGATGAAGACGATGTCGGCGACATCGAGCAGGCAGTAGGGGTTCGAGTTGATCTTGTAGGGACCGCCGGCCGGGTGGTCGAGGTCCTGAACCGCAATGTGCATGGGGCCGAGCGAGCCCATGCGCAGGTACATCGTCGCCGAGCCGGGACCGCCGTTGTAGAAGAAGACGACCGGGCGGGTGCCAGCGTCCGCACCCTTGGCGAAGTACGCGGTGTAGAACATGCGGGCGGTGGGGGGCTGGTCCTCGGTACGGGCGGGAAGGTCCACTCCGGAATCCGGGAGCGGCTTGCCGTCGAAGCCGATGGTCGCATCCTGCGGATCGGTGGCGCCAACAGTGAGCATGCCGGCAACGGCCTTGTACGCAATCTCCTTGCCACCCACGCGCACCGAAGCCTCGGTGGTGGAGTCAGCCGGCAGCATCTGCCCACGACGCGGGGCCTCGGGAGCGGTCGTCGTGGTGGTCGTGGTGCGCTCGCCGCGCGCGGGCGTCTCCTGCGCAGCCATTAACGAAGGCAGGAGGGAAGGCAACATCACAGACAGGCCAAGGCCTGCCAATGCAACTTTGAAGCGCATGTGTTTCGTCTCCGAAAAAAGCTGGGTTATGGGAATAGTACGGCGAAAGCGGTCTTCAGGACGCAGCGAAGCGCGATTTGGCGAGCCGGGATGCTCCGTAGCCGGCTAAATCGCCTCGGGCGAAAGGCGGACTACTCCATCAGCTTCTTCGCGAGATAGGTATAGGTGATGGCCCAGGTGCGGGCTTCTTCCTTCAGGTCGGCTCCTGCCGCGTGGCCGCCTTCGATCTCTTCGTAGTAGTAGAAGGGCAGGTGGAAGCCTTCCATCTCGGCGGCGAACTTGCGTGCGTGTTCGGGACCCACGCGGTCGTCCTTGGTGGTGGTGAAGATCAGCGGCTCGGGATACTTCACGTCGGGATGGAGGTTCTGATACGGCGAGATCGACGCGAGAAAGGCGCGTTGCTCCACGTTCGAGACGCTGCCGTACTCGCCTGCCCAGCTCGCGCCAGCCTCGATGTGCTCGAAGTTGAGCATGTCCAGCAGCGGCACCTGGATGACGACGGCCTTCCACATCTGCGGATGCTGCTCGAACTCCACACCCATCAGCAGGCCGCCATTGGAGCCGCCGAGGATGCCGAGCTTCGCCGGACTCGTGACCTTGCGGGCCTGAAGGTCCGCAGCGACGGCGAAGAAGTCGTCGTAGATGCGCTGGCGATGGACGTTGAGGCCGGCCTCATGCCACGCGGGGCCGAACTCTCCGCCACCGCGGATGTTGGCGACCACGTATGCGCCGCCGCGCTCCAGCCACAGCTTGCCGACATTGGCGGAGTAAGTTGGCGTCATCGCGACCTCGAAGCCACCGTAGGCGTCGAGCAGCGTCGGGTTCGTGCCGTCGAGCTTCATGTCCTTGCGGTGCACGAGGAAGTAGGGAACGCGGGTGCCATCCTTCGATGTGGCGTAGCGCTGCTCGACGACATCCTGCGAGGCGTCGAAGCGCGGGGGTTGCGATTTGGCCACCGTTAGAGTGCCATTCACGGCATCGCCTTCGTGCAGCGAAGGAGGGGTTAGGTAGCCCGCGATCTGGAGGTAAAACGCGTTGTCCTTGTTGCTGGTGTCCACGATATCGACAGTCACGTTTTCGGGGATATCGAGCCGATGCTTGGTCCAGCCAGCCGCCGTCGGAGCGTAGAGATACGCCCGCCCCTGCACGTGGTCCATGGTGGTGAGCACCAGGCGATCATGCGTGGTGGAGACGTCGCCGAGGAACTCCTCCGCGGTGGGCGCAAAGACTACGGTCGGCTTGAGGTGCTCAGGGTCGCGCAGCACGTCAGCGACCTTGACCTCCAGCAGCGAGCCTTTGACGAAGCTGACGACTGGCGTGCTCCAGTCCTCGCGCACGGTGATGAGCAGGCGGCCATCGAGCATGCCGGAGAGATCGGCCTTCTTCGGAATCGCCAGCTGCTTGAGGCCGCCGGGAGTCGCCACCCAGGTTTCGGCCTCGAAGAACGTCGGCCTGCGCTCGATGACTACCAGGGCGTGGCCCTGCGCGTCGTGCACAGTGCTTGGACCAGCCGCCATGTCGCTTGGTTTGCCGCGGAAGATCTCCTTCGCGCTCTCCAGCGGCGTACCGCGCTTCCACTCCTTCACCACGAATGGGTAGCCCGAAGTGGTCATCGTGCCGGCTCCCCAGTCGCGCGCGATGAGCAGCGTGTCCTTATCCTTCCAACTAATGTCCTGCTTGCTATGGGGCAGCGTGAAGCCGCCTTCGACCCATGTTCCGGTCTTGAGGTTGAACTCGCGCAGCGTGGCGGCATCTTCGCCGCCGGCGGAGAGGTCGACCATGCAGTACTCGTCGCCGGGATAGAGGCAGTGCATGCCGTGCCAGACCCACTTCACGCCATCCTTCGCGCCCAGCGCATCGACGTCGATGACGGTTTGCCAGTGTGGGGATGCGGTCGCGTAGTCCGCTCGCGTGGTCTTGCGCAACAGGCCGTGCGGGTGGGCCGCATCGCGCCAGAAGTTGAAGACCACGTCGCCGATGAGCATCGGCAGCGGGAGCCGATTAGGATCTTCCGCGTTTTTCAGGGCATCGTTGAAGAGCGACTCATAATGCGGGTCGGCTTCGAGCATCTTCATCGTGCGGGCGTTCTGGGACTTGACCCAGTCCATGGCTTTGGCGCCGTTGACCTCTTCCAGCCACTTGTACGGATCGGCAGGATTGACGGGGTCGATGTTGAGGTCGGCCATCTTCGGATGGTTGTAGCTCGCCATCTCGAACTCCGGCGTCTGCGCAGCAACCTGGCCCTTGGCGTTGTAGGCCTTCACGACGAAGCAGCCGCCGGGCTGCACTTCGGCGAAGTGATAGATCCCCTGCGTATCCGTTGTGGTCTTGAGCACCACGTTCGCGGGGCCCTTCATGATCTCGCAGGTATTTTCCAGCTCCACGCGGGCATTGGCTACTGGAGTGGACTCAGCACCTGCGACAACACGGCCATCGACGAAGTCCAATGGATCCGACTGCGCGTGGGCAGCTGTCGCCACAGCGGAAAGAGCAAGCACAGCGACGCGAAACGAAGATAGAACGGCCATCCTGTAGACCCCCACAACTCGACACTGGATGGGCGAAGTTTACAGGATGGCGTCCGCTGAGGGACCAGCGCTCGATCAGAAGATCTGGAACCCTACGTCGACGTACATCTCCACTTCGACGGGCTTGCCGTTCTGGGTAGCAGGCTTGAACTTGTACTGCTTCACCGCTTCCACGGCCTTTTCATCGAGACCCATGCCGACGCCGCGAATAGCGCGAACATGCGTTGGATTCCCATGCTGGTCCACGATGAGATAGACCTGCACATTGCCGGAGAACTTGGCCTTACGCGCCTCTTCGCTGAACTCCGGTTCCACCTGGGTGACCAGCAACGGCGCCTTTACCGAGCCGCCGACATGCATCACCCCCCCGCCAGTGTTGCCTGCGGAGCCCGGACCGATGCCTGCGCCGTAGCCCGAACCGAGGCCGATCCCCAGGCCATTGCCGAGCGAGCTGCCCTTCAGCGTCGAGCTGGGCATGCCGAGGTTGGGCAGCGGGTTGTCGGCCATCTTCAGATCCCTCTGGACAACGACGGCCGGCTCGATGGTGATCTTTGCGGCCTGCGTCGGCGGAGCCTTAGGGGGCATCAGCTGTTGCTGCGCGAGCCGGGGAAGATGACCCTCCGTGACCGGGGCGAGATCGTGATGGCCACCACCGCCGCCAAGACGATCGGCTCGTGGAAGCACGGGAGGCGGTGGTGGGATCGTCAACGAGATCGCCTGGTTCGCTTTCTTCGGAGCGAGAACCTGCACGGCGCTACGTCCGACAACGGCCAGCACGGCCAGCAGCACGAAGGAATGAGCCGCGAAGGCGGTCCAGAGCGAGGCCGCGCTGCGTTTCGTGCGGACGCTCTCTGCGAAGCCAAAGCGTGGAGCGACAGGCGTCAGTGCTGCCTCGTGCTCGTCTGCCGCCTGTCGCAGGCGCGCCAGCAGCCGCTGCTCCAGCCCGGCGGGCTGCGTGTGCGCTGCGCTTTGCGCGGCGAGCACGCCTTGCAGCATCGCCTCGAAGTTGTCGTTCGTGTCAGTCATGGTTTCTACGCTGTCGATCATCGTCTGCCTCCTCTGCCGGCCGCGACCTCCCGGCCAGCAGCGCAGCGTGTTTCGAACATTGTTTTCAACTGCGCGCGGGCCCTCATCAGGCGCGTGCGGACGGTACCTTCGGGGACGCTCATCACCTCGCCGATCTCGCGCGAGGTAAGCTCCTCGATTGCCGAGAGCAGCAGCGTCTGGCGCAGCTCCTCGGGCAGATCGTCGATCAATTCCGCCAACAGGGCCCGTTCGTCGCTCTCTTCCGCGGCGCGCTCCGGGGTAGGCCGCGCGTCCGGCATGCGAGCCGCGCCGTCGTCCTCACTGAGCCCGACGACCCGCGCCGCCTGGCGATCCAGCGCCGTTCGCCAGACCACGCGGGCCAAGAACACGCGCTCATTCTCCATGGCGCGCCAGCTCTCGCCGCGGACGAGCTTTACCAGCGCGTCCTGCACGGCATCTTCGGCGTCCTCAGCGTGACGGAGCACTCCGTAGGCCACGCGGTAGAGCAGCCGAGCGTGTTCGGCTGCAATCCTCGCCAGAGCGAGGTCGCGGTCTTCGTTCCGTGTTCGTTGTCTTGCCGGTCCGGCTTCGAGCATTCGCTATCCCACGTCCTGCCCTACATACCGAAAGACCGGCAATCGGGGGAAAGTGTTCATGACTGGAGGAAGATTTCTGCGAAGTTGCCCGGTTCCCATCAGGAACGTTGAGGCCGGTTTCATTGGCTTGGCCTGCGCCACTCCTGTAGCCGCGATTCCCGGTATTCTCATCCATGCATCCAGCGGTGCGTTTCCCTCCGCCGCCCGAAGGAGAATCTCCCATGCGTGTAGGCCTGATGACCCGCGAATACCCTCCCTACGTCTATGGCGGAGCGGGCGTTCACGTCGAGTACCTTTCGCGCGAGATGGCGCGGCAGATCGAGGTGGAGGTGCACGCCTGGGGAGAGCAGCCCAAGGAGGAGCAAAGCGATCCACGCGGCGAGCCTTGCGAGGAGCCTCCGGAGGGCCTGGAGGTTCACTTCGAGCAGCCCTGGGAGGCGATCAGCAACGGCACGACCCAGAAGTTCAAGGGCGCGCTGGAGGCGCTTTCGCTGAACCTGCTGGAGCAGCTGCATCTCGACAAGCTGGACGTGATTCATACGCACACCTGGTATGTATCGATGGCTGGCTTCCTGGCGAAGAAGCTCTACAACATCCCCTTTGTGCTGACGACGCACTCGCTGGAGCCGCTGCGGGCGTGGAAGGCCGAGCAGCTGGGCTCAGGCTATGCCTTGAGTTCCTGGATGGAGCGGACGGCGATCCTCGACGCCGACGCGGTGATCGCGGTGTCTCAGGGGACGAAGGCGGACATCCTGAAGGCCTACCCGGACGTCGATCCGGCGAAGATTCACGTGATCTATAACGGGATCGACCTGCAGCAGTATCAGTACACTCCGCGCCAAGAGGCGCTGCTGAAGTACGGCGTGGACCCGATGAAGCCGTATGTGCTCTTCGTCGGCCGGATTACGCGGCAGAAGGGCGTGACGCACCTGGTGGACGCGATCAAATACCTCCCGCCGGGGACGCAAGTGGTCCTGTGCGCGGGAGCGCCAGACACCCCGGAGATTGCGGACGAAATGCGGGCCAAGGTGGAGGCCGCGCGGGCGACTACGCCAGGCAGCCAGCCGGCGATGGTCGCGGTGGAGAGCGATGGCGTCAGCAACCCTCCTGGCCACGCCACGGCCAGCGGCGACCCCACGGGGACGGGCCACAACATCGTGTGGATCGAACAGATGGTGTCCAAACAGGAGGCGATCCAGCTCTACTCGCATTGCGCGGTCTTTTGCTGTCCCAGCGTGTATGAGCCCTTCGGAATCATCAACCTGGAGGCTATGGCGTGCCGCGCCCCGGTGGTGGCGTCGGCGACGGGCGGCATCCTGGAGGTGGTGGTCGACGATGCGCGGGCCGCGAAGGACTCGATCGAGCAGACGGGCTACCTTGTGCCGTTTGAGGCCGATCCGGCGACTACGTTTCCGGCGGAGCCCGAGCAGTTCTCCCGCGACCTGGCCGAAAAACTGAACGAATTGTTGGCCGACCCGGCGAAGGCGCGCGAGCTGGGCGAGGCGGGCCGTCGGCGCGTGGAAGCCCAGTTCAGCTGGAAGGCTATCGCGCAGCAGACGATCGATCTCTATGGGAAGCTAATCGCCGAGCGGGGGTAAGCCCAAATCGAGCTGGTTCCGGGCAATGCCATCTCGTCACGCGAGCGTAATGCGAGAGGCATCTATAATGGGGGAGACGCGCTGTTTGCGCCTAAATTGACGCCGCAGGAGCCCTCCATGGCCAATCTTCTCGATCAACTCAAGAGCATGACAACCGTGGTCGCCGACTCCGGCGACATCAACTCCATCAAGAAGTACAAGCCGACCGACTCGACGACCAACCCCTCGCTGATCGCCAAGGCCGCGACCATGCCGGAGTACCAGTCGATCATCGACGACGTGCTCTCGCAGGCGAAGTCGTCGCTGGGCGAGTCCGCCGACGATAAGGCGATCGCCGCCGCCGCCTTCAAGACACTGGCTGTGGCGTTTGGCCGCAAGATCCTGGAGATCGTTCCGGGCCGCGTCTCGACCGAGGTCGATGCTCGCCTGAGCTACGACACCGAAGGCACGCTGGCGGCCGCACGCGACATCATCGGCCAGTACCATGCCGCCGGCATCACCAATGACCGCGTGCTGATCAAGATTGCCTCTACGTGGGAAGGCATCAAGGCCGCCGAGATCCTCGAGCAGGAAGGCATCCACTGCAACCTGACACTGCTGTTCGGCCTGCACCAGGCGATTGCCTGCGCCGAGGCGAAGGTGACGCTGATCTCGCCGTTCGTCGGCCGGATTCTCGACTGGTACAAGAAGAACGAGCCCGCCGACTACGAGGGTGCGAACGATCCCGGCGTGAAGTCGGTCACCGAGATCTACACGTACTACAAGAAGTTCGGCTACAAGACCCAGGTGATGGGGGCGAGCTTCCGCAATATCGGTGAGATCACCGAGCTTGCCGGCAGCGACCTGTTGACCATCTCGCCGGACCTGCTGGAGAAGCTGCAGACGACCGAAGGCACGCTAGAGCGCAAGCTCGATCCGGCCAAGGCAGCGGCCGCCAACGTCGAGAAGATCACCATCGACAAGGCGACCTTCGACAAGATGCACACCGAAAACAAGATGGCGCATGACAAGCTGAAGGAAGGCATCGAGGGCTTCTCCAAGGCGCTCGAAGACCTGGAGCAGCTGCTCGCCAAGCGCGTGGCGGAGCTCAAGGCCGAGCCGGTCAACGCGTAAGAATCTTCTGTTCGTCATCCGGCGGACCGGCCCGCGAGGCAACCGGTCCGCCGTTTTGTTTCGTCTGAAGTCTTTAGCCCCACCACTTCTTAGGCGAGAGCGTCTCCATGGCAGAACCGAACCCGACTGAAGCGGCCTCCGTGTGGGCGGCGCGCTTCGCGCGGCTTGCTATGGCGCTGTCGGTGCTGATGCTGTTGTTGTTTCTCTACACGGCGCTACGCCGTCTGCGGTACCCCTTCGAGCTCGATCGGATGGAGTCCGCAATGATGACCTCCGTGTGGAGGCTCGCGCATGGTGAGCCGCTCTACACCAGGCCTTCGCTGGACTGGACCCCATTCCTCTATGCTCCGCTGTTCTTCTATGCTTCGCTGGCATTCAGCAAGATCGTCGGGCTGAGCTATGCGGCGCTACGCGGCGTCTCGCTCCTCGCGACGCTGGGCACCATCGTTGTGCTGTACCTGCATGTTCTGCGCGAGACGCGCGATCGCACCGCCGCCCTCTGCGCTGCCGGTGTGTACCTCTCGCTCTACAGCTGGTGCCTCGGTTGGTACGACATCGGGCGCGTTGACTCGCTTTCGGTCTTCTTTTTTGTGCTGGCGCTGTACTGCATGCGCTTTGCACCGACGCCGATCGCGGCAGTAGTGTGGGTGCTCGCCTTCCAGACCAAGCAGGGCTTCCTGCCGATCGGGCTACTGGTGTTCCTCGCTTACTGGCGCACGCCGAAGCGCATGGTGCTGAACATGGCCCTCTATGCCGTGCTGGCCTTCGCGAGTATCCGGTTGATGCAGCACACGAGTGGAGGATGGTACGACTACTATGTCTTCGGGACGGTGAAGCAGTTGGCCGCGTCCCGCCGCATTGCGATCCTCTACCTGCCATTTGACTTGTTGAAGCCGTTGGGGATCGCGGCGATGCTCTGCGTGCTGGCGGTGCTGCTGCGTCCTGTGCGCTGGATGCAGGCTACGGGCTTCTTCTATGCGTGGATCACCGTGCTGATTGTGGGGAGCATTGGTTTTGCGCGCGCACATGATGGCTCGAACCTCAATACGGTGATGCCGGTCTACGCGTGGATGGCGGTGCTGCTGGGGCTTGCTCTAGCCAGATTAATGACGCTGGAGACCTCGCCCGTTCTAGCCTGCCTGGTGTGGCTGATGGTCCTCGCCCAGATGGCCCAACATCTCTACCGGCCCGTTCAATTTGATCCTGGCTCCGATACGCTGGCGCGACGCGAAGCCTTTCTGGACATCCTGCGTGCGACACCCGGCGATGTCTGGCTGACGAATCACAGCTACGACTCCGTGATGGCCGGTAAGGCGCCGCATGCGGAGATGGACGCGCTGGACGCTGCGCTCGACACCGATCCCGCGCTGGTGGCCGATGTGCGCGCGACGATCGCTCAGCGGCACTTCACTGCGATCTTCCTCGATCGCGTCCCAGATTCCTACAGCCCGCACTGGCTCTTCAACGAAGATCCCTTTGCAGAGACCTATGGCAGGGAAACGCTCGCGCCGATGAGCCGGGTCGATACATCCGCGGACCAACCCGCGCTTGTCTATCTGCCATGCGACGTTCCTGCGAGCACGCTCGAGCAACTTCAGCTCACAGGCAGCTTCGCCCGCCAGGGCGTATGTCCTTCCGGGGCACGATGATAGCCTTGGTTGACGACATGGCCAACACACCTCGCATCGCTGTTCTGGTGCCGTGCCGCAATGAGGCGGTTTCGATCTCGCGGGTCGTGGATGACTTCCGCGCAGCATTGCCGTCGGCAGACATCTTCGTCTTCAACAACAACTCGACGGACGAGACCGAGGAGATTGCCCGGGCGCATGGTGCGATCGTTCGCCGCGAAACGCTGCCGGGTAAGGGCAACGTGGTGCGTCGCATGTTCTCGGACGTGGAGGCGGACATTTATGTGCTGGTCGATGGCGACGGCACCTACGATGCGAGTTATGCTCCGGCGATGATCGAGCTTCTGCTCAACGAGCATCTCGACATGGTGAATGGGGCACGCATCACGAACATCGAAGCTGCGTACCGTCCAGGCCATCGGCTTGGGAACTCGGTGCTGAGCGGGCTGGTGGCGAATATCTTCGGCAGCCGTATTCGCGATCTGCTGAGTGGCTATCGCGTCTTCTCGCGCCGCTTCGTCAAGAGCTTCCCTGCGGCTTCGCATGGGTTCGAGATTGAGACGGAACTGACCGTGCACGCGCTCCAGCTGCGCATGCCGCTGGGCGAGATCGACACGCCGTACCGCGACCGCGAAGAGGGCAGCACCTCCAAGCTGAATACCTATGCCGATGGAGCTCGGATCCTGCGCACGATCGTCCTGCTCGTGAAAGACGAGCGCCCGCTGCTGTTCTTCTCCATGGCCTCAGCGCTGCTGTTCTGCCTCAGCATCGGTCTGGTGTTTCCGATTGTGCTCGAGTTCCACCGCACCCACCTGGTGCCGCGCTTCCCCACCGCCATCCTCGCAATGGGCATCATGGTGCTCTCGTCGCTGTCGCTGTTCTGCGGACTCATCCTGGACTCGGTAGCCCGGGGCCGCGCGGAGACGCGACGCATGCGCTACCTCGATATCCCCTCGTTCGAGCCATAGCCGTCTTATCGATTCAACGGATAGAGGAAGAAGTTCGTGCCTGGCACATGTTCCCATCCGGCAGGCGCCGCGGAGTTCGTGGACGAGTACGCCACGATGGCCACGGCGCCATTGCGCCGCGCGGTCTCTAGCACCTGCCGCTGGTTCGAGAGCGAGTTCCAATAAGCCATTGGATCCCCCTCGTTGGGCACCTCGATCTCTGTGTCGATGGACGTGTCGGCGAGCCTTGCCCAGTAGTGATCGACATAGCAGGCCTGGTCTCCGAAGCAGGCGACGTAGCTACCGGGACTGGTGCCCAACGCACGCAGCGCGGCGGCTGCGGGATAGATCTGTTTGCTGTAGGCACCCCCTGGCTGGCCGGTCACATTGTCGATACGCCGCGTCTGCGCGATCTCTCGCAGACTCTGCCCCAGCAGAACAAAAGCGAGCGCGGTACATGCGACCTCGACGCTGGCGGAGAGCACCGGGGCATCGCCAGTGAGATTGCCAATACGCAGCATGGTCGCCAGTGGGAACAGAAGGAACATAAACGCGAACTGCACATAGCGGTCCTGCAGATCGACGGGCATATAGATGGCGAGCAGTAGTGCACCCCAGCCCATGAGCACGAGATACGGCAGCGCCTCACGCCAGCTCGATGGCAGACGTGCCCCGAGCAGAACGAACAACAGCAACACCACGAGCGGCTCCGGCCGCTCCAGAAGGAAGCGCAGCAACAGCTCGGTGGTGCGAATCAGCCGCTGTACATGGCCCGGCAGGTAGACCTTGGGCTTCAGCCCCTGGGTCCAGTAGGAGGGATCGAACCAGAGCGGATACGTCCCAACCTGGTGCGCGCGATAGCTGTACACCGCGGGCGCGTCGAGCAGCAGGTCCTCGTGGTGCGCCCAATTTGCCGTGGCGTGACCAAGGTCACCGGTGCGCCACTCATGCCAGCGTGCGGTGCTATCGACGAAGTACGCGTAGTTAATGCGAGCGCTCTCGCCGGTCGTGAAATACCCCCGCTGCTTCGAGATGCCGTATACGTACGGCCCCGCGAGCGCGGCATAGACAACACCCGCCAACACAACACCCACCAGCATGCGCCGCTCGCGCAGCATGGCATACGCTGCAAGACCCACGAGCAGCAGCACAGAAGGGATCATCGCGAAGGATTTGGTGAGATACGCCAACCCAAGCCAGAGCCCGAGGAGAGGGAACAGCCACAGCCTGCGCTCCACCTGGATGCGCAGCAGCGTTCCAGCGGCTAGCAGGAAGAGCGTGCACATCAGGGCGTCGCTGCGGATCTTGCCCAGCGAGAGCTCGCGCAGAAATGAAACCAACAGCGTGGCAAAGCTGAAGAAATATAGCGCCGTCGCGGAGAACGCGTGGTTCGCCGTGGGATCCTTCCTGGTGCGAAGTTGAAGCAGGCCGGAGACCATGTAGGCGCACGCGGCGAGCGCGCAGCAGTACAGGAAGAAGTTGCAGTAGTAGAAGACTCTCAGCTCATCCACGCGCGCAGGATGCGTTAGCTTGAGGCCGGCTGCCAGCACCACTGCGTATAGCGGATTCCAGTAGCCATTGATGGCCATGGCCCAGTGGTGCTGCAGAATCGCGGAGCCCATGTCCATGAATGCGACCGCGTCGCCATCGAGCTGATAGGTATCGTACTTCGCCAGGCCGATGCCATTGAAGACGAGGAGGACGAGGTACGCGATCAGAAGACGCCGGGCCCAGGTCCCCATGGATGCGGTTGTCGCGCGCTGCATAGGCCCAGCATAGCGCAGGCGGGGCGGCAGGTTGTGAGCGGGTCAGGCTTCGTCGTAAATGACGTGAAGCAACTCGGCGGCCATGCGATGCATCGGGCGCAGGAGGGGCACTTGCGCAATCTTCAGCGTGAGCAACAGCATCTTCATCGTCTGATCGAAGAGCACCTTGGTGCGGCGTGCGTTCGGGGAGCGGTCATAGACCCAGAAGAGGATCAGGCCCATCTGATACATCCAGAGTAGCCGCGGAAGGTACGGCGCAATGTCCTTGGGCAGCTTCACGCCGGAGTCCGCGACCGCGCGTTCGAAGAAGGCCATGTCTTCATCGCGGATAGCCTGGGTCTCGCGGCCGAAGGGGCTCAACGGGTGCTCGGGATCCGCATGGGCGGAGAGCGCGCCAAGCAGACGTTTGTTGGGCGCGAAGTACTCCAGCTTTTCCCCTACGATGATGCGCAGACGCTGCTCCAGCGTCTTTGCGCGCGTGAGCTTCACCTCGAGGTCAGCGCACATCTGACGTTGCGACTGCTCGTAGAACGCCATCACGAGCGCGTCCTTGGAGTCGAAGTAGTAGTACGCCGCGCCGGTCGCGACGCCGGCTTCGGTTGCGATCTCACGCATGGTCGCGCGCTCGAAGCCGTGCTCTCGGAAGACGGCGAGGGCTGCGGTGAGGATGCGGGCGCGCGTCTCTTCGGATTTGGTGCCGGCGTCGGCCCGGGCGGCCTTGCGGGCTGGATTCGCGCCTTCGTTTGGCGTCTTCGACTTTTTGCTAGCTGCGCAGATGGTATGGATCTCCTAGAACCTGCGATGGCCGGTGGACGGCGCGTCGCTGATGTTTCCGCACTGGTCCTCGGCGATGCTTGCTTCCGGTGCAGAGCCACAGGCTGGCTGCGGCGGCCAGGCTCAGGATGAGGATACTCGTTGCGGGGTTGAGCATGATGCCCTCCGGTGTGAGGCGAAACGGGGACGCTTGTGAGGCCGCCTGGACTCCGCCGTGAGGCGGCCCCGCGTACTACGCCGTAGCGGGGTATGGCCGGGGCGGAGCCTCGGCGGTGCCGCGGCGGCGAAGCCTGGTGAACAGCAGAATGTTGAACATGTGCATAATGCCCAGGATTACGAGGACCAGGCCGATTTTCACACTTTCGACCTCGATGATTTCGCGGGTCGATGCGAGCGCCTGGGCTGTCCGCAGCGCCAGCGTGATGTAGCCGACGTTGATCAAGTAGAAGCCGACAACGAGGAGGTGGTTCACTGAGTCGGCGAGTTCGTGGTTGCCATGGAAGGCGTCCACGAGGAAGACCCTGCCGTTCTTGTGGAGGGTGCGCGCGACCCAGACGGTGAGGGCAATCGAGATAGCGAGATAGCTGAAGTACACACTTGCAATATGCATGGTCAGGCTCCGAATTACCGTTCGTTGAACATGTTCAAAAGTAGTAATACTCCTGCGCCAGCTTCCGCACAAGAGAAAATTGAACGGGTTCAATTTTTATTGCGCCCCCACTTCATAGGAGCGTGTTCGGTGCAATCTGCTGGCCTGGCCCGCTCGCAGAGGCAGGACGTGGCACTGTACCGATCCAGGGCAGCGCCCCGGCCGGCTCATTTCCGGCGAAATCCGGCCGATAAAGACCTGCTCGGACCACCATGCTCGTCCGAGCCGACCACCTGTCGGTGTATGCCGAAAGAGTCATCCGGCGTGCGCCTTTTCTCAAACAAGAGATGGCACGCCGATGCACGCCTCTCGGCAACGAGAGTAGCCGCTCCATACCGCGACAGATGCCGAGCTGCCTGTCCCGCCACGAGGACCCCATGAACTTCAGCACAATGACCATCAAACGCAAGCTCTATCTCAGCTATGGCCTCCTGCTCTGCGCAGCCATCGCCATGGGCGTCTCTTCGATTGTGATTCTCACCAATCTGGGTACGGAGACCGCTCAGCTGGGCGTTGTCCGCGCTGGGAAGTTGTTCCATGGCGGCCAGACCAATACCGGCGTCGCCACCATGATCAGCTCCCGTCGCGCGATTCTCTCCAGCGCTCTCAGAAAAGACATGACCGCCTCAGCTCGCTACCAAAAGGATTACCTGGCCGCGGAGCAGCTCGTTCGCGACAACATTGTCGCTACCCGTGCGCTGGGAACGGACCCCACGGGTAAGCCGATGATCGACCAGATACTCGCCACGCTCGATGAAGCCGCCCCCATTCACCAGCGCTTCTTCGACCTCCTCAGCTCCGGCCATGTCGAGGAGGCGACGGCCATGAATCTTGCCGAACTCGTCCCCGTCATGAAGAAGGCGCAAGAGGCCTCCGACAAGTTTGTGGTTTACCAGCGTGACAAGATGGCCACTGCCAGCGAAGCCGCTCAGTCCGAAGTCAGTTTCTCCCGCTGGCTGATGAGTATTTTGCTGGTCGTGGGTCTGGTCATCGGCGGCGTGCTCATTTTCGTCATTCGCGGCCTCGACGCTCAGCTGAGACAAAGCGTCATCGAGCTCAACGAAGGCGCCAACCAGACCACCACCGCTGCCACGGAGGTCGCCTCCTCGAGCCAGTCGCTGGCCCGCGAGGCTTCCGAGCAGGCCGCGATGATTGAAGAGACCTCCGCCTCTGCCGCGGAGATCAACTCCATGGCCCAGCGCAACGCACAGAGCGCGAGCAGCGTCACCGCGCTCGCCCTCCAGGCTGTCGAAACGACCGTCGCTTCCAACCGGGCCATTGCCGAGTGCGTTCTCGCGATGGACGCAATCGCGGATTCGAGCAACAAGATTTCGAAGACCCTCACCGTCATCGATAAGATCGCCTTCCAGACCAACATTCTCGCGCTGAATGCTGCGGTTGAAGCAGCCCGCGCGGGAGAAGCCGGAATGGGCTTTGCCGTTGTCGCCGAAGAGGTCCGTAACCTCGCTCAGCGATGCGCCGAAGCTTCACAGGAAACCTCCGGTCTCGTCGAGCTCTCGCTCAACAACTCGAATGCAGGCAGGTCCAAGATCGGGGTTCTCGTTCAGTCCGGCGAAAAGGTCGACCAGGTGTTTGCGGAGATGAAGGTCCTCGTCGAACAGATTGGGGAGAGCAGCCAGGAGCAGGGCCGAGGAATCGATCAGATTGGCCGAGCGATCGCCAAGATGGAGCAAGGCACCCAGAAGAGCGCTGCCAATGCCGAAGAAAGCGCCGCCGCGGCAGAACAACTCAACGCTCAATCCGAATCCCTGCGCCACACCGCCTCGACGCTCAGCCTCATGGTAGGAATCTCCGCCGGGCCGACTGGCAACCGCCGGTCAGCCTCCACCAGCCGACAGACCTCCCCGAGACCCAGCGTCACACACATTCCGCCCAGCGCCCCGCGCACATTCTCTGCGCCGCGAGCACAGCAGCCCGTCCATGCCGCGCATCACGTTGAGAACGACGACTCGAATTTCATGGAATTCTAGCTGTCAGGAAGACGGACCGCCGGATCGCTACAGGATGTAGCGGCTCAGGTCTTCGTTCTTGACTATGCTCTCCACTTGCGTGGCGACATAGGCGCGGTCGATGGTGAGGACTCGCTCGGTTGTGCTCTCGCCGTTGTCACGCGGCACAATGCGGTCGACCAGCACGGGGACGCCTTCGATGTTGGGGTTGGTCCCCTGTTGCGCGGCGCGGACCATGTCCGGAGCGGAAAAACTCACCTCGTCCAGCACCTTCTCGAGGATGGTGTGCAGACGGCGGGCGCCGATGTTCTCGGTCTGCTCATTCACCGCGAAGGCGAAGCGGGCCATCTCGGCGAGCGCTTCCTCAGTGAACTCCAGCGTGAGGCCTTCCGTCTCGAGCAGGGCGCGGGCCTGCTTTACCAACGAGGCGCGCGGCTCAGTGAGGATGCGCAGGAAGTCGTCGATGGTCAGCGGCTTGAGCTCCACGCGGATGGGGAAGCGGCCCTGCAGCTCGGGGATGAGATCGCTGGGCTTGGAGACGTGGAAGGCTCCCGCGGCGATGAAGAGAATGTGGTCCGTGGTGACGAAGCCGTACTTCGTGTTCACGGTGGTGCCTTCGACGATGGGCAGGATGTCGCGCTGGACGCCTTCGCGGCTGATGTCGGGGCCGTGGCCACCCTCGCGTCCGGCGATCTTGTCGATCTCGTCGAGGAAGACGATGCCTGTGTCTTCGACGCGCTCGATGGCGATGCGGGTGATCTGGTCCATGTCCAGGAGACGGCCTTCCTCCTCCTGCACGAGGTAGTCGAAGGCCTCTCCGAGCTTCATGGGACGGCGACGGGTGCGCTGCCCGAACATGCTGGAGAGCATCTCCTTCATGTTGCTGGATTCCACCTCATCAGGCGGCTGGTTGGAGAAGATTTCGACGGCGGGCTGATTACGGTCGCGGGTCTCAATCTCCACCATACGATCGTCGAGGCGGCCTTCGCGGAACTGCTGACGCAGGCGCTCGCGCTCGCGGGCCCGGTCAGATTCGGGACTGACCGGAGTCTCCACCGCGTGGATGCCGTTGGTGGATCCTACAATTTCGGATCCTTGAAGATCTTCTTTGGGAGCGATCGAAGACTCAAGCGGAGCGTCTGGCTGGCGGTCGCCCTGCGCCATGACGAGGTCGAGGATGCGATCCTCGGCGGCGAGCTCGGCTCGGTCCTCGATCTCGTCGAGCTTCTCCTCGCGCACCATGTCGATGGCGGTCTCGACGAGGTCGCGGACGATGGACTCGACGTCGCGGCCGACGTAGCCGACCTCGGTAAACTTCGAGGCTTCGACCTTGAGGAAGGGCGAGTTGGTGAGTTTCGCAAGACGCCTGGCGATCTCGGTCTTACCCACACCAGTCGAGCCGATCATGAGGATGTTTTTCGGCATCACCTCGTCGGCGATGTCGGGTGAAAGCTTCTGGCGACGGGTGCGATTGCGCAGGGCGATGGCCACAGCGCGCTTGGCGGCGGCCTGTCCGACGACGTATTTGTCGAGCTCGGCGACGATCTCGCGAGGCGTCATCTCCTCGAGGGAGACGGCCTGGTCCTCTGCGGTTGCGGGTAAATAAATTGCCACTCGAACTACCTCGCGCCAAACTTGCGCAGTTGATCTGCGTCAACGAGGTCTTTCGGACGCCCCGACGCGAGCTTGTTTCTGATTAGGTCCTCACGGGAGATGATCTTCACGTCGTGACCGCCTATCTGAACGGTCTTTGCGTTACTCCAGGCCTGCTCGAACGAGACAGCCGAGATGCTCTGCATGACGTCGATACGCGCGGGAGGAAGACCAATCTGGAAGTATTGTCCGGGCTTGTCGATGAAATCCTGTGGCGTTACGTCTTCGAGAGGCGCTCCAAAAGCAGCAAGGGCCCGGTATACCGCAAGCCCGTTCGTCTCGTCCCCGCTCACGAAGATGTCAACATCACCCGTGTAGCGCGGTTCGGTATAGATGTTGACGGCGTGGCCGCCCACAATCAAGAACTTAACTCCATGAGCAAGGAACGCGGACAAGAGATCGAGTTGATCCGGAAGTAGTTCCATGATTCGTCGCCATGCGTCCCGACCGAAGGATCAGCTCCGTGGTGCATCGTAGCTTTTCTTCTGCCGTCCGAGTGTTCCAGTAGCGGATCGTTTCCTCTTCCTGCTCCTCGAGGCTGCTGAAGAACCGAATTTGCCGACTCAGAGGAACATTACCCGTACTTGCCATCGTCGGTACCCTCCGTTCAGTCTAACCGCTCCGGCCAATCCCCGTTGAAAAACGAGGTAGCGTGTCCGGGTTTAGAACTTATTCCATTCTTATTCCGCCTTCAACTCCTCAAACGTCACGTTTTCATTGGAGTAGATACAGATCTCGGCGGCGATCTTCATGCTCTTCTCGACGACCTCGCGGGCGGAGAGATCGGTGTTCTCCAGCAGCGAGGTAGCGGCGGCGAGGGCGTAGTTTCCGCCGGAGCCGATGGTGGCGATGTAGCCGACGGTCTCGCCGGCGGCGTTGCGCACAGGGTCGGGCTCGATGACGTCGCCATCGCCGGAGAGGACGTACATCTGCTTGGTGTCGGCGACGATGAGCAGGGCCTCGAGCTGGCGGAGGAGCTTGTCGGTGCGCCACTCGCGGGCGAGTTCCACAGCGGAGCGGCCGAGGTTGCCACCGAACTGTTCCAGCTTGGCTTCGAAGCGAGTGAAGAGCGCGAAGGCGTCGGCGGTGGAGCCGGCGAAGCCGGCGAGGATGCGCTCGTTGTAGAGCCGGCGCAGCTTCTTGGCGCCGCGCTTCATCACGGTGGCTCCCAGGGTTACCTGGCCGTCCGCGGCGATGACGGTATCGACTCCGCGGCGGACGCAGAGCACAGTAGTGGAGCGCACGCGGCGACCGTCAGCCAGATCTAGCGGGTGGTCGAGCTGGGTGCGTGCACGGCGTGGCAGGGTTGCGGGAGTCATCTCCGGTCGCTTCATGATCCTCTTCGGCACAGCCTCAAAGTATATGCCTCCTTCTACGAGCCTTTGGCGCACGAGCGCACCGGGCTGCGCTATGCTGGCCTCAAGACCCCTCGGGAACCCTGAAGTGAAGCCTTTCCTCCACAAGCTGGTGCAGCTGCTACAGCGGATCGACCTACGTGTGGTGGGAGCCATCCTCGGCGGTGTTGTGCTGGTGGGCTTCGGCGTCTGGCTGTTCTTCCGCCTGCGCCGGCCCTCGGCGGAGGAGATCGAGCGCCGCCGCCGCGTGCAGCTCTCCGAGAAGGGCCGCATCACCGACGGTTTTATCCTGGATGCCCGGACGCTGGCTGGCGAAGAGAGCGTCTCCGACGAACCCGAGGTGCTGGTCTACAGCTACAGGCTGGCGGGTGTGGTCTACAACTGCGCGCAGGATGTCTCCGGACTCGCGGATCGCGTCCGCGGCTTCCGACTGGACCAGCCGGTACAGGTGCGGTATGACCCTCGCAACCCCGGCAACAGCGTCTTGGTGAGCGAGGTCTGGAGCGGGTTGAGAGCACCCTGGAAGCAGCAGAACAGCTGATTGCTCTAGCGGCCTTTGGCGATCAACGCCATCTGGTACTCGTTGTAGCGGTCGCCGACGACGGCGTCGGGAGGGATGGCGGCTTCCAGTTCAGCGATGTCGCCGGGAGTCAGCGTGAACGCCGCCGCTGCGGCGTTCTGCTCGAGATAGGTGCGCTTCTTGGTGCCGGGGATGGGCACAATGTCGTCTCCCTTGGCGAGGACCCATGCGAGGGCGAGCTGGGCCGGCGTTGCGCCCATGCGGTCGGCGATGCGGCCGACGTTTTCGACCAGCTGCTCATTGCGGTCCCAGGCCTCGCCGAGGAAGCGCGGCATGCGGGTGGCGCGTGGATCGGTGGGCAACAGATCTTCCTTCTTCACCGTGCCGGTGAGGAAGCCTCGGCCCAGCGGGCTATACGCCACAAAGCCGATGCCGAGCTCGCGGCAGACCGGGAGCACATCCTGCTCCACGTCGCGGCTCCAGAGTGAGTACTCGGTCTGCAGGGCGGTGATGGGGTGCACGGCGTGGGCGCGGCGGATCGCGTCCGGCCCAGCTTCGCTGAGGCCCAGGTACTTCACCTTGCCGGCGGCGACCAGCTCAGCCATGGCTCCGACGGTCTCCTCGATGGGGACGTTTGGGTCGACGCGGTGCTGGTAGTAGAGATCGATGGTGTCGATGCCGAGCCGCTGCAGCGAGGCGTCGCAGGCTTGGCGGACGTACTCCGGCGTGCCGGTGGTGGTCCACTTTGGGGGCGTGTCGCGGGTGTACCACTGGCCAAATTTTGTGGCGAGGAAGACCTGATCGCGCCGACCTGCGATCGCCTTGCCGATCAGCTGCTCGTTGTCGCCGATGCCGTAGACGTCAGCGGTGTCGAGAAATGTCACGCCGAGGTCGAGGGCGCGCTGGATGGTGCGGGTGGACTCTTCGTCGTCACGCATCCCGTAGAAGTCCGACATGCCCATGCAGCCGAGGCCCATGCGGGAGACGGTCGCGCCTTGTGATCCAAGCTTTACGGTAGTCAGCTTCGGGGTGTCCGGCTTCGCGATGCTCATGCAAACCCTTATACCGAATCGGGGCAGCTGAGGTCTCGGGGGCAACGAGCGCACGGATGGAGCGGGCGGCGTGCACGCCGATACTTCCGGGGGCCCAGGCGTGCACGGCCGCTCCTGCAATATTCGGATGCCGGATTCCAACAGGGGTTGACTCTGTACACGATCAAGAAGTCGCGTCTTCTTCGAGTTGCCTGCAGCTGGGGTTGCCCGTGACTGCGAGTTAGGGCAACTCGTTGCCGTTTCCTGCTACACTCAGCGCCAAACCGAAAGCCCGTTGTCCTGTTCCGATTCGGCATGCCTACTGGAGACGCCAGGAGTATCTTCCTCGCGCCATCCGGCAATCCTGCCGAAGATGCGGAAGATGAGCCGAGCACCGGGCCCAATATCGGTGGATTTGGGAATGCCTGCTTGCCGCTGAGTCGTATCGCGAGCTTCCCCTGCAGCTCGGCGTGGTCCTCCACGACGCCGGGCCGGATCTCTCTTGCGCGCAGACTTGTCGTGGGCCTCGCGGTACTTACGCTCACAGCGGGCCTGCCAGCCGCTTCACAGAGTGGCGACAACACCCCTTCGGCCCAGGCGCGCAGTCATGCGCGGGCGTTTGCGGCAGGGCGAGGGGTCACTTCGGCAGCATGGCGGACGGACGCCTCCCGCACTCCGGCTCAGGCGCTCGCGCAGGCACGGAATCAGTCGCAGGCGATGGCCGCAGCCCGCACGGCGCGGCCGGACAGTGCCACCCTAACCGCACCCTGGCAGCCCCTCGGGCCCAGTTCGGTGGCCTCCATCAGCTATGGAAACGTCACAGGGCGGATCACGACGATTGCGCTCGATCCGAACGATGCAACGGGCAATACGGTGTACGTGGGGACAACCGGCGGAGGCGTCTGGAAGTCGGTGAACGCCGCCGGAGCGCTGAGCTCCGTGACATTGGCTCCGCTCACGGACGACCTGCCGGTGTTCAGCGGCAATGCGGGTTCCTCCGTGATTCCGTCGATCTCGATCGGCGCGCTGGCCGTGCAACCGCAATCCAACCCGGTGCTGCTCGCGGGCACGGGCGACCCCAATGACGCGACCGACTCGCTGTACGGCGAAGGGCTGCTGCGCTCGACGGATGGGGGCCAGACCTGGACCGTGGTGCAGGGCTCGCACGACGGAGCGAACGGCAACCACAGCTTCATCGGACTGGGGACGGCGGGCATTGCCTTCTCGACCGCGACGCCGGCCCTGGTCGTGGCGGCGTTCTCTACTTCCGCTGACGGGGTTCTCACCGGGGCTTCCAACACTGCGACGGCGGGACTCTATTACTCCACCGACGCGGGGCTGACCTGGCAGATGGCCAGCGTCTACGACGGTGCGCAGGTGGTGCAACAACCGACCCCATATACGGGATCGCAGCCGGGCAACGCCGCGACCTCGGTGGTGTGGGATGCACAGCGAGCCATCTTTGTGGCCGCCGTCCGTTATCACGGCTACTACAGCTCGGCGGATGGCGTGACGTGGACGAGGCTGGCCTCGCAGCCGGGAGCGGGACTGACCACGGCCGACTGCCCCTCGATTACCACGTCGACGGCCTGCCCGATCTTCCGCGGCACGCTGGCCGTGCAGCCGCTTACGGGCGACCTGTATGCGCTTACCGTAGATGCCAGCGCGGGTGATCAGGGTCTGTGGCAGGACCTCTGCCGCCTGACCAGCGGCGTCTGCAGTACGCTGGCGCCGACCTTCCCCACAAGGCTGGACAACGGCGCGCTCGAGGTGGGTTCAGGCAACACGGCCATCGCACAGGGAACTTATAACCTCACGCTGGCGGCAGCCCCGGCGAGCTCGGGCGAGACGGAGCTCTATGCCGGTACGATCGACCTGTACCGCTGTACGCTGGCCAACAACTCCGGATCCTGCGCGTGGCGCAACACCACCAATGCGGTGAACGGATGCGCGGCGCCGGCGAAGGTGGCTCCTGCGCAGCACGCCCTGGCGGCCTTGAGTCAGGCTTCGGGATCGCCGCTGCTATTCCTCGGCAACGATAGCGGCCTGTGGCGCTCGCTGGATGGTGTTGCGGAGACCGGCGCCGCGTGCTCCGCGACCGACGCGAGCCACTTCGACAACCTCAACGCGGCGATTGGCGCCGGCGGCTCGCTGGCGGAGATTGTTGGTCTTGCACAGCATCCGTCGGATGCCAACACGCTCCTCGCGGGGATGGGACAGAACGGCTCGGGCGCGACCAGCGCGGCCAGCACTCTCGCGGCGTGGCCGCAGCTCTCGGCGGGCGAGGGTGGTTATCCGCTGCTCGATCCCAACACGCCGACGAACTGGCTGCTGGCGATCGGCGCGGAGGTGAACTTTTCCCTCTGTGTGGTGGGAGGGAGCTGCACGGCAAACAACTTCGTTCCGCCGGCAAGCGTAAGCGAGGCGCAAGTGAGCTACGACGCCGCGCAACTCGACGCGCCGGCATTGCTGGACCCGGGGAGAACCACCAACCTGGTGACCGCGACCTGCCGCGTGTGGCGTGGGCCTGCGTCGGGGAACGCGTGGTCGGCCAGCAATGCGCTCTCAAGCGCCTTCGACGGAAGGGCAACACCATGCACACCTTCAAGTGCGTTGGTGAGGTCTATCGCGGCAGGCGGTCCGGTGGCGAGCTCCGGGAGCGCACAGTGGGCCGGCTCAAAGGTGATGTATGCGGGCATGAGCGGAACGCTGGACGGTGGAGCGGCGATCGGCGGACATGTGTTCGTGACGACGGGGGCGGACACCGCCTCCAGCTCGAGCGTGTGGACCGACCTCAAGGGGTCGCCAGTCACCAATGACTCTTCCGGTTTCAATCCCGCCGGATTCGATATCTCAGCGCTGGCGGTCGATCCGCACGATGCGACGGGAGCCACCGTTTACGCCACAGTGATGGGATTTGGCCAGCCGCATGTCTACCAGTCCACGGACTTTGGGGCGCACTGGACCAATCTCTCCGCGAACCTTCCTGACGCTCCCGCGAATGCTGTTGCCGCCGATCCCGGCGATGCCAGCACCGTCTATGTCGCGCTTGATACAGGCGTCTACGTGACGACGGCCGTGACCACTTGCGCGACAGCCAACTGCTGGAGTCCGCTGGGTACGGGCCTACCGAATTCGCCGGTGACATCCCTGGTAGCGGGAGCGAGCCTGCCCACGGGCGATGGCCGCGTGGGCCTGTTACGGGCGGGCACTTATGGGCGCGGCATCTGGAGCACGCCGCTCCTCACGGCAGCACCCCCGGTGGTGCCGGCCATCACCGTGTCGCCGCTGAGCCTCGCGTTCCCGGCTACGGGAGTGGACATCAACTCCGCGACGCAAGTGGTGACGGTGACGTCCAGCGGAAATACTGCGCTCACTCTCGGCACGTTGACGATCAGCGGCAACTTTGCCATCACTGCCAACACCTGCAACGAAGTGACGTTGGCTGCAGGCTCCAGCTGCACGGTAGGCGTGGTCTTCGCTCCGGTGGTGCTCGGTGCGGCGACGGGAACGCTGAGCATTCCTTCAGCGGCGAGCACCGGGACTGTTGGAGTAACCCTGAGCGGCACGGGAGTTCACCCGCCGACAGACACACTTGCACCCACCTCGCTGACTTTTGCTTCGCAGCAGACTGGCACCAGCAGTGCGGCGCAAAGTCTTACGCTGACGAACTCGGGCGATCTCCCTCTGAGTAATATCTTGATCACCTCCTCGAGCCTTCAGTTCGTGGAGAGCGACACATGTGGCAGCTCACTGGCGGCGCAAAGCTCGTGCAGCATCAGCGTAACGTTCGCTCCCACGGTGAGTGGCGCGGTCACTGCCTCGTTGATAGTGGCGGACGCCCTCCGTAGCCAGACGGTGAGCCTTAGCGGCACAGCATTCAACCCTGCGACCGACACCCTCTCATCAACGTCGCTTACTTTCCCTTCGCAGATACTGAACACAACCAGCGCTGCGCAAACGGTGACACTGACAAACTCCGGCGACGTCGCGCTGGGTATCACGAGCATTAGCTCGACGAGCGCGGAGTTCGCGCAGACGAACAGCTGCGGAAGCTCCATCGCGGCACACAGCGCATGCACGGTGAGCGTTACTTTCACGCCAGGCGTGAGCGGCACGCGTACGGGCTCGATTATTGTGGCCGACGCTCTCCAGACGGAGACCGTGACGCTCAGCGGCGGCGGCTATCTTCCAGCGACGGACACGATGGCGCCGCTCGCGCTCACGTTCGCCTCGCAAGCCGTGAATACGACAAGCGCGCCGCAAAGCGTGACATTGACCAACACGGGCGACGTCGCCCTGAGCATCACGAGCATCACAGCTTCACCCGCGGTCTTCGCGCTGAATAATCCTTGCGGCAGCTCGCTGGCAGCGCACAGTTCCTGCACGCTGAGCATCAGCTTCACCCCCACAGCCAGCGGCACGGTCATTGGATCGCTCGTCGTCACGGACACGATTCGCGCACAGACCGTCTTGCTGAGCGGCACCGGCTACCTGCCCGCGACAGACACCCTCTCCACGAACAACATCAGCTTCGGCACGCAGCTGGTGAGTACGGCGAGTTCGCCGCGCGACGTCACACTCACGAACTCCGGCGATGTGTCTCTCGCGATCACCGGGATTGGCTCATCGAGCGCAGAATTCCCGCAGTCGAACACCTGTGGCAGCTCCCTGGCCGCGCATAGCTCCTGCACGATCACGGTGAGCTTCGTCCCGGCAACTCCCGGCAATCGCACTGGGAGCATCAATGTCGTCGACGCCAACGGTACGCAAAACATTGCGCTTACGGGTCTAGGCGTCGCGGCGCCAGGCGTCACGTTGACTCCCGTGAGCATGGGTTTCGGTTCGGTGCTCATCGGGACAACGAGCCCCGCGCAAATCGTAACGATGACCAACAACGGAGGCTCGGTGTTGACGTTGTCATCGGCGGTCGCGAGCTCAAACTTCGGAATTGCTTCTTCGACCTGCGCCGCGACGCTGGCCGTGGGAGCCTCCTGCACGTACAGTCTCACGTTTTCTCCACCGGGCAGCGGGACGTACAGCGGCAGCTTCACGCTCACGGACAATGCGCCAACGTCGCCGCAGGTCGTGTCACTGACCGGTACGGGAGCAACGCCGGCCGCGCTCCTGGTCTTGCCCGCGTCGCTTACCTTTCCATCCACGACTACGGGAAGCAGCAGCCCTGCGCAGGTCGTGACGCTGACCAACACCGGCGGCCTGCCGCTGACTCTTTCGGGCATAACGACCAGTGTGGAGTTTGTTGTGAGTTCCAACACTTGTGGGGGAACGCTGGCTGCAGGCGTCTCGTGCGCGGTGAACATTGTGTTTGTACCCACTGCCACGGGCGGGGTCAACGGCTCGCTGACGATCAGCAACAGCGCGACGCCCTCGACGCAGACTGTCGCACTCAGCGGCACCGGCCTGGCACCGGCTACCGACACGCTCGCACCGTTGTCGCTCAGCTTCGGCTCACAGCCCACGGGCGCCACCAGCTCTGCGCAGGGCATCACGCTGACCAACTCCGGCGACTCCGCGCTGAACCTCACTAGCGTCTCCACAAGCCCGACGTTTACCGTTGCGAACGGCTGCGGTATGGTGCTGGCCGCGCACAGTGCATGCACTCTGAGCGTGACCTTCAGTTCCGCAACGAGTGGCACCTCGACCGGCACGCTCAGCGTGAGCGATACAGGCCGCACGCAGACGGTTTCGCTGACGGGAAGGACATACGATCCGGCGACGGACACGCTCTCCTCATTAACGCTGAGCTTTGGTTCGCAGGCTATTGGCAGCACCAGCAACTCACAGCCGATAACGCTGACCAACACCGGCCAGGTGGTGCTCAACATCACCAGTATCACGACCTCGAGCGCGGAGTTCGGGGCAACAGGGAACTGCGGTTCGTCTCTTGCGGCGCACAGTTCGTGCACGATCAATGTCACGTTCACACCTACGGGCTCAGGACTACGCAGCGGCAGTATGACCGTCGTGGACGCTGTCCACACGCAGACGGTAGGCCTCAGTGGCACGGGCTACCTGGCCGCGACCGACACGCTGAGTGCGGCGTCGTTGAGCTTCGCCGCGCAACAGGTAAATACGGTCAGCGCGGCGCAGAGCGTTACGCTGTCCAACTCGGGCGATGTCGCGCTGGCAATCACCAGCCTTACGCCTTCAAGCCCGGAGTTCGCAGCGGTGACGAACTGCGGAGCGTCGCTTGCTGCACATAGCTCCTGCACCCTCAGCATCACCTTCACTCCGTCAGCCACAGGCACCCGTAGCGGAACGATCACACTGGTCGACAGTGCGCACACGGAGTCCATCGCGCTGAGTGGAACGGGAGTGGCGGCGGCCGATCTTGTGCTCACACCGGCGGCAGTCCTGTTCCCTGCGACGATCGTGAACCAGACGGCTGCAACGCAGGTCATCACGCTCTCAAACATCGGGGGCGTCGCTGCCACACTGCAGACGCCCATCATCAGCGGCGACTTTGCGATCGCGAACAATACCTGTGGGGGCCAGCTCGCGCCGGGCACTGGCTGCTCGATTGCGATTACCTTCACTCCCACTGGCAGCGGCCTGCGCAGCGGCTCCCTGAGCGTGGGCAGCAGCGTGGGCACGCAGACCGCGGCGCTGAGCGGCACGGGCAATGCTCCCGCAACCGATACGCTGACGCCCCTCGCGTTGACGTTTGCGATGCAGGTGATTGGCAGCACCAGCGCCGGTCAACAGGTCACGCTGACGAACAGCGGAGACGTGGCGCTGACGCTCCTCAGCGCCTCCACCTCGACGGCCGAGTTTGGGGCCGTCAACGCCTGCGGCACGTCACTTGCGGCGCATTCCACGTGCGCCGTGGTAGTGACATTCACGCCCGCAGCGACGGGGACACGTACGGGACTCCTGACCGTCAGCGATGCCTTCCGCAGCCAGACCGTGGTCCTCAACGGTACCGGTGTTGCTCCGCCGGGCGTCTCACTGACGCCGACCTCGCTGAGTTTCGCGCCCACGGGTGTGGGGCTGACCTCCGCCACGCAAGCCTTAGTGTTGACGAACAACGGCGGCCTGCCGCTCGACATCGCGAATGTCGGCGTCAGCCCGGGCTTTGCCCTGACGGCGAATGGTTGCGGAGCCACGCTGTCCGCGGGTACGAGTTGCACGATTCAGATCGTATCGACTCCTGGCGCCGCCGGACCGTATTCCGGCACATTGACGATGGTCACCAATGCCACGCCAGCTACACGGACGGTCACCCTCGAGGGGACTGGCGTGGACTTCGGGCTGACGGCAACCGGTGCGAGTTCGCAAACGGTGAGCAGCGGGGCCGTCGCAACATACTCACTGCAGCTCTCATCGCTAAGTTCTCTGAGCGGCGCCGTCGCGCTCAGCTGCGCGGGAGCGCCGGTGGACTCGCACTGCATCGTGACGCCATCGGCGGGAGCGCTGGGCGGCACACAGGTACTCACCGTAACGGTGACCACGGGCGTGGCAGCTCTCACTCCCGGAGCCGCTATGCCGTGGATGCGCCGTAGCGCTCCTGTGCTGTTCGCGATTGCCGCGCCGTTGTTGTGGTTGAGCAGGCGCAGGCGCAACATCGCAGGGCCGATGGTGGCAGTCCTGTTGTCGCTGGCAGCCGTCGGCGTCATGGGATGCAGTGCGGGACGAGCACTTCCTCCCGGCGCGACGACAACCAACCCCGACCCGACTCCTACGCCAAACGGAACGTACACACTCACCGTGACGGGGACGGCTTCCGGCGTATCGCACGCTGTCCAACTCACGCTGATCGTGCAGTAGCAGCGCGCGCGACTACGCCGAGCGGCCTGCCGAAACGCCGCTGGCCCAGGCCCACTGGAAGTTATAGCCTCCCAGCCAGCCGGTCACGTCGACGACCTCGCCGATGAAGTAGAGCCCCTCGACGCGACGACTCTGCAGCGTGCGAGCATCGAGCTCGCGTGTGTCGACGCCGCCGGCGGTGACCTCGGCTTTCGCGAAGCCCTCGGTTCCCGCAGGCCGCACAGTCCAGGCATGCAGCGCGGCTTCGAGCCTGGCGAGCCCGGTGTTGCTCCAGTCCTGCGGGTTCTCGTTCTCGATCCAACGCTCCGCCATGCGCGCAGGAAGCACGGCGCGCAGTGCGGCGAAGAGGGATGCGGGATCTCTGCGCGCGTTCTTCGCATAGAGCGGCTTGAGCACTTCGTGGCCGGGCGCGAGATCGAACCGCATCGCTTCACCTTCCCGCCAATAGCTGGAGGCCTGCAGTACCGCGGGGCCGCTGACGCCGCGATGAGTGATCAGCAGCTTCTCGCGGAAGGCGGGAATGCGTCCACCGCGAGTTTTCTTTTCGGGAGGATGCTCGGCCTGCGCGATCACTTCGGCGGAGATGCCGCTGAGGTCGCACCACCGCGCGCGATCCTCTTCGCCAAAGACCAGAGGCACAAGCGCGGGGCGCGGTGTGATGATGCTATGCCCGAACCGCCGCGCCACGTCATAGCCAAAGCCTGTTGCTCCCATCTTCGGAATCGACAGGCCGCCGCTCGCGATGATGAGCGATTCGCACGCGAAGTCGCCGGCGCTGGTGAGGAGCTCGAAGCGCAGCGGGGAAGCGACGAGGGGACGCACCTCGCGGACAGTGACGCCGCAACGTATCTGCACGCCAGCCTCGCCGCACTCGCGCTCCAGCATGGTCACGATCTGCCGCGCGGAGCCATCGCAGAAGAGCTGGCCTAGGGTCTTTTCGTGGAACGCGATCCCATGCTTCCGCACCAGTGCGATGAAGTCGCTCGGCTGGTAGCGGGCCATGGCGGACTTCGCGAAGTGCGGGTTTGCGCTGAGATAGTTCTCCGCGCGTGCGCCGAGGTTGGTGAAGTTGCAGCGGCCGCCGCCGGAGATGAGGATCTTGCGGCCGACCTGGTCGCCATGCTCCAGCACCAGGACGTGGCGACCACGGCGACCCGCCTCAAGCGCCGCCATCAGTCCGGCGGCGCCTCCGCCGATCACCACCACGTCCGTTTGCGTCTGCATCGTCTTCATTGTATGGAGCCGCGCGATTGGGAGCAGACGCGGCGGCGGCGGATGGCATCTCAACTGTGCAGGAGGACGACGCGATGACAAAGATGATTTCCTGGGTGGCAGCAGCGGCGGGTATTGCAGTGGCGGCTTATGTGCTGAAGAACATGCCGGCTCCGCAGCATGCGACAGGTTCCGATGACGTTGAGGGTGCAGCACGGCGCACGTCCGCGTGGGGTTCCAAGCAGCGCATTGGCGGCAAGGGGAACAGCGTGGTCGGCAGCATTAAGCAGGGTATCGGACGCGCGACCGGCAACCAGAACCTGCAGGATGAAGGTGCCGTCGACCACATCGGCGGTGCTGTGCAGGACGCCGCGGGTGAGCTGGCGCAGGCCGCAGGCAAGACCCTCCACGACCTCAATCGCTAGGCAATCGCGCGGCGGTGCGAATGCTGGGGTTCTACACTTGAACGAGAATGTCTGATTCTCCCCTTCTTCGCATCAGCCGCCGCGCCGCCGACCGTCTTCGTAACGGTCATCTCTGGGTCTATCGCAATGAGCTTGAGGACCCCGCGGTGGAATTTGCGCCCGGGGTTCTCGTCACGCTTGTGGATAGCCGTCAACGTCCGTTCGGCACGGCTCTCTATTCCAGCGCATCGTTGATTGCGGCACGACTGATCTCAAGCAGCGCCGGAGTCACGCGCGAGGAGTATCTCGCCGAGGTGCGGAAGCGTGTGGCAGCGGCCCTGCAGCGGCGGCACATCGTTGCTCCGCTGGATGAGCACAATACCGCGCAGCGCTTGATCTTCAGTGAGGCGGACGGTTTGCCAGGCATTATCGTCGACCGCTATGGCGCGATGGTTGTGCTTCAGTTGCTGACCCAAGGCACCGCGCAGCAGGACCTGCGTCAGGCGGTTGTGGACACGCTGCGAGCCGAGCTGACTCCCAACGGGGAGCCGCTCACCATCTGGGAACGGCCTGACTCTCGTATCCGCGAGATCGAACAGCTCAGCGCTCCCGCAACGGATGCGCTCTTCAGCAATCAACCCGAGCCCGAAGGTACGACTATCTTTTCGCTCAATGACCTGCGCTTCGCCTATGACGTGGGCGCGGGACAGAAGACGGGCGCGTTTCTGGATCAGCGGCTCAACTATGCCGCCGCCGCGGCGCATGTTCGCGCCTCGGGACTGCATAAGCGAGCGCTGGATATCTGCACCTACCATGGCGGCTTTGCGCTGCATCTGGCGCAGGTGTGCGAGCGCGTCACCGGGGTGGATCAGTCGCGTTCGGCGCTGGAAGCGGCGGAGAAAAACTTCCAGCTCAATGCCGATGCGTTGTCGAGCGGGAAGGTCGACTGGATCGAGGCGGATGCCTTCGACTTGATGCGCGCGCTGGACGATGCGCACCGTAATCCGGACGAGACGACGAAGCTTCCGCTCGATGCGCGCGAACCCTTCGATGCGATCGTGCTCGATCCTCCCTCGTTCGCGAAGACCAAGCGTGCAGCGGAGGGTGCGCTGCGTGGCTACAAGGAGCTGAACCTGCGTGCGATTCGCCTGCTCGCGCGGGGAGGCACGCTGATCACATGCTCGTGCTCGCACCATGTGTCGCTGGCGGAGTTCACCGAGGTCATCGCCGACGCTGCCGGAGACGCAGGCCGCCGCGTGCAACTACTGGAGACACGGGCCGCTGCGCCGGACCATCCTGAGGTGCTCACGCTGCCGGAGACGCGCTACTTGAAGTGCCTGATATTGCGGGTCGAGTAGGCGGGAGCAGCGCTACCAGACCTGCAGCTCTTTCCCGAAGAACTCCACCGCCATGCCAGCTACCTGCGCATGGACCTTGTCGCGATCGACTCCAGGTTCATCGGCGCAGTAGACACCGAGCTTCTCCTTGCCGAGCTCGGTGCAGCTATCGAGGAAGGTGTAGTGCGCGACGCCGCCGGGCAGAATGACCTCGCGCAGGCCGCGCACGCGCGAACGCAGGTAATCTCCGTTGAATTTCGCGGGCGCGATGGGATCGGCATTGCCGACGACGACCTCGATGGGCATGCGGATGGCCTTGAGGCTATCGGGCGTGAGCACCTCTTCGATAGCTGGTGAGATCGCAAAGACTGCGTGGATGCGGTCGTCCGCAAAGCTCTCACCACTGCGCGCCAGCGAGACGCTGCTGGTCTTCCGAGTGGTCTCCAGCATCTGGGGCGGCGGCCCGAAGGCCTTCATCTCGGGCACATGGCACCAGGCGAGGTCGGTGTGCTCGCGGCACTCGTCGTAGAGCACGCTCATGTCGGTCTGCGCGCCCGCGAGCTCCATCACGGTGTAGCCGCCGATGGAAAAGCCTGCAGCGCCGATGCGGTCGCGATCGATGCGCGGGCCAAGCTCTTCATCCGCAAGCATGCCGGTGATGACGTCGCTAAGGTCCGCAGCGCGTTCCCACCACAGGACGAAACCCTGCGCGGTATAAGGCTCGCTGCCGTTATTGCCAGGATGGTTCACGGCGGCGGCGATGAATCCTGCACGCGCGAGCGCCGTGCCCAGCCACGCCATCTGGTCCGCGGAGCCGCCGGTGCCATGCGAGAGCACGATGAGCGGTAGCTTGCGGGGGCCAGGGATGAGTGGAGCATTCGGCGCAGCGCTGCTTTTGCTCAGCAACGGAGCGTTTGGCGGCCCGATCCACTGCGGTGTCTCCGCTGCGGTCTCGGGCGCGGGATACCACACGGTCACGTCGAGCTGATGGCGGCCGCCGCGCCAGTCGCGGGCTTCCTTCGGGTGGAAGACGCGCGTCGTCACGCCCGCATGGACTGGCGGAAGTGGCGCAGGCCTGGGACGCTTCTCGGCAGTTGCCGCAAACGGGGTGAGGCAGAGCAGCGCAGTGAGGATGGCTCGTAGCATGTCGAACGGCTTAGACGACAGGGTAAGTCAAAAGTTTCAGAGCGTACCGTCCTGCAATGAGAGTGTCGCATGGCGGCAAACAAAGGCCGCCCGGATGTGGGCGGCCCTCGCTACTCTGCTATTCCGCTGTCGTGCTGCCTTACTCCACCTTCTTGCCGTTAATGTCCCGCACCTCGACCGCTCCAAGCTTCGCGTCCTTGAGCTGTGGTTCGATCTTGCTGCGGTCGCCGGCGGCGACGATGAGGAGCTGGTCGGGATGGATGTACTCCCGCGCGACGCGGGAGACGTCCGCCGAGCTGACGGCGCGATAGCGCGCTGGCAGGTTGGCGTAGTAGTCCAGTGGGCGGCTGAAGAGGAAGATGCTGGAGAGCGAGCCCGCGATGGATGCCGTGGTGTCGAAGCTGCCGGGCAGCGACTGCACGCTGGCGTTCTTCGCCTCTGTCAGCTCTGCCTCGGTCGGCGGCGTGTCCGGGAAGCGCTTGATCTCGTACATTAGCTGCGTAGCGGAGTCTCCCGTGACGTTGGTGCGCACCAGGCCGCCGGTGAGGAACGGGCCGGCGCCGCGATAGGCGCGGAACGCCGAGCTAGCTCCATAGGTATAGCCGTGCTCCTCGCGCAGGTTCATGTTGATGCGGCTGGCGAAGGCTCCGCCGAGGGTGTAATTCATCACCTGCACGGCGGGCAGGTCCGGCGAGGTGGCGGGAATGCCAACACCGAAGGTGAAGAGCGCGGTCTGCGGAGCGCCGGGCTTATCGATGATGACGACATGCGTGGGGCCGGGCGTGGGAGGCGTTGGCAGCGAAGCCGCGGCTACGGCCGCGCCTGTCCATTTGCCGAAGTACTGGTCGGCGATGGTGTGGGCTTCCTTCAACGTCACGTCCCCGACCAGCACCAGGGCTGAGTCCGAAGGACCGTAGTGGCCCTTGTAGAAGGCCGAGACGTCATCGCGCATGAGCTTGCCGATGCTTTCCATCGTTCCATTCGGCGAGCGGCCGTAAGGCGTATCGCCATAGACCAGCAACGGCCCGACGCGCTGCGCCATTGCTGCGACAGAGTCGGTCTCCTGCTGGATGCCCACCAATCGCTGCTTGCGGAGGCGCTCCATGTCCGACGCGTTGAAGGCGGGGTGCTCGACGACATCCGAAAGGAGGCCCATGCCAACGGCGGTGTTGTTGGCCAGCACGGTCATGGAGGCGGTGGCGCCGTCCATCGTCGCGCCCACGCCGATACGCGTGCCGATCAGTTCCTCAGCGCTGGAGAGCTGCTCGACCGAGCGTGAGTCCGTCGCCTCACCCATCAGCTGCGCGGTGAGACCAGCGAGACCGGCCTTGTCGGCTGGGTTGTTCTCGCTGCCAGCACGGGAGACGACCGCTGCCGAAAGAATTGGCAGAGCGTGCTCCTCGACGACCAGCACCTTCATTCCATTCGCGAGCGCGAAGGTCTGCGGCACGGGCAGGTGCACCGTGGGCGCCGGCCCCGGCTTGGGAATGGTCTTGCGCCAGTTCTCCGTCTCCTCGAAGGCCGGGGTGTAGGGGTTAGTGATCTTGACGTCCGCGTCCGTGTTGTCGGGCGAGCGCGGCACGTCGTCGAGGATCTTCTTGCCGGGCACACAGTAGATCACCACCGCCGCATCCTTGGTGAGGTACTGGTTGGCCGCGGCCTTGGTGCTGGCTGCGGTCACAGCTTCTTCCGCGGCAACATCTTTGGGCAGATAGCCGGGGTCGCCGATGTACTGGTTGTAGCGATCCAGCGTGTCGGCCACGCCACCGAAGCCGCCCAGCCGTTGCAGGCCAGTGATCTTTCGCGACAGGTCGCCGGCCTTGGCTGACTCGAGCTCCTCCGGGGTCGGCCCTTCGTCCTGCAGCTTCTTCAGGACGGTCCAGAAGGTGGCCTCGAGATCCTCGAGCTTCACGCCAGGCTTGGCGACGATGTCGCAGCTGGTGACGCCGGTGAGCTTCAGGGGCTCCGAGCCGCAGGTTACGCTCTGCGCCACCTGCGTCTTGATCACCAGTTCCTCATCAAGGCGGCTGGTCTTCGCTCCGCTCAGCGCGTAGATCGCAGCCGAGGTGGAATAGGAATCCGGGGTGAAGGCCGCGGGCGTCAGCCAGGACACGCTCAGGCGCGGAAGCTTCACCGTGTCGGTGACGGTGACACGCTTCTGCGACGTGATCGGCGGGGTCTGCACGTTCACCGGCTCCACGGCCGGGCCTTGCGGGATGGGGCCGAAGTACTTTTCCAGCAGCGCCTTCAACTGCTTCGGATCGAAGTCGCCGGCTATGGCGATGGACGCGTTGTTGGGCGTGTAGAACTGCTGGTGGAAGTCGCGAACATCGGCCACACGCGCGGACTCGATGTCCTGGTGGCTGCCGATCACCGATCCGTAGTAGGGGTGGCCTTTGGGGAAGAGCTGGTGGTACATCTCTTCGTCGGCCACGTCATAAGGGCGTCCCTCGCCCTGACGACGCTCATTGCGCACCACGTCACGCTGGTTGGTGAGCTTGACGCGATCGAGGCCCTCCATGAGGAAGCCCATGCGGTCGCTCTCCAGCCACAACGCCAGCTCCAACTGGTTGGAGGGCATGGTCTCGAAGTAGTTGGTGCGGTCGAAGTCCGTCGTGCCATTCACGTCGGTAGCGCCCGCGCCCTGCACAAACTTGATGTGGGCCTTCTCGCCGACGTGCTCCGAGCCCTCGAACATCATGTGTTCGAAGAGGTGAGCGAAGCCTGTGCGGCCTGGCCGCTCGTTCAGCGGGCCGACGTGATACCAGAGGTCGACGGCGACGAGTGGGAGACGGTGATCCTCATGCGTGATGACCTTGAGCCCGTTAGGCAGCGTGTAGGTCTCGTACTTGATCTCCGGCAGCTTGAGCTTGCCATGCTCCGGAGCGGCGGCAAACGCCTGCGCGGAGATTGCCGCGGCCATCGCTACGGCGAGCACTGTCCTCGTAATACGCATCATCGAAGTGACTCCCTGGACGCACCGAGGCGCCCGCTTGTGTCGTTCAGGTGAACTCTGGAACTGAATCATAGACGGTCGAGAGGGAATTTCCGTGCCGGGAGATACGCGCGAAGCGTCCCAGCCGTTCCCGCGGAGAAGCGTGCGAAACATCTCTGCGCGATCAACCTTCGTTGATTCCCAGCTGTGCCTCGAGTGCCGTCAGGCGGGCCTCCAGGGTCTCGATACGCGCCTCGAGCCGCGCGATGCGCTCCTGCGCAGCCGTATCGACGCGCAGAGCAACAGGCGCGCTGTGCACCGCCGACGCTGCAGGAACCGCCATCAGCGCGGCGTCCACCGGCCCGGAGAGCAGGTGCGCCCAGCGGGCCTCGCGAGCCCCAGGCTGACGCGGCAGCAGCGCGACCAGCGGGTCCTCGCGACCGGCGAGGCGCTCCAGCGTGGTCTGCACGGCGGAGTTATCGTCGAAGCTGTACAGGCGCTCCGCGCGGGCGCGAAGCTCTGCCGGCGTCTGCGGTCCGCGCAAGAGCAGGAGGCAGATCACAGCCACCTCATCGCGCCGGAGCGGAGCTCCTCCGAGGCCTTCTCGCATGCGGTGCTCGAACTTGGCCACGCGCGCGTCGCCGAGCGTGCGCACCAGGCCGAGCTGCTCCAGCTCAAACAGCGCGCCGCGCACGTCAGGCTCGCTGAGGTTCAGCACCGGCTCGCGGCTGGACTTCTGGTTGCACGCATTCAGCGTCGCGTTGGTGCTCAGTGGGTAGTACTCGGGGGTGGTGGTCTCCTTCTCCATCAGCACGCCCGCAACGCGGGCCTCGACATCGCTCAGCTTGATCATGGATTTCATGCTATCGGCTTCCGCGCGGAGCGTCGCATCGAGCATGAAATCACGCTCCTCCCCCTTGCCGCACCCGCCCGGGCTGCCTACACTGGCTGCGCCATGAAAGCTGCGGAAGACCTCTTCGACACGGAAACTCTCCAAGAGATGCGCCGCCGCATCCTGGCGCTGACGCCGGAGAGCCCGCGCCAATGGGGCAAGATGTCCTCCGCGCAGATGCTCACGCACTGCACGCGTGGCGTGCAGATGGCGACTGGGGAGCTGAACGTTCCACGCGTCTTCATCGGGCGGATCCTGGGCCCGATCATCAAGCCCATGGCGCTGAAGGAGGGAGAGCCGATGCGACGCAACTCTCCGACCGTACCGGCACTCCTGGTGACCGAAAGCTGCGAGTTCGAATCGGAGCGTCAGCGGCTGGTTACAGAGTTGGATGGCTTTGTCGCGGCCGGACCTGGAGGCTGTAGCACCCATCCCCACCCGTTCTTCGGCTCGCTCACTCCGGCGCAGTGGTCCGCGCTGGTGCATAAGCACCTTGATCATCACCTGCGCCAGTTCGGCGCGTAGGGCACGCGTAGGGCAACTGCACCTTGGCAAACTTCCCGCACTCGCTGCGACTGAGCCCTGCGCTCTCATACACTGGAAGGGTGAGTTTTTCCGAACAGTTCGATGTGCTGGTGGTCGGAGCAGGACACGCTGGTTGCGAGGCTGCGGTCGCCGCGGCACGCATGGGCCTGCGCACGGCGCTGTTCACGCTGAACCTCGATCTGATTGCGCAGATGAGCTGCAACCCTGCCATCGGCGGCGTTGCCAAGGGCCACCTGGTCCGGGAGGTAGACGCGCTCGGCGGGATCATGGGCGAAGTTGCCGACGCCTGCGGCATCCAGTTTCGCTTGCTCAACACCTCGCGTGGCCCGGCGGTGTGGTCGCCCCGCGCGCAGTGCGACAAAGCGCTGTACCGCGTGAAGATGCGCGAAAAGCTGGAGAGCATCCCGAATCTGTTCATCAAACAGGCGGAGGTCGTTGATCTTGTTGTAGAGCAGGTCGGCGAGGCAGCAGGTCGGCAAGCTAGCGATGCGACGGCGTCGGCCGACTCGCCGACCTGCTCGCATGTCACCGGCGTCGCACTGCGCGACGGGCGCACCATTTCCGCGAAGGCTGTCGTCGTCACCACCGGCACCTTCCTCAACGGCCTCATCCACTGCGGCGAGCAGCAGTACACCGCGGGCCGCTCCGGTGAGCCTGCGAGCGTGCTGCTCGGCGAGAGCCTGAAGCGGCTCGGCCTGCGCGAGACGCGGCTGAAGACGGGAACACCTCCGCGCCTCGACGGCCGCACGATCGACTGGGACAAGTTCGAAGAGCAGCCCGGCGACATAGATCCGACGCCGTTCAGTTTCCGCAGCGCGCCAAACGATGGCGACGCCACGTGGACGCCACCGCTGCGCCAGATCTCCTGCCACATAGCGCACACCACGCCCGAGACGCTGCGGCTGATCCGCGAGAACGTGCACCGTTCGCCCATGTACACCGGGCAGATCGAAGGCATCGGCCCGCGCTACTGCCCGTCGATCGAAGACAAGATCGTGCGCTTCCCGGACAAGGCCTCGCACCAATTCTTCCTGGAGCCCGAGGGACTGAACACGCATGAGGTCTACATCAACGGCATGAGCACCTCGCTGCCGATGGAGGTGCAGTCGGCGATGGTGCGCTCCATCCCTGGCCTCGAAAACGCCGAGATGCTGCGCCCCGGCTACGCCATCGAGTACGACGCCATCGATCCCACTGAGCTGGACCGTACGCTGCGCGTGAAGAAGTTCACCGGGCTCTATCTCGCGGGGCAGATCAATGGGACCAGCGGCTATGAAGAGGCGGCCTGCCAGGGACTGATGGCGGGCATCAATGCAGCACTGTTCGCCCGCTGGGCGAAGCAGGTTAGCGACAACCTTGGCGCTGACTCGTTGCCCGCCTTCACGCTTAACCGCACCGAGGCCTACACCGGCATCCTCATCGACGACCTCATCTCCAAGGGCACCGATGAGCCGTATCGCATGTTCACCTCGCGAGCGGAGTTCCGGCTGCATCTGCGGATCGACAATGCGGACCAGCGACTGACGGCGCATGGCCGCGAGCTCGGACTGATCGACGACGTGGCCTGGGCGGCGTTCGAGGCCAAGCAGCAGCGCTTCGAGACGATGAAGAAGATCCTCGAGACGGCGCGCCTCAACGAGGGTGACTTGGAGATACTGCAGGCAGCCGCCGACAGCAGCTCCGAGATCGATGCACCGCAAGCCTTTGCTCGCGGGGAACTCTTCGCGCAGGTGCTCAAGCGTCCCGCTGTCTCCATCGAGCTGCTGCTGATGGCCCTCCTCGCGCGCGTCGACGCGGTGGCTGAGCTGGCTCCGTGGTCGCGAGCGTTGAAGGCTGTAGACTTCACCCGGACGCGAACGCTTCCTGCCTGGGTCCGCAACGAGTTGAAGACAGTGGAGACGACGATCAAGTTTGCCGGCTACCTGGCGCAGCAGCAGCGCAGCATCGCGCGCCTGCTGGCCGATGAGGCTCGCGCCATCCCCGCCGACTTCGACTACACCATCGTCAGCGGCCTCTCACGCGAGATGCAGGAAAAGCTCAGCCGCGTGCGTCCCATGACGCTGGGCCAGGCCAGCCGACTGCCCGGTGTGACCCCGGCCGCGGTCTCGCTCATCCAGTGCTTTCTGGAGATGCGGGCCAAGGGAATGAGCACTCAGCGGCGCACGGCATAGTCCCCCACACGCAACAGCTTCGCGCTATAGTGCTAGGCCAGGGACGGGGTCCTTCCATGCGCATCCGTGCTGCCTTCGCGTCACTGCCGATCCTCCTGCATCCACTGCGCGCCCAGCAGCCATCGACGCCGCAGGAGCCTACTCAGACAACAACGATCACCGTGACCTCGCGCATCGTTGCAGTGGACGCCCTGGTGCGCGACAAGGCAGGGAATCTGGTCCTCGACCTTGCCCAGCCTGACCTGACGCTCAAGGTCGACGGCCACGTGCAACCGGTGCGGTACTTCAGCCGCGATCAGGACCTCCCGCTAACCGTCGGGCTGCTGTTTGATACTTCCGCGAGTCAGCACCAATACTTCGACGATGAAGCGCTTGCTGGATCGATCTTCCTGCGCGACACGCTGACGCACGAGAACGACCGCGCTTTCCTTGTGGCCTTCGATACTTCGGCCTTTCTATTGCAGCCGTTCACGCACTCGCTGCCTGCGCTGAACAACGGCCTGCGTCTGCTGGGGTATCGCACCAACCAGCTTTCTGCCGGGGCGAACGCGACGCATCTTTACGACGCGATGATCCATGTCTGCCGCGAGGTGTTGGAGCAGGATCCAACCAACGCCAATACCGGCCGTCGCGCCCTCCTGGTCCTTACCGATGGCGAGGACGTAGGCTCGCGCGCCAACGTGGAGGAGGCGATCCGCACGGCGCAGGAGGCCAACACCGCGATCTATTCCATCCTGTACACGCGCGAGACGCCCGACTATCCGCATGTGCCCGGCCAGCGCGATGGCATCGGCGTCATGCGCCGTATCTCCGCGAAGACCGGCGGACGCGAGTTCCTGGTGCAGCGAGGTGTTTCCATCAGCTCGGTCTTCGGCGCCGTCGCGCAGGAACTCCGCTCCGAGTACCGCCTGGCCTTTACCCCGCCGGAGTCCAAGCCAGGAAAATACCACCGCATTGAACTGAAGGCGAACGATCCGAGGCTGGTGGTGCAGGCCCGGGCGGGGTACTGGGAGAAGCAGCAGAACAGCGGAATAGCGAAATAGCGAAATAGCAGAACAGCGGGGATGGAATCCTAGCCGACTCGACCTCGCTGATCCTTCTCCGCTCAGCACCGTGTTCCGTCGGAGAACTGGCTTTAGCTACTCTGCTGTTCCGCTATTCAGCTAATCTGCTGTATCTCAGCTATGCTTTCCCCATGCCAGAACTAGCCCCGCTCGCGATCTTCCTGTTCATCGCACTTGCACTGCTCGTCCTTGTGCTCTTCGCGAAGACCTTCTACACGGTGCGCACGGCGACGGCGGGCATCGTGGAGCGCTTTGGCAAGTTCGACCGCATCACACGGCCGGGCGCGCACTTCCTCATCCCCTTTGCGGAGCGAGTGTACTTCGTGGACCTGATGGTGAAGCAAGCGCAGTTCCAGGTGGAAACCAAGACGCGCGACAACGTCTTTGTGCAGATCCCCGTGAGCGTCCAATACCAGGTGCTGGATGACCGCATTGGCGATGCGTTCTACAAACTTAGCTCGCCACAGAAGCAGATTGAGAGCTTCGTCTTCAACTCGATTCTTGGGCACGTTCCCAAGCTTTCCCTCGACGAGACCTTCGAGCAGCAGTCGGGCATCAGCGTGAACGTGAAGACCGAGCTGGACGTGACGATGCGCGACTTTGGCTTCAACATCCTCACCGCGCTGGTCACCGATATCATCCCCGATGCCAAGGTGAAGGCCTCGATGAACGACATCAATGCCGCGCAGCGTGCCCAGGTAGCGGCCCAGGCGCGCGGTGAAGCTGAGAAGATCCTGAAGGTGAAGCAGGCGGAGGCGGAAGCGGAGTCGAAGGCGCTGCAGGGCAAGGGCATTGCCGCCGAGCGCCAGGCGATCATCGATGGCCTCACGGAGTCGGTGGAGCACTTTCGCCAGGGTGTGCCCGGTGCCAGCGCGGAGGATGTGATGGCGCTGGTGCTGCTCACCCAGTACTTCGATACGCTCCGTGACGTGGGCACCCGCGGCGGCACAAACACGTTGTTCCTGCCCAGCAACCCAGGCGCTGCAGCCGACTTCCAGACCCAGATTCTCGCCGGCTTGCGCAGCACGAGCGCGAACGGCCAGCCTGCCGTGCCTGCCAGCAACCCCCTGCCACCCAGCCCCACGGGATATCCGGGCGCATAGGCGGAGACGGCACCCCAGGTATTGCTCGTCCAGTGAGCTGGGCCTGGGAACGCAAAGGACACATGAAGAGATTCCTCATCACCGGAGCCGCCGGATTTATCGGCTCGCATCTGGCCCACACGCTTGTGCAGCGCGGTCATGTCGTCCGCGCTCTGGATAATTTCTCTACCGGCCACCGTGCTAACCTTGCGGGCCTCGAGGGCGAGATTGAGCTGATCGAGGGCGACCTGAATGATCGCGCGGCGTTGGCCCGTGCCTGCGAGGGCGTCGAGGTCATCCTGCATCAGGCAGCACTGCCCAGTGTGCCTCGTTCCATCGCAAACCCTGGGCCTAGCCACATCTCCAACCTCGATGGCACGTTTGCCTTGCTGGAGGCCGCCCGCGCCGCCGGGGTGAAACGCATCGTCTATGCCGCATCCTCGTCGGCTTATGGCAATCAGCCGACCTTCCCGCGTGTGGAGACCATGCGCCCGGAGCCCATCGCACCGTATGCCGTTCAAAAACTCGCGGGAGAGCTTTACATGCAGTCGTACTGGCGCGTGTACCGGCTCGAGACTGTATGCTTGCGCTACTTCAACATCTTCGGGCCGCGGCAGGATCCGAACTCGCAGTACTCCGGCGTGATCCCTCGCTTCGCGGCGGCGATGCTGGCCGGGCGCACGCCGACGATCTTCGGCGACGGCGGCCATGCCCGGGACTTTACGTACATCGCCAATGCGGTCGAATCGAATCTGCTGGCCGCCGGGGCTCCAGCCGAGCGCTGCGCGGGCCGGGTCTTCAACATCGCCTGTGGCGAGGCGCACACACTCAACGATCTGTATGCCGCGCTGGCGAAGGCGCTTGGCTTTCCGCACCCTCCACAGTACGCCGCGGAGCGCACGGGCGATGTTCGCAGATCCCTGGCGGATATTACCGCTGCACGTGAGGCGCTTGGCTACCAGCCACGCGTCAGCTTCGAAGAGGGCATTGCTCAGACTGCGGCGTGGTATCGGGAGCATGCGGGGCGATAAGCAGCGACAATACTGAGGATAGGAGAAGCGATCCAAAGAGAGTGGCACGGCTGAATCGGATGGCCCCACAACGAGCATCTGATACTCGTAACGAGTCCACCGCAAGGAACTGCCGATGCCCCTGACTGCCCCCGCCTCTACCGCCGCTGCCACTCTCGGCGAGCTCCTCGACCGCATCCATGGCCGTACGGCCCGGGTGGGTGTGGTGGGGCTGGGCTATGTGGGCCTGCCGCTCTCGCTGCTCTTCGCCGAGGACGGCTTCCGCGTTACCGGGTTCGACATCGACCAGGCTAAAGTGGACGCGCTCAATGGCGGCGAGAGCTACATCCACCGCATCGAGGCTGAGCACATTCGTGCGGCGCAGGCCTCTGGGTTCCGGGCTACCTCGGCCTTCGCTGAGGCTGCCGATCTCGATGCGATGTTGCTATGCGTGCCCACACCTATGCACGCCGACCACACGCCCGACATGAGCTACGTGATCGTCACCATCGAGGCTCTGGCGCCGCATCTCCGCGCAGGTCAGCTGGTGGTGCTCGAGAGCACCACCTGGCCGGGCACGACCGAGGAGATCATCGTTGCGACGATTGAACGCGCCGGACACCGCGTGCTGCGCGCCGGCAGCCCTGCGGACCACGCGGCTGCCGGAACCACCCAGCCGCTCGACGGCGTGATGGTGGCTTTTTCGCCCGAGCGTGAGGATCCAGGAAATACGACGGTGCCACGGCGCACCATCCCGAAGGTGGTCGGCGGTGTCGATGCCTGTGCCACGGCAGCGGCATGCGCTCTCTACGGCCAGGTCTTCGCGAGCACCGTGCCCATGTCCTCGCCCGCCGCGGCAGAGATGACCAAGCTGCTGGAGAACATCTACCGTGCGGTAAACATTGCGCTGGTGAATGAACTCAAGCTCCTATGCGCCCGGCTCAACATCGACCTGTGGGAGGTCATCGCGGCGGCCTCGACCAAGCCCTTCGGCTTCCAGGCCTTCTATCCCGGCCCCGGCGTGGGCGGACATTGCATCCCGGTGGACCCCTTCTACCTGAACTGGAAGGGTGAGCAGGTGGGCTTCTCTGCGCGCTTTATCGAGCTCGCCGGCGAAGTTAACGAGTCGATGCCCGGCTATGTGGTGGACACGACGCGGGAAGCTCTGGCAGCGCGTGGAGTCGCAATGAAGGGATCGAAGGTGCTGGTGCTCGGCGTGGCGTACAAGCGCGACGTCGACGATCTGCGCGAGTCGCCCTCGCTGCGCATCCTGGAACTGCTGCGGGAGGCCGGAGCGGAGATCGCTTACAACGATCCCTTCTTCCCGAGTGTAGGTACTGGCCGCCACTATGAGCTCGAGATGACGTCCACGCCACTCGACGAGGTGGCGAGCTTTGATTGCGTGCTGCTCGCTACGGATCACTCCAGCTACGACGTGGCTGCACTGGTGGCAGAGGCAAAGCTCTTCGTCGACACACGCAACGCGACTCGCGGGCTGGTGGCTGGGAATATCGTGCGCTGCTAAGGCGACGTTGCGTTCACGAGGCCGTGCCATACTTGAGCCAAACCATGCCTTACACCGGACAGCTTGAGTACGCGGACCATCGCAAGATGCGCACCCGCAACACCGTGATTTACCGCACCCTGCATTGGCCTATCTGGATCTGGGTGTTCTTCCTCGCGCCGGGGCCCTTGACCTTTTCGCTCTTCGCGCACGGCTTCTCGAAGGCGAATGCCACGTGGCTGGCGGCAGTACTGCTCGGCACTGGAATCGCCGCGGTCCGCGGCGCGCTGCCTGGAGCCGAGCCTGCGCCCTACATCCTGCGCTTCGATGAGGACAAGCCCAACCCACTCTACCGGCGGGTCTGCTACACCTTCGCATGGAGCGCGGTCGTCACCTTCGCGAGCCTCAACTTCGCGGGTCTCGCTGTCGCCGTCATCACTGGCCACTGGTACCTGAAGCAGATTTACAACTACGCCTACGCCCCGCTAAGCCTGACGATTCTGCTACTCGGCGCGTTAGGCCAGCTTCCACGCGTGAAGAAGTCGACACGCGGTGAAGGCTTCGAGCGCCGCTACTTCTATGGCAGCGTGTGGTCGGTCACTCTCGCGCAGACCGTGCTGATGATCTTCTGGAAGACGCTGCCCAACACCCGCGAGGCCTCGGCGATCAAGCTTGCGATCTACACCATCGCGCTCGCGCTGCTAGGCGTGGCGGCCGCGAACGGACGTCTGCCCCGCACGCGGCCCATCGTTCCGGGCGAGCTGATGGTGGACTGAGCAGGAAACTGCAGCCCCTCTGCTAGATCGACAGCGGCGCCTTGGTCTGAAACAGCCCGCGAAACGAGTCGCGGTAGCCGTAGAGCACCACCAGCTCCAGCACGCCCGTCACCAGTCCCGGCGCGATCGCATGTCCGCCCGTCAGGAACAGGTGGAAGCACAGGATGTTGAACGTCTGCGCGCACAGGAGCACCATTCCCAGGGGCAGAAGAAAACCGCTGAGCACCAGCGCGCCACCCAGAACCTGCACGCCGGACAAGACCTTCATCCAGCCGGTGGTCATCATGATGCCCGTCCACGTCATCGCATCCTGGGGCATGGCGGGAGCACCCTTCATCGGAATGAAGGGATGGAGACCGTTGAGGCCGAAGACGACAAACATGAGTCCGAGCAGGACGCGGCAGATGAGTACGGCGATCTTCATAGGAACCTCCTACAGGTAGAGACGCATGGTTTGGCCCGACGGAGTCAACATAGCAGAGCGGACGCTTCCCGGTCAGTTCGATCTTTGTCGTATCAAATCGATGCAGAAAATGCGCTGCTGCCGCCATCGCTAGAATGAAGACGCGGCAGCCAGCCGCGAACGGATTCTTCCAGCATGCAGCTTTCTCTCGCCAACAAGGTTGTGCTCATTACCGGAGGCTCGCGCGGCATTGGGGCGGCAGCCGTCCGTGTCTTCCGCTCCGCTGGTGCGCGTGTGATCTTCAGCTACCGCGCCGCGCAACCGCAGGCTGATGCGCTCGTCGCTGAGTGCGGCGGACCGGACCTTTGCCGCGCGATCCAGCAGGAGCTCGCCAGCGCGGAGGATGGGCAGGCGCTGGTCGCCGCAGCCATCGCTGTCTTCGGCCGGCTGGACGCGGTCGTCGTCAATCACGGCGTGTGGCCTCCGCACGACCAGTCCATCAACTCCATGCCCGCCTCCCAGTGGCGCTCCACGCTGGGCATCAATCTGGAGAGCGTCTTCGGCATCACGCAGGCAACCGTGGCACAGATGCTGGCCCAGCCGTTGGTGGCGGATGATTCGGTGAGCTGGAAATCCTCGCCCACTCGTGGACACATCCTCTTCGTCGCCTCCACGGCGGCCCAGCGCGGCGAAGCCTTCCACGCAGACTATGCCGCCAGCAAGGGCGCGCTTCTCTCGCTGACCAAGAGCCTGTCGTCCGAGCTGGCGCCGCAGGGCATTCTCGTCAACTGCGTTGCTCCGGGCTGGGTGCGGACGGAGATGTCCGCGGGCACGCTGTCCGACCCGGCGCTCGCGCCACGCGCGCTCGCCCCGATCCCACTGGGCCGCCCTGCCGAGCCGGAGGAGATCGCCGGGCCGCTCGTCTTTCTCTGCACGCCGTGGGCAGGGTTCTGTTCCGGCGAGATCTTCAACGTCAACGGCGGCGCGGTGCTTGTGGGATAACTCGCCGGTTTGCCCCGGATTGGGGATGGAAGCTGGAGTCATCCCGGACTATGGTTCATTAAGCGCGTGGCAAGACGGATACCGCGCGTTTTGAGGAACGCATGACGCAGACGACGCTGTTGGGGCTCGGTGTACTTCCCGTACTCGTGGGACTCGGCTTTGTCTTCTATGGCAGTGCCGCCCCCATGATGTGGGAAGACGGGCATCCGCCCACGCGGCTGACGTCGAAGCGTTTCTATGTTCCGCTCTTCGTCGGTGATGTCTTCCTGACCTTTCTGCTTCTGCTGTGGGCGAACTATTTCCTGGCTTCCCGGTCGGCGTGTCCAACGTTTACCGGGACGGTGACCCGGCTGCACTGGACACAAGTAAAGAGCGGATGGAAGACCCAATTCAACCTGCACGGCGATGACGGGACCAGCCATGCCGTTGATGTCTATGGATACATTCGAAGTCTCAAGTCGGGCGACCGGGCAAGCGCGACGATACGCACCTACGATGGCGAGACTCTGGCATTGCATGTGTTGACTGGAGATCGCATCGGACTGCAGACGCAGTACCACGCTCATGATCTCTCCGCCACGATCATCATGACGCCGTTCATCCTTGCGTTCGGCGGATTCTTGCTGGGCGCGGCGACAGGACGGATCAAATCCCATCCAAGGCCACGGAACCCTATGCCGTTATCCCCGTGGTTGGCCAACGCTATGTCTGGCTCCAATGCAGCATCGCACCCGGGCGATCAGCAAAAACCGCAGCAGTAGCCTGGCCACAGCGGGCGTGCCGAAGCGATTCATGGTTACCGCGCGCCCTCTTCCTCCTCGTGTTCTCCCTTCGTCCCTCCCTCTGCATTCCCCCCGCTCCACGCACCGTCTAATCTAGACAGGGAGTCCACGCTCCGCGGTGCCCACCCACGTATGAATCTCTTCACTCTCCCTCGCCGTCTCGCGCTTGCCGTGTTCCTCCTGCCACTGTTGGCCGTGCCCGTGCGCCTCCACGCGCAGGCCTCCGCTCTGCCCAGCGCGGCCTCCGGTCCCGAGGAGCCTGGCGGCGGCAAGGGCAAGAAGTTGCTGGATCAGATGGTCGCCGCACTGGGCGGCGACGGCTGGTTGAATCGCACCACCTGGACCCTCGAGGGCCAGTCGGCCTCGTTCTACCAGGGGCGTCCGCATGAGGGCGTCACGCACTTCATTACCTACGACCGCGCTCAACCCTACGGGGAACGCGTGGTCATCATCACCAAAATCGGCGTCTTCTTCCCGACCGACCACCGCGACGTAGCCGAGGTCTGGACTCCCGATAACGGCTACGAGATCACGTACAAGGGTAAGAAGGAGCTGCCGAAGCTGGACGTCAGCGACTTTCAGCGCCGCCGCGCACACTCCATCGATGCCGTCGTCCGGGATTGGCTGAAGCAGCCGGGAGTGCTGGTCACCTACGAGGGCCAGACCACGATGGACCGCCATCTTGCCGAGAAGGTAAGCGTGCTCACCACCGCGAATGATGCGGTGGAGATCCTGCTGGATACAGGAACCCACCTGCCGCTGGCGCGCACCTTCCAGTTCCGCGACGACCGCTTCCACGACTGGGACACCGACACCGAGGTCTACGACGACTACCAGCCCTTCCAGGGCATCATGACGCCGATGAACATCACCCGCTCCCACAACGGGGAGATGGTCTCGCAGCGCTTCTTCACCAAGGTCCGCTACAACGACACCATCTCCGACGACGTCTTCAATCCGGATCGTTCGCTGGAGAAGAAGGTGAAGTAGCCTCGAAGCCACAGGCGGAAGACTTTCCCCTTGACCTCGATGCGCTGAGGGCACGGCAGCCGCAGCGGAGACCTTGCTATCCTTGAGTCTGCTATGAGTGACACCCAGACCACCGCTGTGGCGGAGAACCCTGCAACCGAAGCGTCGACCATTATCGTCGGCAAGACCACGCTCGACGTCGGCGAGATCATGTCGATCATCCCGCACCGCTATCCGTTCCTGCTGATCGACCGGGTCATCGACATCGAGCGCAAGAAGCGCATCGTGGCCACCAAGAACGTCACGATCAACGAGCCACAGTTCCAGGGCCACTTTCCGGATTACCCCATCATGCCAGCCGTGATGACCGTAGAATCCATGGCCCAGGCCGGCGCCACGCTGCTCCTCACCGAGTACACGCTCGAAGAGCGCGAGAACAAGTTGATGGTCTTCACCGGCATCGAGAAGGCGCGTTTCCGTCGCCCCATCGTGCCGGGCGATCAAGTGCGTTTCGAGGTTACGGTCCTCAACTGGCGTTCGAATGCCGTCAAGATGCACGGCGTCGCGACGGTCGAAGGCAAGCTTGCCGCCGAGGCGACCTTCCTGGCGGCGCTGGTGCCGCGTCCGAAGAAAGATTCGGCCCCTGTGGCGAAGGCCGGCCCCGTTCCTTCTGCGAATCCCGCAGCGGAGTAAGACAGTGCCTGCGAACATTCACCCCAGCGCGAACATCCACCCAACGGCAATCGTGGCCGAGGGCGCCGTGGTTCCGGCCAGCACGAAGATCGGTCCCTTCTGCACGGTGGGACCGCACGTAGTTCTGGGTGAGGACTGCGAGCTGATCTCTCATGTCGTGCTCGACGGCCATACCACCATCGGCCGCGGCAACCGCTTCTTTCCATTTGCCAGCGTGGGCATTGAACCCCAGGACCTGAAGTACAAGCAGGAGCCCACGCGCTGCGTACTCGGTGACGACAACGTCATCCGTGAGAGCGTCACCATCTCGCGCGGGACTGTAGGTGGTGGTGGTGTGACCCTTATCGGCTCCGGCTGCCTCATCATGGCGTACGTGCACATTGGGCACGACTGCAAGGTCGGCAACGGATGCATTCTCGCGAATGCTACGACACTCGCCGGTCACGTCATCATCGAGGACTACGTCACGACCCCCGCCCTGGGACCTGTCCACCAGTACTGCACTATCGGCAAGCACGCGTACGTAGGCGGCGGGACGACGATCACGCAGGACGTGCTGCCCTACTCGCTTACCTCCGTCGAACGCAATAATCATGCCTATGGCCTGAATAAGGTCGGCCTGCAGCGCAAGGGCTTCACCGACGAACAGCTGCGCAAGCTCACCACCGCGATGCGCCTGATCATCGGCGGCAAGCTCAACACCACGCAGGCCCTCGAAGCGTTAAACGACATGATGGATGACGGCGCCGGCGACGAGCATGTACAGTACCTGATCGACTTCGTGAAGAAGAGCGAGCGGGGCGTGATCAAGTAGCTCATGCAGGGAACCCCTATGAGCTCCGGTTCTCTCGGCCTCATCGCCGGCAACGGACGGTTCCCGTTCCTTCTGCTCGACGCTGCGCGGGCGCATGGGCTGCGCGTCGTCGTTGCCGCGATCAAGGAAGAGACCGATCCGGAGATGGACGAGCGGGCGCGGCTCGACCCGGATCACATTCGCGTGTACTGGCTCTCGCTGGGCGAACTCTCGAAGCTGATCGAGACGTTCCAGCGCGAAGGTGTGACACGCGCCGTCATGGCTGGGCAGGTGAAGCACAAGCAGATCTTTTCCGCGATCCGCCCGGACTGGCGGCTGGCCAAACTGCTGATGAGCCTGCGCACGCGCTCCACGGACATGTTGCTGGGCGCGGTCGCGAAGGTGCTGGGCGATGAGGGCATCCATCTTGAGTCCTCCACGGCGTACCTGGAGCCGATGCTGGCGCCCGCCGGGCCGCTAACAGAGCGCATGCCTACGCAGGAAGAACTCGGCGATATCGCCTACGGTGTTGACGTTGCGCGCGGCATCGCCGGCTTCGACCTCGGGCAGACGGTTGTCATCGCGGCTCGTGCCTGCGTTGCGGTCGAGGCAATGGAGGGAACCGACGCCACCATCGCCCGTGCTGGAGCTCTGATGCGTACGCTGATCGAGGAATCCTGCGGCCAGGAGGTTGCCAGCACCCTGGCGCGCTCGCTCACGGTCGTCAAGGTCGCCAAACCGAAGCAGGATCTTCGTTTCGACGTTCCGGTGGTGGGCCTGCCAACAATCGAGGCGATGCGGTCTGCAGGCGCCACGTGCCTTGCAATCGAGGCTGGGAAGACGCTCACCTTCGACCGGGCGGCGATGATTGCCGCCGCCGACGAGGCTAGCATCGCCATCTTCGGGCACTCAGGGCCGACAGCCTGAACGGAGCCCCGCAGCATTCCATTGACAACTCCCCTCGCCGACACAGGTAATATGTCAGCACCCGCGAACCGGCCGGCGTCCGCGCCGCGACCGAGATACGGCTCACACAAGGAGATGCACCATGCTTCTGAAGAAGATTGCGGCCGCAGCTATGCTGGCCGGCCTCGTCCTCGGTCCCGCGCTGGCCACGGCGGAGCCCCTCGCCGTCGGCGCCAAGGCGCCTGACTTCACGCTTCCCTCGCAGGAAAACAAGCCCGTCTCGCTGCATGAGTACAAGGGCAAGTGGGTGGTGCTGTACTTCTATCCCAAGGACCAGACCTCGGGCTGCTCGCTGGAGGCGCACAACTTTCAGCGCGATCAGGACAAGTACAAGGCGTTGAACGCCGTCGTGCTGGGCGTCTCGCTCGACACGGTGGAGAGCCACGCGACCTGGTGCACCAAGGACGGATTCAACTTCAAGATGCTCGCCGACCCGGAGCACAAGGTTGTCGACGAGTACGGTGTGCCAATGATGAGCCACGGCGATATGCACTTCGCCAAGCGCCAGACCTTCCTCATCTCGCCCAAGGGCAAGGTGGTGAAGTTCTGGGACGTCTCCGACATCCAGAACCACAGCGATGAGGTGATGGCGGCGATCAAGGCCGGCGAGTAGTCTCCACGACGAAGCCCAAACGCAAAAGCGCCCGGACCGAAGTCCGGGCGCTTTTGCTTGCCTTGTTGTACAGCGGGTGAGCGAAAGTTACTTCGCAGCCTTCTTGGCGGCCTTCTTCGCAGCCTTCTTGACGGCCTTCTTGACGGCCTTCTTTGCGGGAGCCTTCTTCACTGCCTTCTTGACTGCCTTCTTCGTTGCCTTCTTCGTTGCCAAGGTAATACCTCTCATAGTTGATTTTTTGGTGCTAGTGCTCTTGTTGCCGACTGCCTTCTTACCGCGCAGAGCACTGGATTTCTTCGCGGCAGAACCTGAAACCTTCTTGGCCGCCTTCTTGGCGACAGCTTTTTTGACGATGGTTTTCTTCAATGCTTTCTTGACCACTTTCTTCGCTGCCTTCTTGGCCGGCGTTTTCTTGGCTGCCTTCTTTACGACAACCTTTTTCGCCGCTTTCTTTGCGGGCGACTTTACGGCAGCCTTTTTGGCCGCCTTCTTGGCGGGGGCCTTCACGGCCGCCTTCTTTATGGATTTCTTCGCAGCCTTCTTCTTCGCGGCCTTTGCAGGTGCGGGAGGCTCAGGGGTGGCCTCGAAAGACATCGACTCCGCTGGCTCGTAAGGTTCCGAGGGCGAAGGCGGCATGGCCACGATCACTACTTCCTCTGCGTGCGTATCGGGCTGCGTGCTGAACTCTTCCACTTCGTCCTCTTCAATCTCGTCGATCTCATCGGGCGAGTCCAGGTCATCCATATCGTCCGGATCTCCATCAGCGGATGCGTAGAGCTTGATGGTTTCGTCGTCCTGCAGCATACCCAGTCACCTCATACCTTCAGGAGAGCGGCTTATTGCCTCAATCCCTTGCCGCTTTGCCTGTCTTCGACACAATGCGCGATTGCAAATGCTACACACGCTTCGCACGAATTGTACGAGTAGAATTACGCCGCGGTGCACCAAATAGCAAGCACCTTTTTTGGTGCAGCCTTACTTTTTTGCAATTGCTGTTTAGCATCTTGCATCACCTGCGTGTGAAGACGCATGATCGCTCCCTGCTACTTCTTCTTTGTGGTCTTCCTCGCGCTGGATTTTGCGCTCGGTGTGCTCTTCCTGCTCGACGCGGAACTCTTCGATGCAGCGCCTCTCGATGCGGTAGTGCGCGAAGACGTGTGCGCGCCGCTCGTGCTCTTACTATGATGCGAACGCGAGGCACGCACGCTAGGCGCCAGGCGGACGGGTTCGGCGACGAACAGCGTGCGGCCGGCAGTCACAGTGTTCGTGCTCATGTGATTCCATGCACGCAACTGCTCCACGCTCACGCCAAACCGGTCGGCTACGGTCACCAGCGTATCGCCTCGGCGCGTCGTGTAGTGCTGCTCGCCATTGGAGCCGCTGGAGCGAATCGGAATGACCAGCTCATCGCCTGTCGCCATCGGGTTCGCCGCGGTGATCTCGTTGACGCTTGCAATCTCCGGCGCGTGAGCGTGAAACGCCGTTGCGATGTCATCCAGCGTCTCGCCGGCCTTCACCACATGAAAACGCCAGCTCCCGCGATTGTCTTCCGGGATGTCTTTCAGCCTATCCAGGAAGATCTGCTTCGAGCCTGGGGGCAGGCGAAGGTCGTAGGGGATGTCGCGCGGCGTCTGTAGCCGCAGCAGCGCGGGATTGAGCGCGACGACCTCGCCGACACTCACATTCGTGAGGTCGGAGACGAGCCGGAGGTCGATTGAGTAGCTCGTCGTCACTGTGTCGAAGAGCACGGGCGCCATCGGCGTCACGTTGGCCAGCCCGTACTGCTGCGGGTTCTTCGCCATGATGGCCGCGGCGATGATGCCCGGCACATACGCCCGCGTCTCAGCCGGCATGGCGTTGTGACGCAGCAACTCCCAGAAGTCCGCATAGCCTGTACGGCTCACCGCACGCTGCACATTGCCCGGACCCCAGTCATACGCCGCCATAGCCAGGTACCAGTCGCCGAACTGGGCATAGAGGCCCTTCATGTACTTCGCGTACGCGATCGTCGACTTCTCGGGATCGAAACGCTCGTCGAAGTAGCCGTTGCGTTCCAGGTTGTAGGCTCCGGCGAAGGGCATGAACTGCCACATCCCGCCTGCACCCGAGCGCGCATTAAGCGCCTGCGGCTGGAAGCCGGACTCTGCGACGGCTTGGTAGATGAGATCCTGCGGCACGCCGTTCTCGCGAAGGATGCGCTGGATCATTTCCTTGTACTTGCCCGCGCGCTCCAGCGATGCGACCAGGTGCGCATGGCCGGCCTGAGAGTTCGAGAAGTAGCTGATGAAGCCGGCCACATAGTTGTTCACCACGAGCGGAAGATCCGACTGTGTCGTCTTCAGCTCGGCGTTGACCTTGCCGATGAGCGCGGGATCCGGCGGCCCGAAGGTGACCTCGCCGAGTGCCACATCGAGTGGTGCAGGCTCGACCTTGGGCGAGAAGCCGTTGCCCTGCTTCAGCGCCACCATCTCCAGCGAGTTGATACGCGAGATCAGCGAGTCAAACTCGTCCGCGAGCTGCTGATCGCCCTTCAGGTCCAGGCCGCTTGAGAGCATCTGGTCGACGGCAGAGTCGAAGTCCATGCGCGCGGCGTCGAGCCGGTTGGCGTTATAGTTCGCCACGCCAGAGTTGTACGTCGCTTCAACACCGTTGATCAGGTCCTGCGCCTTGCGCGAAGTCTGCTGAGCGGATGGGGAGGCGGGCGGAGATGCGGGCTGCTGCGGTTGCTGCGCTGCGGTCTGCTGAGGACTGGGGCCTGAGGGCTTGGTCGTCTGCGGCTTGCTGGCTTGCGAAGCCTGCGGCGACGGATAGACCGTGCTGCGCGAGATCGACGGCGCGGTTGCAGCTGCAGGCATAACGCCCGCTGCATCCGGTGGAGGCAGCGAATCGTCAGGGCATCCAGCCAGCAGCACCAGCAGCGGCAGGCCGCCCAGCGCCACCAGCAATCGCTTCCATCCAGGGCTCCGCCGCAGGTTCACCATCGACCTGATCATTGTACGGGCTGGAGCGCCGATTGGACGCGGCTCCGCAGGATCGCTGCTGCGCGCCGCCGGTAAGATGAGGCCATGAAACAGCTCAGCGTCCCTGGCCGTCGCGTCCTGCAGTGGACGCTTGCCCTGCTCGTGGTTGTTCCTTTTGCCGAAGCTCAGCAGTCTCACGTCCCCACTTCGCAGCCTTGGTTCACAGCACAGCAGCGTGTGGAGTTGGATGCGGTGTTCGCCGCCAGCGCGCATCCGGATACGCCCGGCTATGCGTTTGGCATTGTCAAGGATGGGGAACTTGTCGCCGCTCGCGGATATGGGCAGGCCAATCTCGACGACGGTGTGGCCATCACTCCCGAGACCTCGTTCCACCTCGCATCGGTCTCCAAGCAGTTCACCGCCACGGCTATTGCGCTGCTGATTCTCGATGGCAAGATCAAGCTCAGCGATCCGGTCGCGAAGTACATTCCAGAAACCGGGAAGTACGGTCCGGAGCTGACGCTCGCACACCTGGTCTACATGACGAGCGGCCTTCACGAGTACACGGACGTGCCGCGCGATGGCGGTCAGCCGTGGATGAGCTTCTACTACTTCACGCGCGACGAGGCGATCCGTACAGCGCTTAAGCCAGATGCGCTGGAGTTTGCACCGGGTACGAAGTGGGCTTACCGCAACATCAACTACATGCTGCTGACGAAGGTCGTCGAAGTCGTCTCCCACCAGAGCTTCGCGGATTTCATGCAGCGGCGCGTCTTCGGGCCGTTAGGGATGAAACACACGTTGATCGACGACGACAGCACCGCAATTATTCCGCATCGCGCGATCGGCTACGCCCGCCGCGACGATCCACGCGTGGTGAAGGAGCTCGCCGGGGTGGGCGTGAACATCAAACCCGGCGCGGGGTGGGTGCGACTGGTGCGCGTCTCGCCGCACTTCGGCGGGAGCGGCGTCTTCTCCTCCGTCGAGGACCTCGCCCTGTGGGACGCGAACTGGTATTCGGGAAAGCTCGGGCCTGGCTTCACCACGCAGATGAACCAGACGATGAAGTTCCAGCACGACAAAGCCAACGACGCCTTCGGCCTGGTGTGGCGGGAACTCTACGGGCACAAGCTGCTGGACTACTCTGGCGGCGATACCGACACCTCCACCTACATGGCGCGCTTCCCGGAGCAGCACCTCAGCGTCATCGTGCTCGCCAACAACCCGTTGGGCGACGCCGAAGGCAAGGCCCACGAGGTGGAGGAGTTGCTGCACAAGTGGGGCAAGCTGTAGACCACCGGAGAACACGCTCCGGACTCCTGGCGCTCGCTCTGTTAGCCTAGAGATTCGAGGCCTTTCGCGCGTTTCGCGCACTCTCTGCCTCGCCCCGAAGCAAAAAAGCATGGACCCAAGCCACATCCGAAATTTCGCGATCATCGCGCACATCGACCACGGCAAATCCACCCTCTCCGACCGCCTGCTGGAGATCACGGGAAGCCTCACCTCCCGCGAGATGCAGGCCCAGGTGCTGGACGCGATGGACCTGGAGCGCGAGCGCGGCATCACCATCAAGGCCCACACCGTCCGCATGGCCTACAAGGCGGACGACGGGCAGATCTACCAGCTCAACCTCATCGATACCCCCGGCCACGTGGACTTCAGCTACGAGGTCTCACGTTCGCTCGCCTCGTGCGAAGGCGCGCTGCTCGTCGTCGACGCCTCGCAGGGCGTCGAGGCGCAGACCCTCGCCAATGCCTATCTCGCCATCTCCAACGGCCTCGAGATCATCCCGGTCATCAACAAGATCGACCTCCCGTCAGCGGACATCGAGCGGACCAAGGCGATGATCGAAAAATCGGTGGGGCTGCCTGCCGATGATGCGGTGTGCGTGTCGGCCAAGACTGGCCTCAACGTCGCCGACATCCTCGAAGCTGTCGTACACCTCATCCCGCCTCCCAAGGGAGATCCGGAAGCGCCGCTGCAGGCGCTCATCTTCGATAGCTGGTTCGATCCCTACAAGGGCGTCATCATCCTTGCGCGCGTCATTAACGGCCGGATCCGCAAGGGCGACAAGATCAGAATCATGTCGAATGGCCGGACGTTCGATGTCGATTCCATCGGCGTGATGACGCCCAAGCCGGTTGTGCTCGAAGAGCTTTCGGCAGGCGAAGTCGGCTTCTTCGTGGCAACGATCAAGAATGTGGCTGACACGAAGGTGGGCGACACCATCACCCACGTCGACCGCCCCTGTGCGGAGGCTCTCCCCGGTTTCGAAGACATCAAGTCGATGGTCTTCGCCGGCCTCTATACGGTGGACTCCCACGAGCACGGCATGTTGCGCGATGCGCTCGAGAAGCTGCGCCTCAACGACGCCAGCTTCAACTTTGAGCCGGAGTCCTCGGTCGCCCTCGGCTTCGGCTTCCGCTGCGGCTTCCTCGGCCTGCTGCATCTCGAGATCATCCAGGAGCGCCTGGAGCGCGAGTACGACCTCGACCTCATCATCACCGCGCCCGGCGTGCAGTACAACATCACGATGACCGACGGCTCCACGCGCATCGTCGACAACCCTTCGCGCTGGCCCGATCCCTCGGAGATCGAGCAGATCGATGAACCCGTCATCCAGGCCAAGATTCTCACCAACGAAGAGTATGTCGGCAACATCCTGAAGCTGGTCGAGGACAAACGCGGCCGCCAGCAGAACATCGAATACGTCTCCGAGACGCGCGTCATGCTCAGCTACGAGCTGCCGCTGAACGAGATTGTCCTCGACTTCTACGACCGCCTCAAGTCCGTCTCGCGCGGGTACGCTTCGCTCGACTACCACCTGGCGGGAACGTGGGTCTCGCCGATGGTGAAGATGGACATCCTCATCGGCGGCGATCCCGTCGACGCGCTTTCCATCATTGTTCACCGGGACTCCGCCTACGACCGCGGCAAGCTGCTCGTCGAGAAGATGCGCGAGCTGATCCCGCGCCAGATGTTCGAGGTCGCCATCCAGGCGGCCATTGGCTCGAAGATCATCGCGCGTTCGACCGTGACGGCCATCCGCAAGAACGTCATCGCCAAGTGCTATGGCGGCGACATCAGCCGTAAGCGCAAGCTGCTGGACAAGCAGAAGGAAGGCAAAAAGCGGATGAAGCGCATCGGCAAGGTAGATATCCCGCAGGAAGCCTTCCTCGCCGTCCTCAAAGTGGGCGAGGAGTAGTTGCTCCGGTTCCGGCTTTTCGAGGCGGCTGGTTTGCGCGAAATGAGCCGGAAGGACTTGCCCGTCCACTCGTGCCAACAATCGGCGGAATCCTCATCATCGATCGCGCCCACAACGTGAATCGCTCGGCTGACGCGCTTATCGTTGGCAATCAAGCCGGGGTGCCCCACGTCTCGAATCTGAGATGTGGGTTCGCAGGATGCAAAGGACAACCCTCGACGAATGAAGAGCAAAAAACAAAGCGCCGGTCTTTTGATGTACCGCCGCAGCGAGGGGGGCCTCGAGGTCTTCCTCGTCCATCCCGGCGGTCCCTTCTGGGCGAAGAAAAACCAAGGCGCCTGGACGATTCCCAAGGGCGAATACCTCGATGACGAGGAGCCGCTGGCAGCAGCCCGCCGCGAATTCACCGAAGAGACCGGCTTCATCCCGCATCCGCCCTTCCTCGAACTCGGCTCCATCCGGCAAAAGAGTGGCAAGACCGTGCTCGCGTGGGCGTTCGAAGGTGATTGCGACCCGGCGCTGCTCGTCAGCAACACTTGCGAGGTCGAGTGGCCACCGCGCTCCGGCGAACAGATAACCATCCCCGAGATCGACCGCGGCGCCTGGTTCACGCCGACGGACGCGCGCCGCTTTCTCCGCGAAGAGCAACACGCGTTCCTCGATCTCCTGCAAGAGGAAGACGGCCGTCCACGCCAAGCGCGGCCTCCTATCGCTTCCTGAAGACATCTTCATCTCGTCTTCAGCTTCGCAGGAGGATAATTTCGCGCATGCGCCACAACTTCCTCGCCCCCGTCCTCGGGCTCCTCGCAGCCGTCTCCGCCCCGGCAATTCTGGCCCAGAGCAGCGGCCCTTACCAGGTTCTTCAGACCCTGAAGGTGGGGGGCGTGGGAAGCTGGGACTACGTCGCGGCCGACTCCGCTGAGCGCCGTCTCTATGTCGCGCGGTCCGGGTCGGCAGGCAGCATCCATGTCTACAACCTCGACACCCTCGCCGAGATCGGTGTGATCCCCGGGATCAACGCGCACGGCGTCGCGATCGACGACGCCTCGCATCACGGATTTGCCACCAGTGAGGGCGTCGCCATGTTCGACACGAAGACGCTTGCCGTCCTCAAACCCTCGCTCGACGTGCAGGGCAATCCCGACGGCTATCTCGCCGACCCCATTACGCACCACATCTACATCCTCAGCCACTCCGCGCCCAACGTCACCGTGCTGAACGCTGCCGATGGAGCCATCGTCGGGACCATTGATCTAGGCGGAGCGCCCGAGCAGTCCGTCCTCGACGGCAAGGGGCATCTCTACATCGACATCGAGGACAAGAGCAGCATCGCCGTCGTCGATACCGCGAGCCTGAAGGTGCTGCGCACCATCGATGTCTCGAGCGCCGGCGGGGGCTGCGCTGGCCTCGCGATGGACGCGAAGAACGGGATTCTGTTCGCGACCTGCCGCGAGAAGAACAACATGATCATCGTGCATGCGGCCGACGGCAAGATCCTCACCGCCCTGCCTACCGGCGTTGGCTCGGATGGCGCGGCCTTCAACCCCGCGACGATGGAGGCCTTCAGCACGCAGGGCGACGGCACGCTGACCATCGTCAAGGAAAGCTCTCCGACGTCCTTTGCCGTCGAGCAGACTGTGACGACGGCAGTGCGCGCGAGGACCCTGACACTGGACGCGAAGACTGGCCACATCATCACCGTCACCGCGGAGTTCGGCGCACCAACCGCGCCCGCCACGCCCGGCGGACGGCCTCCCCGCGCTCCGATGATTCCCGACACCTTCAAGATCCTTGTCATCGGCCGCTAATGGCAGACAGTAGGGGGTAGACAGTAGCAAGTGCCACGCACTGTCTACTGTCTCTAAGCTCTCGCCGGCGCTGCTCCCCGCAGCCTGCGGTTCAGCGGCTCCGCGAAGTATTTGTTGAGCACCCATCCCAGAGGTGCGGTGAGGACGACGATAGCGACCACATAGAACGTGATCGCTGTATGGGGCGCGGGGTTGAGCTTCACACCGTGCGGTGTGGGATAAAAGTGCGCGAAGAGGGCGACGCCGGCCATCACCACGAATTCGTGCGAGAGGTACAGCTCATAGCTGTGGCGCCCGAACCATTGGAGCGCATGCAGCGGCGCAGCCCAGCGTGAGCGGGGCTGCTCCTCCGGGCTCTGCCAGACGCGAAGGGTGACGGCAACCATCACCATCGCGGTGGAGACCGAGAGCAGGGTGTCGTCCGTGCCGCTTGCCCCCAGCAGGTGCAGCACGCTCGACTTCGGCCAAATGGAGATGAGCGCGATGAGGGCCGCGCCGGAGAATTGCAGAATCTTCAGCCAGGTCTGGCTGACGATGAGCTTGTAGCGCAGAAACCAGTTCAGGAAGACTGCAGCGATGCAGCCCACGGCGATATCGCTCATCCCGGCGAGATAGGAGTTCTCCGCCGCGAGGTCGTTCGCAGGCCAGACGACTCGCGCCCATGGTCCAACGATCACAAACGCGAGCGCAAGCAGCAGCCAAACCCGGATTCCCCCGCTCCATCGCCGCATCAACCCGACGGCGACAAGCGGGAAGAAGAGGTAGAACATCTCCTCGATCGACAGCGACCACAGGACGGTCCAGACGGCGGGGAGATAGCCGTTGCGCGCAGTCTCGAGCCAGTTGAGATGGAAGGTGAGCGCCGCGAACAGCGCGCGCGGCAGCGTGGCGATCTTCGGGTCGATCACGAACCCTGGCACCTTGGCCAGATGCATGACGCTGAGCACCACGAGCAGCAGCAGAAGCAGCGGCATGATGCGCGCGAAGCGTATGCGGTAGAAGACTGCGGGCCTGATCGCCCCAAGCGCACCGAAACGCCGCAGTGATGTGAGTGTGATCAGGAAGCCGGAGACGGTGAAGAAGATGGTGACGCCATTGCCTCCGTTGTGGAAGACGAGGTGCGCCAGCAGCGGATTCCAGTTGGTCCCCAGCCGCACGGCAGCGACATGAAAGCGAATCCATGTGTGCAGCAGGATGACAGCCAGGATGGAAACGCCGCGCAGCACATCGATGCCGTCCAGGCGCTGAAGCGCGGGCTTGGTCTCGGGGTTTTGCGTCACCTACCGATGGTACGAGAGCGGGATCGCGTGCCTGTCCTTAGATTCGCCCCCGGAATACGTGCAACAAACCCGCTGCATTCGACGGGCTACAGATGTCTTTCTGGCTGCCACAACGCACACACGGCCCGGAGAGTTCCGGGCCGTGCGTGCAAGACGCGTCGTGAAGTGCCATGTCCGTTACGACTTAGCGGTGGTGGAAGCCGCCGCCAAACCCACCTCGGAAACCGCCGCCGTAGCCAAAGCCGAAACCGATTCCAACCGGATAGCCCCATCCCCAGTAGGGATCGCCCCAGTACGGCCCATAGCCATAGCCGTAGTAGGGATAGCCGCCATAGGCGTAGCCGGGATAGAAGCCATCGCCATATCCCCCATAGCCGTAACCAGCTTCAGCTTGCTCGGGCTGCGCACCGGGCAGCAGGTCCCCGCGCAGGTCGAAGGGAGCAAACTCCGTTGCGCGCAGTTCGCCGCCGAAGGTCAGGGCATGATCTTCCTTCACCTTCACGGGCTTCGCTGAGGCGTTCGTTCCCGAATAGGCTTCGGCCTCACCCTTCAACGTGCGTACGGTATTCGTGTCGGCGTTAAAGGTGTAGAGACCGTCCTTGAGCACCGCCGTCTGTCCGCCGGGAAGGTCCACAAGAATCTGGGGGCGATGATCCGGATGATGGATGTTCAGATTGGCCACACCGTGATCGATGCGAATCTCCACCTTGTCGGGTGTCGCGCTCAGCGTCTCGGTGTGCGTGGTCCCCGTGGTCCGGAGCCACACGCCAGGGGCGACCGTCGTGTTGTTCAGCCGCGGATATTGCATGCGGCGCTGGGGTGGAGGAGCGCCTTCACCAGGAGCGTAACCACCTGGGACCTGCATATTCTGCGCCGCCGCGGGCGCATAGCTGCGCTCGATCGGCGCGGGCGTTTGATCCTGTGTGGCGCTAAGGTTCGAGTCCTGAGAGAACGCAACGCCCGCTGAGAGCGTCGCCAGTGCTGCAAATGTAGTGATGATCCGGTTCATGCCGCAAAATCCTCTGCTCTTATAGATGCGGCTCGGAGCAGAATGTCGCGGTCCGCAGAACTCTCGCTTTGATGGCAAAAGATAGTCTGGTTGTCCGGGGGGCGCGTAAACACTGGCGGCGAGGCACGCGTCTTACGTTACCCAGCAGATTCTCAATCGCGGTGGCGGCGGATGCTCGCACCCAGCGTTCCCGTGACTCCCAGCGCCACCACGACCAAACCCAACAGCGCCAGGACTGCCAGCGCGGCGCGGGAGAACAACAGCAGCAATGCGCTCGCAAACGCGCGCAGGATGGCCACGACCAGCGTCACGACGATGTGGATGATGGTCGCCAAACAGGCTCCAGCTTACTGGTTGCAGCGCAGTTGGATGCGTCTCGGCCCAGGGAGTCAACTTGGCGGCCCCATTTCGGGTGCGCACCGTTTCACCTGCACCTCGGGCATAGTGTACGAAGGGGAACCGGGGCGATGACGCCTCGCCTCGCGGCGGCCCTTCAGGCCCCGCCGCGACCCGAGAAGGAGCACGCGAAGTTGGGTCTCAAGCTGACGTCATACCGCGGCAAGGAGCGCCGGCCAACTGGCGGAGCCTCGCTGGGAGCCCGCACCACCGTGCCAGGCTTCGTGAATGCCAAGGGCCAGCAGGTGGTGGAACGCACCGGTGCCCGCTCGACCACCTTTCCCGGCCAGATCATCTACCGGATGAAGTGCCGCGGATGCAGCCACGAGTACGGCTCCAACGGCTGCGACATCCACGCCCGGTCCTGCCCAAGCTGCCAGCAGGGAACTGCAGGAGAGCCATTGACGGAGAAGCCGGCTGGGTTGTTCTCGTAGGTCTCCGCGATCGCTGGAGAGAGCGTCAATCGACCCAATTAGCATTCGGCAAAAACACCGGCGTGGCACAGGAGCACTGTGCCACGCCGATTTGATTCGGATTTCTGCTTACTTGAGCCCGCCTTTGGGAGGCGTGGTGGTGGTGTTGGCGAAGTTGTAGAGTTCGTCGACGATGGACTTCTCCGCTCCGGCCATGCCGTAGACCTTGCCGGAACCCTCGATCACCCAGAATTCATTGGCTGCGTGCGCGCGGCCACCGTAACCTGCACTGCCGCCGGCGATGGGGAGTCCGATGGGCGTCGTGCCCGGATCGCCCTGTTTGCCATTCGTGAAGAGATAACCGGGCCACGCGCCGCCCATATTGGTGTCTTCAGCGTCCATCGTGGTGGTCTTGCTCAGCGGAGGATTCCACTTGATGCCGAACTTGTCGAACATCTGCTCGACCGAGTGGGCCACGTCGGTGTCGAAGTCCATCGAGGACCAGGGCTGGTCGCCGATGAGGCGAAGCTGCACGTCCTTGTAGCCCTGCTTGTCGAGATGCGCGCGGATCTTCTTTAGCAGGTCGCCGCTGTTCATGTCCGGCACGTAGCGGATGGAATGCTTCGAGGTGACCTTGTTGGGAAGGATAGCTCCTGAGCCGCCGGCATACATGTTGCCGCCCCAGATGCCATCGAGGTTGAAGGCCGTGCCGAAACTGGAGGCCTTGAGCACCTGGTAGGGATCGTCGGAGCTGAAGCGGGCTACGCCGACGGCGTCCGCCATCTTCTTGAGGTCAGCCTTGGCCGCGGCTTCGTGAAGCTTCTTATCCGTCTCAGGATCGATGGGCTTGATGTGGTCGTAGAAGCCGGGGATGTTGACGCTATTGCCGTCCTTGGCGATAAGTGTTCCGAGCATCGTGATGTGCCGCCACGCCGGTGAATCGGTGGAGCGCTTGAAGATGCCGTGGATATCCGAGACCGTGGGGCCGCGGCCCCAGGCCGTGCCGCTCGTGGTGAGCTCGATGTACATCAGGCCTTCGGAAGCGCCCATGATCGACGCCGGACGCGCACCGTTCTGGCCGCCAAACATGAGCATCGCGTCGGCTCGCTTCAGCAGGTCCGGGTGCGTCGTTACGAACTTGTTGAGACCCATCGACATGCGCTCTTCGTCCCCCTCGGCGATGACGATGAGGTTGACCGGAAGCTTGCCATTAGCCGCCTTGATGGCCTGGAAGGCGTTCCACTGCGTCATCTCCGGGCCTTTGGAGTTGACTGCGCCGCGGCCAATGAGCACCTTCTTGAACCCGGGATCGATGCCAGCGGTCTTGCCGTCTACGAGGCGCGCCTCGAACGGCGGAGCGACCCACAGCTCCGGCTGCGTGACCGGCATGGTGTCATACATCCAGTAGACGAGCAGCGTCTTGGGCGCGCCCTCATTGCACTCCGCGTAGACAACGGGGTTGCCAGGCTGGCCCCACTTGGTGATGCCGACGTCGTTGATCTGCGTCTTCTGGCAGCCAAGTTTGTCGAAGAAGCCCTTCACCATCTCGGGCGACTCCTGCATGCCTTCGCCGCTATTCGAGATGCTGGGCTGCTGAATCCACTTCTGCAGATTCTCAACATGCTCGTCGATGTGCTCGTCGATGTACGCGAAGGCCTTCTTTTCGGCATCGGGCATCTTGCTGGTGTCGATCTTCACGGTCTCGTCGCCATAGGGGCGGATACCGAGCTTGTGAACCGAGGCGGTAGCAGCCGGCTTGGCGGCCTGCTTCGAGCAGCCGCTGATTCCGGCGGTTGCGATAAGGCATGCTGCGAGGTACCGATGGCGCATAGTCACTCCAGAAACTTGGATTCCGCGAGGCTTTGGTACGGATCTTCGGCGCAACTCTGCATGAAGGGACGGGCAGATATAGAGGAGGACCGCGATACGCGAACGCGTAGCGCCCCCCGGGGGACAACCTTGATTGCAAGCTTGCCGAGCAGTGTATCGCATCGCCACGGGATTCCGGCAGCTCATCCGCTGCGGGCAGCGTGCGAACACGCGAGCCGAGCCGCCTGGGGCCTTTTCGCTTAGACCCCGGTGGGGACGGGCTCAGCGTGGCGCTCGGCCGCCATGGCTTTGGTGAAGCTCATGCGGATGCCGTTCTTCGGACGCAGAATCACCATCGCGCGTTCTTCGATATCCTGCCCCGGCGTGAGTTCGAAGTCATAGCGCCGGAGCAGCGTGCTGAGGATCATCAAGATCTGCAGCATGGCGTACTGGTTGCCGATGCACACGCGCGGACCGCCACCAAAGGGAAGATAGGTGAACGGCGTACGCAGCTTCTCGTTCTCCTTGACAAAGCGCTCCGGCCGGAACACGTCCGCGTCCTCCCAACGGCTCTTCGCGTGGTGCGCGCCATAGACGTAGACGATGACCATGGAGCCGGCGGGGATGACGACATCGCCAATGCGATCCTCGTTGATGGCCATGCGATCGATCATCCAGAAGGGCGGATAGAGACGGAGCGACTCCTGAATGATCTGGCTGGTGAAGGGGAACTTCATCACATCGCCATGGCTGAGCATGTTGTCGCCGAGGACGGAGTCGAACTCCTCACGGACGCGCTCGAGACAGTCGGGCCGCGTGCTCAGCAGGTAAAGGATCCACGAGAGGCCATTCGACGAGGTCTCGTGGCCGGCGACGAGGAGCTGCATGCTCTCGCTCAGCACCATCTCGTCGCTCATGCCTTCGCCGTCGGCGTAGCGGGCGTCCATCAGGCTCTGGAGCAGATCGGTTCCAGGCGGCTGCGTGCGACGAGCCTTGATCAGTTCGAGCAATACACTATCGGCGCGGACCCGCATGTCCTCGTGCTTCTTCAACTCGCCGGAGACGGCAAACCAGGGGTTCATGTAGGGCTGCAGCGTCTGCCGGACGATGAACTCCTGCACGGTGCAGATGGTATGGCTGACAAGGTCGATGTCTTCGCGCTTGAGCCGTGCGCCGAAGAGCGACCGGGCAACCATCGCGAAGGTCATCTCCATGAGCTGCGGATAGATGTCGACCGGGCCGTCCTGGATGCGGCGGTCGAACTCCTGCAAGGAGTCCGTGAGCGAGTCCTGCATGATGGCGGTGAGCGCCTCGAGCTGTTTGGGAGCGAAGCCCTTCTGGATGAGGCGGCGCTGGTCGCGCCAGGGTTGGCCTTCGGTGGTGAGCAATCCCTTGCCCAGGAAGTGACCCATCCGCTTCACCTGGATCTCGGACTTCTGGTAGTTCGCGGCGTTGGTCTTGAGGACGTGCTCGATGACGGCTGGAGCCGTCGTGACGATGGCTTCCTTCAGCCCGCCGAGATAAAAACGGAAGGTGTCGCCGTGGGTCTCGGTATAGGTCTGGAGAACAGTGACAGGATTTCGCGCCATGGCGGGCGAATCCTTGAAGGAGCGGAGCCGGGAGACAGCAGGAATCGATGCGGACAACGTCACACCTCGCCGCAGGTACGGTAGCTGCCGGTTGGGCGAAGCGCGGGCGACTTGCCTTGCAGCCGTACGTGGGGACTGGGATCAGAGATCAGAACAAACAGGTCAAAGCGACCGTGGGACTCAGGACCAGGTTCCGTCGCCCAATTGCTTCAAAAGTATCAGGTGGTGCCGGATCGCGCGCGTCATCGTGGGATGCTGGCGGTAGGGCACGCCGAACTCCGCTGCCGTCTCCTTCACGATCTTGGTCAACGGAGCGTAGTGTGTGTGGCACACGAAGGGGCACAGGTGATGCACGACGTGATGATTCAGGCCGCCCGTAAGCCAGCCGACCATGGGACTCGTCGTGGCGTAGTCGGCAGTCGTCGCGAAGATGTGATACACCCCGTTCTCGAACTCGTTGCGGCCCTGCGGAAAGTAGGTGCTGTCCACGGTATGCGTCGTCTGGAAGACCAGCGCCACGCTCAGGCCGACGATGAGATGCACCAGCAGAAACGCTGCGGCTACCAGCAGCACTGGCTTTCCGAGCAGAAGCACCGGCAGCACGAGCATATAGATGAGGTAGAAGGCCTTGCCGACGAAGAGAATGACGTACTCGCGTGCGGGGTGCTTGGTTCGCGAGAGGTAATCGTGCCCGGGTTTGAAAAAGCATTCGAAGTCACGAACAAAAACGTAGTCCAACGAGAAGACCGCGTAGAGAAACAAGGCGTAGAAATGCTGGAAGCGCTGCATGGGGCGAAGCGGCTCATGCGGCGTAAACCGGAGCAGGCCTCGGCCCGTCAGAGCATCGTCCTCGCCATGCACGTTGACGCAGGAGTGGTGGCCGCGGTGATGCAGGATGCGCCACATATACGAATTGATCCCGCACACGTCGAAGACGTAATTGAGCGCCTTGTTGACGGAGGCGGTCGACGAAATGGCATTGTGATTGCTGTCGTGTGCGATGTTCAGCAGGAGGAAGGTCTGGGCCAGTCCCCCGAGAAGATAGAGACCAACGAACCACGTGGCGCCGGGCCGCAGGGCGTAGATCGCCGCCCAGCTACCTGCCAGCACGGCAAGTCCAACGCCAATCTTGATCCACATCATTCGATTGGCTTTAGGGGAAAGGTTCTGATCGGCGAAGTAGCGATCCAGACGACGGCGCAGTACCTTGGGGAAGGATGGATCGCCCAGGGTGGCCGCCTCTGGAACCGTGTCGTGGGGTACGAGATCCTCCACGGGAGTCGGCGCGACCGCAGTAGCGAGGGGGAATGTCACGGACTGATGCGTCACAACCGCCTCCGCAATCCTGTTGAGCGTGGTCATTGTTCCCGAATGGGAGGTTCAAGCCCACCTGGGCCAAAAACGCGGCCCAGCGAGGCTACAAGTGCTGATCGTAGCTTGGAAGCGAGCACGGATCAAGGTGTTTCACCCTTGACGAAAGATGGCGTGCCTCCCGCCGCAGGGCGACGCGGGCGCGTAGCATTTGATCTTCTCTCTGCTAGCATGGTCGGATAACTGCACACGAATGGAATGAGTTGATCAGCACCCGGAAACCCCGGACCCCGTCCGGACGTCTGCCCTGCTGAAGCGAAGAGTTGTTTATTGTTGGCTCAGGACTGCCTGCAGACCTCAGTCGTCAATTTTCGGAAGGCGCATTGGAATACGGAAAGCGGTGAGATGCGGCAATACTTCGGCTCAGGTCTAACCATTCAACGCTCGAAGGGGCTTTGCTGATCTACTATGGCGTCGATCTTAGATGAACTGGACAGGCTGGGAGGGGAGCATCCGCACAAGCTCCTGTTCTCCTATCTCGACTTGAATGGCAACACGCTCGAGAGCTACACCTATGCCTCGTTCCTATCGAGAACCAAGGCGATCGCCGGCCACCTGCTGAAGGATGGGCGTTTCGCTGCAGAGGATCGTGTCCTGCTTGCGTACCCTCCCGGGCTGGAGATGATCTGCGCGTTCTTTGGATGCGTCCGCGCCGGCCTGATCCCTGTTCCCGTGTATCCGCCCAGCTCGCGCGGATTCCAGAGTGCGCTCTACAAGATGGTGCACATCGCCAAGGACTGCCAGGCCGCCGGCGTGCTGACCAGCAGCGAGTACCACGCTGCCCTGAAGATCAATCTCGCCCGCAGCGGCGTCGCGACCTCGGGCGTCGATGTCGACTACATCTCCGGAATGCCGTGGCTCGTCACCGAAGCGTTCGAGCATGAGCTTGGCGAGGATTCCTTCCCGACTCCCGGCAAAATCCTCTTCCTGCAATACACCTCCGGCTCCACGATGGAGCCCAAGGGCGTGATGGTGACGCACGAGAACATCCTGCGTACCGCACCGCTGGTCATCGATCACGTCTCGCCTATCGTCGTCTCCTGGCTTCCGCAGTACCACGACATGGGCTTGATCGGCTGCTACTTGTATCCCGCGTTGCGCGGCGGCACCACTTACGGCTTCTCACCAACAGACTTCATCCAGCGGCCGGTGCTGTGGTTCGACGCGATGAGCACCTACAAGGCCACGGCGACCGCTGCTCCAAACTTCGCGTACGAATACTGCCTGCGCGCTGGGCGCATCCCAAAGGAAAGCCTGGAGCTGTGCGATCTGAGCTCGCTGCGCGTCCTCATGGTCGCGGCGGAGCCGGTGAAGGCCGACACGTATACCCGTTTTCTCGAGGCGTTCCAGCCCTACGGCCTCCATGCCGAGGCCTTCTATGCGGCGTACGGCCTGGCCGAGAACACGCTGGCCGTTTCGATGGGCGGGCGCAACATCATTTCCGTGAGCAAGCAGGCGCTCGCCATGGGGAGGGCGCGACTCTCGACCGAGGTTTCAGAGATCGGCTCGTCCACGAAGGTGGTCAGCTGCGGGAAAGTGCTCCACGGCATGGACGTCCGGATCGTGGAGCCGGAGCTCCACAATGCGTTGGCGGACGGCCGTATCGGCGAGATCTGGATCGCGGGTGCGGGCAAGTGCGTCGGCTACTGGAACAATGCTGAGCTGACCCTGAAGCAGTTCCGCGCTCGCCTCACCGACGACACGCCGTACGACGATGGGTTTCTCCGCACCGGCGACATGGGCTTCTTCCACGATGGAGAGCTGTTCGTGTGCGGCCGCATCAAGGACATGATCATCCTGCGCGGGCAGAACTACTATCCGCAGGACATCGAAGGCGTTGTAGAGCGGGCCTCGCCGCTCATCCGCACGCACTGCGTCGCGGCTTTCCAGATCCATGAAGACAGCGAACCCGCGCTGGCGATTGTGGCCGAAGTGAAGAACCCGAGCCAGCTGCCCGACGCGCGCAAGATCGCGCAGGCGGTGCGCAACTTCCTCAACGTCGAGGTAGCGTTGATCTCCTTTATCGCGCCGCGTGCGATTCCGCGCACGAGCTCCGGCAAGATCATGCGCCACAAGGCCAAGCAGATGTGGGTGGCCGGCGAGTTCAAGGTGTTGAACGAGTTCTCGCGCGAGAAGGATGCGGGAGCCACCTGCGGTAGCGAGAAGCAGACCCCGTTCGACGAACTGAAGGCCCGCTACAACCTCACGGGCAACGAGTCCTACAACCTCGTCGATGCCGGTCTCGACTCGCTTGACCTCGTCGTCTTCATGCACGAGATCAAGGAGCTGCTGAAGGACAAGGGCGCCGACGTGCTGGCACGGCAGGTGGACATCGGCGTCATCCAGCGCGTCAGCGTCGCGGAGCTCTTCCAGCTCGCCGAGCAGCTGGAGAGCGCGCCGGAAGAGGCGCTGGAGCATCTGCGCGTCTCGCTGCATGCCTTCCGCGAAGAGCAGCGCGAGTCCGAGCGAAAGATGATGAGCGAGGACCGCAAGCTGGTCTTCGATCCTCCCGTGCCGCTGCCCGTTCCTAAGGTGCCCGTACCGCACCATGTGCTGCTGACTGGCGGCACAGGATTTATCGGACCGTTCCTCATCAAGAGCCTGCTGGAGCAGACGACGGCGAGGATCTATGTACTCGTGCGCGCGTCGGACGATGAGCAGGGCAAGCAGCGTCTCCGCGGGGCCATGGACTCCATGGGAGCCTGCAGTCACTCGCTGATGCAGATGTTCGAGTCTCGCGTGACGCCGCTGTGCGGCGATCTCGGGCAGCCCAGCCTCGGTCTCCCCCAGGACGCGTGGGATTTTCTGGCAAGCGAGTGCGACACCATCTTCCACAACGGCGCGACCGTGAACTACCTCTTCAACTACGACCGCATGCGCGATGCGAACGTGATGGGAACGAACGAAGTTCTGCGGCTTGCGTTCGAAGGCCGGCCGAAGGAGTTCAACTACGTTTCGACGACGTTCGTCTTTGGCTGGGCAACGAAAGACGTCCTCTGGGAGACGGACTTCAACGAGAAGCTCGAGCTGCTGGACTTCGGCTACAGCCAGACCAAGTGGGTCGCGGAGCAGGTGGTCGCGGATGCGCGCAGCAAGGGCCTCTCGACGCGCATCTTCCGTCCGGCACTGGTGAGTCCCTCGGTGGATGGCGGTGGCAACAACTTCGATATCGCCGTGCGCCTGGTTGCCTTCATGGTCAACCACGGCATCGGCGTCGATGCGTTGAACCAGGTGAGCTTTGTCCCCGCGGACATCGTGGCGAACAACATTGTGGCGATCTCCACTACAGCGGATACAGCTAACAAGACGTACCACATCGTGCGTGACGACTACGCGAACATGATGGACATCACCAACCTCATCACGAAGTCCACGGGAAGGCAGTTCGAGGCCTTCGCGGTGGATGACTTCGTGCCGGAGCTGATCCGGCGCTGCCGCAAGGAAGACCTGCTCTTCCCGCTGCTGGACTTCCTGGTGGGTTCGGTGGACAACATCACCGCGATGGAGTTCAAGCGCTACGACAATTCGACGTACCAGCTGGCCCGCGATGCTTCCAAGCGGGGACAGCCGGATCCAACGCTTGAGGACACCGTGAACGGCATCCTGAAGTTCATGCACCGCAAAGGCATCATCTCGGTGGCGCCGCGTGAGGTCGATGCTGCAGTCCCAGCCGACTGATCGAAGGCTTACCCATAGCAAACGGCCCACCTTCGCGGTGGGCCGTTTTGCCTTGATGCCGCGCAATCTCTTTATGGCTGGCTACTTGCGCTGAAAGACGAGCTTCTCGGTGAAGTGCTGGCCGGTCTCGAGGGTTCCCGAGCTGGTCAGCGTCATCGTCTTCCCGTCGGCTGCTACCGCCCAGCGATCTTTCTGCGCAATCTGCTGATCGCGGCGATAGGTCGCATCGACCGTATGCGCGTCGGCCATCGCCAGCTGCACGCTGTCGTTGCGCGAGTTCTTCACGTCGTACGGCTTGCCATCGAAGTGCGCGGTATAGCTGTACTCTCCTGCGAAACGCACGCCATCGGTCCCGACGGCATCGATGGTGAGATTCATTCCCTGTTTCAGGCGAGTCTTGCTGACGTCCTGTGTCCAGTCGCCGGCAAACGGATCCGGCGAGCCCTTGCCAGGCGTGGTGCGCGTCCACACAGTGGTCTGGTCGGGGTGCCCGGGGCGTGACGTGATGAGGGTCAGCTCGCTGCCATCCTTCGAGAGGCTGTCGTGGATCGTCGCGACAACCGCGCCACTCTTTTTCTCGGTGACCGCGACCTGCTTCTTGTTGATGCGGTGAAGTTGAATCTGGTCGAACATCGGATTCGCGGGCACGGGAGTCTGCTTGCCATCGGCCTTCGCGGTGAATTCGAGGTGCGTCTCGCCGGTCATGAGAACGTGCACGGTTCCATTCGCGGAGACGATGGTCAGCTTATCGGCGGGGTCGAGCGACGACTGCGCGGAGACCAGTGTCCATGCGCCTGCGCGAGGATCGGCGCCCTGCGCAGAGGCCACGCAGAGCATGCCCACGAGCGCACCTACCGCCAATCGGAATGTCGAAAACTTAGGGATGATTCCTCCTCTACCGCGGCGCGGTTCCCACAATGTAGCAGACGCGGATGAGCCCGCAGCGTGAGAGCGAACACGGTGTATCCTGACCTCGTTACGAAGCCCTCAGATACGAGGCGGGAGGGCCAGTTTCGGTTGCCCGCGCTGATCTGCTTTGCTCCCGTAGCCCCCGTAACAGTAGTCGCCGTCTTAGAACCTGGGCGCGGGCCCCTTGTCGACCATCATGAGTTTCAAGCCATCGCGACGCTTCTGGATTGCCGCCGTAGTCTTCGCGGGCGTGCTTTCGCTGCTTCCATTCTCCTTCCATTCGGAACGCCACCTCGAGACGGCCACGCGCGTGGAGGGAAGCGACGCGCAAACCGTCGTGCAGGAGCTGAAGACGCGCTTCCACTCGCCCTTTGTGGACCAGGTGGTGCTGGTCGTCCAGGGGTTGCCGGCGGCGGATACAGATGCCGGCGCACAGGCGCTCTCAAGCATCGTCGATGGGCTGAAGAACCAGCCCGGCGTCTCCGGCGTCGTCTCGTACCTCGATCTGCATGATTCGCTCTTCCTCGGCAAGGGCGGAGGGACGTACATCGTCATCGGCCTCGCGTCGCCTGATGGCCCTGTTGAGTCGCTGGTCCCGGGGCTCTCGGCGCAGGCGAGGTCACTCGCGGCCCAACTCCGGCCACGCTATCCGAAAATCAGCCTCGAGCTCACCGGCGAGATCCCGCTGAACTTCGACATCCGCAAAGCCAGCGCGGAGGAGGTGCAGCACAGCGAGAGCCTGGTGATCCCCGCAACGCTGGTGCTTCTGCTGCTCGCCTTCGGAAGTCTCGTTGCCGCCTTGATTCCGCTGGCGGTGGGGCAGCTTGCCATTGCGACGACGCTGGCAATCGCCGCCCTGCTCGCCGCGCGCTTCCACCTCTCGATCCTGGTGCAGAACCTCGCGACGATGCTTGGCCTTGGTCTGGGCATCGACTACACGCTGCTCATGGTCAGCCGATTTCGCGAGGCCATCGCCGCCGGCCACGATGGCCCGGCCGCTTCCTTGATCGCAGCAAAGCGCGCGGGCCGCACTCTCTTGATCTCCGCCTCCACCGTCGCTATCGGTTTCGTTGCCCTGCTCACCGTCCCGATTAGCGAGATCCGCTCCATCGGCGTTGCCGGATGCCTTGTCGCGGCGACGAGCGTGCTGATGGCGAACACGCTGGTGCCAGCGGCGCTGGGACTGCTTGGCCGGCGCATCGACGCAGGCCGCTTGCCGTTCCGGCCGCGGATGGATGCCTGCAGCGACGAGAACGTCGGGCGGCGCTGGCGTCGATGGGGGCAGGGCATCGTCGCTCATCCATGGCTGGCGATGGTGCTGGCGGGAGCTCCTCTTCTGGCTCTCGGCTGGCAGGCGACGAAGCTGGACACCAGTCTGCCGAAGGGGGACTGGCTTCCTAAAACTGCGGAGTCCGTGCACGCTCTGCACACGCTCGAAGGCATGGACCGGGCGGGCATCGTGCAGTCGATGCGCGTGATCGTTGAGCTGCCGAACGAATCCATCGCGGAGAGCGATGAAGGGTGGGCTGCGGTGGACCGCGCGAGCAAGCTGCTGGCGAGCGATCCTCGCACCGAGCGCGTGATCTCGCTGACGACCCTTGCGGGCGGCGACCGTTCGTACCTCTCCAACATCTCACGCGAGACGCGGCGCACCTTTCTCAGCAGCGATGGACATGCAGCGCTGCTGGAGGTCCTGCCGAAGACTTCAGTCTCCCTTCGCGACCAGGTGGATTGGGTGCGCGAGGTGCGAAGGACCGGCGGTCCCGCGCTGACCGAAGTTGCCGGATCGACGCTGCTCATCGGCGGCATTCCTGCGCTGAACGGCGACTACCAGACGATCATCGCCAACCGATTTCTGCCGGTAACGGAGCTCGTCGTGATTGGCACGCTGCTGGCTTTGCTGGTCGGCTTCCGCTCAGTCTTCGCGGCGGTCAAGGCCATCGTGCTGAACCTGCTCTCTGTAGCTGCCTCTTTCGGTGCGCTGGTATTGGTCTTTCAGAAGGGCTACGGCAGTGGGTTGCTCGGTGTCCCAGGCGGTACGGGGAGCGTGTTCCCCCTGGTGCCGATTGTGACCTTCGCCATCGTCTTCGGGCTCAGCATGGACTACGAGGTCTTCCTCGTCGCCCGCGTGCTGGAGGCGCGGCGAAGCGGACTGAGCGAAGACGAGGCGATTCCCGAGGCGCTGGCCCGCACGGCCGGGCTGATCACCAGCGCCGCCGCGATCATGATCGTGGTCTTTGCGGCGTTTACCTTCGGCAACTTCCTGGTGGTGAAGATGATCGGCTTCACGCTGGCGATCGCCGTGCTGATCGACGCCACGCTGGTGCGCATGGTCATTGGTCCGGCACTGCTGTGCGTCGCAGGCGATTGGAACTGGTGGCCGGGAGGTCTGGCGAAACCGGCGTCAGCCTGCATCCCAAACCCCAAGACCGCTGCGTCAGGCGATTGACGCAAGCCGTTACGCTCAAGTTCGTGCGTGGACGCGGTGACGCAAGAAGCGGTTCCAATACGTCAGCAGACCCGTAATGCTAAGGAGAGCAAGCGCGACGCCCGCCAGCGCCCACAGCGACTTAAACGCGAGCCCCCAAAGAGTACCGAAGTGCAGAGGGTGCATCGCCCACAGGAACCAATCGCCTGGGGTGTGGTTTTCCCCGTAGTGCCAGACTGTGAGGACGCGTGCGTCTTGAGTAGACATCGTCACGATGTCGCGGTGAGAGAAGTCGCCGGGGGCGCGGCGGTCCACCAGGGCATATACCGTAGGTCCGGTGAGTTCAGGGTCGCTGAGGCTGAAGAGGTGACCGTGGGGGGAAGCGTGCTCCACCGACGCCAGGATCTCCGGGAGTGTCGTGCGTATTGCAGCACTGGAAGGCATTGGTGGAAGTGATGGCGAACGCATGCCTTGAAGCGGCGAGATCGCGGACACCACCGCGGTCACCTGCCTGTACCACCCGAAATACACCCCTGAGACAGCCCACCAGGTGACGAGCAGCAGCGTCCAGAAGCCGATGGCGTTGTGCGCGTCGTAGGCGATGCGCCGCCAGTTGTGCTTGAAGCTCATGCGCAGGCCGCGCGTCCAGAGCTTCACGCCCGGCCACCACAGATAGAGGCCGCTTGCCGTGATCAGCAGCAACAGCGCCGAGCCAATGCCATTGACCTGCATGCCATAGCTCTTGCCGAGCAGGAGGTAGACATGCAGGTCATAGACCCAGTCCAGCCATGTGCGGGTCTGACGTATGAGCGCTCCCGTGGAAGGATCTGCCAGCAACGTGAGCGGTCGTTGGCTGCCGTCGGTTCCGGTGAGCACGAAGACGGGTAGTTGCTCTGAGGTTGTCTGCAGGCTCGCCAGCTTCGCGCCCGGGTAGTCGAGCTGGAACCGATCGACCACCTGTTGGAGCGGGATCTCGCGCGTAGCGTCATACACCCGCAGGTTGCGCGGAAGTGTCAGCCTCGTGAGCTCAGCCCGAAAAACAAGGATCGAGCCTGTCAGCGCGATCACCACAACATAGAGCGAGAGCAGGACGCCCGCCCAGAGATGAACCTGGAAGAGCGCCCTGCGCAGCCATAGCTCGCGGGGATGGTGAACGAAGGTGCGCAGCACAGACACTTCGTCGATTAGAACCGATACTTCGCGGTTCCGATCACGTTGCGCACATAGCCGTAGTAGCAGGCATTTAGACCGGTACATGTCGCGACGTAGCGCTTGTCGGTCAGGTTGGTGGCGTTCACCCCAAACTCCGTGTGGCGGTAGCTGAAGCGTAGGGCCCCGTCGAGCAACGCGTAGTTCGGGATGAAGAAGCTGTTGGCTGCATCCGCTGCGTTAGTTCCGACAAAGCGCACGCCGAAGTTCCCACCGAAGCCAGCAAATCTTCCGCGCCGCTGCGTATAGTCCGCGAAGGCGCCGACCTGGTTGCTGGGGGTTTGCGGCAGCCAGTTGCCGATGTTCGTGGTTGTAACGTCCTTCAGGTCGGTGGTTGCAGTGTGGGTGTAGGAGGCGTGGAAGTTGAGACCATGCGAGAGGCTGGCGATGCCCTCCAGTTCCACCCCGCGGGAGCGCACCTCGCCGTCCTGATGCTCGTTGAAGCTAGAGTCGGCGACCAGCACGTTCGTCTCGTTAATTTGGAAGACAGAGGCGGTGAAGAAGCTGTTGGAGCCGCGCGGCTGGATTTTTACGCCACCCTCAATCTGGCGAGCGTCTGATGGAACCGCTGGTGTCGTCGAGAGTCCCGTCGTTGGGTTGTAGACGTAGGTTCCGGAGTTGGGCAGGAAGCTGGTGGAGTACGCGAAGTACGGAGCGATTCCGAAGTCGGTGAGATAGGAAACACCCACGCGCCCGGTGAACTTTTCGTCGAGATGCGAGAAGTTGCCTGTGCTGGAGAGGAAGCTTGTGATGTCGTTCTTCGCGAAGTCCTGCCGGCCGCCCAGGGTGAAGATGAGGTGACCGCGATACTTGATCTGGTCCTGCGCGTACAGGCCATGCTGTTGCAGCAGACTGTTGTTATTGAGGTAGGGTGCGCCGGTCGGGATCGTCGCCTGACCATAGACGGGATTGTAGATATTCAGATCACTGACGCCGAAGAGGTAGTAGCTGGTGGCGCGCTGTTCGATGTGCTGGTAGTCGTAGCCGAAGAGTACCGTCTGCTCCCACTTGCCCGTGCTGAAGCGGTGCAGAGCCCGCGTATCGACCGTGTTGAAGCGGTTCGTGTTCGGCGTGGCGAAGAGGTAGCGTGAGACGTTCGTGGTGCTCGTGCCGTCGAGGCCATTGCCCGCGATAGTCTGGGCTTTGAGGTCGATGTACTGGTAGCGATAGTTGGAGTGCACGTTCCAGCCATCCTGGAAGAGATGATCGCCGGTGTACGCCACCGAACCCTGGTTGCGGGACACGTTGTCATACCCAGGCTCGCCGAGGAACGTGTTCACCGGAATGATGCCGTTGGGGTTGGTGTTGTAGAGCGTGCCCTCGGCGGGAAGGAACTGGCTCCAGCGGGTTCGGTCGTGCTGGTAATCGGCGAGCACGGTCAGATTCGTACGATCATCCGGGTGCCAGGTGAGCGAGGGCGCGATCAGCCGGCGGTCATCGGGCGTGTAGTTGGTCTGGGTTCCGCTGTTGCGCACCAGGCCCAGCAGCCGATAGCGGAAGTTCTCCGCGCGGTCGAACGAGCCGGTTGTGTCGACCGAGCCCTGGCGGCGATCGAAGGAGCCGAACTGGCCCTCCACCACCGTGCTGCGCTCAGCCTCTGGCCGCTTGGTGACCTGGTTGATCAGGCCTCCCGGAGGAATCTCGCCATACAGCACGGAGCTGGGCCCCTTCAGCACTTCGACCGAGTCCAGCTCCAGAGGATCGAGCTTGCCGGAGAGGGAGTTGAACCGCATCCCGTCGCGGAAGATGCCGAAGGTCTGGGCGTCGAATCCGCGAATCTTCAGCCAGTCGAAGCGAAGTTCCGTGCCGTACTCGTCGGCCTGCACGCCCGGGGTATAGCGCAGCGCCTCATTGACGGTCGTGACGGAGCGGGCGTCCATCTCTTCGTGGCCCACGATGGAGATGGACTGTGGGACCTCAACCAGCAGCGCGTTCGTCTTCGACCCGGCGTTGGAGGCGAAGGGCACGAAGCCACTGTCTCCGGAGACGTTGACCGTATCTGTAGCCGATCCGACCTCCATCTGCACCTCGAGCGGCGCGGACGAGGGAACGTGGATCGTAACGTTGGCCGGGGCGAATCCCGGAGCCCGCGAAGTAAGCACGTAGTCGCCGGGGAGTAGACGGAGGGTAGTCTCGCCGTCGCTGCCGGAGATCCCGGTGACGGCGGTGACGCCGCAGCGGGCTTCGAGCTCCGCGCGACCGATCATCGCACCAGTGAGGTCGGTGACGTGGATCGCTGTGATCACCGGGACGGCTGCGGTAGAGATAGAGCAGTTCGCTTCCGGGGCGGGCACCGCGGCGGAAGTGGCCGAATAGGCTGGCATGACAAGCAAAGAGGAAAAGACGGCAGGGAGACAGGAAGTGCGGAAGGTCTTGAAGTCGGTCAACGGAATTCTTCTTTCGAACGCTCTGGACCCGGTATGCCAGACGAATTGCGCTACGCCTCTTGGGCGGCAGTCTTTGGCCAGAAGGCGCTTGACGACTGCTGAATCGAATATAGGACCGAAGTAGTCCTTATTCAAGAAGATGCGGCGAATATCGCGCATGCGAGTCGATTATGGGGATTCCGCCGCCACGGCGGTATTTCGATTTCGCTGACCGGCCTTGTGTATTTCGCCCGTATCTTGCTCGAATCAGACGATAGCGGATGGGCGTCGACCGCTGAGATGCCGCTGTCCCCGCATTACAAATCGCCCTGCGGGCTACGCTGCCGCCAGAGGCATTAACTTGAGGGGCACGTTCGGCGGCTGTGGGAACCATCGTTGCCTCGCCTGCGTACCCCCATCGATCGACTCATCACTTCTGACTTCTGCGGCAACATTTTGCATCCTTGCTCGACCGCAGCCTCGTTATAGCGTGTAGTGCCGCGGACGAAACCCTGCGGCTCCAAACCCCAGAGGACCCCATGCGACTCTCCGCTGCCGCCGCCTGCCTTGCGGCGCTCACGATCCCCTGCGTTCTGCACACCGCGACCGCGCAATCGGCCTGCGTCACGGGTGGCCCACTCACCGGATTTATTCGCGACACGACGGACGCCATCATTCCTGGCGCTCAGGTGACCCTGGACGGCGGCAGCGTTGTTGTCTCCGGCTCGGACGGCCGCTACCGCATCGCCTGCGTGCCGGCGGGAAGCCACAAGCTGCACCTGAGCGCCGAGAGCTTCGCCCCGCTGGATACCGGCGTCACCACCCCGCGCACCACGGACCTGAACTTGATCCTGCAGCCGGGTTCGGTGGAGACGACTGTGGATGTGGTGGACGACAGCGACACCGCGGCGACGAAGTCTACGACCTCCAGCGGCCCGTCGCAAACCATTACCAGCAAACAGCTGGTCTCGCTCGCCGATGACCCGGATGACCTGCTCCGCGAGCTGCAGCAGCTGGCTGCAGCCGCCGGAGGGTCGCCATCGGGCGCCACGGTCGCGGTCGATGGCTTCGACAATGGAGAAGGCGGGACCCACCTGCCGCCCAAGTCCTCCATCGCGTACATCAAGGTGAATCCGGATCTGTTCTCCGCCGAATACCGGAACCCACCCTTCGGCGGCGGGCGCATTGAGGTCTACACGAAGCCCGGCCAGTCAGCCTTCCATGGCGCGCTGTTCATGACGAACTCCAGCTCCTGGATGAATGCCCGTGACCCGTTCTCGACTGCGCCAGCCTCACTCGGCAAGCAGCGCTATGGCTTCGAGCTCACGGGACCCCTCCGTAAGAAGGGCTCTGACTTCTTCACTTCACTGGAGCACCGCGATATCTCCAACTCAGCCGTGGTGAACGCCGTCGACATCGATGCAGCGGGGACGCAGACGCCGATTCTCGAGACCGTCGCCGCACCACAGCATCTTTGGATCGGCAACCTGAAGACCGATTGGCAGGCGGGCGCTAAGAACACCTTCATTGCGAGCTTCGATCACTGGAGCAACGATCGCCCGAACTTCAGCGTGGGAGGCACGACGCTCCCAGAGGCCGGCTACGAGCGCAAGGAGTACGACGAGAACTTGCACCTGACGCTGGCGACTACGATCTCGTCGAAGATCATGCATGAGGGCCGCATTGGCATGGAGTGGGATGGCTACACCTACACCCCCAACTCCACAGCGCCGCAAATCGCCGTCGCCGGCGCGATCACCAAAGGCGGTTCAGCCTTGGGTGCCGCGCACGAGCACGAAATCTGGGCCTCGATCATCGACGACATCATCATCCAGACCAAAACCCATTTGCTCAAGATCGGAATCCAGCCCGAGTTCGTCCACCTGAACACCTATCTGCCGACCAACTTCAACGGCGTGTATACCTTCGGCGGCGGGACGACCTCTACGGGGCAGACAATTACCGGCATCCAGCAGTACTCGAACGCCCTGGCCGGAACATCGAACGGCTTACCTGAGGGTTCTCCCACCAGCTACAACAGCACTACGGGTAACCCCTACGTCGAAGTCCTGCAGTTCCGCAATGCGCTCTATGTGCAGGACGACTGGAGCATCCGACCGAACCTGCACTTTGCCTCGGGCCTGCGCTACTACGTACAGGAGAAGCCGCGGATCACGGCAGCGGTGCAGCCGCGTTTCGGCCTCTCCTACACGCCGGACAAGAAGGCGACGTGGAACCTGCATGCGCATGTGGGGCTGTTCTCCGGCCGCTACGGAGCGCATGGCTGGGAGACGATGGTCTTCTCCGACGGCACGGACCGCAGCATCAACACGGTCTATACGCCGACATGCACGGGCACCTTCGACCCTGGCAGCTGCCAGCCGTTGACCACCGGCACCGTGGTCCACACGGTTCGTAGGCTGCAGCCGAACTTCCCCGAGACGTATTGGGGGATGGAGAACCTGGGCTTCAGCAAGACACTGCCGAAGAAGTTCACGCTCTCGGGCGATTACTACATTACGCAGATGTGGCACTACGCGCGCTCGGAGAACATCAACTCACCAACCAATGGGCTGCCCACGGGGCCGCGGCCGTATGGACCGAACCTGAACATCCTGCAAATGCAAGGGACGGGCCGCGGCTATGGCAACGTGGTCTTCATGGGACTGACGAACCAGTCGCTGAAGCTGGTGCAGTTCTTTGCCGGTGCGGTGCGCGTGGATATCGTGGACGACACCGATGACAACCAGTACTTCAGCCCACAGACCACCGGTGTGAATGCCGGCGAGTATGCCCGGCGCGATAACCAGGGCCTGTGGCAGATCTTCGGCAACGCCACGCTGCATCTTCCGGAGAAGGTGATCTTTACCGCGAACTACAACGGCACCGGTCTGCAGGCGTACAACGTGACCACGGGCTTCGACAACAACGGGGATGGTAACTTCAACGATCGCCCACAGTATGCTGTGGCCGGGACGCCGCTGTGCGCAGTGAGTCCGAAGGCGACGCCGTGCGGCTACAACACTCCGTGGGGTGAGCTGGTGGCTTCCGGTGGAGTTGGATCGCTCCCGCGCGACAAAGGCGACATGCCCTGGACCTTCTACCTCGACACGAACCTGCAGAGGACCTTCAACCTGACGAAGAACGCGAAGGCCGATCATCCGCAGACGCTGGCGGTGAACCTGCGCAGCTCGAACGTGCTGAACCACCTGAACACAACGGCCGTGGGTTCCGTGCTGGGATCTCCGCTCTTCGGGAGACCCTATGCGAGCGATCCGGGGCGACGCGTCGAGGTTGGACTGCGGTACAGCTTCTAGATAAACCGTGCAGCGTTGTACGGTGGGCTATGAGGTCAATGCGCGAAGGTCCTCCACCAGTTGGTTAACACGCTCCGGGGAGGAATCCCAAGCGAACATGAATCGTGCTCCGCCTCCGATGAAGGTGTAGAAGAGCCACCCACGCTCACGCAGGCCTTCGGCGACAGCAGTCGGCAGCTTGAGGAAGACTGCGTTGGCCTGCGCCTTGAACATCAGCTCAATGCCCGGCAATGTGGCGACGTGGCGCGCGAAGTCCTGCGCGCAGGCGTTGGCATGCGCGGCGTGGCGGAGCCAGGCGCCGCTCTCGAGCATGGCGACCCAGGGCGCGGCGAGGAAGCGCATCTTCGAGGCGAGTTGCCCGGCCTGCTTGCAGCGATAGTCGAAGTCCTCGGCGAGCTTCGTATCGAAGAAGATGACGGCTTCGCCCACGGCCATGCCGTTCTTGGTGCCTCCGAAGCAGAGCACATCGACACCGGACTTCCACGTTCCCTCTGCGGGCGTGCAGCCCAGCGAAGCACAGGCGTTGGCGAAGCGCGAGCCATCCATATGCAGCTTCAACCCAAGTTCGCGGCACTCCACCGAAATCGCCTGGATCTCAGCGAGCGTGTACAGCTCGCCGGTCTCGGTGGGCTGCGTGATGGTGACCACGCGTGGCTTGGGAAAGTGAATATCGGTGCGCTTGAGCGCGATGGAGCGAATGGCATGAGGCGTGAGCTTGCCATCGGCCGATGAGGCGATGAGCAGCTTCGAGCCGTTGGAGAAGAACTCCGGTGCGCCGCACTCATCGGTCTCTACATGCGCGGACTCCGCACAGATGACGCTGTGGTAACTCTGACAGAGCGAAGCCAGCGCGAGCGAGTTTGCTGCAGTGCCGTTGAAGGCAAAGAACATCTCACAGTTGGTCTCGAAGAGTGTGCGGAAGGCCTCCGCGGCGCGAGCGGTCCACTGGTCGCCACCATACGCTGGCTCATGACCGCGATTGGCTTCGTCCATAGCGGCCCAGGCTTCGGGACAGATTCCGGCGTAGTTGTCGCTGGCAAATTGTTGGGGCTGCTGCTGCATGAGTTGGGATCAAGCCTTTCGTTCGTCATTCATCGAAGAGCGGTACTGACGCGCGGCGTGATCCCAAAGTTTGCCGGATCGGCCACATCTCCCGGAGCGGGACGCCACCTTGCGCGGGAGCAGGTTGGCGTTGAGCACTCAGCTCAACTCTTGATGTCTGCCTCAAGGATAACGGATGACCGCGCTTAGCGCACACGACGCTCGTTATTCGAACCATGAAAGCACCGCCTCGATGAGGACGTGTTATTTCGAGGAGGCCTCGAAGAGTGCTCGCAACGGCACCGCTCCCACAAAGTGAACCAGCGACTCAGGCCTCGGCTTGGTGAAGACATCGAGACGCGCGGCGGATTGTTGCTTCCATGCCGGGGCAAGCGCGCGGCCATCCGCGAGATGATGCACCGCAGTTTCCGCATCCGTCATCACCTGCTCCAGTTCGTCGGCGCTATGACTCATGGCGGCGAGCTGTGGGGAGGTGGCCGTCATCGAACGCACAGCGGGGAGGCATTGCTTCCACTGTGCGAACTTCGCGAGCAGAGCGTCGCGGTCCGCGGTGTTGTGGCGGGGGTCAGCAAGGAAGCGCTTCATCGTGCTCTCCAGCCAGTACCGTGAGGGAGGATCCGGCACGACGACATCCACGAAGTTGTCGAGTGGCGTAAGTTGGTCGGTGCGCTGCACATGGTATCGCTCGCCGAAGCTGACGGGCTGGAAGGCTTGTGCGAAGGTCCGCAGCGGGGCGATGGAGGTCGAATGCACCATGGCGCGTAGTGCCGCGTCTTCCGAGGTGAGATGCGTGAGGCCCGAGGCTTCCAATTGGACGGAGACGACAGCGAGCCTGCGATACATATCGTCGACGTCGCGGATACTTGCGGGAGACCAGAAGCGTTCGGCAATGGCTGCGGTGCGTGGCCAGATGCGTGAGTCGATGGTGTGTGCATTGACATGCTCGCCCCACATCGTCACCTCGCCGCCGAGCACGCGCACACCCTCCGCGGCCGTAAGCTCCGAGTCCGCGGGCAGAGGATCAGCGAGATAGTGCTTCGCTGCGGAGTCCATGTGGTCGAGATAGTACGGTGCGGAGAGGATGCCCTGGTAACCGAGCTTCGCGCTCTTCGCGAGTGACTCCGAGCCACGCCAGGACTGGACGACGACATCCTTCGGCAGGCCCGGCGTCAGCACCTCATCCCAGCCGATCATGTGCTTGTGCAGACCCTTCAGGATCTGCAGCACGCGGGTGTTGAAGTAGGCCTGCAGGGCGGCGTTGTCCTTGAGATTGTGCGCGCGCATGAAGGCGACGATGCGCGGATTGGTCTTCCAATCCGGCGCGGGCGATTCATCGCCGCCAATGTGCACATACTCGTCAGGAAAGATCGTGGTCATCTCGCCGAGGAAGCGAGCGATGAAACTGTAGGTCTCTTCACGCGTGGGATCGATGGCGTAGTTGCTCACGCCGAACTCGCGGCGAATGCCGTCGGGTTTTGTTCCACTCGCGAGTTCCGGATACGCCACGAGCCATGCTGTGCTGTGGCCGGGCATCTCGAACTCGGGCACGACCCGGATGCCGCGGGCACGCGCATACGCGACGAGGTCACGGGCCTGCTCCTGCGTATAGAACAATCCATCGGACCCCTTGGCCGTGAGCTCCGGATAGAGCTTGCTTTCAATGCGGAAGCCCTGATCTTCAGTGAGGTGCCAGTGGAAGACATTCATCTTCACTGCAGCGAGTCCGTCGATATTGCGTTTGAGGACGTCGATGGGCTCGAAGTGGCGGCCACAGTCGATGAGCAGGCCGCGCCATGGGAAGCGTGGAGCGTCCTGAATGCTGACGAAGGGAAGCTCGTAGTGATCGCCAGCCGGGTGCACGAGTTGAACCAGCGTCTCGAGCGCATGCATCGCGCCGAGCTCATTTGGCGCGGCGATGCGTACGCCATCGCTGGATACATCGAGCCTATAGCTCTCATCTTCATCGACGCTTTGCACAGCGTTTGCGAGATGGCCGATCTGGACATGCAGCGAAGTCGCAGGGGTCACTCCAGGTCCTACATGGCGGAGGTCGGTGACATTGTCGATGCGCGTCACGGAGCGGGCGATGGCGTCGCGCAGACGATCGTTGGCATTCGCGGAGGTGTCGACGACGAAGGTCGATCGCAGCGCGAGCGCGCCTTCGTGCCGTTCCAAGTGCGCGGGCATCGGCATCACGTTCAGCTGAGCCGGCATTGGGGCCGCCATTCCGTGTAGTGAGAGAGCCAACGTCATCGACACCGAAGCAACTGCGAACGCAATCTTCATGAGGGAACCGGCGACCTGTGACCAGAGCGAATCTCGGGAGTAGACGTGAGTCCCCGACAGCATCATCTTACGGAAGCTCCTATGTGCTGGGCGCGCCTGACAGAATTCATCTGTTCGCGAGCTGGTTGCGATGATGGCGTGATGCCTTCTCGGATATCATGCGTCCCATGTCCTCCCGTCGTGATTTCCTGAAGTTTGCAGCCGCCCTGGCCTGCGCTGGCGCCAGCGAGCTTCTCCCCGACTCCGTGCAACGCGCTTATGCCATTGAGCCGCGGCCTGGCTCGACGTTCCTCGATGCCGAGCATGTCGTCATCCTGATGCAGGAGAACCGGTCCTTCGACCACACCTTCGGCACACTGCGCGGCGTGCGTGGCTTCAACGATCCCCGCGCGTTACGGCTGGCGAACGACCAGTCCGTCTTTGCGCAGACCGACACCGCCGGTGAGACCTACGTCCCGTGGCGGCTGGACATCAAGGACACGCGCGTGACGTGGATGGGCTCGCTGCCGCACTCACGCCACAGCCAGGTGGACGCGTGGAACGGAGGCCTGCATGATGGCTGGCTGGAGGCGAAGCGGTCCGGGCACGAAGAGTACGCACACCTTCCGCTGACGATGGGCTACTACACGCGCCAGGACCTGCCGTTCTACTACGCCCTGGCTGATGCATTCACGGTGTGCGACCAGCATTACTGCTCGGTGATGACCAGCACCTCGCCGAACCGTTGTGTCTTCTGGACGGGTACGGTGCGCGAGTCGCAACATCCGACAGCGAAGGCGCACATGCGCAACGAACAGATCGATCCTGGAGGCCTGACGTGGAGCACGTTCCCGGAGCGCCTGCAGGAGGCGGGTGTCTCCTGGAAGAGTTACCAGAATGAGCTCACACGCTCAGAGCTGACCGGCGACGAAGCCGCGTGGCTTTCGAACTTCGGCGACAACGTGCTGGAGTGCTTCGAACAGTACAACGTGGAGGCCTATCCAGGCTTTGCGGCGGCAGCACAGAACTTTCTTGTGAGCCTGAAGGCAGAGGCCAGCGCGCTGGAGGCCAAGCTCGGGAAGGCAAGTGAAGGCTCTGACGCGATGAGCCAGCGGCAGGAGATCGAGAAGGTCCAAAGCCAGATCGCGGCAGCAGAACGCATGCTGGCTGACAGCGGCGAGACCCGTTACAGCAAGCTCGCCGCGCACCAGCGCGAGCTCTATCACAGGGCGTTTGCCACCAACCACGATGACCCGCACTACCACTCGCTTGAGGTCCTCCCATTCGAGGCCCAGGGCAAACCGCAGAGTATCTCTGTGCCGCGGGGCGATGTGCTCCATGAATTCCGCAAGGATGTGAGCGAGGGTAAGCTGCCGACGATCTCCTGGTTGACCGCGCCGGAACGCTTCTCGGATCATCCGAGCGCGCCATGGTTCGGGGCCTGGTACATCTCGGAGGTCATGGACATCCTGACCAAGAACCCCGAGGTGTGGCAGAAGACTATCTTCATCCTCACGTACGACGAGAACGATGGCTACTTTGACCATGCTCCCTCCTACGTGGCGGCGGATCCGAAGCATCCCGAGACGGGCGGCGCTTCGGCGGGAATCGACACCGGGTTGGAGTATGTCTACCGCGAGGATGAACTCGCGATGGGCGTGGCGGAAGCAGATGCTCGCTCGGGACCTGTAGGCATGGGCTTCCGTGTGCCGATGATTGTGGCCTCGCCGTGGACGCGCGGAGGCTGGGTGAACTCGCAGCTGTTCGACCATAGCTCGACGCTGCAGTTTCTCGAGACGTTCATCGAGCACAGGCATGGCCAGCCGGTGCGTGAGGAGAACATCAGCGCGTGGCGGCGGGCGATCTCCGGGGACTTGACGTCGGTCTTTCGCCCACATGATCCAGCCGACGCCCAGCTCGACTATGTGAAGCGCGACCCCTTCCTGGTGAGCATTGCGGAGGCTCAGTTCAAGCCTGTCCCCTCGGGCTATCGAAGGCTCGGGGCGATAGAGCTGACGCAGAGCCAGACTTCTCCTGGGGCCCCGGCCTCTGCACTCGCGGGGTGGATGCCGAAGCAGGAGCCAGGAACCCGGCCGGCATGTGCGCTGCCCTACGAGCTCTATGCCGGAGGACGCCTCAGCGACGATGGGAAGCACTTCGAGCTCGAGCTGCGTGGGGGCGATAAGCTGCACGGAGCGCGATCGGCAGGCGCTCCGTTCAACGTCTATCTGCGGAACCTCGCCGGCGCAGCGAAGATGCAGGTTGCTACCTATGCGGTACGCGCGGGGGACACGCAGGTCTGCTCCTATCCGTTGGCGCTGTTTGCACAGGGCGGATATGAGGTCGAGGTCCACGCGCCGAATGGCTTCTACCGATGCTTCCGTGGGGGCCCCACGCCGTTGCAGGTCACGCTGGAGATTGGTTACGAGGTACGGAACGATGTCGCGACCGGAAACCTCCAGCTGCTTTTGCGCAGCACAGCCCCAACGCCACTGACGGTGGAAATCATGGATCACTCCTACGGAACGCCTCCCCAGCACAAGACGCTGCCTCCGGGCAGGCCACAGGTGATCCTGCTGGCGAGCTCGCGCAACCACGGCTGGTACGACTACAGTGTTCGCGCGCCGGAACATGGGGAGATACGCTTCTCCGGGCGCGTAGAGACGGGAAAACCGGGCATTACCGATCCCGCTATGGGCGGCATCGCATAATGGCGAAAGGGACTTACCTGCATTACCTTTCCACTTGCCGCTACGCCAAAGACGGGAATCTTATCGAAACACAGGCAGGAAACCCGCAAGGAAATCTATGGATAGCCTGTCCAAAGCTTGATTCAGAGGAATATGCTGTCGGCATGGACTTTCAACATACTCTGCAGGAGATAGACGCAGAGATCGCTAAGCTTCAACTGATTCGAGATATCGTGCAACGCCTGGAACGCCCCTCCTCCTCCCCCCGTACGAAACGGAAGAAGACCTCCGATGTAGTCGCGACGGCACCCCCGTTGCAGGCCCCTCCCGTGATCCTTATTCCCGCACCCAAGGCGCCTGAGCCGCAGGTGATGGTGCTTCCTCCGAAGATTCGGCGCGAATACCACGCACGAACCAAGGCGGCTCCGGTGGACCAGCGGGCGCTGGCTCCGGCACGCAGCGATCGCCCGGTCTTCGTTTCGCGGGCGAACATGCTAGCGGCGAACCCGCCGGTGGTCCGGGTGGAGCAGCCCAGTCAGCAGACGTTGGAGGCTCTCGTCCGGTCCAACCTGCTGGGCACTGCGATCCACGTCGGGCGTTAGCAAGGGCTAAAGGCTTACGCAGGAGCAGGCTCGTTACCGCGTGAGACCGTGCGCGAGGCATGCAGCATCATGAGGCCGATGGTGAGATAGATCGCCGCGGTCGCGCTGAGGCACATGCCGAGGCTGACGCGTTCCGATGCCACGCCGACGATCAGTTGCGCTGCGGCGGCGCCCAGCCATCCCAGCGAGTTCATCACGCCCACCGAGGCGCCGCGTCGCTCGACCGGCACGACGTCATAGAGCGACGCCCACAAGCTCGCTTCGTAGACGCCCTTGCAGAGGCCGAACCCGATCATTGCGGCGAGGACAAAGCTGACGCTCGCAGCCCAACCGCTGAGGAAGAGAAACGGAACTCCGCAGAGCAGCCCGGCCGCCTGCACGCGCATGCGGCCGACGCCCCCTTGCACGCCGGACCGGCGCACCGTGGTATCCGCCAGCACGCCGCCACTAACCACTCCCACGATCGAGGCGATCTGCAGATAGGCTGTGCCGTTGAGTCCGGCGAGGCTGAGGTCCATGTGGAAGCGCGTAAAGAGGTAGGTGGGCATCCAAACGGTGAAGACCATGGCGACGAAGTTCGCTCCAACGAACACCCACATCTGCAGCCGGGCGTGGCGATTGCGCGCGAGTTCCACCAGGGACGCCCGCAGACCGTAATCTGCGCGGATGGGACCGGCATCCGCGTCAGAGAAGCCTCGCGCAGGCTCCCGCAAGAGAGCGACCAGCAAAAGGCCCAAGGCTATTCCTGCTGCGCCGAAAATTCGGAAGCCCGCACGCCAGCCCAGATACTGGCCGAGTATCCCGGCGAGCCAACCACCTGCGATGCTGCCGACATAGACACCGGACTGGTGGAAGGCCATGGCTCGCGAACGTGTGTCTGCGGCGTGGTGGTCGCTGATGAGCGACATCGCCGCGGGGAAGTAGAAGGCCTCGCCGAGGCCCGCCAGCGCGACGCCCGCGACCAGCTGCCAGTAGGTGTGGGCGAGCGAACTCAAGGCTGTAATCAGCGACCAGAAGACGAGCGCTCCCACGACCAGCCTGCGCCGCGAGGTGCGGTCGCACATCCAGCCGGCCAACGGCCCGGTGAGAGCGTACACCACCATGAAGGAGGCGCTGAGCGCGCCGAGCTGCGCATTGCTCAGGGAGAACTCGCGACGCAGCAGCGGGAACACAACGAAGATGACCTGGCGGTCCGCATAGTTGAGGAAGCAGACGAGCCATAGCATCGCGACGACGAACCAGCGGTTGTTGGACTTCATACCTGCATGGCCGCCCAGCGCAAAGGAGTCGCTCCATTGTAGGCGGTGCAAGACTGCGAACGAACGGCTGTGGCTGCGAGGAGCGATGCGGCCTGTGAAGCGCAGGTACACCTTCAGGCTGGCTTCAGGATTCGAGTGCTACCTTGCCCTCACGTCTGCAAAATGGACGGAAACTCTGGAGGTGTGGTGTGAAGATGCGCTCGCGCGCGTGTGGTGTGGTTCAGCTCTTGATGGCGACGGCGCTCGTCGCCCATGGGCAGGCGACGTGGCATGTGGAGAAGACCTTCAACGTCGGCGGCATGGGGAGCTTCGACTACCTGACGGTAGATGCGAAGGGCCACCGGTTGTTCGTGCCGCGCGGAACGCATGCTCAGGTGATCGATGCGGGGTCCGGCAAGCTGCTGGGCGACATTCCGGGCATCAAGGGAGCGCATGGCATCGCGATCGTGCCGGCTGTCAATCGCGGCTTTGCGACGCAGGGCGCGGGTGAGGGCGGACTGCTGGTGTTCGACCTGAAGACTTACGCTGTGCTGGGCAGCCTTCCCGCAGCGGCGGATGCCGACGGTGTGATCTACGACGAGGCTGCAGATCGCGTGCTGGTGTCTGCCGGCGACAGTGAGGCGCTGCTGGTCTACAAACCGTCGTTGGACCTGACGACGGGCAAGCCGGAGATCATCAAGCTCGGTGGCAAGCCGGAATTCCTGGCTGCTGATGGCGACATCGTCTTCGTGAACCTCGAGGACAAGGACTTGGTCGCGAAGGTCGATATCAAAGCGGGCAAGGTGCTCGCGAAGTATCCGGTGGCTCCAGGTGGCAAGCCCGTCGGCCTCAGCATCGACCGCGCCGCGCACAAGCTGTTCATCGGCTGCCGCGGACCGCAGAAGCTCGTGGTGATGAGCACGGTCGATGGCAAGATCGAGGGCTCGGTGGACATTGGAGCGGGGGTGGATGCGACGGCCTACGGCAAAGGCCAGGCGTTCGCGAGCTGCCGTGATGGCTCGCTGACCGTAGCTGACGACAAGGGTGGAAGCTTTGCAGTGGAGCAGACCGTCCAGACCGCCGTTGGCGCAAAGACGATGGGTCTCGACACGGAAGCCGGAAAGATCTATCTGCCGACTGCAGACTTTGTGACCACGAACGGCAAGGCCACAGCCAAGCCGGATAGCTTCAAGATCATCGTCGTCAGCAAGTAGCTCTTCGACATCAAGACAAAACGTTTTTGCAGCAGGGCACGATCTGACTCCGGATCGTGCCCCTTTTTTGCTCCCGTGTGCGCCGCTGCGCGGTGGGATCTACTCCGTTGCCATGGGGCGTGGCTTGTTGAGCACGTAGAAGACCAGCGGTGTCACCGCCAGGGAGAGCACCAGCGAGATCATCAGACCTCCAATGACGGCGATCGCCAGTGGCTGCAGCATCTGCGAGCCCGCGCCGAGGGCGAAGGCCAGCGGCAGCATGCCAGTGATGGCCGCAAGCGCCGTCATCAGGATAGGACGCAGGCGGCGGCGACCGGCGTGGACTACGGATTCGAGCAGGCTCTCGTGCGCGGCGACGTTGCGCTGCTCGGCATCCAGCAGGAGGATGCCGTTCTTCGCGACGATGCCGATGACCATGATGAGGCCCATGAACGAGGCCACATTGAAGGTTGTGCCCGTGACGAGCAGGGCGAAGACCACTCCTGACACTGAGAGCACCGACGACGTGAGGATCGCGATGGGGGCGGAGAAGTTGCCGAACTCCGCGAGGAGCACGCCGAAGACCAGCAGCAGGGCGACGAGCAGGACGCGTGTGAGCTCGGCGAAGGACTTCTGCTGTTCCGCCCACGTGCCGCCGTACTGCACAAAGATGTTCGCCGGAAGGTGCAGCGCGGCGACGTTCTTCTGAACCTTGGCTACGGCTGTGCCGGTGTCTGCGCCTTCGAGGCGGCCAGTGACGGTCACGAGGCGTTGCAGATTTTCGCGGCGGATCTCCATCTCTCCGGGGTTCTGGGTCAGGGTAGCGAGCGAGCCCAGAGTAGCGAGGTGGCCTCCGGTGCCGACGAGTACCGCATTCGCCACGGCGTCCTGCGAGACGCGGGCTTCGGCGGGATAGCGCACGCGGACGTCGTAGGGCCTGGCGTTCTGGATGAGCGGCGTGTTGAGCAGCAGGCCCTCGACCACTGCGTCTGCGTCATTCGTGACGTCCTGTGCGGTGAAGCCGAGGCGGGTTGCGATGTCGGTGTTGATCTGCCAGGTGCTCGACGGTCCGCTGACCGTGTTCTCAATGCCGTTTTCCACGTCCACGACGCCCGGCTGCGCCTTGATCGTGCTCGCGACGCGCTCGGCGACGTCGGAGAGGATCACTGGGTCGTTGTTGAAGAGCTTGATCTGGATGGGCTCCGGCGCATTCGAGAGATCGCCGATCATGTCCTGGAGCACCTGGGTGAACTCGACGTCGAGCTCGGGCTCGGTCTTCTTGATGTCGGCGCGAACGTCGGCCATGACCTCGTCGATGCCGCGACTGCGATTGTCCTTGAGCTTGACGGTGATGTCGCCGGTGTTGGCTTCGGTGACGGCGGCGAGGCCCATCTGGGCGCCGGTGCGGCGGGAGATGGAATCGACCTCGGGGGTCTTCTGGAGGATGGCCTCGACGTGGTTGAGCACACGGTCGGTCTCCTGCAGCGAAGTGCCCGCGGGCATGATGTAGTCCAGCACAAAGCCGCCCTCATCCATCTCGGGTAACAGGTCGCTGCCAAGGCTCTTGTAGCCGAAGAAGGTAATGAGCAGGAGTACGGCGCAACCCGCAAAGACGATGACGGGCTGGGCGAGACCAAAGCGCAGCCAGCGCTCATAAAAGTTGAGCACGCGGAGCATGAAGCCCGATTCCTCATGCTTGTGCGCTTCGCCTTCTGGCACATCCTTCAGCAGAAGGTAGCTGAGCGTGGGTGTCCAGGTGACCGCGAGCAGCAACGACGCGAGCAACGCCGAGGCCATGGTAATCGCCAGTGCGCGGAAGAAGCTGCCCGTCACTCCCGAGACCCAGATGAGCGGAAGGAAGACCACGATGGGCGTGACCGTCGAGCCGATCAGCGGTACAGCGATCTCGCGGAGGGCGAGGCGGATGGCCTCGGCTCTGCCTTCTCCCGCTGCACGATGGAGAACGATATTCTCGACGACGACGATGGCGTCGTCGATGACGAGGCCCACGGCTGCGGCGAGGCCGCCGAGGGTCATCAGGTTGAACGAGGCGCCGAAGACGTAAAGCAGGATGAAGGTGAGCGCGACGGTGACCGGGATGACGAGCCCGGCGACGAGGGACGAGCGCCAGTCCCGCAGGAAGACGACGATGATGCCCGTCGCGAGGATGAGGCCGATGAGAATCGCGTCGCGGACGCTGTTGATGCTCTCGCGCACCAGGTGCGACTGGTCATAGTACGGGCGGATGGTGATGCCTGGAGGCAGCGACGGCTTGAGTTGCTCGATCTCCGCGGCGACCTCATCCGCCACCTGCACGGTGTTGCTGGTGGGCTGGCGCGTGATGTTGAGCAGTACGGCCTCTTTGCCCTCGGCGCGGATCATCGTGTACGTGGGCGAGGTGGCGGCTTGCACCGTGGCGACGTCATTCACCGTGACCGGAATGCCCGCTGTCGTGGTCTTGATGACGATGCGACCGAGTTGCTCAGGATCATGCACCTGTCCGCCAACGAGGCCTAGCACGAGATGCTGATGATCGCGATAGAGGCCGGGCGAGTCCACCGAGTTGGTGTTCTGCACGGCGGTCTGGATGTCCGCAACCGTGACGCCAGCATTCTGCATGCGACCGACATCGACGACGATCTCGTAGTCGGGGATCTGGTCGCCCTGCACGCCGACGGCGCTGACGCCAGGCAGACGATTGATGGGCGGCTTGAGATCGTAGGTGGCGACCTCCCATAGCTTCGAGAGCGGCACTGTGTCGGAGGTGAGGCTATAGCCAAGGATCGGAAAGGTCGCGAAGGTAAGCCGGTTGGTGGTGATGTTGGCGGTGGGGGGAAGCTGCTGGCGCACGCGTGAGATGGCCGCATCGACGAGTTGGAGCGTGCGGAACATGTCCACGTTCCAGTCGAAGAAGAGGCTGACCTCAGCCTGGCCGCGGCTGGTGGTGGAGCGCACGGTCGCGAGGCCCGGCACTGTGTTCACCGCATCCTCAATCGGCTTCACCACCGTGACCTGCATCTGCTCGACAGGCATGACGCCGTTGTCGATGCCGATGACGACGCGCGGGAAATTCGTCTCCGGGAAGACGGAGATGGGGATCTGCGCGGCGAAGTAGACGCCGACCATGGCCGCGACCACGATGAGGAAGATCAGCGTGGATCGGCGACGCAGAATCCAGAGCAGCGCGGCGGAATCCGTCGGCGGACGCGAGTCGGGAGCGACCATCACTTGTCGTCCTTGTCTTTCGGGGATCCGGCGGCCGGTTTTGCGTCCCCCGCAGCCTTGTCGTCGTCGTCATCCGCGGCGCCAACCTTCACCTTGGTGCCGCTCTCCAGACTCTGCGAGCCCGTGGTGACGATCATCTCGCCGGGCTTCACGCCATCGAGCACTTGGGTGTCCTTGCCATCGGTGATGCCGAGCTTGACCACACGCTGATGCGCCGCGCCATCGTCACCGATGACCATCACTGCAGTCGCTCCAGCCTTCGTGGTGACGATGCCTTCGTTCGGCACCGTCGTCACGTTGTCCAGCGTACGGGTCTCGATGCTCACATGCACCGGTGTGCCGGGTTTGAGTTTTGCCTGCGCGTTCGGGATCTTCAGCCAGACCTCAACGGTCGTCGAGCCAGCGTCGAGCGCGGGACTGATCAAGCTGATGACGCCATCCGCGCTCTGGTCGGTGCCTTCGATACTGATGCTGCCCTTGTCGCCGACCTTGAGCACCGCAACCTGCGCTTGCGGCAGATGCACCTTCGCGAGGAGTACAGAGGTGTCCATCACCGTGAGCAGTGGCTGGCCAGCCTGCGCCATCTCGCCGGCGTAGAGCGGGCGATCCGTGATGACGCCGCTGATCGGTGAGCGCACCGTCGCGTAGCCGAGGGCAGATTGGGCCTCTTCATACTTGCCGCGCGCTGAGGTGAGGCCACCCTGTGCACCCTCAACGGTCGCCTGTTGGCTCACGTGTTCCAGTGAGCTGAGGTGCTGCACGGCGATGTCATAGGCGGCCTGCGCTTGCACCAGTGCAGACTTCGAGGTGTCGTAGTCGCGGCGCGGGATAGCGCCCTGCTGCAGAAGGTTCGCGCGAGCGTCGGTCTGCGCCTTCTGAACGGCGAGGGCAGCTTTGGTCTCATCGACGTTGAGCTTTGCCTGCTGCAGATCTTCGATCACCTGCGCCTTGGAGGTAGTCGTGAAGGTGGCCTGCGCCTGCTCCATGGAGCCTCGCGAATCCACGACCGCGGCCGCAAGGTCTGCGCTCTCGAGCTCGGCGAGTGGCTGGCCTGCACGAACCCGATCGCCGCGCTGGACGAGGAATTTGCGGATAGGCGACGAGATCTTGGGCACGATAGCGGCCTGGGCTACGGGTACGAGCACGGTATCCGCCTTCACGGTTTCGGTGAGGCTGCCGGTCTCGGCCTTCTCGGCCTGCACGCTGACCACCGGGGCGGCGTCGGCATCATCGGCAGCCTTCTTGCATCCCTGCACTAGCGTGCAGGTGAGCAGCGACAACATCAGGACGGCAGCGGCCGTAGCGCCGCGCGGACTCGCAATGGAGGTCATGGCAGATTTCCTGTCAACGTTTGCAGATTGGCAAGCGCGGTGTAGTAACGGACGACGCCGTCAGCCAGAGCAGTCTGCGCGCCGACGAGCGTGTTCTGCGCATCGACGACTTCGAGGATCGCGCCCTCGCCATTGCTATAGCGGAGCGTGGTGAGACGGAGGGCCTCTTTCGCATCATCGACGCTGTGCTGCAGCGATGTGATCTGGCGCGAGGCGACGTCGGCCTCGTTGTAGAACTCTTGAAACTGCGCGATGACACGGCGCTGCGCCACGGTGAGATCTGCCTTCGCCACATCGCGCTGCAACTCGCTCTGCTTCACCTTGGCGTGCGTGGCGAACCAGTCCCACACAGGGATATCGAGCGTGGCCTGTGCGGAGTAGCCGAGATTGCGGATGCCGTCCGCGTTGGTCGCGGTGAAGTGATCGCTGTCGATGCCATAGCTGTACGCCAGCGCGAGGTCGGGCAGATAAGCCGCGCGGCTGGAGGTGACCCCGAGGTCGGCAGCACGCAGCGACGCGAAGGCCGCGCGCACATCCGGGCTCGAACTCTTCGCGGTGGCCTCGAGATCCGCCTTGGCCGCAAGGGCTGGAGGGTGCTCGAGATCGGCAGAGAGGGTATAGGGCGTGGTGGGATCGGCGAAGAGGAGCACGGCGAGATCGAGGCGCGCGCGCTCCGCGTCGAGCTGCGTGTCCTGCTGCTCGCGTTCGCGCTGCTGCTGTTGCAGGCGAGCCTTGATGGTGTCGGCGTGAGCAACCTCGCCACCAGCTTCGAGCTGGCCGGTGAGCTTGGAGAAGCGATTCGCCTCATCCAGCGCGTCCTGCGCGACGCGAGCCTTCTGTTCGGTCGCGAGCAGGGTGTAGAAATCGCCGATGACGGTGGCGACGAGGCCGCGACGGGCGATCTCCAGCCGGGCCTTCGCGGCGGCGGCTTCCGCGCCAGCGCGGCGGAGTTCGCTCACGCGGCCCAGGCCAACGGTTTCGGTGACCACGCCCTGGCTCACGTACTCACGCACGGAATTGTTTGCAATGAAGACGGGGTTGACGCTGGAGCTTCCGGTCTTGGTGTCGACCGCGGCATAGGGCTTTTGGGGCGCAGTGTAGAGCGCCTGGTTGTGATAGTCGACGTTGGGCAGCAGATCAGAGCGCGCGATGGTCTTCTGCGCATCAGCCATGCCTTTCTCCGCGAGCGCGGAGACGTAGCCGTGGTCCACGGCCTGCGCCCGGCGAATTGCGTCTTCCAGCGTGATCGCGGGAGGGGCCGGCTGGCCAGCCGCATCCATGGTCTGTGCATCCGCACCCGGCATGACAGTCGCAAGCGCAAGTGCGGCAGGAAGCGCCCATTGAAATCGAGTCTTCATCACCATGGCTAACGTAGCCCGGATTTGCTTAAGGCAAGGTGAAGATGCCGAGTGACCGCGTGGGATACTGACTGAGCTTCGCACGGCCAGGGCCGTCGCGGGGAATTGCGATGCGTGTTCTGGTGATTGAGGACGAGACCCGGCTGGCGGAGAATATTGCCGAAGCTTTGCGCGAGAGCGCAGGCTTTGCCGTCGACTGTGCCGACAACGGCCAAGATGGCGCCATGCTGGCCGAGTTTCAGCACTATGACCTGATCCTGCTGGACCTGATGCTTCCAGGGCTCGATGGCATGGGCGTCGTGGAGCGGCTGCGACGCAAGGGCCTGCACACGCCGATCCTGATGCTGACCGCAGTGGGTAGCGTGGCGACCAAGATCGAGCTGATCAACGCCGGCGCGGATGACTACCTGACCAAGCCATTCGACCTGGGCGAGCTGCTGGCGCGGACCAAGGCGCTGATCCGGCGCAGCCGCGGCGCGCCGCAGCCGACGTTGGCCGCGCATGGGATCGCGCTCCACACGATCGAGCAGACCGTGCGCTGCGGTGATCGCTTCATCGACCTCTCTCCCACGGAGTACCGCATCCTCGAGTACCTGATGTTCCGACCGCGGGTGATCGTATCCAAGCAGGAGCTGCTGGAGCACCTGTACGACTTCACTTGGGAGCACCATTCGAATGTGATCGAAGCGCATGTTTCGAACCTGCGCCGCAAGCTGAAAGAGCAGACCGGCTCGTCCGTGGTGGAGACGATCCGCGGCCGCGGCTACAGGCTCGCGCAACCGGAGGCCGCGGCATGAAGCAGCGATCGCTGACCCGGCGGCTGGTCCTGACCGTGGTGCTCGCCGAGCTGGCTTGTGCGCTGGTGCTGAGTACGCTTGCGCTGCTGCATCAGCGGCACGAGAGCTACAAGGCCTTCGAAGTAATGGTCCGCGGCCACGCGGACTCCGTGATGGGAGCGCTGCAGGACGCGGAAGATCCAGGCGACAACCTGATGCTGACACCCAGCGAGTTGAGCCTGCCCCAGAACGACGCCTTCCTTGTCGTGACGCCGCAAGGCACACGAGTGGGAGAACAGAACTGGCAGCCCGGCTTTCCGATGGCCCCAGCGCCGGGCTGGAGCGAGTTCCGGTGGAAGCGCCATCGCTATCGGGAGCTGCGGATCGACAGCGTGCGCCTGGTCGATGCAGGGGTAGCCGGCAAGGGAGGCGGCATACAGCGGCCGGTGGCCGTGATGTATGTCGCACCGATGGATCACCTGTGGCACGAGATCTTCGAGGGCGTTCGCTCTTCATTAATCACGTCGCTGGTGGTACTCACGTTCACCGCACTGGCGCTGGGGTGGTTCGTGCGCCGCTCGCTGATGCCTCTGCGCGGGCTGGCGGAGGAGGCATCGCGTGTGACGGCTGACCGCTGGGAGTTCACGCCCTCTGTCGAGGTGATGGCAACGCGTGAGCTGGCGCCGCTGGCTACATCTATCGCGGCTCTGCTCGCCAACCTCGAGGCTGAGTTTGCGGCACGTCGTCGTTTCGTCAGCGATGCGGCGCATGAGCTGAAGACCGCCGTGGCCGTCACGAAGTCCTCACTGCAACTCCTTACTCTCCGCCAACGCACGGCGGAGGAGCTTATCGCCGCGCTGGAACGCCCGCTGAACGACACCGATCGCCTGGAGATGCTGGTGATGCGCATGCTCACGCTGGGCCGGGTGGATGAGCAACAGCCAGGCGCCGACAGCACGGCCGATCTCTGCGCCGTCGTGCGCGCTTCCGTCGAGGCATTGCTCCCACTTGCAGAGCAGCGTGGGGTGCGTGTGCAGTCTGAGTGCGTGGCGGGCCTCACGGCGAAGCTCAGCGAGGAGGACGCGGTGATCCTCTGCACCAACCTGCTTTCCAACGCGATCGAGCACAGTGCGGAGGGAGCCGAAATCGTCGTCGAGGCTGTGCGGGAGCGGGGAGTGCTCCTTCTGCGTATCGTCGATCACGGCGAGGGCATTCCCCGCGAAGCGCTGCCGCACCTCTTCAAGCGCTTCTTCCGGACCGACAAGTCGCGCTCGCGGCGCACCGGCGGCTCGGGGCTTGGGCTCGCCATCTGCAAGGCCATCGTGGACCGCGCCGGCGGAACGATTTCGGTCGAAAGCGAGCCGGACCGCGGAACCACTGTCACGGTACGATTTCGCGACTGAAGGCGCTGCGCCGCTGCTTTCGCGCAGTCCACCCTCTCAAATCGCCTCGCGACGGGCCAGGGGAACCTTTTCCCGTATTCATCGCATCGTCACGATCGCGCTTCACGATAGGGGATCAAAACCCCACCTGACGCCCTTTGGGCGGTAGCATAGAGAGCGGTATGAATGAACCCCGCTGGGTCCTGCTCATTGCAGGAGAGATTGGTCAGACGGACTCGGTTTCTGACCGGGCCATGGAGCGCCTTGTCGGTGCGATCCGCGAAGAAGGCTACAACGTAATCCGCACCTCCACGCCCGAGGATGGGCTGTCGCTGGTGACCAGCGACCCGTCGTATTCGGCAATCCTGCTGGATTGGGATCTCGAAGGCGACAACCAGCTCGGCGAGCATGCCGCGCTGCAGATCCTGCGCGCCGTGCGACATCGCAACAAGAAGGTCCCGGTCTTCCTGATCGCCGACCGCACGCTGGTCTCCGAGCTTCCGCTCGAAGTCGTCAAGCAGGTCCACGAGTACATCCATCTCTTCGGCGACACGCCGGCGTTCATCGCCAACCGTGTGGACTTCGCCGTCGAGCGCTATCACGAGTTCCTGCTGCCGCCATACTTCCGCGAGCTGAAGAAGTACACCGACCAGGGAGCGTACAGCTGGGACGCACCGGGCCACATGGGCGGTGTCGCGTTCCTGAAGCATCCCGTGGGCATGGAGTTCCACCGCTTCTTCGGCGAGAACCTGTTCCGCAGCGATCTCGGTATTTCTACAGCGCAGATGGGCTCGTGGCTCGATCACCTAGGACCTCCAGGCGATTCCGAGCGTAACGCTGCGCGCATCTTCGGTGCGGACTGGACGTTCTACGTTTTGAGCGGTTCTTCGACATCGAACCAGATTGTCGGCCACGGCATCATTGCGCAGGACGACATCGTGCTGGCCGATGGCAATTGCCATAAGTCGCTGTGCCATTCGCTCACGGTGACCGGCGCGCGACCGGTGTACTTCAAGCCAACGCGCAACGGGTACGGCATGATTGGGCTGGTGCCACTGAAGCGGTTCAGCAGGGAGAGTGTGCAGGAACTGATCGCACGCAGCCCATTCACGAAGGGCGCGTCGTCACTGGAGCCCCGCTGCGCTGTGGTCACGAACTCGACGTATGACGGCCTCTGCTACAACGTCGATCGCGTGGTGGAGGAGTTGGCTCCCAGCGTGGCGCGTATCCACTTCGACGAGGCGTGGTACGCGTACGCGAAGTTTCATCCGCTGTACAAGGGCCGCTACGCGATGGGTGTTCCGGACAATATGCCCAACCGTCCGGCGATCTTCAGCGTGCAGTCCACGCACAAGATGCTGACGGCATTCTCCATGGGCTCTATGGTGCACGTGAAGCTCAGCGACCGCGCTCCGCTGGACTTCCACCAGTTCAACGAGGCGTTCATGATGCATGGGACGACGTCGCCCTTCTATCCGCTCATCGCCTCCTTGGACGTGGCCGCGGCGATGATGGACGCTCCCGCCGGCCCGACGCTGATGACGGAGACGCTGCAGGACGCGATTGCCTTCCGCAAAGCGATGGCTTCCGTGGCGCATCGCCTGCGCGCCTCGGCAGTAAACGGCGAAGGCTGGTTCTTTCGGCTCTTCCAGCCGGAGAGCATCACCGATCCGGAGAGCGGCGAGACGAAGGTGTTCGAAGATGCCTCCGACCATCTGCTGGAGACCGAGCAGAGCTGCTGGACGTTGAAGCCGGGGCAGGACTGGCACGGTTACGAGGATGCGGATGTCGAAGGCGACTACTGCATGCTCGACCCGACGAAGGTGACCATCCTGACGCCGGGCGTGAATGCGCAGGGCAAGGTGGATCCAGAGTGGGGCATCCCGGCGGCAATCGTCACCGAGTTCCTGGATTCGCGCCGCGTGGAGATTGCGCGCGAGGGTGACTACACGATCCTCGTACTGTTCTCGGTCGGAACGTCGAAGGGTAAGTGGGGAGCGCTGCTCGAGAACCTGTTCGAGTTCAAGCGGCTATATGACTCGGAGGCTCCGCTCGAGGAAGCGCTGCCTGAGCTGGTGGCCAAGCATCCCGTGCGGTATCGCAACACCACGCTGCGCGAGATGTGCGATGAGATGCACCAGGCCATGCTGGAGCTGAACCTCGCTGACCTGGTGAACCAGAGCCAGGACGAGGACTTCGATCCCGTGATGACTCCGTGGCAGACGTACCAAAAGGTGATCCGTGGCGAGACCGAGCGCATCCCCTTCCGCGAGATGGCCGGTCGCATCGCTTCGGTAATGCTAGTGCCCTATCCTCCGGGCATTCCGATGAGCATGCCCGGCGAGCGCCTTGGCGCGCCGAACACGCCCGTGATGAAGCTCATCCTCGCGATGGAGGAGTTCGGCAAACGCTTCCCTGGCTTCGAGCGCGAGACGCACGGTATCGAAGTCGACGAGGACGGCGAGTACTGGATGCGCGCCGTGCTGGAAGAGCACCAGGACTAGCTGGCCCGTCTAATCGAAACCCAACACAATCGCCGCTCCGCATTTCGCGGGCGGCGATTGTTTCTTGCAGCGCAAACGGCGCGCACGAAGAGCGATCGAGCGCCACGCGTACCCGATGCAACGTTTTTGCATCCACCCTTATGAGGGGTGCCCGACTCTTCCTCACGTGTCACGCTGAATGCACATCGGCGCTTCTCTCACAACTGCGCTGCGGCGCGGAGGATCCATGGCAAACGTAGCTGAAGTTCTTGTCGACACCTTGATCACCTATGGAGTGGAGCGCATCTGGGGGCTTCCCGGAGATTCGCTGAACGGCGTGACCGACGCCATGCGAACGCGTCCTGAGATTGCGTGGATGCATGTGCGCAACGAAGAGGCTGCGGCGTTCGCGGCAGGCGCGGAAGCACACGTAAGCGGCAAGCTGGCGGTGTGCGCTGGAAGCTGCGGTCCCGGCAATCTTCACCTGATCAACGGCCTGTTTGATTGCCAGCGCAGCCGCGTGCCGGTGCTCGCGATCGCGGCACAGATTCCAAGCTCCGAGATGGGCACGAACTACTTTCAGGAGACGCGGCCCGAGGAGCTCTTCAAGGACTGCAGCGTCTACACAGCCGTAGTCTCCGAGCCAGGCCAGTTGGAGCGTGTGCTTCCGATCGCGATGCGCACGGCCATCGCCCAGCGCGGCGTTGCTGTGATCGTCATTCCGGGCAACATCGCGACGATGAAGTCGGCCTGGGAAGCGCGGAGCATTGGCCTGCTGGAGAATGATTCCGAGGTCGTGCCCTCGGGCTCTGCGCTGGAGCGCGCAGCAGAGATCCTCAATGGCACAGAGCGGGTCGCAATCCTTGCCGGCGCAGGCTGTGCGGGAGCGCATGCGGAGCTGCTCGCCTTCGCCGAAGCGCTGCGGGCCCCGATCACACACGCGCTACGCGGCAAGGAATACATCGAGTACGACAATCCGTACGATGTGGGCATGACCGGCCTGCTGGGCTTCAGCTCCGGCTACGCCGCGATGATGGGCGCGGAGGCGCTGATCATTCTCGGCAGCGACTTCCCGTATCCCGCATTCTTCCCCAAGCACGCGAAGGTGATCCAGGTGGACGTGCGCGGCGAGCAGATCGGCCGTCGCACGCATGTGGATGTCGGACTCATTGGCACGGTGAAGGGAACGATCGATGCGCTGCTGCCGCTGCTGAAGAAGGACCGCGACGCGGCATACCTCGACAAGGCGAAGAAACACTATGTGAATGCACGGAAGGGGCTCGACGACCTGGCCACTGCGGATACGGGAGACAAGCCTTTGCGCCCGGAGTATGTCACGCGTGTACTCGACGAGCTGGCGAGCGAGGATGCTGTCTTTACGTGCGATGTGGGCACGCCGACAGTGTGGGCCGCGCGGTACCTGACGATGAACGGCAAGCGGCGGCTCATCGGCTCCTTCAACCATGGGTCGATGGCATGCGCTTTGCCGCAGGCGCTGGGAGCGCAGGCGCTCGATACGAAACGGCAGATCATCTCCATGTCCGGCGATGGCGGCCTGGCGATGCTGATGGGCGAACTGCTGACGGCCAAGCAGAACAAGCTGCCGGTGAAGGTGGTGGTCTTCAACAACGGAGCGCTGGCTTTCGTGGAGTTGGAGATGAAGGCAGCGGGCTATGTGAACTTCGGCACCGATCTCGATGACCCGAACTTCTCGCAGCTTGCGACGTCGTGCGGATTCTTCGCGCAGAAGGTCACGCGAGCAGAGGACCTATCCACAGCGGTGAAGGAGATGCTCGCGCATGATGGCCCGGCACTGCTGGACGTGAGCGTGCAACGGCAGGAGCTCTCGATGCCACCGACGATTACGGTCGAACAGGCGAAGGGCTTTGGGCTCTACCTGCTGCGTGCGGTGATGACCGGCCGGGGCGACGAGGTGCTCGATCTCGCCGAGACGAATCTATTGACCCGGCTGCTGTGATGGCCCATAGGTTGGATGATTCTTCAATTTCCTCATGAATCCGCTGGCTCGCTCGAAAGTATCGGCTACGGCACATCGTACTGAGCCTGTCGCCACGCGCGGCAGAGGGGTTGAATAGGTACTGTTCCAGACCGGCCACCGAAGGCCGCGCGTGTTGGGCTGTGGCCCGATCATCAAGATGCGTGTCCCCAGCGGTCGCTACCACAATGCTGAGCCCGAGTGCATCGGCACTTGGCCGCGAGGCCCCACCCCACAAGGAGACGAAAGATGGGCAGCAGCACAATTACCGCCAAAGACGGAACGAAGATCTACTACAAGGACTGGGGCACCGGCCAGCCGGTGACGTTCTCGCATGGCTGGCCACTGAACGCGGATGCCTGGGACTCCCAGATGCAGTACCTGGGCGAGCGCGGGTTCCGCGTGATCGCGCATGACCGCCGCGGCCATGGACGCAGCGACCAGACGTGGGACGGCAATGAGATGGACACGTATGCTGACGACGTCGCCGCGCTCTTCGAAGCGCTGGACCTGAAGAATGCGGTGATGATTGGCCATTCCACGGGTGGCGGAGAGGTGGCGCACTACCTCGGACGCCATGGCACGAAGCGCGTCGCAAAGGCCGTGCTGATCGGCGCGGTGCCTCCGATCATGCTGAAGAGCGAGAAGAATCCGGGCGGTCTGCCGATCGAAGTGTTCGATGGCATCCGCGCAGGTGTAATGAACGATCGCTCACAGTTCTACAAGGACCTCTCGATGCCCTTCTTCGGCTACAACCGCGAAGGGGCGAAGATCTCCGAGGGTGTACGTGAGAACTTCTGGTACCAGGGTATGCAGGGCGGCATCAAGGCGCACTATGACTGCATCAAGGCCTTCTCGGAGACGGACTTCAACGAGGACCTGAAAAAGATCGACATCCCGATGCTGGTAATGCATGGCGACGACGACCAGATCGTCCCATTCCATGATGCCGGTGAGCTCACGGCGAAGATCGTGAAGGGTGCGCAGTTGAAGGTCTACAAGGGCTATCCGCACGGGATGGCGATCGTCCACGGCGACGTGATCAACCCCGACCTTCTGGCATTCATCCAGTCGTAGGTAGGGAGTGAGGGGAGAGGCCGAAAGGTCTCTCCCTTTATCCGCGGTGACTGTCCTATACTCCAGAGGCTGTGTCCCTTGCCTCCAGGAATCCCTTCTCCCGCGAGTTCGAGCTTTGCTGCGAGACGCTGCAGGCCTGCGAAGCAGCGGCGGCGGGCGGTGCGGATCGCATCGAGCTGTGCACCGCGCTGGATATGGGAGGAGTCACGCCTCCGCTCTCGCTGATGCGTGCTGCGCTGGAGGTTGCGACGCTACCAGTGCATGTGCTGGTGCGGCCGCGTGGTGGCAGGTTTGTGTACACGGAGCGTGAGTTTGCGTTGCTGCTCGCGCAGGCGGACGAGGCCCTGGCCGAGGGTGCTGCCGGCATTGTGACCGGAATGCTGACGCAGGATGACGCCGTGGATGTCTCCCGTATGCGCGAGGTGAGGCGCCTGGCTGCGGCTGCTCCAGTAACTTTCCATCGGGCAATCGACGTAAGCGCGGATCTCGCGACGGCGCTGGAGGCGATCATCGACCTGGGATGCGACCGCGTGCTCACCTCAGGCGGCGCAGCCGACGTAATCACTGGCCTAGAGGCGCTGCATAGACTCGTCAGGCAGGCGGAAGGGCGGATTCGCGTCGCTGCCGGAGGCGGCGTGCGCGTGAAGAACGCCGCTTCGCTGGTCCATGTTCCAGGGCTTGATCTGCATGCCTCCCTTCGCACCTTCCACACCCTTGAAGGACTTCATCCGCTACAGCGAGAGTTCGGCGTTGAATACGAGGTCAAGGTGACGGATGTGCGCGCGATCACCGAGCTTGTCCATACCGCGGACGCAGGATAATAGGTCCGATGCCTTTCTATCTCGCCGTCGACGCAGGCGGCACCAAGACCGACTTCGCTCTCGCCGATGACACCAGCATTCTTGCCCGCTCGCGCACTGGCAGTATCAAGCGCATGCGCGTGGACGCCACAACGGCGCAAGCTAACCTTGACGCTGCTCTGATTGAGCTCTCGACGGCGACCGGTATCTCTATGCAGCGCGTGACGCGCACCTGTATCGGCACAGCCGGCGAGACGGTGCCTCTTGTCGTCAATTGGATCCGCGCTGCCTTCGGCAGTCGGGTTGCCGGCGAGCTCGTGATCCGCGGGGATGTGGAGATCGCACTTGATGCAGGCTTCCGAGGCGGTGAGGGAATCCTGGTGCTGGCCGGTACCGGATCGAACGTGCTGGCGAGGGCGGCTGACGGAACCCTGCAGGGCGCTGGCGGCTATGGTCCTGTCCTTGCTGACCAGGGCTCGGGACATCGTATCGGGCAGCAGGTACTGCGGCGGATCTTCCTGGCGAAGGATGAGCGTGTCGTCACGACTCTCAGCGGTGAGGTGCTGCGCTTCTGGCGGCTCGGCTCACTGAATGAGCTGATCGCGTACGTGCATGCTGAGCCTCGGCCCGATTCCGCGAGGCTGGCGCCCATCGCGCTCCGGTGCGCTGAGGCGGGCGATGCCGCGGCGCTTGAAGTGCTGGCTCATGAGGGTGAGGAGCTCGGCTACTTGGTGCGGCTGCTGTTGCGCCGCGGCTGGCCCCAATCCGCCGCGATGCCATCATTGGCGTTTGCCGGGAGTGTGATGGAGCACTATCGCCCGGTGCGGCAGGCGTTGCTCAGAACGGTGCGCGCCGAGTTCCCGGATGTTGGCGAGCTACTCGGCGTGGTGGACCCTGTGGAAGGTGCGCTGTGGCGGGCGCGGCTCAACGAACCTAAGCGCTGAGCCTGTGCGCTGGGCAGCCGCTATGGCAGCGGCTCACCCTTAAGGAAACGGTCCGTGCGCTGCGCCACTGCTGACGCGTCGCAGGTCATGATGAGGTGCGCACAGGATCCCTGCGAGATGTAAAGTGCAGCATTCGCAGCGTGAGCCCAGCGGATCGCCTCGCTCGGCGTGACCATGTGGTCCTGCGCGGCGACGACGATGAAGAACTTCGGACGCACAGAGTGCGCGACCTCTTCGATCGTGTGGCCGTGAAGAGCATCGTGGCGCACGATGGCCTCCAGTTGCGAGACGCGGTCATTGGCATCCATGGCGATGGGGCTCTCTGACTTCGCAACAAAGTCTTCAAAGCTCTCACGAGGCGTGGTGTCGTTGCGGAACTCCGGAGTCGTCACAGCCTGGACGTTGATGAGGTTCGCAAGCCGCAGTGCGGGCTGCAGCGTGTAGTGACCTCCGTGGAAGTCTGGGTCGCTGCGAATGGCCTCCAGCATGATGCGTTTGGACTGGAGGTCATAGACGGTGAGCCGCGGCGTGGAGACGATGGGTATGGCGAGATCGAAGAACTCCGGATGCAGTACTGCCCACTGGAAGGTCTGCTCGCCACCCATGGAGAGGCCGACGATTGCGTGCACGTGCTTCAGGTGCAGCACTTCGGTGGCGACGCGGTACTCCGCTTCGACCATGTCTGCCGTGGAGAAGATGGGAAAGGCCGGGCCATGCTGTGTGGCGCTGTTCGAGGGCGAGGACGAGACACTATCGCCAAAAGCATCGAGCGTGATGCCGAAGAAGCGTGAGGTGTCGACGAGGCGTGTGGGCGATGGCTTCGTACCGAAGAGATTCGCGAGCTCGCCTGAGTTGCCATAGAGCCAGGTGGGCATCAGCACGGCGTTGGAGCCTTCCGCGTTGAGCATGCCGAAGGTGCGATAGCCGATGCGGCAATCCTCGATGACCTTGCCGCTCTCGAGCTTGCATTGGCCGAGATGCGCGAACTGCTGTACACCGTCCTGCGCATGCAACGACGGGCACAATGCCATGACGAGGAGCCTCCCTACATAGAGAGCCTTGATCTTAAGCCAGTCGCCTCGCATCCGTTCCTCCATGCTTTCACCTTAGCGTAGGAGGCGCAGCGAGCCGCCGAGCGGGCTAGACGAGCTCTCTCGGCGCCGCTTCGATGTGGAGGCTGACAGTCTGCGTGCCGAGACGCGGGTGCTTTGCATGCACAGTGACGGTACCCGGTTGCTGTGTGGCGCGGATCCACACTGCGCCCTGGCCGCCGACGAGCGCGAAGGGTGTGTCCCCGATGAGGATCGCAGGGCCTTCGATGGTAATTGCGATGGGATCATTCGCGTAGCGGCGGACGGTTCCGAACTCGTCGGTCACACGCATCACCAGGCGCGTCGTGTCAGCGCCATCGGCGATGAGAGAGGCGCTGTCGGAGTCCAGGTGGAAGGCGCGATCCACGCCCGCACCAGACATCGTCTTCGTGATGGCCACCTTGCCGCCGAGGTAGCCCTCGATGCGGAGATCGCCCCAAGGAAAGCCATACTTCTCCAGTTTGATGCTGTGCATATTGAGCTGGAAGGGGGCGTACTTGAGATGCGGAAATGCGGAGTGGTCGGGATCGAGGGTTGCGATCTCGTGCCATGAACCATCGCCGAACATGGGGCGAATGGAGAAGGTGAGCTTCTCGCAGTTCGAACAGACCAGCGCGGTCGTGAAGCCTACGGATTCATCGCCCCTGGCCCACTGGAAGGCGGGCTCGAGGACTACTTCTTCACTGGGGTCGCACTGGCTGCGATAGAAGCCTGCAGCGGCCTTGGGCAGGCGGAAGATGTCGGTGACTCCGTGATAGCAGATGCGGTCGCCGGAGCCGAAGTTGGCGTGGGTGTTGTAGTCGAAGGCGCACCAACCGATGCCACCAGCGAACTGCGGATTCGAGGCCAGCTGATTGTGGATGCGCGCGTGGCGAAGCGTGTGCTCGCGCTGACGTTCGTCATCGTCGGTGGTCTTGGTCGGGAAGGTATGGCCGACGAACTCCGTGTTGAGGTAGAGCGGATGGTTGGGCTCGCGTAATGGGAAGCCGAAGTCATTGATGGTGAAGACATCCTCGATGAGGTGCGACGCGGCGAAGTTGCGGATGCCTCCGGTCTGGCGAGTGGTGTCGAGCGTGTGCGCCGCGGTGTTGGTGCGGGTATAGAACGCATCGTTATCGCGGGACTCGTTGATGCGCACGCCCCAGAGGATGACGCTGGGGTGATTCCAGTCGCGCGTGATCATGCGGTGCACGTTGTCGACCGCTACGTCCTGCCAGGCCTCGTCGCCAATGTGCTGCCAGCCGGGGATCTCCTCGAGCACGAGAAGTCCGATCTCGTCGCAACGATCGAGGAAGTGGCGCGACTGCGGGTAGTGCGAGGTGCGGACGATGTTGCAGTGGAGCTCGTGGCGAAGGATGTCGGCATCCTTGCGTTGCACGCGGGCCGGCATGGCCTGGCCCGCGAAGGGGAAGGTTTGGTGGCGGTCGAGGCCGCGCAGCTTGATGACCTTGCCATTGAGCGAGAAACCCTGCGGGGTAAAGACGGCTTCGCGGAAGCCGATGCGGCGTATCTGCTGGTCTACGGGAGCGCCCTCGCGATGGAGTGTGACGCGGACTTCATACAGCTTCGGGGATTGCAGAGCCCAGAGCGCAATGCCTTCTAGAGCGTCGAGGCGTACGGTGTGCTTCGCGGGGTCGCTGGTCGTCTGCGAACCTTGATCGACGTTGCCGGCCGCCGGGGTGAAGGTCTCGGGGGTGCGAGAGGCTTCGACCTCCTGCGTGCGCGAAGAGAGGACGCGGCCTTCGTCGAGCAGCTCCACCAGCAGGGAGTGTTTGCCATCTGCAGGCTGCACAGGAGCTGAGAGGAAGCAATCGACCTCAAGCGCGGGTGAGGTGAGGACGTTGAGGGTACGTGCGTGCACGTTGTCGAGGAAGAGCTGCGGAACGACGCGCAGCGAGACCTCGCGATAGATGCCGCCGAAGGTGAGGTAGTCGATCTCGTAGCCGAAGGGCGGAATGTCCTTGCGCTCGGTGCTGTCGAGCTTGACGGCGAGAACGTTGGAACGGTCGAAGCGGACGTGCTTTGTGAGCTCGAAGGAGAATGGCGTGAAGCCGCCGCGATACTCGCCGAGCCTTTCTCCATTCAGAAAGACCGTGGAGGCGGTCATCGCGCCTTCGAAGTCGACAAAGATGCGTTTGCCCCTGGCCCAGGCGGGAAGATGGATGGTGCGGCGGTAGGTGGAGACGATCTCGTAGCTCTTGTCGTCGAAGTTGTGCCAGGGGAGCGAGACGTTGGTGTGGGGGATGACGACTTCGGTGAAGGCGGCATCGTTGAAGGAGGGTGACTCCGCTCCCGCGACGTCTTCGGGCTTGAAGCGCCAGCCACGATTCATCGGCAGCGTGCGTGGATGCTCGGGCGCTACGCCCGGAGGAAGCGCAAAGCTGAGCCCTTCGGTCATGCTGGCGGCCGCGGCCGCGCCTGTCGCCTTCAAGAACTGCCTGCGTTCCATGCTGTCTCCCGCGTGGTTTCGTGTCCGCAGCGAGGATAGCGGAGCGAACCGGTGCGGTCTACCGTTGAGGTGTTGTTACGCGATGCCGAATGCCAGACACGTTGTACTGTCCGATAGAGCACGTCGGCGCGCTCCTCTGAATTGAGGAACGGAAGGTGGTCGCGATAGAGCGCGAGGCGCTTCTCATAGCTTGCGAGCTCCGGTTTGATGGGCCAGTCGGTGCCACCCATGATCCGCTGCGAGCCGAAGGCATCGCGCACGCGGGCGACCATGGCATCGGTGTCGCGGAAGGGATAGGGCTGCTTCGAGAGCGACCACATGGGCGTGATCTTGACGAAGACGCGAGGATAGCGCGCGAGGGCGAGCAGTTTGGCCAGCGCTTTGTCGTCCCCGACGGGGCAATCGGCCATGTGGTCGATGACGACGGTGAGCTCCGGGTGTCGCTCAATGAGTGGCACAACATCTGGCAGCCGCGAGGCGGGCAGCAGCAGCGTCATGGGAACGCGAAGCTGCTCGCAGCGCTGCCACAACGGAGGCATCAGCGGGCCGCGGATCCAGTCGCCGCTGGGATCTGCGGCCGGACTGAGACGGACGCCGTGGCAGCCCTGTGCCGTCCAGTCGCTGAGGGCATCGGGAGCGTTGGGATCCTCTGGATTCACACGGCAGACGCCAGCGAAGCGGCCGGGAAAGCGATGCAGGCAATCGACGAGATAGCGGTTGTCCCACTTGTAGTGGATGACCTGGATGAGCACGGTGCGGGCGACGTCGTTCGCCTGCATGCGGCGCAACAATGTTTCCGCCGAGGCATCGATCTCTGGTGGGACCTTCGCTCCATCGGCAAAGGGGAAGCGAGGATTTGCGGCCCAGACGTGGACGTGGGAGTCGATGCAGGGATTGCGTCGTCGCGGGGCGGCATGGCAGACACGGGCGGCGGCGATTCCTGCGAAGCCAGCGAGAAGGGAGCGGCGGCTCGAATCCATGGTTTCCTCGGAGCGACTCGAACTTCGGCAATGCGGACGATAGCGGCAGGGCAGCTGGACAGGGTACCCCCCCCCGATTTTTGCTAAGTGTTCAATCGGAATACTTTAGGACCGGACCTCGGGTTTTAGCACCGGGGCTGACCACCTGCCCTAAGGGCAGGATGGAGTTCCCTCTCATTCAATGATAGCGAGCCGGGCGGGTAACTCTGCCAGGTTGGCACCGGATATCTTGGAGGCCGGATCCATGGGCGAGATCGAGAACCCACGTCTCAAAAGCGAGACGTGGGGCACCCGGTTCCTGCAGGGTTCGGCGATCGGTGCTCGTGCATGCAACGCGCGAAGGGCCATGGAGAAACTGGCTAGGGATGTCGGCGGATGGCTTGCAGGCGGCCTCGGATATCAAGCAGGACCAGATACCAAGAAGCATCGGCGATCAAGAATCACCGACGCACTCCGGCTACACTGCTTGCCTGCACCCTTCTCGGCGGACGCTGCTACGAGGCGAGTCCCTGGACGAATTTTCGTTTGGGGAACCGCTTCCTTTCCGTGTGCGTATCGTCTAAACGGCAACCAAGGTCCCCCACGTCGCAAGAATAGGAAACGCCATGATCGCGCGCTCCGCCGCAGTTCCGTCTGTTCGCCGGTTCACGTCCGTCTTCGGCCGGATGTCCGGCCTTTTTCTGCTCGCCATAGCTACTGTCTTCGGCTCCGTCGCCGCAGCGCAGGCTCCCGATGCGAAGGGCGTCGTCGACACGTGGCAGGGGACGCTGCATGCGCCCCAGCGCGATCTGAGGATCGTGCTGAAGGTCGCTGACGCAAATGGAGCGCTGAAGGGGACGTTCTACTCCATCGACCAGGGAGCTTCGATCGCCGGGTCCTCTACGACCTTCCAGGACGGTACGCTGACGTTTGCCGTCGCGATGGCGGAGCTGAAGTATGAGGGCAAGATGGCGGCCGATGGGAAGTCGATCAGCGGGACCTACAAGCAGGGCGATGGTCCCGGAATACCGATGGTGCTGGTGCGCGCGACGCCGGAGACGGCGTGGGTGATCCCTGAGGCTCCAAAGCCTATTCCTGCGATGGCTCCGGATGCGAAGCCGGTCTTTGACGTGGCAACCATCAAGCCCAGCAACCCCGACCAACAGGGCAAGGGCTTCACCTTCCGCAACGGCAACTTCGTGACCATCAACACGACGCTGCTGGATATCATCAAGTTTTCCTACAATCTTCAGGAGAAACAGGTCGTCGGCCTGCCCGAGTGGGCTACGACCGAGAAGTGGGACTTCAACGGCAAGGCCGACATCCCGGGAATGCCCACCGCGGACCAGACCCGCCACATGATGCAGCTGGTGCTGGCCGAGCGCTTCGGGCTGAAGTTTCATGAGGACAAGAGAGAGATGTCCGCCTACGTGCTGAGCGTGGCGAAGGGCGGTCCGAAGATGGAGCTGGCGCCTAAGGACGCAGGCCCACTGCCGGGGCTGGGCTTCAGCAAGCTGGGCACGCTGCATGTGACCAATGCCACGATGGATGACTTCTCTCAGCTGATGCAGTCGGCGGTGCTGGACCGGCCGGTGGTGAACCAGACCGGCCTCACGGCGAAGTACAACTTCCTGCTGAAGTGGACGCCGGACGATTCGCAGTTCGCCGGGATGGGAATGAAGGTTCCGCCACCTTCCGATGCGGCTGATGCTCCGCCTCCGCTGTACACCGCCATCAGCGAGCAGATTGGCCTGAAGCTGGAGGCCGGCAAGGCCCAGGTAAAGGTGTTCGTCGTCGACCATGCCGAGAAGCCTTCCGCCAACTGACGCACCCCCACCGGAGTGATGCCATGAATCGTACCTCTTTGTTTGCCGCGGGATGTCTCGGCGCGGCGCTGCTGGCGGGAGTCCCTGCGATGGGACAGGCCGCCGGCGCGCCAGCCGCGGTGGTCGCGGCGCCGGACTTCGATGTGTCCACGGTGAAGACCAACAACACGGGACTCAACTCGATCCACGTCAGCATCGATGACGATGTGTTGCGCGCGACCAACGTGATGATCGACATGCTGATGGAGCAGGCTTATGACATTCGCCGCGACCAGATCGTCGGGCTGCCGCACTGGGCCACGGTGAATCACTATGACATCACCGCGAAGGTGGTGGACATGTCTGCGGAGCAACGCAAGGGCCTCACTCGCGAGCAGCGGCAGGCGATGATGCAGAAGCTGCTCGTCGAACGCTTTGGCGTGAAGACACATGTGGAGACGCGCACGCTGCCGTTGATGGAGCTCGTGGTGGCGAAGGACGGCATCAAATTCAGCGAGTTCAAGAAGCCTGCCGAAGGAGAGAAGGATACCGGCGGCAGCATGAACACGCACAATGGCGACATGACAGCCACCGGCGTCGAGATCCAGGCGCTGGCGAACTTCCTGGCAGGACAGACGCATATGCCGGTGTTGGACAAGACTGGCCTGAAGGGGCTGTACAACTTTCACCTGAAGTGGCAGCGCGAGGAAGAGGGCGCGCAGAGCGGCCTGCACGATGAGACGCTGCCTACGATCTACTCCGCGCTGACGGAGCAGCTTGGACTCAAGCTCGCGTCCGCAAAGGGCCCTGTCGATGTGCTTGTGGTGGACCACATCGACGTGCCGGAGGAGAACTAAACAGATGGTGGTGACGCGATGAGACATCACCTCGGGCTTCGTGGGTCCCGGTGGCTTGCATGCACGATGGCTGTTGTCCTGCCTATGGCGGCGTTTGCCTCTGAGTATCACGGCCGCGTGCATTATGGTGCCGTGCCGGTTCCGGGTGCGACCGTGACATTGACGCAGGGCGACAAGCAGCTCTCCACCATCACCGATTCGCTGGGCATCTACGAGTTTGCAGACGTGCCGGACGGTACGTGGAAGATCTCCATCTCGCTGCAGGGATTCGGGCCAGTGGACAATACGGTGACGGTGGCGGCGAATGCTCCGCAGGGCGACTTCACGCTGGAGATGCTGGCGCTTCCGCAGCTGATGGCCATGGCGCAGCCCGTAGCAGCGCCCGCTCCGAAGCCACTGCAGCCGCGCGTCGCAGAGAAGAAGGAAGAAATCGCGAAAGACGCGACCAAGAAGGCCGCAACACCAAAGGGCGCGACGCCGAACGAACCACAGGCTCCACAGCCTCCTGCGCCGAGCGAAGATGCGGACCGCGCGGCTGATGGACTGCTGATCAATGGCAGTGAGAGCAATGCCGCGACCTCGCAATACTCCATGTCGCCGGCGATTGGCAACCGCAGGCCCGGGACGAAGGCGCTATACAACGGCAGCGTCGGGGCGTTCGCGCAGAACTCGATCTTCAACGCGAAGCCCTATTCGCTGGGAGGGCTGGAGCTTCCCAAGGACAGCTATAACCGCATCACGATCGTGGCGACTTTCGGTGGGCCGATTCGCATTCCCCCGATCTTCTATCACGGGCCTAACTTCTTCGTGGCTTACCAGTGGACGCGCAATGGCGATGCGAGCACAGGCACAGGTCTGGTGCCTACCCAGGCGGAGCGCAACGGCGACCTGAGCGGTGTGACGGATGCGCAAGGCCGGCCAGTGCCGATCTACAATCCCGCGACCGGCATCCAGTACACCGGCGCGTTGCCAGTGAGCCCACAGGCCGCGGCGTTGCTCGCGCTGTATCCGCTGCCGAACATCTCCGGCGACACGAGCTACAACTACGAGAGGGCGTTGCTCAGCGAGACGCACCAGGATTCGCTGCAATCGCGGCTGGACAAGAGCATCGGTCATCGCGACTCGGTGTATGGCGGGTTTGCGTTCCAGAGCTCGCGCGCGAACACGCAGAACCTGTTTGGCTTTGTGGACTCGACGAAGTCGCTGGGCATCGATGCCAACGTGAACTGGCAGCACCGGTTTGCGCGCCAGCTTTTTGTGACGACGACATACCACCTGACGCGACAGCGCACGCTGGTGACGCCGGAGTTTGCGAACCGCACGAATGTCTCCGGCAACGCAGGCATCGCCGGCAACGATCAGGATCCGCGGGAGTGGGGACCACCGTCGTTGAGCTTCTCCGGCGGCATCTCGAGCCTGAGTGATGCGAACAGCGAGTTCAATCGCAATCGCACCGACCAGGGGTCGGTGAAGGCGACGACGACACGCGGGCGGCATACATTGCAGGCGGGTGGGGACTTCCGGCGGCAGGAGTACAACCAGCTGCAGCAGTCGAACCCTCGCGGGAGCTTTGCCTTCACTGGCGCGGCGACCTCTGTGGACGGGACGGTCTCGGCCACCAGCGGATCGGGGCTGGCGGACTTCCTGCTTAGCGCGCCGGATACGAGCCAGCTGGCCTATGGCAACGCGGACAAGTACCTTCGCCAATCGGTGTATGACCTCTACGTGAACGATGACTGGCGCGTGCGGCCGGAGCTCACACTCAACGTGGGGTTGCGGTGGGAGTATGGCGCGCCCATCACGGAGCTAAAGAGCCGGCTGGTAAACCTGGATCTTGCACCCGATTTCTCGGCGGCGACTCCGGTGCTGGCGAGTGCGCCCAAGGGTGCGATCACGGGTAACAGTTATCCCACGTCGCTGGTGCAGCCGGACAAGCATGGCTTCGAGCCGCGCGTCGCGCTGGCGTGGAGGCCGATTCCAGCGTCGACGCTGGTGGTGCGCGCGGGCTACGGCATCTCTGACGACACGTCGGTGTACCTCGGCGCAGCGCAGAGTATGTCGCAGCAGGCTCCGCTCTCGACGAGCCTGAGTGTGCAGCGCAGTGCGACCTGCCCGCTGACGCTGGCCGATGGCTTCCTGAACTGCGCCGGAACGACCCCCGATACCTATGCCGTCGATCCCAACCTGCGCGTGGGGTACGTGCAGACCTGGCAGGTCTCCGCGCAGCGCGATCTGCCCTTCGCGTTGGTGATGACAGCGACCTACCTCGGTACGAAGGGAACGCACGGCACGCAGGAGTTTTTGCCGAATACGTATCCCATCGGCGCGACGAATCCATGCCCGTTGTGCCCCGTCGGCTTCGTGTACCGGACTTCGGGAGGCAACCTCGAGCGCAATGCGGGACAACTGCAGTTGCGGCGCAGATTGCGAGCGGGCCTCACAGCGACGCTGCAATATACCTACGCCAAGTCGGTGGATGACGATGCGCAGGTGGGTGGGCAGGGACATACGGTGGCGGCATCCGCGACGGCATCGACGGTGAGCTCGGCTTCCTCCGCATCCTCCTCGGCGATCCTCGCGCAGAACTGGCTGAACCTTCGTGCGGAACGTAGCCTCTCCAGCTTCGATCAGCGGCATTTGTTGACCACGACGCTGCAGTACACCACTGGCATGGGCAAGGGTGGCGGCTCGCTGCTGAGCGGCTGGCGTGGACGGTTCTTCAAGGAGTGGACGGTGCTCGACCAGATCGTGGCGGGGTCGGGACTGCCGGAGACTCCGGTGTACCTTGCGGCGGTGCCTGGCACGGGCGTGACGGGAAGCATTCGCCCCAACCGCACGAGCGCTCCGCTCTACGTGGCCGCGAATGGTGCGTTCCTGAACAGCGCGGCGTACACGATGCCCACGAACGGACAGTGGGGCACAGCGGGACGCAACTCGATCAAGGGGCCGGGAACATTCACCATGAATGCGGCACTGCAGCGCACAATACGCATGCCAAGCAACACGAGTATGGACATTCGGTTCGAGGCGGACAATGTGCTGAACCATGCGACCTTCACGTCGTGGAACAACATCACGAACAGCTCGACCTTCGGGCTGCCGGCCTCGGTGAATTCGATGCGTGTACTGCTGGCCAGCGCGAGGTGGAGGTTCTGATGACTCGTCCCTTCAAACTCCCGATGCTCGCTTCTCTTGCGCTGATGGGAATTGCTGCGCACGCGCAGCAGATTGGCAGCAACGTGCAACAGGGCGACAAAGGCTACACGATCAGCGTCAGTTCGCAGCTTGTGGTGGAGACCGTGGTCGCGAAGGACAAGCAGGGCAAGTTCATCCCCAACCTCGGCGTGAAGGACTTCACGCTAACCGAGGATGGGGTGGCGCAGAAGATCCGCTTCGTGGAGCATGAGACGCTGCCCACGGACACGGATGCTCTGCCACCGCTGCAGGATGAGGATGAGCACATCACGCTGTACAAGCGGCTGACGCGCACCTCGATCGCGACCGAGAGCGACCGCGAGTCGGGCAAGAGCAAGTACCAAGGGCGGCGGCTGATCGTCCTGTACTTCGATATGACGACCATGCGGCCTGAGGATCAGCAGCGTGCGATCACCTCGGCTGAGACCTTCATCCGCAAGCAGATGACTGCGGTGGACCTGATTTCGGTGATGCGCTACCAAGGCGGCAGCGTGGACGTGCTGCAGGACTTCTCAGCCGACAGGACGCGGCTCCTGAGCATCCTGCAGACGATGCTGGTGGGTGAGGGCCAAGGATCGCAGGAGTCGCTGGATGACTCGAGCAGTGCCGACACGGGCGCTGCCTTCGGGCAGGACGACAGCGAGTTCAATGTCTTCAACAACGATCGCCAGCTTTCCGCGCTGCAGACCGCGGCGCAGATGCTTGCGGGCATGAACGAGAAGAAGTCGCTGATCTACTTCGCGAGCGGGCTGCGGCTGCATGGCATCGACAACCAGGCGCAGCTGCATGCGACAGTGGATGCAGCGATTCGCGCGGGTGTGACGTTCTGGGCGGTCGATGCTCGCGGCCTTGTCGCGACCGCACCGTTGGGCGATGCGACGCAGGGCTCGCAGGGCGGATCGACGATGTATACGGGCGGCGCTGCGCAGGCGGTGACGGACAACTTCCAGCAGTCGCAGGACACGCTGTACTCGCTGTCAGCCGATACGGGCGGCAAGGCGCTGCTGGATAACAACGACCTCACGCGCGGCATTACGCAAGTACAGAACGCCGTGACGGACTACTACATCATCGGCTACTACACGACGAACAACGCGCAGAATGGGCACTTCCGGAAGATCAAGCTGGCACTGAACGGCGACGCCGACGCCAAGCTGGATTATCGGCAGGGATACTACGCGAAGCGCGACTTTACCCACTTCAACGAGGCGGACAAGGAGCGACAGCTGGAAGATGCGCTGATGGCCGGCGATCCGGTGACGGAGCTGACGGTGTCGATGGAGGTGAACTACTTCCAGCTGAACCGTGCGGAATACTACGTGCCACTGGTAGTGAAGATCCCAGGACGCGAGTTGTCACTGGCGAAGAAGATGGGTGCGGAACATACGTTGATCGACTTCGTCTGCGAGATCAAGGACGACATTGGCGGGTCAACGGTGAGCAACATCCGTGACAGCGTGAACATCAAGCTGAGCGATGCTACGGCGGCGCAGCTGGCGCACCAGCCCATCGAGTACGACGCGGGCGTGACGCTGTTGCCGGGCCACTACACGCTCAAGTTCCTGGCTCGCGATAACGAGACGGGTCGCATTGGAACCTTCCAAACGTCGTTCTTCATTCCGAATCTGAACAAGGAGACGACGAAGGTCCCGATCAGCAGCGTGGTGCTGGCGAGCCAGCGCATCGATGCCCGCGACGCGCTGTATAACGCAGCGCGCGGTAAGCAGGCTGCCAAGGACGATAGCGCGAACCCGCTGGTGCAGGATGGCCACAAGCTGATCCCCAGCGTCACGCGCGTCTTCCATGCGGACCGCGAGTTGTATGTCTTCCTGCAGGCGTATGCGGGCTCGACGATGCCTGCGACGGCAACGGCTCCGAACGGCGGTACTGCAGCCGCCGCAGGACCATCATCCGCAGCCTCGCCGCTCGTGGCCTATGTGAGCTTCTATCGCGAGGGCAAGCTGGCTTATAGCGCGGCGCCCATCTCGGTGACGCCGCTGCCCAACAACCGGCTTGGGGTGACGCCGATCAGCTTCCAGGTGGGCCTGGGTGCGCTCGCCCAGGGTAACTATGAGGCGCAGGTGACGGTACTCGATGGCACGCAGCATCGCGTGGCATTCTGGCGCGGGCCGCTGGAGATCATCCCGTAGATCTGCGGCAGAGTGCAAGCCTAGCGGCGTGTCTGCAGAACCCTTCTTCTGTAGAGGCGCCAGGTTTTCTGCTGTAGAGGTGCGAGGTTCCCAGGTTCTGAGGCCCGAGGGCGTTGGAGTTCTTCCAGCCGCATCCTCGGGCGTTTTCTGCAGCCCGCCTCTGGCCCATAGCTCGTTTCGCGTGCCAATCCTCGGACTCCTCGGAACGCAGTTTGCCAACCGTTCCACGACGCATAGATAATGCGCGGGCCTCCGGGATAGATGCGTCTGCCGCTGTCAAACAGAAGACTTGCCCGGTCGTACAGCCCTGAGAAGGATTTCTATGACTGGGTCACTTCGCTTCGCCGCTGCCACGATGGCTGCGGCCGCTGCCTTCGTCTCGCTTGCGTTGCCTTTGAACGCGCAGCAATCCCGGCCCGCCAAACAGGACCCTTCCTCGCGTGATGCGAGCCAGCCGGGGCTGCTGTTCTATCTCTCCGGAGAGCATGGCTTTCGCGCGGATGTCGCGGCCGGCGGCAAGCCCGATCCGAACTTCATGAAAGATGTGAAGGTGCTGCCGGGCGGAGCGGCTGGCAACTACCTGCAATGCGGCAACGATCAGCTGCTGAGCTACTGGGCGCCGGGGAACATCTACGCACAGCGAGGCACGCTGAGCTTCTACTGGCGGTCGCGCATGCCGGTGGATGAGACGGAGTTTCCGGTCTTCCGCGTGGGTTATGGCGACCACTCCAGCTGGGATATGGTGTGGCTGCGCATCGACTACAACGGGCATGGCTTCGATGCGTTTGTGACGGATGTGAATCTCGGCCGCACGCGCGTGAGCGTGCCGCTGAAGCCGTTCCCGGGGCCGAACGAGTGGATTCACCTGGCGCTGGCCTGGGATGAGACGACGGGCATCCGGTTCTACGTCAACGGCAAGCTGGCTGGGACCGCGAAGCCGACTGGGTTGTTCGACACGGCGCTGGATCAGTTCGGGCCACACTCGCGGATCATCTCGCCGCAGGGTGTGGAATCCAGCTACAACTACGATCGCGGCGGCGACCTGGACGAGCTGCGGATTTATGACCGGGCGCTTTCGGACGAGAACATTGCGGAGCTGGCGAAGAACGAGACGCCGAAGGATATTCCGGCCCTCCCGGTGACTGGCGAAGCGCCGGAGCGCGCGAAGCTGGATCAAGTCTGGCTGCATCGCTATGGCTGGGACCGTGAGCACGCCGAGCCGAAGGAGCTTCCGGCAACGGAAACTACCGTGCGCAAGGTGCAGATCAACGATGTCTACGACCTGAAGCGTTGGTGGTGGAAGGGCGCGGATGGCATCCGCGAGACGACCTGGCCGGGGGTGTACAACCGGTCGACGCTTCCGAACCGCTATGACTACTTCCAGCTGCCGGACTGGGACACGTATGCGATGAGCGGCAAGAGCGTGCAGTTTTATATGCCGAACGAGCCTTGGAATCACCTGGAGATTGAGGGTGGAGCGTGGGGCAAGCTGGACCTGCTAACACCGGGCAATGGCGATCCGAAGGCCATTGCCGATCCTGACCAGCATGACCCGACGCCACAGCTGGCGAAGCACCTCTTCGACCGGCCCGAAGGCACGGAGCACACTACGAACGACCTTGCGGAGCCGGTCACGGGCGAACGCGTGCGCTTTACGAACGCGAAGCAGGAGTGGCCCATCGGCGAGTTTGCGGCGTATTACGTGCATCCGGGGAAGGAGCCTGCGGATGCGGTGCTGACTCTGCGCTACAACATCACCACGCATGGCGACCTAACCAATCCGGCATTGAGCGAGCTGGAGACGTACATCAACGGTCGCTATCCGGCTGAAGAGCGCAACTATGCGCAGGCGTTGCCGGCGGCTCTGGCGGGCGATGCACGCAGCAGCATGAGACGTGGGGCTTCTGCGAAGCCTGGCGGCGCGGCAGCCGCAGAGGCAAAGACAACACTGCCTGTGGTGCAGATTCTTGTTCCGGCCGATCTGCGCGCGCTGCAGTTCGACGAGGGGCATGGAGCGACGTTCAGCTGGGAGAACGTTCATGCCGGGCTTGATGGCATCGCTCTGGATCTGCCGCCCATGCATTTGAAGGCGACGCATGGCGGTTTGATTCCGATGAATGTGCAGATCAAGGATCCGGTGTGGCCGATGCGCGACATGCTGAACTTCAGCTTCAGCGTGAAGCCGGACACGGCCTACACGCTATGGCTGGATACACGCGATCGCATTCTGCCGAGCGGGAAGAGCCTGTGGGTGTCGATTGCGTCAGCGAGCCCGGAGTTCAGCGCTGCGTCACTGGAGGGCGCGCACCTGCGGCTGGTCTTCAAGAAGTATGAGGATGCGCTGCCGGAGCACATTGCCGACCGGCTGACGATGGTGCGCGACAACTACGCGAACATGACGGAAGAGAGCGTGAACTCGCGCAAGCTGAACCTCTTCAACCGCTACGATGCGGACATCAGCGACCTGCTGCGCGTGGACCCGACCAACGACCTCGCGCGGAAGTACTGGAACGAGAACAACCATGAGCAGATCCGGCCGGCGTATACGCCGCCTGCGGCGCCTGCCGGCGTGCCCACGTGGGCGTGGCTGCAGGTGCAGGACCTGCATGAGCTGAAGTCGCTGATTGAGTGGTACATCGACAACCGGCAGATCAGCGATGGTGAGTTTGGCGGTGGCCTGAGCGACGACACGGACTTTCTGAACTGGTGGCCGGGGCTCGCAGCGATGGGCGTGGACCATGAGAAGCTGCGCGTGTCGCTGGAGCGGGCGCTGAACTCGACCTTCGCGAATGGCATGTGGGAGAACGGACTGGCACGAGCGCAGTATGACGAACTGCACAGCTACGAGGACGGCATCAACACGCTGGGGCAGGCGATGCAGATCGACTATGGCAGCCCGAAGCAGCTGGAACGAGCGATGGCCACGGCGAAGCGGCTGGAGTGGCTGACGGGCTACAACAGCGCGGGACAGCGGCAGATCCAGTCCAGCTACTACAGCGGAACGAAGATGGCCACGGGCGGCGTGTGGGGATGGGGCAAGGATCGGAGCTACATGGTGCTGCATCCCGCGCTGCTGCTGGCGAATTACAACGGCACGCCGGAGACGAAGAAGATGATCGCCGAGGTGGCCAATGGGTTCCTGGCACATCGGCATGCGGACGCCGATGGCAGAGTGCGCATGCACTTCACGGTGAACTTCCATACCAACGAGGATCTTCCCTCGGCTGGCATGACGCCGTGGTTCGTGCTGTGGGGGGCGTACAAGCTTACGGGCGATGAGAAGTACCTCGTGCCATTCAAGGATGATCCTGCGGCAACGCTGCGGACCGTGAACGCGGATGTGCTCGATGAGCTCAACGTGCGGGACACGTGGGGCAAGGCGCTGATGGGCAGCACGCCTTCCGACCGACGGAGCGATTCGGTGAATCTGAGCGAGACCAGCAACCAGCTCGCGTGGCAGATCACCGGAGACACGAAGTACCTGGAGCGTGTGTATACCGCGCAGCTGGAGACCGCGTGGGATCGGCAGTTCATCAACCGCGAGGGTAGCCTGTGGATCGACCGCATTTACTTCAACAATGGCGAGCTGCAGCGCGGACGGCTGGGCGGCGTGGAGCTGATGCGCAACTATGACTTCCCGGGCAATGCGGTGAGCTGGAGCTTCGCACATCCGGGGGATGAAGAGAAGCTCGCCGTGCTCGTCCCCGTTGGCGCTCCGGATCACATCAAGGTGATCGCGTATAACCTGAGCGATGCTCCGCTGACGACGAAGATGATCGGCGGCGAGATTGAGCCAGGCGAGTGGGAGATGACTACCGGTACGCAGGCAAGTGAAGGATCTCCGGTTGCGGGTGGCGACAGTAAGACGGTCAGTTTCGAGCGCAGCCGTGATGTCGAGTTGACGTTTGCGCCGCACACGACGACGGTGATCGAGATGAAGCTGAAGACGCCGGGTGTGCCCTACTGGTCGCGCTTCGATCTCGGCCTGGATCGCGAGGATGTTGTCGTATCGGGCAGCACGATGCGCGTGACGGTGCATAGCCTGGGCGGAGTGGATGCTCCAGCGGGCGAGGTGGTGGTGCGTGACGCGGGCGACAAGGTGCTGACGCGTGGGGTGACTCCTGCGCTAAAGGCGCCGACGGATCTTGTCCCCAAAACTGCGACCGTGGTGCTGAAGCTTCCGCCTCATGTGGATGTGATTGGAGCGACGGTGAGTATCGAGACGAAGGCCAAGACGCCGGAGACGACGATGCGCAATAACAGCGTGGTGTATACGGCTACCGATCCGACGCAGTTGAGCGTAACGCATATTCCGTAGAGGCAGTGAATAGTGAGTAGTGAATAGTGAAGGAAGTGCAAGGTGGTGGTTGTCCTGAGAGGCTCGCTGCTACAAGAGTGCGCTTTGGGGCGCGGTACCCTGATACCTGAGAACGAGGAGAATCGCTGTGTCCATTGATGTAATCGCTTCCGACGATCCGAACATGACACACCCTGAACCTGGCTTGCGCCGCCAGGTGATGAGCTTCAGCAAGGACATGATGCTGGTGCGGCATCGCATGGAGAAGGGCTGGGTGGGAACGAAACACAGCCATCCGCATGAACAGATGGTGTACATCGTCAGCGGGCACATCGTCTTCGAGTCGCCGGACGGCAAGTTCGATGCGAAGGCTGGTGACTGCTTCCTGGTGCCCGGCGGGGTGGAGCACCAGGCATCTGCGCCCGAGGACTCCGAGGTGCTGGACATCTTCACGCCGTATCGCGAGGACTACGCTCCGAAGGCGTAGGGGCTATCCCATTCGCTTGACCTCGGCGGTGAAGGACATCGCGTGCTTCTCGCCGGGGGCGAGTGTGATGCGATTGACGTCCACGTTGCCGGTTTCGAGCGCGACGTAGTCGTGCCAGTCCCACTCGCCGAGGTCGGGGAGCGGGCCGCCGTTGTTCCAGGTGATGGTGGAGCGCGAGCCTTGCTTGCTCATGTGAATCTCTCGCTTGCCCGCGCCATCGCGGATGACGTAGGGGCCGACGGTATCGAGATACACGCGATCCACCTTCGAGGAGTACGTGACCGGGGCATGCGCGGCAGGCTTGTGCGCGAAGTTATCCACCTTGTCGATGTAGCCGGTGTCCTCGAGACCCGTGATGGTGGTCTCGTGGACGTCGGAGACATGGAAGTAGGTGTGCATCGCCTCTTCGAACTCGAGCGGCGCGACGCCGGGGTTCTCGACGGTAAGTTCGCAGGTGAGCGTGCGCGCGAAGCGAAAGCGCATGGTGAGCTCAAAGCTGTCGAAGCCCATGTGGCGGCTCATGTCTGTGGGGCCGAGGGTGAGGACGAGCTCTGCCACGTCTCCATGCATGGTGGCTGAATCGAGGCTCCACTCCTGCACGCGCGCGAAGCCGTGCGAAGGGCCGGGATGCCCATCGACGCGGTCCTTCTTGCTGTCGGTGGCAAACCATGGAAAAACGACGGGGACGCCGCCGCGGAAGGCCTTGCCGGGCTCGTACTCGGACTTGCGGCTCATGAAGAGGACGGCCTGCTCGCCGGTGGGCTGGAACGCGGCGAGATGTGCGCCCTGCAGGAAGACAAGCGCGGTACAGGCGGGCGTAGTCACATGGATGCGGGTGAGGCCGTTGAGGCTGTCGAAGGTGAGGAATCGCTCGGAGGCGAAGCGCTGTTGGAGGGCTTCCGGCGTGGCGTTGGCAGCGGCCTGCATGTTGGGCTCCCGATGCGCGCTCGAGGCGCGACGAGATCAATGTAGCAATCGAGATGGGCGTTCGTCGCGGGGAGTTGTTTGCGCGGATTGCGGACTTGCTGTGGAATGAGGAGAAATGATCCGCATCGGCGTTGATACAGGCGGCACCTTCACGGACCTTGTGCTGCTGGGGGAGCACGGTCTTCGTGTGCACAAGGTGCGCTCGACGCCCGACGACCCGGCGCGCGCGATCCTGCAGGGCATTCGCGAGCTTGTGGGTGTGGGTGATGTGGATGAGGTCATTCATGGGTCTACCGTTGCGACCAACGCGGTGCTGGAGCGTAAAGGCGCGCGGGTGGCGATGATCACCACGCGGGGCTTCGAGGATGTGCTGCGCATCGGAAGGCAGACGAGGCCGAAGCTGTACGACTTCCAGGTGGAAGCGCCGCGCGCGATCGTGGATCCGGAGTTGATCTTCGGTGTGACCGAGCGGATGGACCACACGGGCCGGGTGCTGACGCCGCTCGATGAGCCTGAGGTCGAAGGGATTGCGCTGAAGTTGAAAGAGGCCGCGGTCGAGAGCGTAGCGGTTTGCCTGCTGCACTGCTATGCGAACGGCGCGCACGAGGATGCGATTGTCCGTGTGCTGGAGCGGCACGGTATGCGCGTGTGCGCGTCACACCGTGTGCTGCCGGAGTATCGCGAGTTTGAGCGCTGGAGCACGACCGCGCTGAATGCGTATGTTACACCGATCATGGCGCGCTACCTCACCGCGCTGGAGGAGGGGCTTGGGCAGACGCGGCTGCACGTGATGCAGTCAAACGGCGGCATCCTGAGTGCGCAACATGCGCGGACGCTTCCCGTGCGCACCGTGCTGAGCGGGCCTGCGGGCGGTGCGGTGGGAGCGCAGGCGGTGGCGCGCCTCTCTGGTTTCGAGCGCGTGATTCTCTTCGACATGGGCGGGACATCGACGGATGTGAGCCTCGTTGACGGGCGGTTGGGAATGACGAGCGAGAGTGTCGTGGGCGACTTCCCGGTGCGGCTGCCGATGATCGACATTCACACCGTCGGCGCGGGCGGAGGTTCGATTGCGTATGTCGATCGCGGAGGCTCGCTGCGCGTGGGGCCGCGCAGTGCTGGCGCGGATCCGGGGCCGGTGTGTTACGGCAAGGGTGAGGAGTTAACTGTAAGCGACGCGAACCTGTTGCTGGGGCGGCTTCCGGCGGAGCACTTTCTTGGCGGCCGCATGCAGCTTGATGTCGAACGCACGCAGCAGCGCGCGGAGGCTTTCGCTGCCCAACTCGGGCTAACGGTCGAGAGGCTTGCGGAGGGCATTCTTGCGATCGCCAACGCGAATATGGAGCGGGCGATTCGCGAGGTCAGCGTGGAGCGTGGGCGCGACCCGCGCGGCTTTGCGCTGGTGGCCTTCGGTGGGGCGGGCGGCATGCATGCGTGCGAGATTGCGGCATCGCTGGAGATGGAGACGGTGATCGTTCCGCGCTATGCGGGTGTGCTCTCCGCGATGGGCATGATGCTTGCGGATGTGCGCAAGGATTACTCGCGTACACTGCTGCGGCTGGCAGAAGAGTGCGAAGCAGACGTACTGGAGCAACACTTCGCTCCGATGGTGGAGCAGGCGATTGCGGACCTTGAGCAGGAGGGCTTTGCCGCGCACGAGGTGGAGATCGAGCGGGTGCTCGATGTGCGCTATCGCGGGCAGGCGTATGAGATCAGCGTGCCTCTGACGACAAACTTTATCAGCGCTTTCCATGAGCAACACCACACTCTCTACGGCTATGCGGATCGCACGCGGCCGACGGAGGTGGTGAACCTTCGTGTGCATGCTGCGGGCATTACGCGGAAGCATTCGCTGGCGGGCGGCGATGCCGACGCGCGCCAGCTTCCCGTTGCGCTGAGCACAGCGCAGACGCGATTCGCGGGCGAATGGCTGCCGACGCCGATCTATGCGCAGGAGGCGCTGCTGCCGGGATGCGCAGGGCAAGGACCCGCGATTGTCGCGGGTGGTGAAGCGACGATCGTGATTCCTCCGGGCTTCGCGTTTCGTATCGATGGCGCGGAGAACCTGATTGCGACGTCCTCCGCGACGAAGACGAAGGGAGGTGCGCGATGAACGCAAGTTCCGATCCTCTCCCGTTTCGCATGGAAGACCCCATCGAGTTCGAGATCTTCAAGAACATCTTCCAGTCGATTGCCGAGGAGATGGGGATTACGCTGTGCCGTACGGGCTTCTCGCCGAACATCAAGGAGCGGCTGGACTACTCGTGCGCGATCTATGACGCGCAGGGCCAGGCGATCGCGCAGGGCGATCATATGCCGGTGCACCTGGGTGCGATGCCGCTCTCGGTCGCCGCGGCTATCGAGCACACACGGTTGGAGCGCGGCGATATCGTTATGCTCAACGATCCGTTTCGCGGTGGGACGCATCTGCCGGACATCACGCTGGTATCGGGCATCTTTGTTGGCGACGACGAGCGGCCGGCGTTCTATGCGGCCAATCGTGCGCACCACTCGGATGTGGGGGGCATGAGCTCGGGATCGATGCCGCTGGCGCAGGAGATCTTTCAGGAGGGGTTGATCCTGCCGCCGGTGAAGATCGTGCGCGGCGGTGCGATGAACGAAGATGTGCTGGCGATTCTGCTTGCGAATGTCCGCACGCCGCAGGAGCGGCAGGGTGATTTGAGCGCGCAGATCGCGGCGAATCGCGTGGCGGAGCAGCGCTTGCTTGCGATGTGTGCGACGTATGGGCGCGAGCGCGTCGAGCGCTATGCGCGTGAGGTGCAGGACTATTCGGAGCGCATCCTGCGACGGACCATTGAGGAGATTCCCGACGGCGAGTACAGCTTTGAGGATGCGCTGGAGGATGATGGCTTTGGCCGCGAGCACATTGTGATTCGCGCGACGGTGCGGATCCAGGGTGACCAGGCTGAGGTGGACTTCTCAGGGACGGACTCGCAGACTCGTGGCGGGGTGAATGCGAACTTTGCGATGACGCTTTCGGCGAGTGTGTATTGCTTCCGCTGCCTGATTGCGGATGATGTGCTCTACAACGCAGGAATCTCGCGGTCGATCCGGGTCGTCGCTCCTGAGGGCAGCGTGGTGAATGCGCTGCATCCGGCGGCGGTGGCTGCGGGCAATGTGGAGACCTCGCAGCGCATCACGGACGTGGTGCTGGGGGCGTTGGCGAAGGCGCTGCCGCAAGTCATCCCTGCAGCGAGCCAGGGCACGATGAACAACGTGACGCTGGGTGGAAAGCGTCCGCAGGACGGATCGCCGTTTGCGTACTACGAGACGCTGGGTGGCGGTATGGGTGGACGCTATGGCAAGCGTGGGTTGAGCGGCGTGCATACGCACATGAGCAACACGCGCAATACGCCGATCGAGGCGCTGGAGCATTACATGCCGGTGCGCATCACCGAGTATGCACTGCGGAAAGACTCCAGCGGAGCGGGCGAGTTTGCGGGCGGCGAGGGCTTGGTCCGCGAGTACGAGATGCTGACGGATACGGAAGCGACCCTGCTGACCGAGAGGCGTGCGACGCAGCCCTACGGCGCGCAGGGTGGTGAGCCCGGCGGCAGTGGTCGCAACACGCTGATGCACGCGGACGGCTCGCGCGAGACGCTTCCGGCGAAGGTGCGCGTTGCACTGAAGGCCGGCGAGCGGCTGCGCATCGAGACGCCGGGCGGTGGTGGGTTTGGAGCATCAGGACGAGGCGCTGAAGAACGAAGTGATAGGGAGAAAGCGTGAGCGCTGCGGTACAGGCAGGACCGTTTGACTGGCTACTGACTGCTCCGCGTGCTTCCAAGCGTGCGTTGCTGGCGGCATCGCTGGGGTGGATGCTCGATTCGTTCGACGTGATGCTGTATTCGCTGGTGCTGACGCAGCTAATCCACGACTTTGGGCTGACAAAGCACCAGGCTGGGTGGTTGGGCTCGATGACCCTGCTGGCGGCGGCGGTAGGCGGGGTGATCTTCGGGTACATTGCAGACCGCTTCGGGCGCACGCGTGCGTTGATGGGAAGCATCCTGGTGTACGCGATCTTCACCGCGGCTTGCGGACTGACGCACTCGCTGCTGGAGCTCGCGATCTGTCGCGTGCTGCTGGGCTTCGGCATGGGAGGGGAGTGGGCCTCGGGTGCTTCGCTGGTTGCAGAGACATGGCCGGCGGAGCATCGCGGCAAGGCGCTGGGACTGGTGCAGAGCTCCTGGGCCATTGGTTATGCGCTGGCTGCCGCGGTGGTTGCGGTTGTGCTGCCGCGATTTGGATGGCGGGCGGTGTTCTTCGTCGGCGTGCTTCCTGCGCTACTTACGGTGTGGCTCCGCTATGGCGTCGAGGAACCCCAGGTGTGGCGCGACTCGCGGGAAGAGGTTGTGCCAGCCCAGAGCCGCGGGTTGAGCGCGGTGTTTGCTCCAGGACGGCGCGTGGTGACGGTGATGCTCGCCTTGATGAACGCCTGCACGCTCTTTGCATGGTGGGGCTACAACCTGTGGGTGCCAGGATATCTCTCGCTGCCGCGCGGTGCGGGCGGTATGGGGCTTTCCACGCACTCGATGGCGATGGTGGTGCTGACGGCGCAGGTGGGCATGTGGCTGGGGTACGTGAGCTTCGGCTATCTATGCGACCGCTTCGGGCGCAAGGGCTGCTACGTGGTGTACCTGGTGATGGCGTGCGCGTCACTGCTGGTGTACAGCCGCGTGCATAGCGTGGCGTTGCTGCTGGCCATCGGGCCGGTGCTGGCGTTCTTCGGCACGGGGTACTTTTCGGGCTTTGCCGCGGTGACGGCCGAGCTCTACGAGACGCGGATCCGCGCGACCGCGCAGGGATTCCTCTACAACAGCGGGCGCGTGGCCAGTGCGCTGGCTCCGCTGACGGTGAGCGACCTCGCACAGCGCCATGGGTTCGGGCTGGCGTTTACCGTGGTGGCGTCGGTGTTCGCACTCGCGGCGTTGTTGTGGGTGTGGATCCCGGAGACGCGCGGGCTTTCGCGCGTTGCGGCGTAGAGACAACGACAGGGCCCGAGGGGGCCTGTTGCATCGCCAAATCTTCGGCTGGCTAGCGGGTGGGCGGAGGTGTTGTGGGCGGTGCCGGCGCTGGCGTTGTGCCTGCCGGAAGCGGAACATCCGGACCGAAGTTGGTGGTGAGGTAGGTGAGGATCTTGGCGAAGTCGTCGTCACTGCCATCAGCGCCCTTGGCGATCATCTGGTTGATGACCGTGGTCCAGCCGGCCTGGTCGTGGCGCAGCTTGGTGAAGACGCTGGGTGAGTGGCAGGCGCTGCAGACGCGCTCAGCGGGTTCCTTGCCGGGGCCATCGGGAAGGACAAATTTCGCCTTCGGGGCGGGCGCCTGCGCTGCCTGACCGCCTGATTTGAGCATCGCGACAAGGTGTGCGGTTGCCGCAGAGGGCGCAGCCAGAGGGGCAGCCGTAGCTGGCAGAGACGAGACCGCTGCAATCAGCGCGGTGAGCGCTGCAAAGGAACCGAGAACTGGCTTCATGATGCATCCATCTTAGCGAATTTGGGTGAACGTGTTCGCGTCGCGCTCAGTGATTGGACGTGGTTGGGATGGCGGCGGGACTCATCGATCCTGGCTTCTGGCGCATCCTGCAGGTCTAGCGGGCTCGGGACCAGGCGAAACGGGATGCTGACCTCTCTGGACCGCACCGCCTGGGTGGCGTCGGGGTTGCTACCATCGTGCGTGCGAGCGTGCAGCTCGCGGAGGGACCGATGGCGGAGACGATTCTGCTGGAGAGACGCGGACGCGTGGCGTGGATCACGCTAAATCGCCCGCAGGCGCTGAATGCGCTGAACGAGCAGGTGATGCGCGAGGTGACGGCGACGCTGCTGGAGCTGGACCACGACGCGACGATCGGCTGTAGCGTGCTGACGGGCTCGACGAAGGCCTTTGCCGCAGGGGCGGATATCCGCGAGATGCAGGGACAAGGCTTCGCGGAGATGTTCGGGACCGACTGGATTGGCGGCTGGGAGGCGATGACGCGGGTGCGCAAGCCGGTGATCGCCGCGGTGGCGGGCTATGCGCTGGGCGGCGGCTGCGAGGTCGCGATGATGTGCGACATCCTCCTGGCGGCGGATACCGCGAAGTTCGGGCAGCCGGAGATCAAGCTCGGACTGATCCCCGGCATGGGAGCGACGCAGCGGCTGACGCGGATCGTGGGCAAGTCTCGCGCGATGGAGTTGTTCCTGACCGGGCGCATGATGGATGCGGTTGAGGCCGAGCGGGTGGGACTCGCCGCACGCGTTGTGCCTGCGGCTGAGCTCGAGGCAGAGGCATTGAAGATGGCTGAAGCGATTGCTGCGATGCCGCTGCAGGCCGTGCTGATGATGAAGGAAGCCGTGAACCGTAGCTTCGAGCTTCCGCTGCACGAGGGGCTGCTGTTCGAGCGCAGGCTCTTCCAGGCAACGTTCGCGACCGAGGATCGGAGCGAGGGAATGACGGCGTTCGTGGAAAAGCGAGCACCTGTATGGAAGCACCGGTAGTCTCCTGTTCGCCAACCGCACACGCAAGTTCGCGCGTCCAACGGTGGGCGCTGTACAGTTCCATCGAAGCTGAGGAGTGGCAGGATGCGGATTCTCGCGATCGTGGCGCAGGTGCCTGGAGCGGAGGAGCGGCTGAAGGTAGCCGAGGGCAGGGTGGACCTGGGCGCCAGCAAGCTCGTGCTGGACACCATGGATGAGTATGGCGTGGAGGAGGCGCTGCGCCTGCGCGAAGCCGGGGTTGGCGGTGACACGCCCGCGGAGATTGTCGTGCTGGGGATTGGCCCAGCTCGGGTGGAGGAGGCTCTGCGCAATGCGCTTGCGCTGGGAGCGGATCGGGCCGTACTGGTCGAGGCTGGACAATCCGATGCTCTGCTCGATGTGCTTGCGCTGAGCAAGGTCATTGCCGATGTGGCGAGGGCAGAGCAGGTGGATCTGGTGCTGTGCGGTGCGCAGCAGGCTGACTCCGACAGCCACGCCCTGGGAGCGGCTGTTGCCGAAAGGCTCGGCTGGGCTCAAGTGACATGGGTGACTACGCTGAAGCTCGAGGGCACGACGTTGATCGGGAAGCATGATGTCGACGACGGCGTGGAGAGCTTCGCGTTGGAGCTGCCTGCCGTGGTGACAGCGCAACAAGGGCTGAACGATCCGCGCTATCCCACGCTGCCGAACATCATGAAGTCGCGAAAGAAGGAACTGCGCAGGGAGTCGCTGGCGAGCTTCAGCGTTGCACCCAAGCTCAGGACTGTGAAGCAGGGGATGCAGACGCGCGAGCGGCTTCATCGGATGATTCCGGGTGCGGACCCGCAGGTGGCTGCGGCAGAACTGCTGCGCGCGCTGCGCGAAGACGCGAAGGTGATCGCATGATTCTCGTCGTGGTGGAGTATGCAGATGGCAAGGTCAGTAAGTCCACGCGCGAGTTGATCGCTGCGGCGCGGGCGAGCGGTGTCGATGGACCCGTCGCGGCGCTGGTGCTGGGCAGCGGGGTTGGAGCTGTCGCGAATGAGGCGGCCACGCTCGTGGAACAGGTGCTGGTGGCGGACCGTGTGGAGCTTGCGACGTACGATGCTGAGCTGTGGTCGGCGGCCGTCGCGCAGATTGCGAGCGAGGGAGAGGCCGCGCTGGTGCTCATCGCGGCGAGCCGCAGTGGGCGCGAATATTCGCCGCGCGTGGCTGTGAGGCTGGAGGCTCCGCTGATCGAGGACGCGGCAAGCCTGGAGCACACAGGGGGCGTGGTTCGAGCAACGCGTTACGGCTTCCTGAGCCGCGTGACCGAGACGGTGGAGACCGATGCGGCCGTGGTGATAGCGACGATCAAGCCTGGCGCGTTTGCTCCCGCCGAAGCTTTGCCTGAGATGGGGGAGCAGTTCGATGTGGAGCTTGAGCTTCCGGCGCGCCGGCTTCAGGTTACAGATCGGCAGTCGGCGCGAAGCGGGCGTGTGCCGTTGGGCGAGGCGGATATCGTGGTCTCGGGTGGACGCGGCGTGGGCAGTGCGGAGGGCTTCGTGCGGCTGGTGGAGGGGCTCGCCGACAAGCTGCATGCGGCAGTGGGAGCGACGAGGGCCGTGGTGGACGCGGGCTGGCGGCCTTATGCCGAGCAGGTGGGGCAGACGGGAGTCACGGTGCAGCCGAAACTGTACATCGCAGTCGGGATCTCCGGAGCCGTGCAGCACCTGAGCGGCATGAACAAGGCGCGCACAATCGTTGCGATCAACAAGGATGCGGATGCTCCGATTTTCACCGTTGCAGACTATGGCATTGTGGGCGATGCCGATGCGATCGTCGAGGCACTGAAGAGTGAGTTAGGGTGATCGCGTACACCATTGTGCTTGAGGTTCCATGCTTCCTTTCGGCCAACGCGTCGCGTTCCTGATCTTTGCGGTGCTGTGCCTTGCCGTGGCGTTGCCGCAGTTCGCGCGGCTGGTGCGCATGCTCCGGCGTGGGCAGCCGGATCGTGATACGCGCCTGAACCATCTTCCTTGGCGCATCGCTGGCGCGCTTTGGCTCACGATCACGCAGCAGAGGGCCTTCAAGCGACGTCCGTGGATTTCGTTCTTCCACTCGCTGATTTTCTATGGGTTCGTCGCGTACATCCTGGTGAACGCGGTCGACGCACTGGAGGGTTATACGGCGTGGCGCGTGAGCTCCACCACGATGCCTGGAGCGGTATACAACTTGCTCGCCGATGTTCTGAGTGCTCTGGTGCTCGTCGGCGTGATCGCGCTAGTGTTGCGGCGATTCCTGTTGCCCTCGCGGAGGGACTTTCGCTTCAATGTACGCACGTTGCTGCATGAGGATCTGCGCAAGGGTGCGGTGCGGCGCGACTCTCTAGTCGTCTCTGCGTTCATCCTGTTCCATGTTGGAAGCAGAGCCGTGGGAGCGGCGGCAAAACTTGCGATGCGTGGCCGAGATCCGGCGCAGCCATTCGCGTCGTTCTTAGCTCATGGCATTCCTGTCGCGCAGGCACATGGGGCGGCGATCTTCGGCTATTGGGGAGCGCTGGGCAGCGTGCTCGCATTCCTCGCATACTTCCCTCGCACCAAGCACCTGCACCTGCTGATGACGCCGATCAAGTATGCGGTCGCGCGTGAAGAACGCAGCGGTGTGTTGCCTGCGATGGAGCTTGACGTCGCCGCTGACGATGCGAATGCAGAACTTAGACTTGGAGCCGAACGGCTCGAAGACCTTGCCTGGCCTCGGCTGGTTGACGCGTACGCCTGTATCCAGTGCAACCGCTGCCAGGACGCTTGCCCTGCGACCACGACGGGGAAGGCGCTGAGTCCTTCGGCGCTGGAGATCAATAAGCGACTGGAGTTGAATGCGCTCGCTCACGCCAGTAACGAGTTCGAACATGGAGGACCTAGCCCGCGGCCGTTGTTGCAGTTTGCGCTTTCCGCTGAGGCTGCGTGGGCATGCACGACGTGCGGAGCGTGCCTCGACGTATGCCCCGTTGGGGATGAGCCGATGCTGGACATCATTGATGTGCGGCGACAGCAGGTGATGATGGAGGGAAAATTCCCGGCGCAGCTGCAGGGCGCGTTCCGCGGCATGGAGCGTGCGGGCAGTCCCTGGGGCATTGCGCGCGAACAGCGCATGGAGTGGGCGAAGGGGCTTGACGTGCCAACGATTGAGCAGAGGCCTGACGCCGAGTTCTTGTACTGGGTGGGATGTGCGGCGAGCTACGATCCGCAGGCGCAGAAGACGGCGCGAGCGTTTGTGCAGCTGCTGCTGACCGCCGGAGTGGACTTCGCTGTGCTGGGCAAGCGTGAGTGCTGCACCGGTGACAGCGCTCGACGCGCGGGCAATGAGTACCTGTGGCGGCAGCTCGCGGAGGAGAACATACGGATGCTGGACGCGGCACGGCCTACGCGCGGGAAACAGCGGATTGTGGTGACATGCCCGCATTGCCTCAACTCGCTGGGGCAGGAGTACAAGCAGCTGGGTGGCGTGTATGAGGTGGTGCATCACACGGAGCTGCTGGCATCCCTAGTGGCGGAGGGTAAGTTGCGGCCACGTGCGGCGGCAGCCCCACTGGCGTTCCATGATCCCTGCTATCTGGGCCGCCACAATGGTGTGTACGACGCTCCGCGCGAGGTGCTGCATGTGCTTTCGAACGATGTGCGCGAGATGCCGCGGTCACGGGAGAACTCCTTCTGCTGCGGGGCCGGTGGAGCGCAGTTCTGGAAGGAAGAGGAGCCGTGCGACGAATCGATCGCGACGAATCGGCTGCGCGAGGCGAAGAGTGTGCTGCAGGGCGGCGACGCGACGCTCGTGGTGGGATGCCCGTTCTGCAAGAGCATGCTGGCGAGCTCGGCGGGCGAGGCGATGCCGGTGCGGGATGTGGCGGAGCTGCTGTGGGATGCCGTTCGGCCTGAAGAAACGTCGACCGTCGATCGTGTTCCTACGGGCGACATGACGCCTGTGCTTGCTGATGCTCCTGCTGCCGAGGCGTTGCAGGACTCGGAAACGCATATGCTGGCCAGCAACGCGACGGCAGAGATGTCGCCCGCATCGCTGCCAGCCGCTCCTGCAGCTCGCAAAAAGTGGGCGCCAAAGAAGAGTGAGTAGCAGCTACTTCTTTGCAGCGATGTCGCGCTGCTGCAATGCCCAGGCGAGGTTGTTGTGGGCGATCTCGAGCCCTGGCTTGAGGGCGATGGCCTTCTCGGCCGCGGCGATTGCGGCGTTCCAGTGGTGCTGCGCCGATTCCGCGGCGGCGACGTTGTTCCAGGCCTCAGCAGAATTGGGATCGAGGGCGACTGCCTTCCGGGCTGCTGTAGCACTGTTGCGATAGTCAGCGGCGCGATAGAGCTCTAACGATTGCTGGATGAGCGCGGAGACACGGTGCGCCTGCGGCGAAGTATGCGCTGCGGCTTCCCACTGTGACGTATACGCACGGAGATTGTTCTGCGCGATGAGCAGCTGGGGATTTAGCGCGAGAGCGGTCTTCTCGTCTTCGATTGCCTGATCCCACTGGCCGAGTGCGGCCTGGGAGGCTCCGATGTTGTTCCAGGCTTCGGCTGAGTTTGCGTCTAGCGCGAGGGCGGAGCGGGCCTGCGCGATGCTCTGCTGATATTGACCCGCGCTATAGGACGCCAGCGAAGCGTTGATGAGGCCATCGCGCCGCATGCGATTGAGAGCGGGACCGCCGTTGAGAATGAGTTGCGCCTGGGCATCATCGGGGATGAGATGAAGGGTTTCGCGCGCCAGGTCGCGGGCGGCATCGAGCTGGCCCTGCTCGACCTCGGCCTGTAGCAGGAGGTCGCGTCCCAGCGCGCGTGTCGGGTTGAGCTGCACGGCCGTTGCGGCCTGCGCCGCGGCTTCGTCGACGCGGCTATGCACTAGGAGCCAACGTGCGTAGAAAGAGTGCACGCGGTCATCGGCTGGAGCGAGCAGCAACGCGCGCTGGAAGTGCTGCTCCGGAGATTGGGTAAGCGCAGCGTTACCTTCGTCGGCGACCACACCGCTGGCCACACCGAGGTTGAGCTCGAGGTCGGGATAGTTGGGCGTGAAGGCGAGTGCGCGCTGGAAGTAGACGAGCGCCGCGCCGGGCCGGCCGCTGTTGAGCAGCGTCGTGCCGTACATCATGAGGCCGCGGCCGTTGCGCGGGCACTTGACTACGTCGTCGGCCCATAGCGTCTCTTCGCTGCGCCAGACTTCGTTGCGGACGTGAGCGCCCCAGGCGTAGGCGCCTAGCGCGAGCAGTGTCGCTGCGGTTGTAACGCGAATCGCGGACTTGCGCGCTGAGGGTGAGACGCGTTGGAGGACGCGCTTGTAGGCGAGGTGCAGCGACCACACGACCGCGAGCATGAGTCCAGGGAAGGAAAAGAACATGCGATGGTCGTTCTCCACCTCGCTGAGGGCGTAGAGCGACGTGGGCAGTTGGGTGAGCAGGAACCATGCGAGGCCGAAGGCGATGGGGTAGAGGATCTTCTTCCTGGAGCAGAGCGCGATGAGGGCGAGCAGGAGACCGGCGAAGAGGAGACCTGCAGCGGCTGCGGGGGTGATCGAGGTGAAGCGGCGCAGGTCGGTGTCGGCGTTGAGGTGCAGGGGCAGGAAGAGCTGGCCCGCATAACGCAGCCAGACGTAGGGCTGCGTGAGGCGGTAGGTCCATGCGGGGAGATCGGTGGGCGTGTAGGTACGCGGGGTCATTGCCGCGTTGAGAGCGAGCAGCACGGCGGCGGTTGCGAATGCAGGCCATGTAGCGAAGGCCGATCTCTTCCAGCGGGTCGTCGAGGGTGCAGCGGGGTCGGTCTCGAAGTAGAAGACGTAAAGAACAAGAAGAAAGGGGAAAGCGATCGCGGGCGGCTTGGAGAGCATTGCTAATACGAATGGAAGGAGATAGATGCAAGTCCAACGCAGATGCCGCCAGCGTGCGAAGACGTACAGGGCGGAGATACAGCCGAGCGTGCAGTAGAGGTCGCCACGCTGGATGATGTAGTTCACCGTCTCGGCCATGGCAGGATGCAGGCCGAACCATGCGGTGATGCCGAGCGCAAGCCAGCGGTTCGCGTGGCTGGGTTCGATGCCATTGAGCAGTAACTCAAAGGAGCGGTCGAGGACGATCAGCAGCACACCAAACCACAGGAGCGTGCTGAGGTGGAACCACAGGGTGTTGTAGCCACGGGCTATCGCATAGTCCACTGCGAGCGAGACGCTGACGACGGGCCTCCAGGTGCGATTCGGGGGCAGCACGCTGAAGGCGGTTGCGTCGGTGAGGAGGCGCGGCAGGTTGCGCAACGAGCGGATGGCTGGGTTCTCGACGATGGTGTGGTAGTCGTCGAAATGGAAGCTGTTGTGCAACGAGTTGGCGTAGACCAGAGCTACGGCCAGCAGCAACAGGGCCAGGGGAAGGTGGCGCATACGGCTCATCGGGGAGTCACCTTGTGATTAGGGCAGCTTGACGAACATCGTAGCGCGGAGGACGTGCAACAACTAAGCGCGCGGGGTCTGGACGGCGATGACGCGGGTGCGCCACAGATAGAGGTAGCAGCAGCCACCCAGGGCCGTGATGCAGCCGCAGAGCCCGAAGGCCGCGTTGAAGCTGTGCGTGTAGTCGAGGATGGCGCCAGTGAGCAGCGGAGCGAGGCTGCCGAAGACCTGGCTGCCGAAGTTCTGGATCGACGAGACGGTCGCGACGATGGGCTGGGGGCTTACCGACTGCGCGTATCCCCAGGCCGAGTTGCCGGCGAACTGCAGGAAGAACATGGCCAGCATGATGAGGGCGATGGCGTCGACGTGGCTGTGAGCGTGCGAGACCAGAAGGGTCATGACAGCCGAGGCGAAGAGGCCGCCCATGGCGAACAGGACATGCACTCGCGGCGCGGGAGCACCGTTGCGCACCAGCCGGTCGGCCAGCCAACCATCGGTGTGCATGCCGATGGTGGCAGCGATGTAGGGCAGCGCGGCGATCCAGCCGGTGTGCGCCACGCTGATGCCGCGACCGTTCTCGAGATACGAGGGCAGCCATGCGATGTAGAACCATGCGGTGTAATTTACGCCCGAGAAGCCGGCCATCATGAGCCAGATGACGGGGTCCGCGAAGAAGCGCGACCACTGGCCAAGGGAGAGCGGTTCCGCGCGAGGGGCGACGTAACCGGCTTCCCCTACGGGCTTACGACCGCGCAAGAGCACAAACCAGATGAGGGAGAGCAGCAGGCCGGCGGCTCCGGTGAGTGCGAACATGGTCCGCCAGCCATAGTGGAGCATGATGACCGTGAGCAGAGGGGGCGCGATGGCCTGCCCGATCATCGCGGAGGAGTTGACCAGCGCCAGGGCGCGCGCGCGGAGCGAGGCGGCCAGCTCGGAGTGGATGAGCTGGATAGACGCTGGGTAATACGGCGCCTCGCCGATCCCCAGGACGATACGCAGGCCGAAGAAGCCGACGAGGGTCTGCACGCGGGCAACGAGCAGCTGGGCGAACGACCACAGCGTGAGTCCGATACCGAGCACCATGCGCGTGCCGAAGCGATCCGACAACGGGCCGATGGGGAGCTGCGCCATTCCGTAGGCAAAAGAGAAGATCGAGAGCAGAGCGCCCATGCGGGTCTCGCTGACGCCGAGTACGGCCTTCACGGGGCCGTGTGCAATCGAGAGCGAGACGCGATCGACGTAGTTAAGGCAGCCTGCGAAGACCAGCAACAGCAGGGCCAGGGCAGTCTGTGGTGCGACTCGGTTGCGTGGGCTCGTCACTGTGGCCATGCATGGAACAGTATGCATGGCCCTGGTGTGGTTTGCGCGGAGAAGCTAGGCCAGCCGCCTGGACACAGCATCGAGGCTGGTCAAGATGCGCTCGACGTAGAAGCTCAGTTCCTGCCGGGTGATGACAAATGCGGGCGAGAATTGCAGCGAATGACCGAGCAGGTTGCGGGTCATCACCTCGTTCTTGCGGGCCTCCCAGAGAACCTGGTCGACGACGTTGGGCACGCGCTTGCGGACGTCCTCGGCGATCTCAATCGCGGCGAGCAGGCCCGCGGTGCGGATCTCTTTGACCATAGCGTGGCGACGGAGCGGCTCGAAGATCTCCAGCATCGCCTTGGCAGCCTCGGCGCCGCGGCTGAGAACGTGCTCGGTCTCCATGATTTCCAGGTTCTTGAGGCCGACGGCGCAGGCGGTGGCATGGCCGGAGTACGTGTAGCCGTGGCGCAGCACGCCGGCTTTGCCACTGTAGAACGGCTCCTGCACGCGCTCATTGCAGAGCACCACGCCCAGCGGCTGATAGCCGGAGGTGACGGCCTTGGCTCCGGTGATGATGTCCGGCTGGACGCCGTAGTGGGCACTGCCGAACCACTCACCGAGGCGGCCAAAGCCGGTGATGACCTCATCGCAGACGAGCAGCACATTGTACTCGCGACAGAGGCGCTCGACTTCAGGCCAGTAGCCTTCGACGGGAGGATAGACTCCGCCGGCCCCTCGGATAGGCTCGCCGAAGAAGGCGGCGATCTCGTGCCCACGCTCGGCGAAAAGCTTCTCCAGGTCAGCGGTCGAGTCCGCGGCGACGACGTGGACGTCTTCGATCAGCGGGCCATAGCCCTCGCGGTTGGCGGGGATGCCGGCGATCGACGTGCCGAAGCCCGCGATGCCGTGGTAGGCCATGCCGCGGCTGACGATGACGCGCTTTTCCGGCTTGCCAAGGATGTTCCAGTAGCGACGTGCGATCTTCGCGGCTGTGTCGATGGATTCCGAGCCACCACTGGTGAGGAAGACCGCGGTGTTGGGCATGGGGCTCAGTGAGGCGACGCGCTCGGCGAGTTCCAGCGTGGTGTTGGTGGTCATGTCACCGAAGGTGGAGTAGGTCGCGAGCTTGCGCATCTGCGCGGCGGCAGCTTCGGCGAGCTCCTCACGGCCCCAGCCGAGGGCGCAGTACCAGAGGCCCGCGGTGGAATCGAGATAGCGGCGGCCCTCGGTATCCCAGATCCACACGCCCTGGCCACGTTCCAGCACGACGCGCGTCTGCGGGACCTTGCTCATGTCAGCGAAGGCATGCCAGAGGTGGCTGGGCTCGGAGGCGCTGGAGATGATGGGGGTGAGCTCGGGGAGAAGGGCGGTGCTCATGCTGAGGCCTCGGGGAATGTGGGGTTGAGGAGCGCCGCGGGCGGCCGCAGGCTGTCGACAGATGTAAGTCTATGGCGGCGGCGAGACCGTCACAAGGCGCAACGCGCCTGAGTATGCAGGCCGGAGCGGGTGAAGCAGATCCCCTGCGGGGATGACAGAAAAAACTGCAAAGACGGAGACGCTGGCGGGAACTGCGGCGGTTACTGAAGAGGAGCCTTTGACAGCGGCTGGCTGCGGGAACTAGGGTGAGTTGCAGTTACGCGTACAGGTAGCGCTACAGTTTTTGCGAGAGCGAGGACACAAGGGCGCACCGGGGAGTGGATGTGAAGGCGTTTCAACTGCAGGGACCGGGTGAGGCCGCAGTCGTGGAAGTTCCCGAACAGGAGCCGCAGCCAGGCGATGTGCTGCTGAAGATCGAGCTGGTGGGCATGTGCGGCACGGACCTTTCGAGCTTCCGTGGAGCGAATGCGATGCTGACTTTTCCGCGCGTTCCGGGACATGAGATTGCAGCGGTCGTCGTCGAGGGCGCGGAGGATCTGCCCGCGGGCACGAAGGTGACGCTTTCGCCCTACACCAGCTGCGGACTTTGCTCGAGCTGCCTGAAGGGCCGGCCTAACGCATGCAAGAGCAATCAGACACTGGGTGTGCAACGCGAGGGCGCGATGCGCGAGTACCTGCGCGTGCCGCGGGAGAAGATCTACACGGCGAATCTTGCTCCGCGGGAGCTTGCTCTGGTGGAGCCGCTGACCGTGGGCATGCACGCGGTGGCTCGTGGCCGCGTGACGGCAAAGGACAAGGTCGCGGTGTTCGGCTGCGGCGGTGTGGGGCTGGGGGCGATCGCGGGTGCGGCGTTTCGCGGCGCGGAGGTGATCGCGATCGACATGGACGACCGCAAGCTGGAAATTGCGCAGAAGGCGGGAGCGAAGCACCTGATCCACTCGAAGACCGAAGACCTGCATGGGCGGCTGAGCGAGATTACTGGAGGCTATGGACCGGATGTGATGATCGAGGCCATTGGCCTGCCGTTGACCTTTCGCGCCGCGGTCGAAGAAGTGGCCTTCGCGGGGCGCGTGGTGTACATCGGCTACGCGAAGGAGCCGGTGAGCTACGAGACGCGGTTGTTCGTACAGAAGGAGCTGGACATCCTGGGCAGCCGCAACGCGCTGCCGGAGGACTTTCGCGAGGTGATTCGGCTGCTTGAGGCAGGTCACTTCCCGGTGGACGATGCGATCAGCGCGGTGGTGCCGCTGGAACAAGCGGCGGAGTACCTTGCCGACTGGAGCGCGCACCCACACAAGTACACCAAGATCATGGTCGCGTTCGCGTGACACTCAGGGCGACGTTGTATAACGGCAGGGCCATGAGGATGCCTTTGCGATGAGCGTTCCAACCATTCCGACCACGTCCAGCAGGCCGTCGCACGGCCGCGGAGCTGGCGGTTCGCTGTTTCCCAGCACACACCTGGTCGCGTTCCTGCTGACCACGTCGATCTTCTTTGTGTGGGGGATGTCGAACAACCTCACGGACATCCTGGTGCAGCAGTTCCGCAAGTCGTTCGAGCTGACGAATGTGGAAGCGCAGCTGGTGCAGACGGCGATCTTTGCGGCGTACTTTGTGATGGCGACACCGGCGGCGCTGATGCTGCGGCGGTTCGGCTACAAGACGGGGCTGGTCGTGGGGCTGGTGACGTTTGCCGTCGGGACGCTCTCGTTTCTTCCCGCCGCGGCGATTGGGCGCTACACGCCGTTCCTGATCGCTCTGTTTGTCACCGGCTGCGGGCAGGCGTTTCTCGAGACGGCGGCGAACCCGCTCATCGCGCAGTTCGGCGACCCGGCAACCAGTGAGCGACGGCTGAACTTCTCGCAGGCGTTCAATCCTCCGGGAACCGTCACCGGTGTGCTCATCGGAACGTGGTTCATCTTCTCGGGCGTCGAGAAGACCCCGGCGGAAGTGGCGGGCATGAAGGCGCAAGGCACCTATGCGGCTTATCTGCACAGCGAGACGATGCGGGTGGTTCCGACCTATGTGGCGATGGGCTGCATCGTGCTGCTGCTGGCGGTGCTGATTGCGCGAGCGAAGTTTCCGGCCAGTGTGGATGAGAAGCTGCTCGACGAGAAGGCCAGTGCGGGGGCTTATGGCCGGCTGCTGCGCAACAAGGGACTGATGTTCGCGGTGGTCGCACAGTTTTTCTATGTGGGCTCGCAGATCAGCACGTGGAGCAACCTGATCTTCTACCTGCGGCGTTATACGACGCTGACCGACAAGGGCGCGGGGTACTTCCTTACCGGGACACTGATTGCGCTGATGGTGGGCCGCATCGTCTCGGTGCCGCTGATGCGGCTGGTCGCACCTTCGCGGCTGATTGGGATCTACGCGGTGATCAACTGCGGGCTGGTGGCGGTGGGGATGTTCCACCCAGGCATGGCGGGCAGCATCGCGCTGCTGGCGACGAGCTTTTTCATGTCGGTGATGTTCCCGACGATCTTCGCGCTGGGTGTGAAGGGCCTGGGCGAGGACACGAAGATCGCCGGCAGCTTCCTGGTGATGGCGATCCTGGGAGGCGCGATCTTTCCACCGCTGCTGAGCTGGATTGGTAAGGAGCTGGGCAGCCTGGCGTTGGGGTACGTGCTGCCGGGAATCGGCTACGTGGTGGTGGCGGTGTATGCGTGGATGGCGCCGCGACTGTCACCGCCGGTGGGCGCGGATACCGTGGATCGGACGCCGATTTATCCGTAGCTTGTGCTGTTTCGTACGGAGTTAGTTCTTCGCAGCCTTCTTCGCTGGCTTCTTGATCTCGCCGCGATCGGTAGAGGCCCGCTGAACGAGGCCGCCTTGCAGCACCACGCGTTTAATCCCTGTGGGCTTTGAGCCTTCGGGAGCCTCGATGAGTTCGAGGATGAGCTTGGCGGTGCGCCGGCCAATCTCATTGCTGCGCTGGTCGACGCTGGAGAGCGGGACGCGGATGAGGCGGTTGGAGTGCAGGTTGCCGCAGCCGATCACCGCGAGGTCCTTCGGCACATTGATGCCCTGGGCGACAGCCTCGAGGATGGCGCCCGAGGCGATGACGTCGTTGAAGCAGAAGATGCCGTCGGGCGGACGCTTGAGCGCGAGCAGCGTGCGCAGCGCCTGGATGCCGTGTTCGTCGCCTTCGACGTCACCGGTGCCGGCCTTGATGATGTACTCCGGCGGCACGGCGAGGTCATGCTTGCGCATGGTGTCGAGGAAGCCCTTGAGGCGGCGATTGCCGGGGCTGGTGTCCGGGCCCTGGATGTGGGCGATGCGCTTGCAGCCGATCTCGATGAGGTGCTCGGTGGCGGTCTTGCCGGCGTTGTAGTCGTCGGAGCCGACGAAGTGCGCGTCAAAGTTGTCGAAGTAACGATCGAGCAGGATGAGCGGCGTGCCGCTCTGCTGGATGGGTCCTAGCGCGTCCGGCGAATTCTGGGAGCTGGCCACGACGAGTGCGTCGAGCCGGTGGGCCATCATGTGCTCGATCTCTTTCCGCTCCAGGTCGGGGTCTTCTTCCGAGGAGGAGATGATGACGAAGTAGCCTCGCTCGCGCAACACAGCGGAGAGGCCCTTCGCGACATCCGCGAAGAAGGGATGCATGAGGTCCGGCACCACGAAGCCGACCAGCATGGAGCGTCCGGTGACGAGCGAACGGGCAGCCAGGTTGGGGCGATAGCCGAGCTCGCGCACGCGAGCGGCGACGCGCTCGCGGGTCTTGAGGCTGATGTCGGGGTGATTGCGGAGGGCCTTGGAGACGGTGACCAGCGAGATGCCGAGGTCGTCCGCAATGTCCTTCATCTTCACTGCCATATGCGGCCACTATACACAATCGTTTGATGAGTCCGCGCGCCGTTCCGGAGTGCGGTTTGCGCAGGAATCGGCGCTATCGCTGATATGTTTTTCGAGCAGCCGGGAAGCGCGCGCGTTACTGCAGAGATGGCTGCTCAGTGAGTTGTTGCTCTGGTTGGCCCTCAAGCTGAAAGATGAGTTCCATGGGACGCCACTTCACTCCAGGCTCGCTGTCCGGCAGCGCCTGCTGAAAGCGCCACATCAGATCTTCCCAGCGCCGCACGGCGGGGTTGGCCGCATCCATGGCAGCCTTGCGCTCGAAGCTGAAGGTCTCGTCCGTCTCCATGATCATGAAGAGCCGATTGCCGGTGAGATAGATCTGCATAGAGAGGACGCCCGCGGCGAGGATGCTTTGCTCGATTTCGGGCCAGACCTGTTCGTGATAGCGGCAGTACTCGGCGATGAGAGCGGGGTCGTCCTTGAGATCCAGCGCCTGGCAGTATCGAGTCATGCGTTCCAATTCCCGGGGATAGCTTCGCGCGCTTACCTGTGGCTAAACGAACGCTGCGGTACCGTTCGCCGCCGCCAAGGTGCGCGGGATGATGTCCAGAGTAACCGCTAAAGGTTCCGCTTAGCAACGCGCTCCCGCACTCTCCCGGAATCACCTGCTTCCCAGTCAAGCCCAGACCCGACACGAAGATGCGGGAACCGCATTGCGTGTTGCCGCGTACCTCAACGTGCGAGCTGAAGGTCCTGGAGCGGATTTCGCTGCGCACTCATGGGGAGTGCGCGGCAACGACCCAACTCGCCCCAAAACCCATGACCAACATTCTCTGTGCCTCTCGTTGGCTTGTACTGTTACCCGCCCTGTGCGGTGCGATGACAGCACAGGCTCAGTCCGCCCCGCAGTCTCGCTGCACCGTGTTGAGCGGCACGGTACGCGATACTACCGAGGCTTTGATTCCGGGCGCGGCGCTTACGCTGGATGGCCAGGAGGCCATCACGAGCAGCGCCGATGGCCTCTTCCGGTTTCCCTGCGTGAGTGTGGGGCATCACACCCTTGCCATCACGAGCGATGGTTTCGCCGCGAAGAAGATGGACGTGAGCGCACCGCATGTTGCTGCGCTCAATGTCGTGCTTTCGCTGGAGCAGGTGGAGATACAGCTCGATGTGGATGTGAGCGCGTCCGCGGCGACGAGCGCAAACACGAGCGGGCCCACACAGACGATCTCCGGAGACAGGCTGCAGACGCTTGCGGATGATCCTGATGATCTGCAGCGCGAACTGACGCAGCTTGCCGCGGCGGCGGGTGGTAATCCCTCGAACGCAACGATCGCGGTCGACGGTTTTCAGGATTCAAGCGCGCTGCCGCCGAAGAGCTCCATCGCATACATCGTGGTGAACCCCGATCAATTCTCCGCGCAGTATCGCGAGCCGCCGTTCGAGGGCGGACGCGTGGAGGTTTACACCAAACCTGGAGCAAAGACGTATCACGGTGCGCTGTTCGCCGTGAATGGAAGCCCATGGATGAATGCGCGCGACCCGTTCTCCGTGAGCAAAGCGTCGATCGGTAAGCAGCGTTATGGCTTCGAGCTCAGTGGACCGGTGACGCAGAAGGGAAGCGACTTCGCTATCACGCTGGAGCATCGTTCCATCGACAACTTTGCTGTCGTCAACGCAGCGACGCTCGACAGCAGCGGCAACCTGACATCGACGGTCGCGAACGTCGCGACGCCGCAGCGGTTGTGGCTCGCCACAGCGCGCTATGACCTGCAGCTCGGAGCGAAGAACACCTTCATCGCCACCTATAGCGCGAACGTGAACCACCTGGTGAACCAGGGAGTGGGTGGAAGCACGCTGCAGGAGGGCGCCTACGATGCGGAGAAGTACGAGCATATGTTTCGCGTGAGCGATGTAACGATGTTCAACGCGCACCTGATGCATGAGGCGCGGGCGAGTTTTCGCTGGTACGGCACTCTCGACACGGCGGTTTCAAACGATCCGCAGGTGCAGGTGGCGGGTGCGTTCACTGGAGGGGGTTCAACGCTTGGCCCGCAGCAGATTCGCGAGTTTCAACTCGAGTATGACGACGATGCGATCCTGACGACGAAGGCGCATACCTTCAAGTTCGGCACACAGCTGTTCGAGTACGTGGAGCGCCGCCAGCTGACGCAGAGCTTCAACGGGAGCTACATCTTCGGCGGCGGTACCGCTCCAGTGCTCGATGCCAGCAACCAGCCAATCGCTGGGCAGACGGAGACCATCACGGGCATTGAGCAGTATCGACGGGCGCTGCTGGGGTACGCCGGTGGCCAACCGACTGCGTATAGCGCGGTGACGGGGACGCCGACGGTGAACTTCAACCAGATGCAGGATGCGCTGTTCTTCCAGGATGACTGGAACGTCGGGCATGGCCTGCACGCGGCGTACGGCATTCGGTATTACATCCAGAACGATCCAACGTTTGTTGGCTCGCTGGTGCCGCGGCTCGGTTTGCTGTGGTCGCCGACGAAGAAGGGTACGTGGACGCTGCATGCGCACTGGGGCATGTTCTCCGGGCGAGAGGGTGTGAGCTCGGAGGCTGAGATGCTGCGAGAGGACGGGGTGCATCGTGTGACCAGCACGGTCTACAACCCAACGTGCACGGGTGTGTTTGTAGCGAACTCCTGCCAGCCGCTGGCGACGGGAACCGTGATCACGAGCCGGCGGGAGTGGGGACCGCATCTGGGCGCGCAGACGTGGGCGGCCGCAAACTTCGGCGGAACACGCACGCTGCCGTTGGGGTTCAATCTCTCGCTGGACTATTACCAGGCGCGCATGTGGGACATGATGCGGAGCAAGAACATCAACGCTCCGCTGAATGGCCTGCCGACAGGACCGCGACCGGGTGCAGCCAATACCAATGTTTATCGGGCTGAGAACAGCGCACAGGGCGGTGGTGACGCAGTGTTCGGCGGGCTGGAGAATCACAAGTTCAAGCGCGTGCAGTTCTTTGTCGGCGGTGTGCGCGTTAACCTGATCGACGACAATAACGACGACACCTTCTTCACGCCCCAGAATGCCAACAGCGATGCAGGTGAGTTCGGCCGACGGCTCAACCAGGGCGAGTGGAACGTCTTTGGGAATGGCACGATCACGCTGCCAGAGAAGGTGCAGGTGAGCCTGAACTACTCCGGGCAGGGCGGAGGAGTATTCAACGTAACGACGGGCTTCGACAACAATGGCGATGGCGTCTTCAACGATCGCCCGCAGTATGCGGTGGCCGGAACGCCGTTGTGCTCGGCGAATGCGAATGCTTCCCCTTGCAGCTACGCCTCGCCATGGGGCGAGCTAGTCGCCTCGGGTGGCACAGGGGTGTTTCCTCGCGACAAGGGCGTGATGCCGTGGACGAACTATCTCGACGCCAACGTGCAACGGACGTTCAAGCTTTCGCGGAATGCGAAGGCGGATCATCCGCAGAGTGTGACGCTGAATGTGCGGTCGTCCAATGTCCTGAACCATCAGAATGTGACCAGCGTGGGAGGGGTGCTGGGTTCGCCGCAGTTCGGCGTGGCGTATGCGGCGGATCCTGGGCGGCGCGTTGAAGCAGGGGTGCGCTATAGCTTCTAGTGCAGCCCCAACGAATGCGACCGCCCCTGAACGGATCGGCGAGAATCGCCGAAGCGTGATCAGGGGCGTTGCTGTGTGCCGCGAAGCCTACTTCTTTTCGGCTTCCTTCTTGATCTGGGCGTTGTGCTCGCGGGCTTCGCGAGACTGCTCTTCCGCGAACTTCTGTTCTTCGTGGCTGGTGAAACCCTGGTGCTTGTCGCGGGAGGCGGCAGCGACGTCGTGGGCGTGCTCAGGCTGGAAGTGGCGTTCGGCGGCGTCCGAGTGCTTGGTGGTCGGCATGGGATGACTCCTTCACCTGATTGAGATGCGGGAGAAGGCGCCTGGGTGTTCTTAAGTGGAGCGCATCGAGCCGGAGCCGGCAGACTGCAACTCGAAAAGGGAAGAGCCCTGCGGTTGCAGGGCTCTTCCGGTCGCTATCGCGGCGTGGCTAGTAGTTGTAGTTGATCTCTTCCTCTTCGTGCACGCCGTAGCGGCGGAGGAGGTTGGGGAGGTTCTGCGAGAAGGCCGAGCGCGGCATGACGACGTCGCAGCCGGCCTCGACAGCCTTCGCCTTGAGGTCGCCCTGCAGATGCGAGAGGAACCCAATGATGGAGACCGAGCGCTTGAGCTTGGACTTCAGCTTCGGGATCAACGTCATGGGCTTGGCGTTCGCGTTGTTCAGGTCGAAGACGATGAGCGCGGGCTTGTTGGCGTCTTCGCCGCTGGTCAGCTCGGCAAGCGAATCCTTGTTGTCACCCTTCATGAAGGCGACCTTCACTCCGAGCTTGCGGGCTGCTTCCTGGATCTTCGCCACGAAGAAGAGCTCTTCGATGAAGAAGTAGATGTGGGTCTGTGCTCCTTCGGGGATTGGCACAGCGCGTGGCATGGAGTGGTCGATCGGCTGGCTGTCGCCGTGATGACGATGGCCATTGCGGCGACCGTTGAGCTGGATCGTCGAGGCCGGCGCCTGGGCGAAATCAGCATTGGCTTCGCGGTAGCTGTGGTCCATCGGGCCAACGAAGCCGCTGCGCTCGCGAGACTGTCCGCCGCCGCTCTTGCCCTTGCGCTTGAAACCACCAGCGAGGTTGCCGAAGTTGTCGGGACGGCCATCGCGGCTGCTGTAGCTGGGGGTGGAAGGCTCGGGGCGGGCCTCGTTGCCGGGATTTTCATTGCGCGGACGACGTTCGCGGTCGCGGAACTTCTTCTTCCAGCGCTTTCCCTGACCCTGCGGATCGGCATTACGCTGTCCGCCGCCACCCTGCTGGGGCTGTTGCTGGCGGCGCTGCGTCTGGGGCTGGGCCTGCTGCGGCGCTGCTGCCGGGGCAGCGGAGGCCGCAAGCGCAAGCCGCTCGCCTTCCATCACGATGGGCATCTCTATGGCAGGAGCGGCACTGTTGCTGCCAGCAGCCGGTTCCGTGCCGGTCGCCTTGTTCTTCCGCTTGCGGCGGCGGCGGCGGCTGCTCTTGCTCTGGCCCATGCCTGGCGCCGGCTGGCCGTTGGCGCCGGGAGTGGCCTCAAAATCGGAATCGCCGTACGACTCGTTGCCGAAGTCGGCGGAGTCAAAATCCCCCGCCGCATCGTGCGACGGAGCATCCATCAGGTTCTGCTCGGACATGGTGCTGTCGTTACCCTCTTGCCTTTCACTACCTGGACGGTTCACCGAATGGCACGGCAAGCCATGGCCCTGCGCATCCGCGGAGGGTTGGGCTGATCGCGCTACTGCTGTCACTCGGAGAGAGAATCAAGCGTTGACTCAAAGTTTGTCGTCTTCGTCAGCGGGCCGCTCTGCGAACAGGTCCCGCGCCCCTTGATACCCCTGGCGCTGTGGACTCGGTTTCGGTGTCTCCGGTAGGAGACCCTGCCGCGGCCTGCTTTTATGCCCTGCAACTTCCGTCGGTCTTCGACGTCGGAATTCCTTAGGTCACTGAACTCGCTGTTTCATGCGAACGAGCTGATCCAAAAACCGTACTCTTCGTTCGTGATGACACCACAACTGTGGTCGAAATGAGACGTATTAGATCAGGACGTTTCCGCCGCGAGGGCGCTGGCTTGCGATCGAGTCTGCGCCGGCGAAACGCTGCGGCGCATACAACGGCCTCATGGTGCCTTGGGTTCCAGCTTCCCTGGCCGGAACACGTGGATGCAGGAAATGTGTCTCCTCCACCGAACCTCCACGATATTACGCCTACCGACGTAGTCGCGCAAGCGACCTATTGGTAACCAGGGTTGAGCAGAAGTGGTAGATGGGTCCGGAAACGGCCGGACCGGCCAGAAAGCCGTCGGGCCATCTCCCCTCCCCGGAAGATGGCCCTCGACCTTGCATGGCCAGTCACTGGCCTCCAAAAGGTGGTTCCCTACGCAGAGCGACTCCACACGGAACCGGCCGGAACGGGTGCGCTTCTCATGTCGGAAGCTAATCGTTACCCTTTTACCAGCTGTTCGGCGGGGGATCCGCGTGGCGGCCGCCCAATCTCGAACACCTTTACCTAGAGCAATCGAGGTACCAAAATGGAATCCTTGCATTTACTTAGACTTACTTCCGTGTGACGACCTCTCTTTCCCAGGAATTGAAATATCAGAGCAGAGCTCCTCCGTTTTTTTGAATATTTACGAAGGTCGAGAGGGTCAATGTCGTGTTTCGATAAAAACTGATTGCGTGGCGAATGGGGCCAGGCCTGCGCCCGGTTGAAGTCCGGGAGGCAGCAGCTCGAACAACAATTGTGAAATCCCCTTGATTGACCGGCCCTCGGGGCTCTCCTATAATCCAAGCCAAGCGATCGAAGCTACCGCAACACTATAGAGCGTTCCATTCGTCGAACCTGGAACGTCTATTGCGCCGCAAGCTCGAAGGGGTGTGCGGGCGGGAAGATTGAGGATCGCGGATCCCTCCGGCGGCGCTTCCGCCAGGAAGCGAAGCCGAAGCGAACGAGTCGACCGCGAGAACCAACCTGCACTGCCACTAGTCCTCTGTGCTGCACACTTCATTCAAGACCGAAATGGTAAGGAGTCTCCAGATCCACATGAACCGCACCTTTGTCCTTGTCACGGCGCTGACCGCTGGCATCGCTTCCCTCCCCATGGCCGCGCAGACCGCGGCTCCCGCGGCTCCGGCTGCTTCCCAGTCGGTTGAGCCGCAGGCTATTCCGGCAAAGATCGCGATCATCGCCTTTGAACAGGTGGTGTTCGCCACGAACGAAGGCCAGAAGACGGTCGCGGACGTGCAGAAGAAGTACGACCCGAAGAAGGCGGCACTTGATCAGCTTGCTTCGCAGATCGATGCCCTGCGCAAGCAGGAGCAGGCTCTGCCGGCGACCACTTCCGACGCCGATCGCGCCAAGCTTCTGCGCGACATCGATGCCAAGGAGAAGCAGGCTCAGCTCGACGCGAACTCGGCGCAGGAATCCTACTCCAGCGACCTGAATGAAGCCATGGGCAAGGTAGCCCAGAAGGTGGGGGCTGCGGCGGTGAAGTATGCGCAGGACCACGGCTTCACGATGGTGGTGAACAGCGGCGTGCAGAACGGTCAGAGCCAGTTCCTGTGGTGGCAGCCGGCGACCGATATCTCCCAGGCGGTTGTGAACTCCTACAACACCAGCTCGGGTGTTGCTGCTCCGGCGCCTTCAGGTCCGGCTCCGCAGCGGCCCGCTGCCCGTCCGGCTGCTCCTTCGGCCCCCAAGAAGTAAGCACAGCAAGCAAACGAGCAATGGAACGGAGGCCTTCGGGCCTCCGTTCTGTTTTGCTCTTATGCCTTGAGGGCGGTGATGACCGCGGTTCCGATGGGGCTGCCGAGACCGGTACACGCATCCCAGCCCTTCGTTGCAGCGAAGGCCCCGTTGTTCCCTGCAGTGATGTCTCGAAAGGCTGATGCCTCGGCGTTGTACAGCGCGGTGTTGGCGAGGCCTGCGTTGCTGCCGTTGGCGGCGTTCGCCAGGGCGATAAGGCCGGCCCACAAGGGAGCAACCGCGCTGGTGCCACCGATGACGGACGTCTGGCCATCAACGCGGACGACGTAGCCAGTCGAGGGATCGGCGTCGCCGGCGACGTCTGGAACTCCGCGGCCGCCAGTTCCGTTCGGGGGTGCGGGAACACTTGCTTTCGACTGGTACGCGGGCTTTGCGAAGACCGTGCTTACTCCGCCTCCGGTCGCACCTTCGTTGAGCGCTTCCTCGTTCCACACCACCTCGCTGCTGATGGTGCCTCCAGAAGCAACGAGCTTGGTGCCACCGCAGGCGAGGACGTGCGGGCTGGAGGCGGGAAAGTCGACGTGGTTGGCTCCATCGGTTTCGCCATCACTGGAACCGTTATCGCCCGCCGCAACGGTAACGGTGATGCCGAGAGATGCTGCTGCCTGGAAGGCGTCGTCCATTGCGGTCATTGCCTGCTGGGTCCACGTGGACTCCGGTCCTCCCCAGCTGATGGACACGACGCTCGGAGCGTTGGTTGCGTCGTGAATGGCGGTGGTAATGGCATCCAGAAAGCCGGCGTCGGTGTTGGGCGCGAAGTAGACGGCAAGGTCCGCGCCTCGAGCGATGGCGCCCACGACTTCGATGTCGAGCATCACCTCGCCATCCGCGCCGTTGGGATCGCCTGGAGCGTTCGTGGCGCTATCGACGGAGACAGCTGTGACCTTAGGGGCGGGCACGCTGATTGACTCGAAGTATGCCGTGACGTCGCTCTGCTGAAAGCCACCGCCGAGCTCGATGAGCGCGATGGTCTGGGCTGAGGCGGAGACGCTGGCTGGGAACTGATACAGATTTCCGACCTGCACTGGAGTGAAGGAGGTATTTCCGGCACGAGGTGTGGCGATGCGGAAGTGCGGCCGGGCCTGTGGGCGATTATCCAGTCCAAGAACCGCCTCGACCTTGGCGGCGAGCGTCTTGGGGAGATACACCGAGCCCTCGCGGGTGCGAATGCGGCGGCCGTCCACGGTGTGATGATGCAACGTGACGCCGAAGGCCTGCTGCACCTGCTGCAGCGTGCCGGTGAGCTTTATGGAGCGATGCCCCGCTGCCGGGAGGCTGGTGACACGCAGGCCGCGTTCCTTCGCGAAGGCTTGCACGTCGGCGATGGTTTCCGGTGTGGGCGCGTGGCGCTGGGCAAACTGCTCGCGCGTAAGGTGACGACCGGGCTGGAACGTGGCAGGATCAATGGGCTCGCGGCGTGCCAGAACCAGGACGACAGTGATGGGTTCGTCCGCAGTCGCTGGAGCCACGTGCGAGGCGAACTTCGTCGCAGGGGACTGCTGGGAGAACGGCTTGCGCTCGCTCCCGGGGACCGGTGTGCTTGCGGGGAGTTGTGCTTGAGGATCCGGCGTCGACATGTTGCGGAACACTCCTGACCCTGATGGGTCCTATGAGAGGTTGGATGCTGCGATGCTGGACGAAGAACTGCGGGGAGAGACGCTGTTTGCCGGCCTATGATGTGTTGTGCGCAATCAACAGACGCGGGAGGCCAGGCGGCTCGGTTACTTTGGCGGAACATTTGATCCGCCGCATCGCGGACATCTTGCAGTGGCCCAGGCCGCACGGGATGCCTTCGGGCTGGACGAGGTTCTGCTCGCCCCCACGGGGCGACAACCGCTGAAGCGTGGCGCTGGTTCCGCTCCGTTTGGCGATCGGCTGGCAATGGTTGAGTTGCTCTGCGCCGGAGTGCCCGGGCTCACAGCCACTGCCATCGATGGCCCCCGCGCCGATGGTGCGGCGAACTACACGATTGATACGCTACGCAGGCTGCAGGAGCAGGAACACGAACAGACGACGCTGTTCGTAATCGTGGGTGCGGACTCGTTCCTGGACCTGCCTCGCTGGCGCGATCCTGTGAGCCTGTTACGGGTTGCGGAGTGGATTGTGGTCAGCCGGCCTGGGTTCGCTACAGCGCAGCTGCACAGCATTCCCTTGCTGGAGCACGATGCTGGACGGATCCATCTGCTGGAGGATGTTGCCGTGCCATTGTCCGCGACCGGGCTGCGCGAGCGACTACGGGCAGGGGAGCAATGCGCGGACGCCCTGACGCCTGCGGTGCTTGATTACATTGACCGGCATCACTTGTATGAGAGATAGTGGTCAGCCCGAAGACCGGTTAGCAACGCTGAGGCTCCGCAGCTGCGCTACCATGAAGAACCGAAGAGGATTTGCATGGCAAAGATAGAAGTGACGCAGATGCTGGCCGCGGCCGCCGCGGCCTGTGATGACAAGAAGGCTGAGGATATTCGTATCCTCGCACTGGACCCCGCCGAGAGCGGACTTACGGATTACTTCCTGATCTGCAGCGGCTCGAACGAGCGGCAGAATCAGGCGATCGTCGACGAAATTGACCTGCGGCTGAAGCGTGAGTTTGGCGTGCTGCCGTACTCGACAGAGGGCCAGCGGCAAGGCGACTGGATTCTGATGGATTATGTGGACTTCATCGTCCATGTCTTTTCGCCGGAGAAGCGGGCGTTTTACGGACTCGAGCGGCTGCGCAAGTCCGCGACCTCGTTGAGTGTGGCTGACCTGAATGCGGAGCTGAAGGCCGGAATCTCGGCCGGCCGCACGGCGGCGAAGAAGGCTGCGGCAAAGAAGGCCGCAAAGAAAGCTCCTGCGAAGGCTCCTGCGAAGAAGTTAGCGACAAACTCTGCGGCGAAGAAGGTCGCAGCGAAAAAGGCAGTCCCTGCAAAGGCCGTGAAGAAGTCGCCGGCGAAAACGGCCATTAAGAAGGCGGCGAAGAAGGGTACCCGGCGCTGAAGATCACGCTGGCCTCGATCGGCGGCAAGATGAAGTCTGCGCCGTGTGCTGCGCTGGTGGAGGAATATTGCCAGCGCGCGCAGCGACTGGCTCCTGTTGAGACACAACGGTTCGCGGACGAGGCACGTCTAGTGGCGTGGCTGGCGCAGGTGCGTGGTAAGGCCCGCGTGCTGGTGTTTCTGTTCGACTCCAGGGGAAAGAGTGTGAGCTCGGAAGAGCTGGCGCAGGCGGTTGGACAGGCCGGCGTGGACGGCAGGCAGCAACTCGTCTTCGCCATTGGACCACCGGATGGCTGGAGCGAGGCCTCGAGACGTGCCGCTGACCAGCTTATCGGATTCGGTCGCATCACGCTGCCGCATGAATTGGCGTTGGTTGTGGCGGCGGAGCAGATGTACCGGGCGCTAGCGATCCTTGAGGGTCACCCGTATCACGGTGGTCATTGAGACTGACTCGCGCTGGACGCAGGGCGGGTAGAAATCCGTTGAACGTCGGCAACACGGAGCCACAAACGATGAAGCGGAGGGACTGAGTCCCTTCGCTTCATCGTTTGGTGTTGGGTTAGAAGTTCAGCTTGAGCTGGAATTCCGTGCTACGCGGTGCACCCTGATCGAACGTACCAGAACCGCGCTGTACACGGAGGCCATCTTCCGTGGCGTAGTTGTTGGTGCCATTCAGGCGCGTGGCGGAACCGCCGCCTGCCGGCTGGAGAGTTCCTGTGAGGCGATTGAAGTTTGCGAAGTTGAAGAGGTTATAGAACGAGATGCCGGGTACGAGGCTCACACCTTCGCGCAGCCGAGAGAGGTGAATTGGCCAGCTCACGGACGTATCGAAGGCGCGGAACGCGGCGTTCGGCATCGCCCCGTTTGCGGGCGCGGCCTGCAGGGCTGGCTTGACCGCACCTAGCGCGACGAGCTGAGGCGAAGTAAACAGACCCGCGGTGACGAGAGCTTGCCCCGCCGGGGTGATGGTGTTCGCGGTCGTCGTATTGTAATTGTTGATGAACTTTCCAAGCGAACCAGGCCTGATCTGATGCATGTATCCGCCCGCAACACTGCCCGGGACAAGATCGCCCACAGTGCCATCGCCGGTGACATCGGTGCGGAAGATCTCGCCCGGTTGGCCGGATTGCGGCAGGGTGAGTGAGGTCGCGCCAGCCGAGAAGAAGTGACCGATGATACCAATCTGGGCGCCATACTTGATACCCAGGAAACCACCAAAGCTCAGCTCGTTCGTATGGTCGTTATTGTTGCGGCCAGTGTAGGACTTGGGGTCGTACTCATCCCATGCCGTCGAGTTGAAGAACTGGTCAGCCGCACCGGCGCCGGTCAAGCCCGCGCCTCCGATGTCAGACACCACTCGCGAGAGCGAGTAGGAGATCTGGACATTGGCATTGGTCAGGCCGGGAAGCGGGCTCCCCTTAATGTACTTGAGCACGCCCTGGAAGGCATCGTAGCCGGACTGGCCAGTGGGGTTGATGAACTCGCCCTGTCCGACCGCGGCATTCACACCTGCAAAAGCCGCACCTGTATTCGGCGTCAGCCCGAAGAACTGAGCAGGCAAACCGCTGAGGAATGTTCCAGAGGAGTCGAGGCCGTTGCCAGCGAAGTCGACGATGGTCGCGCTGCTGCCGTTGAGCCCACTCGGGCAGCCACCTGGTGCGATCGCGGCGTTGATGCTGGTTGCACCGCAGGCTGCAAGAGTCTTGGCGATGGCGTTCTTCGCCGCTGCAGTGTTGAGGGTGTTGGCCGCGCCAAGATGGTTTTCGTCGATGATCAGCGGGATGTGGATCGTGCCGTTGTGCAGGTAGTCCGCGCTGACGATCATCCCCTTCAACAGCTCGAACTGAACGCCACCATTGAACTGGATCGAGTACGGGGTGCGGTAGTTGCTGGCATACGGTGCGCCCACGATCGTCGACATGTAGTTGGCGATGTAGGAGCCGTTCGGACCGGTGGAACCCTTCTCGATGGTCTGGTACTGCGAGTTTAGGTTTTCGATGTATGGGTAGGACTGGCTGATGGGCAGGGCGCAGATCTGACTGATCGAGAGCGTCGTTCCGCCGACCGTCGCGCCGGAAATCGTTCCACCCGGAACTGCGATGGAGTTGGTGCCACCGCAGATGGCTGCGTCTCCGAAATATGCGCCGTTCGCATTGAGCACGGGAGGACGAGCGTTGGAGGTGTTGTTGAAGATGTCGTTCTCAAAGAACATGCCGCCACCGACACGGATCGACAGCTTGTGCGCGCCAGGGCTGAAGACGAGTCCGGCCTGCGGTGCCACGTTGCCATAAGGCTGGTGGACGCGCGTCCCAAGATTTGTTCCGAACTGCGACAAGAGGGGCTGGGAGCCGGTGCAGTTCAGCACAAAGCCGTTGGCCAATGCGTCCGAGCACGGAGGAGAGGGAAGATCCTGGTTCGCTCGGTCGGTATCGATGCTGTAGCGGACACCCGCGACGATCGTCAGCGACTGAGAAGCCTTCCAGGTGTCGGCGACGTAGTAGGCGGAGCGCCAGTCATGCAGGCCACCGCCGGGGAGACCAAAACCGGGTTGCTCGGTGAAGGCACCGTTGCCATTGCCGAGGGTGATGCCGTCCTCGGCGCTGTAGCCATTGAGCGGGTCACCAGGGCAGGGCCCCAAGGCAGGGTTGTTGTTGCAATTTGGCAGCAGGTACTGACTATTGAAACCCACCTGCGGGGCAAGGCCGAAGAAGGCAGCGCCACCACCACCCAGCAAACGATTGAGACTCATGCCGAACTTCAGGGTGTGGGTTCCGTGCGTCCAAGTACCGTCATAGCGGAACTGCTTGTCTGACTGATAGGTCGCCTGGGGAGCCAGGTAATTCGGACCGGCGTAGAAGCCATCCGCACTATCCGCCAGCTCAATGCCCGGAACCGGGTTGTAGATGGACTTGTTGCCGACAGTCGTATCAGAGATCAGGTTGTGGAACTTCTCGTAGCCACCGCGGAAGGAGTGTGTCCAGCGACCGAAGGCGAAATCGGCGCCGCCGACGAGGCCCGGGACGTTGTCGCGATTGCTGTAGGTGGAGAAGAGAGCGCCATAGTTACCGAAGGCCGCATTGTCTTCGTAGAAGGCACGGACGAAGTAGTGACCCTTGAATGGTCCGGTGTAGTCCAGGCGGCCCATGCTGAAGGTATCGCGGAACGGCTCCGACAGTGTGGGGTATTGCACCAGGATGGGGGTCGACAGGTAGGGGTCACCAACAATGTTGGTGGGATCGCGGAATACGCTTCCCGTCGCTGAGGCGCTCTGGTCCTGTTTGATGCGCTCGGCGCCACCGAAGAAGAACAGCTTATCCTTCACGATCGCGCCGCCGATGTAGCCACCGAACTGGTTGCGCTGAAACGGTGTGTCGTTGCCGTCCGCCGTATCGGCGAAGAGGGCGCGGTTGTCCTGGAAGTTGTAGAAGGCCTGGCCGTGGATCCGGTTGGTGCCGGAGGGTGAGGCAACGAGAACCTGTCCTGTTGAGGTGACTTCACCCGAGACATCCTGCGTGGACCGATTCAGCTGGAACTCGTCCACAGCACCGGTGGGCACGTTGATGATGGTGGTGCCGACTGTCTCGTCGGTGATGTCCTGGCCGTCATAGAGGATGCGGGTGGTGCGGCCCGAGACGCCGTCCACGGAGATAGCGGAGTAACCAGCCTTGGTCGGATCGAATGTCTCACCCGACTGGAGGATCACACCGGGTTGAATCTGGGCGAGGTCGAGGAAGTTGCGGCCGTTGATTGGGAGACTCTCGACCTGCTCACGCGTCAAAACGTCCTGCACGCCAGCCTGGTCCGTATTGACCTGGAGCGCACCCGCGTTCACCTCGATGGTTTCGTTCGAATTGCCCAGGGTGAGCTTGATGTTGCCGGGAGTTACCGTTCCGGTGCGGATAACGGTATTCAGCACTTCCTGCGCGAAGTTGGGCGCGCTGACAGTAACCTTATAGGTTCCGGGGTTCAGCGGGCCAACACTGTAGTAGCCGGCCGAGTCAGAAGTCAACGTGTGAGTGTACCCAGTAGCTGGGTCGGTAATCACGATCACGGCCTTGGGAATGGCAGCGCCGGTAGGGTCGGAGATAGTGCCCTGGATCGATCCGCCGTTGGACGAAATGGCCTGGCCGACGACGTGCGACGGAATGACAGCGCCACCAAGGGCCATCGCGACGATCAGAGAGCGCAGCAAGTTCTTCATCGTATGGTTTGCTCCTTAAGGTCTCAGCTTCAGCATCGCGACGTTGATCAGTCGTATCCTGGAGAGCCGTGTGTCTCACTTCCAAGCACGCAGAATGCCATTTTGAAACTTTGACTAAATTTCCCGCATTTTCTGGCTAATCTTCGAGTTGGCGGAGCCGGGATGTCTCTCTCAAGACGACCAACCTACTGTTTTTTGTAGAGCTCCTACACTCCGAGGAAGGCGCTCCACGCTTTCATAGGCGCGAATCCTGTCTACAGGTGCGGCGAGAGGGAGACTGCAGTAGCGTGGAGATTATGGCTAGTGAAGCTTCCGAACAGCAGGACATTCGGCGCGGATTGATCCTGATCAACACGGGATCCGGTAAGGGAAAGACGACTGCGGCGCTGGGTACGGCGTTCCGGGCTGCTGGGAACGGGATGCGGGTGCTTGTGCTGCAGTTCCTCAAGGGGTCGTGGCACTACGGCGAGCTGGACTCGGCCGAAGCGCTGAGTTCGGCCGAGGGCTTCCGGTACGTGATGCGGCAGCTGGGCCGGGGCTTCGTGAAGGTTGGCGGAGCCGAGACCGATCCTGAGGACCTGGCGATGGTGGAGGCCGCGTGGGCAGAAGCAGTACAGGCCATGGAGTCTGGCGAGTGGGACCTGATCGTGCTCGACGAGATCCAGCTACGCTATCGGGTACGAGATGCTGGTCCAGAGAAGGTGGTCGACGTGCTGCGGCCCAAGCCGGAGATGCTGCATGTGGTCCTGACGGGACGCAATGCCCACCCCACGCTGGTGGAGCTGGCCGATACCGTGACCGAGATGCGCGAGGTGAAGCATGCTTACCAGAAGGGCATTCTGGCGCAGCGGGGCATTGAGTTCTGACCGTAGCGAGATACCTGGCCGGCGCATCGTCTTGGCCATGGCTCCGCAGATAATAGACGCGTGGCAGACTTCCCCACCATGAACGCAACCGACACGATTGGCGCGACGATTGTCGCCATTTCCACGCCACCGGGACGTGGCGGCATTGGGATCGTGCGGCTTTCGGGGCCGACGGCGATCGCGATCGCTGGCCAGCTAGTGGTGCTGCGTGGGGAGATGGAGCACTCCCAGGCGCGATTCGCGCGCGTGATGGATCCTGGCGACCGAAGCCAAACGATCGATGAAGCGCTCGTGACTGCGTTCCACTCGCCACACTCCTATACGGGTGAGGATCTTGTGGAGATTGCCGCGCATGGCTCGCCGGTGGTGTTGGCAACGCTAGTGGATACTGCACTGGCCGTAGGAAGGCAGCTGGACCTCGACGTTCGGCTTGCGGAGCCGGGCGAGTTTACGCAGAGGGCGTTCCTGAACGGAAAGTTGGATCTAACCCAGGCCGAGGCGGTGCATGACCTGATCGCGGCACGGACGCTGGAGCAGGTGCGCACGGCCGCGCAGCAGCTTGGTGGAGCGATGTCGCGCCGGATCGCGCCGGCTAAGGAGCAGCTGATCCGTCTCGTCGCGCTACTTGAGGCTGGCATGGATTTTGCCTCGGGTGAGCTGGACGATGTGGATGTGGTCTCTCCGCAGGTGATTGCCGAAAGCATCTCTGCCGTGATCGAACCGCTGCAGGCGCTGTCTGCGAGCTTTCGTCGTGGTCGGCTGGAACGGGAAGGCGCGACGGCCGCGCTGATCGGCAGACCGAACGCGGGGAAGAGCTCGCTGTTCAATCGCCTGCTGGATCGCAATCGCTCCATTGTGACTGCGGCTCCAGGAACGACGCGGGACACAGTGGAGGAGGCGATGTCGCTGGAAGGGATTCCAGTGCGCCTGATCGACACCGCAGGGCTGCGCGAGGAAGGCACAGACGATGCACTGCATGAGGCTGAGGTGCAGGGGATCGCGCGTTCGCGCGAGGCGCTGGCGGATGCGGATCTTGTCCTGTTTGTGCACGATGCGACCGAGGCGACGTCTGACGAAGAGCTTGAGCTCCTCGCGTCGCTAGAGCGCAGACCGCACCTGGTCGTCGAGAACAAGGTGGATCTTACTGATTCTGTGGCAGTTGCGTTTCATAAGGAAACAGATAGGGTCGTGCGGATATCGGCCACTACGGGCGAGGGGATTTCGGCGCTACGTACAGCTATGCTGCAGATACTAGCCGCCGGAGCCGGAGTTGAAGCTGGGGCTTTGAACAACCGGCGTCAGCAGGAGGCCGTCGCCAGAGCGATTGAGGCTTTAGCGGCAGCTTCTTTCGCCAATGAGAGCGGGCTTCCCCACGAACTGTTGTTGATGGATCTGCACCGCGCGTTGGATGCGTTGGATGCGCTGACTGGGCAGACGACGACCGAAGACATCCTCGGACGAATCTTCTCTACCTTCTGCATCGGCAAGTAGCGGACCCATCCTTGTCGTGCTTCGGGGCCAGGGCAAAAGCCTTCTCACTTGCCGAGCGCCGCCAGAATGGCGTCGAAATCGTCGACTCCCGCGTATTCGATGATGACCTTCCCTTTGCCTTTTTTGTCCTCAATGGTGACTTTGAGTCCCAGCGAGCGGCGGAGCTGATCCTGGGCGTCTTTCACATTCGGATCGACCTGAACTGCGGCTTTCAGCTCAGCCTTCTTGTTTTCGGGGTTGAGCAGGTTCTGGACGAGGTTCTCAGTGGAACGCACCGAGAGGTGCAGCGCGGTAACTTTCCTCGCAGCCTGCTCCATCGCCTCAGCGTCGGGCAGGGCCAGCAGGGCGCGGGCATGGCCGAAGCTTAGTTCGCCGGCGGAAACGAGAGTCTGCACGCTCCCGGGGAGTTTGAGCAGGCGCAGGAAGTTTGAGACCGACGCCCGGTCTTTGCCTGTGCGTTCAGCCATCTGTTCCTGGGTCATGTGGAACTCGCGAGCGAGGCGGGAGTAGGCGTGGGCCTGTTCGATGGGGTTGAGATCGGCGCGCTGCAGGTTTTCAACGATGGTCATCTCCATCGCCTGCACGTTGGAGACCTCGCGCACGATGGCCGGGATAGTGGCCTTGCCTGCCTTGCGTGATGCCATGAGGCGGCGCTCACCGGTGATCAACGTGTAGCGACCGTCCTTGGCGAACTCCTCACCTTCTCGGACGACGATGGGCTGCACCACGCCGGAGGCCTTGATGGATTCGGCCAACTCAGAGAGCTTGGTCTCGTCGAATGTGGTTCGGGTCTGGAAGGGATTGCGGTCGATCCGGTCGAGGGGGATCTCGAATGGTTTGCCGGAGGGCTCAGCTGCGACTGGAGCAGGAGCTTCCACGGCCTTGCGGGCGGGCAGCAGGGACTCGAGGCCCTTTCCGAGGGCGCGGCGCTTGGGGTCGATGAGGGAATTGGCCATGGTAAGGGTCCTGGGAGTCGAAATTGCGGGCGGCCAGAAAATCTCTGGGATTCGGCCGGCGATTGGTGGCTAAACGGGTTCAGCTTTGGATTTCTTGCGGCGAAAGGGCCAAATACCGGAGCCCTTGGCTTCTTCCTCATCGGCGAGCTGCTGAATGCTGCGGGGGACAGGAATCTCGTCGACGACCAGCTTCTTGCGCATGGGAGGAGCGAGCGGCCGGATCTCGGGATTGCGCTCGAGAACCTCGATCGCCAGATCGAGGTAGGCTTCGGCGCCGCGGGAGCGCGGATCGTAGAGCGCGACGGGCTTGCCATGGCTCGGGGCTTCGGCCAGCCGGATGTTGCGTGGGATCGTCGTTTTGAAGACCTTATCCCCGAAGAACTCGGCCAGGTTGGCTCGCACCTGCTGGGAGAGGTTGGTGCGGTCGTCGAACATGGTGAGCAGGACGCCTTCAAGCGCGAGGCGGGGATTGTAGGCGGCAGCCACCCGATCGAGGGTAGAGAGCAGCTCCGAGACTCCCTCCAGGGCGAAGTACTCGGCCTGCATGGGAACCAGGAGCGTGTCGGCGGCCACCAGGGCGTTTAGGGTCAACAGGTCAAGCGCCGGGGGACAGTCGAGGATGATGAACGACCACGTCCCATTGCGATCAGCGGCCAGGGCATCGCGGAGGCGGGATTCGCGCCGGTCGGCACCCACGAGCTCGATGTTGGCGCCAATCATGTTGCGGGTGCCGGGGACGATCGAGAGATTTTCGACGGCGGTGGGAAGGACAGCCTCGCGCGCCGTGGCCGCGCCGAGCATCAGGTCGTAGACGCTGAGCTTGGCTTCTTCGCGCTGAATGCCGAGACCGCTGGTGGAGTTCGCCTGCGGATCGCAGTCGATGAGGAGGGTGGGAACGCCTTCGAGGGCGAGCGAGGCCGCCAGGTTGATGGCGGTAGTGGTCTTGCCGACGCCACCCTTTTGGTTGACGACGGCGATGACCTTGGTCTTCTTCTTGGGGGGATCGATGGTCATGAGCGTGCGTTCCCAAGCCTAGCAGAGGAAGCCCGACGCCACAGGGAAGAGAGCCTGTGTACTGGTTGTGTTCTACGTGGAAGGTGTGGAGAAGTGCCAGCGCGGGAAACGCCGGGTCCGTGATGTTCCACGTGGAACATGATTCACAGATGGCTGGCGGGAGAAGACTTAGGGCTCGGCGATGTTCCACGTGGAACAATCGTTAGAGCGCTTCACGAGTTGCAGCTCGAATGTCGAAAATCTTGGGCGCGGAGGAGGGCCACAAGAAGAGCAACACAATCGCCACACCGCCAAGTGAGAGATGACGTTCCACGTGGAACATCGGCCACTTTGGATTAGCCGAAGAGTTCGAGGAAGGAGTTTTGGCGGCCGGGTATCGGAAGCCGCAGTGAGGGCTCTATGCCCTCCCGGGATTCGCCGAGAATGGCGAGTGTGCCGCCGGGCGCAACTCTCGCTGTCGCGAGCTGGATTGCTATCTCCATATTGTCGACAGCGCGCAGGGTGACGACGTCGAAGGTTCGACTGGGAGCCATGGCTTCCACGCGTCCGCCAAAGATTTCCGTCTTCTGGTTGAGGTTGCGGGCCGCTTCGCGAAGGAAAGCCGCCTTCTTTCCCTGTGACTCGGCCAGCGTCACCCGGAGATCAGGGCGAAGGAGCTGGATGGGGAGACCGGGGAAGCCTCCACCCGAGCCGACGTCCAGCAAGGTCGCGCCTTCAGCTAACGCCGGGGAGAGCACGCGCCCAGCGAAGAGACTCTCCCCGAAGTGGCGGCGGACGATCTCCTCCGGGTCACGGATCGCGGTGAGGTTGGTGCGGGCGTTCCAGCGGAGCAGCAGATCGAGATACGAGGCGAGCTTGGCGAGGAGATCCGAGGAAGGCTGGATCTCCGGTAGGGAACCACCCCGGAGGAAGGGAACGAGTAGTTCGCCGATTCGCTCACTTGAGAGAACTTCAGACACGAGCGGCTGCCTCGGCGGGCTGGCGATTGACGGTAGACCAGCGGCGGGCGTCGGTGAGAAGCGCGGCAAAGATGTTGCGTGAGGCGGCGCTGATGTCGATGGAGCGTTCGGGGTGCCACTGCACGCCGAGCAGCCACCAGTCGCCGGACTCAGACCAGGAGCGCTCTACGGCTTCGACAACCCCGTCTTCTGGGCAACGGGCAACAATAAGGAGGTCATCGCCGGGGATGGCCACGGACTGATGGTGGCTGGAGTTTACGGGCAGTCGAAGGAAGTCTCCGTCGACTTTGCAGTCGTCGGCGTGGCTGACCAGCGATCCGAGCAGGGAGTCGGGTGCGATGAGGACGCTGTGCGCGATGGCGACCTTGCCGCCCGCTGAGTGATTGACGGGGAGCGGCGAGAGATCCTGAACAAGCGTGCCGCCCGCCCAGGAGTTCAGGGATTGGATGCCATAGCAGATACCGAGAACGGGTTTGCGGTGCGCTTCCGCATCCTCGAGCAGCAGCCAGTCGGTCTGTTCGCGGGCGGCGTCGGGTGGGCCGCAACCGGGATCGCGATCCGCACCGTAGCGGCCAGGCTCTACGTCGGCCGGACTGCCGGGGAGCACGACGCCATCGCACGTTGCGATGAGCGAGCGAAGCATCGGTGGGGTCGAGAGGGGATCGATCTGGACCGGCTCGCCCCCAGCGGCGGAGACCGCATCGGCATAGTTCTTCCAGGACCGCTGGTTGTAGTCGGGGTCGATGGAGGTGGGAACGGGAATGGCGATGCGGGGACGATCGGACATGATGTGTGTATCTCGTGAGCTATTAGCCAGCCTGATTCCTCCCGGCTGAATCATCTCTCTCCGTTCGATGGTACAACCGGCGGAAAGGGCTCGATCGCGGCGAGGGCTTACTTTTAGTCGCGTGTCGACCGTAAAGCGCTGAAAACACTCACTCGATCCGAGTGCACCTCTTTTGGTGCGAATAAACAGTGGAATCTGCGATGTTGTTGCGGAGGATTCCTGGCTCCATTAGGGCGGCCGTGGGACGGGAGCGGCGCGTTCAGTTCTACAACCAAAGGCCGCGCGCTTGACGCGTCGGTTGAGCGGCGGGCGTAACTGCCAGCCCGTAGACTGAGGGCGGATGAGGGCCATGGCTGAGGAGTTTCGCAGGATGAGCAGTCGCGTGCGGCGAGTGGCGCAATGTGCGGTGTTGGCTGCGGTGTGCGCCGTCGCGTTGGTGGTCACGGGATGTGGCAGCGGGATCACGAACCCTATCTCCGGACAGGGGACGCCGGTCAGCATCCAGACGCTGGCATTGCCGAATGCGACGGTGGGTGTGGCGTACAGCGCCGCTGTCCTCGCGCAGGATGGGACATCGCCTTATACCTTCTCGCTGGTCTCGGGTTCACTGCCCGCGGGCCTCACGCTGGCGACGACGGGAGTCATCTCCGGCACGCCAACAGCCGTGAGTAGCAACAGTTTTGTTGTGCAGGTGAAGGACGCTTCCGCAAGCGTGGCGAGCGCTACGCTGAACGTTACCGTCAATATTGCCGGCACGTTGACCCTTACGACGTCGACGCTGGCCTCCGGCACGGTGGGCGCGGCGTACACAGCGACCATCGCAGCCTCAGGTGGAACGACGCCTTATAGCTACAGCGTGGCCAGTGGAACGCTTCCGAACGGTCTTGCGGTCTCGACGAGTGGCACGATCACCGGAACACCGACGACGGCAGGAACCTCGAGCTTCACCGTGAAGGTGACCGACAAGGGAGGGCTGACCGCGACGGCGAGCTACACCGTGACGATCGCCTCAGCGAATGGTGTCTCGATCCTTACCGCTTCGCTTCCGAATGGCGTGGTGGGCGCGGCCTATAACGCCACCATCTCGGCCACCGGCGGCATGACTCCTTACGTGTTTACTGTGGGCACGGGTTCGCTTCCCGCAGGACTTTCCCTGAGCACCGCTGGCGCGATCACCGGCACACCAACGACTCCGGGAAGCTCGACCTTCGCGATCAAGGTCACCGATGCAAGCTCCGCGACGGCGAGCACCAGTTACATGGTCACGATCGCGGCAGCCACCACCGGGCTTGCGATTTCGACGACGGCTCTCCCGGCAGCGCAAGCGAACACGCCGTACCAGGCGACGATCCAGGCAACAGGTGGCACAGCGCCCTACGTCTTCTCCCTCGCGAGTGGCCCGCTGCCTGCGGGCGTCACCCTGAGTGCGAGCGGCCTGCTGGCGGGGACTGCGACGGCGACGGGGACCTTCCCACTCACCGTGAAGGTGACCGATGCGCAGAATAACCAGACCACGGCTTCGCTATCGCTGACGGTAAGTGCAGCGACGTCGCTGGCGATCACAACGACCACGCTGCCGAACGGTACCTACTCGGTGGCGTATAGCTCGGCGATTACAGCGACTGGCGGGACGGCGCCTTATAGCTTTGGAATTACCGGCGGGCAGATCCCCGCAGGATTCAGGTTGAGTTCGACCGGTGTCCTAGCAGGAGTTCCGATTGTGGGCACGGCAACCTCGACGTTCACCGTCACAGCGACAGACGCCGCAGGGAGTCATGCGAGCGCGACGTACTCGGTGTACATCGCCTACACGGGACCTGCGGCGCTTGCGATCACCAACACTGCCCTTCCGACGGCGCTGGTGAACACGGCGTATACGACATCGATTGGCGCAAGCGGTGGAGCGACACCGTACAGCTACAGCATCACCACCGGCTCGCTGCCCACCGGCATGTCGATAAGCACCGCGGGCGTTATCTCCGGCACTGCAACGGCTACGGGGTCGTACCCGATCACGGTGAAGGCGACCGATGCGAGCAACCCGCAGGAGAACGCGGTCGCGAACCTCACGCTTACGGTCAGTACCGTCACGGCGACGGTGACCATCGACGCGACGAAGACGCTGCTGACCGTGCCGACGAACTTCTATGGCCTACACACGTCGGTGTATGACACGAGCCTGAACGACATCGCCAATCTTCCGACACTGCTTGGAAAGACCGGGGTCTCGGTGCTGCGGTATCCGGGCGGAGGATATTCGGACAGCTATCACTGGGCGCAGTACGCGATCACGCCGTTCTACTCCTCGACGGCGCCGGCGTGCGGTGTGCAGCAGAACGGTTCGCTCTCGACCGTGGGCGACTTCGGGAACTTCGTCCGGTTGATCAAAGCTGCCGGCACACAGGCGATGATCACGGTCAACTACGGCACCAGCGTCTCGAATGCGTTCGGGAACAAGACCGTGGGCAGCGATGGGCAGGATACCTGCTCCGAGCCGAACTCACAGGGGCAGCCCGAAGAATCTGCGGCGTGGGTCGCGTACGCCAATGGCAGCACCACCAGCACGCAGGTCATCGGCGTGGATGTGACGGGCTTCGACTGGAAGACGGTGGGCTACTGGGCGAGCCTGCGCGCGGCGTCTCCGCTCTCTACCGACGATGGTTATAACTTTCTGCGGCTGGGCCTGAGTGCTCCCGTGGGCATCAAGTATTGGGAGATCGGCAACGAGCTTTACTACAACGGCTGGGCGACGAACCACAACGCCGAGAGCGACAACCATGCGCCGTATGTGTATCCCAATGGCTATACGCCGGGCGGGTTCAACTCGCGCAATGCGGTGGATGCGCTATCGCCGACCTCTTACGGAACGAACGCGGTGCAGTGGATCGATGCGATGAAGGCTGTCGACCCGACCATCCAGATCGGTGTCGATTTCTCCTCGCCGATTGCGACGGACCCGATCCCGGCGAACTGGAACCCGGACCTCGCGCGCGCCGTTTGCGCGGGAACCAATATCGACTTTGCGATCATGCACTACTATCCAGGCACGTACCTGAACGTGCAGGCGAGTGAGCTGCTCAGCCTCCCGCAGGTCGATCTTCCGAATGTCTACGGCAACATCACGTCTGCGATCCAGACGTACTGTCCGGCGAACGCATCGTCGGTGAAGGTCTTTCTGACGGAGACTTCCCCGAATGGCCCTCTGGCGTCGAACTTCCCTCAGCCCGCGCTGGGACTCTTCACCCTGAACGATTTCATGAGCGCGCTCTCGACGGGCATCGGCATGATGGAGTGGCTGGAGATGCACGATGGCACGTACCTCACCGAGAGTGAGGCGCCGGGACCTTCGTACTACGGCTACCAGCTGGCGCATTTGGCCGCGGCTCCGGGCGATGGCCTGCTCTCGACCACGAGCAGCAGTCCGTACGTGCTGGCCTGGTCCACGACGAAGACCGCCGGCGGCGAAGGCGTGCTGCTGGTGAACGCCGACCCCTCGAACACTGCCCAGATCTCGGTGCAGCTGAGCGGAACGACCGTAGGCTCGACGGCGACGGAGTATAGCTATGGGGTCAGCACGTCACAGTCCGGAGGCACGCTGAGCACAACGACGGTGAGCGTACCGGGCAGCACCTTCCCGGTGAGCGTTCCTCCCTACACGGCGATCCTGCTGCTGCTGCACTAGAGACGATGGCGCGGCAGCGAGACTTAAGTCACGTGCCGCAAGCGGTTTGACCTATTTGGGGCATGTTGCCGGCATTCGGGTTTTCCTACGATCAATAGGTCGCACCTCGGGTTTCCTCCGGATCCCCTCCAGGGCAGCACAGGCCATCCGACGGCGCGCCAAGGAACTCCCAGCCTTAGCCACGCGGCGTGCAGGTACGGCGTAGTCTAACGGGCAGGTGGGAGAAGGACACAACGAGCGATGACAATGCGCAACGGAGAACGCGGCCAGGCGACGATCATGATGGCCCTCTTCATGGGCCTGGTCATGATGGGCTTCCTGGGGTTTGCGCTGGATGTGGGGTACTTCTTCCAGCAGAAGCGGCAGGCGCAGGTGGCAGCGGACGCGGCCGCGGTCGCGGCGGCCGAGGAGTACAGCAACCCCTCCACTGCAGCGAACGCCCAAAACGCAGCCAACGCCATTGCAGCCCTGAACGGCTTCGATCCAAACGCGACCACGAATCCGGCGACGGTGACCCTCTCCCTGCCGGGCTCCGGCAATTACGCGACCACCTCCCCCGGCGCCGCCAGCGGCTGGGTGCAGGCTACTGTGACGAAACCGGTGCCGGCGTTTTTTCTCAGGGCATTTAACGGCACCCGCACGATGAATATCATGGCGAGCGCCATCGCGGGCGAAGGCGAGACGAGCCCCACCTGTGTATGCCTGGAGGGCTCAACCGGCCAGGACCTCAACATCAACAACGGCTCGCTCGCGACCGGTTCGGCTTGCGGCATCGTGGCAAATTCGAACAGCTCCAACGCAGTGGCCGTCAGCGGCGGCTCGACGTTAAGCACACTCTCGCTGGGAACGGTCTCCAGCACGTGGAACAACTCCACCAACTATGCCAGCAACGTCAATAATGGCGGCAGCATCAGCTCCAACACAGACGTCGTGACCGGCCTCCCCTCGCCTGCCTGCTCGCCCCCGATGCCTACTGTGCCTCCGTACTCGAGTTGCTCCGGTGACCCATCGGGAAGCTATCAGGGAGGAGCAAGCTTCAACGTAGGTCCCGGCTCAGGCGCTGGCACCACCACCAACGGCAATACGGTCTGCTACAACTCCATGACGGTGGGCTCGAACGGCCAGACCGTGACGATCAATCCGGGAATTTACGTCATCAATGGCGGCCAATTGCACTTCGAGAGTGGAACGCAACTCGGAGGCAGTGGTGTGTTCTTTTATCTTGCGAATGGCGCGAGCCTGGTGATCGACAACGGCGCGCATCCGAGTCTTACGGCGGCTACGAGCGGGACGTACCAGAACATCTTGCTGTATCAGCCGTCCACCGATACCAACGCCCTCAACTTCCAGGGAGGTTCGGGAACGAATCTCAACGGCGGCGTCTACGCTCCAGGCGCGCCGGTAACGATCGGGAACGGCTCCGGGTCGACGTTCAGCATGTTCCTCGTCGCCTCGACGCTTACCATTACCGGCGGCGCAACGCTGAATGCACCAAGCAATTCGAGTCTGGGCGCGATGGATATCTCGTCGGCGTCCCTGCGGCAGTGATGACGATGCGACGCGAGGACACAACACGAGCGGCATCGGAGGAGAACGACTCCGAGCGCGGCAGCGCGGTCATCGAGCTCGCGCTCGCGATGTGCTTCTTCTGCCCGATCCTCCTGTTTGGGACCGCTGATCTGGCTTCGATTTCCTATGACTCGATCGAGGTGGCCAGTGCCGCACATGCGGGTGCGCTGTACGGCATGCGCAGTATTACGTACGCCAACAACACCTCCGCGATCCAAGCGGCGGCGCAAGCCGACGCGGCAGACTTCGGAAGCAGCCTAGCCGTCACGCCGACGCTCTTCTTCGCCTGCGCCAGCGCCATCAATGGGACACAATACAGTTCGCAGTCCGCCGCCCTTCCTAATTGCACGGCTACGGCAGATCATGTGCTGGAGTTCCTGCAGGTGAACACCTCAGTCACCGTCACGGCTCCGTTCACTCTCCCCAAGCTTGCCACCAGCTACACGATGCACGGCTCAGCCATCGTGGAGGTCGCAGAGTGAGGCTGCGGAACGTAAGGGTATACCTTGGGCGAGGGCTGCAGCGATGGGTCGCCGACGAGAGAGGCGAGTCCCTGCTCGAGATAGCGCTGTCGCTCTCGGTCCTGCTGGCATTTACCTTTGGCATCATCCAGGTGGGGCTTGGGTATTACAACAAGGAACGGACGAGCGAGTGCGCCCGCGAAGCTGCGCGCTACGCTTCACTGCACGGCACGACATGCATCAACTCGAATGGCTCGTGCACCGCGTCCGCGGCGCAGGTTGCCACCTACGCGCAAGGTTTGGGATACCCCAACCTCGGCGGAGGGTCGATGACCTGCTATGCCGGTTTCTATACCTCCAGCGGCTCCGCAGCAACCAACTCTCCAGGGAATCTGGTGCAGGTGCAGTGCATCTACGGTTTCCCATACAAGATTCCGTTCATCAACACGTCACAGCTGGCATTGTCCAGCACGTCGAAGATGATCATCCTGATGTAGCAAGCGGGGGGGCGCACGCCGCGGGGGCGCACGCGATTCGATACCATCGCCTTGTATGCAAGCCACACGCTTTGAGTATCGTTTCCGCTTCGCGCTGCACGCGCTGATTTACCTCCTCGGCTTTCTCTCTCCCTGGCTGTTTTTCGGCAACGTGCTGAACCTGGAGTCGCGTTCAACGTGGCTTGTGATGTCGTCCTGGCTGGCGCGCATGGGCTGGCTGACGTTTCCGGGCGCCGTGGTTGCGCTGATGGGCATCGCCCTCGTGCTAACGGGATCCGCAGCGTGGCTGCGCGTCTGGGGCGCGGCATACGTCGGGTCGAGCGTGGTTCGCTCCGCAGGGATGCATGGTGAAGCGATGCTGGCCGACGGACCTTACCGGCACACGCGCAACCCGCTGTACCTCGGCACGATCTTGCACACCATCGGCATTGCGCTGCTGATGCCTCCGAGCGGCGCCATCCTTGCGATCATGCTGCTGTGGGCGCTCAACGTCCGGCTTGCTCTGGCGGAGGAGCCGTTTCTGCGCGAGCGATTCGGGCAGGCTTATGTGGACTATTGCGCGAAGGTGCCGCGGTTTCTTCCCACGCCTTCACCGCAAGTGGCGGCCTCCGGCCAGAAGCCGCACTGGGGCGAAGCGCTGCTGGGAGAGCTGTACTTTTTGGGAGCCTTCCTCACGCTGGCGATCTTTGGCTGGGACTTTAACGCAAGCCCGCTGCGCCGCGACCTTCTGATCTGCCTGGGAGTGTGGCTGGTGGTGCGGGCGTTTCTGCCTGCGGCCAAGCCGGACGAGAGTCCCGCGCACTAAGGAGCATGGCTCTGGATCGTCAATGGTTCAGTCTATTGCGCTCCAAAAAAAATGGGCCGAAGCTCACGGACATGGTGTCCGCAGGCTTCGGCCTCGCGCATTCTGAGCGTTCACTCAGACGCTGGGTCTCTCTGCGCCGCGCATGGCGGCGAAAGAGGAATAACTACTTCTGGATTCCTTACTTCTTGGGGGGAGCGATCGCGTCCTTGGCAACCTTCGCGACGCGGAACTTCACGACGGTCTTGGCCTTGATCTTGATGGCTTCGCCGGTCTGGGGGTTGCGGCCCATGCGCGCCTTGCGCTCGGCCTTGACCAGCTTGCCGATGCCGGGGATGGTGAACTCGCCGTTCTTCTTGGTTTCCTTGACCGCGGTCTCGGAGAGAAGCTCGAGGAAGCCTGCGGTCTGCTTGTTGGTGAGCTCCAGCTTTTCAGCCAGCGTGCGAACGAGCTGCGTCTTGGTCATACCCTTTGCCATTTTCGTATCACTCCTTGTTACTTCAATGTTCGGTTGCTTCGATGTTCGTTGCGTCGATGTTCGTTGCGTCGATTTCCCTGCGTCGATTGAGCGTAGGCCCGAGAGCCTATCTCCCGCACCGGGCAATGCGGCCTTCTCGTGAGTTCGTTGGCTGCTGAACCTCCGCGCTCAACAGCACGAAAACACGCGTGGGGCCTGTGTTTCATGCGGGTGCGGCGAACCGCGCCGATGTTCACGATCAACCTTCCTGTCTTGTTTGTCAACGGCTTTTCTCCCGTTTCCACAGGTTTTTCTCGGGTCTGAGCCAAAATGTGGCCGTTTTTCTCCGAAATTCGAGGATGGGGATGCGAAAACCCGCGCGGAGAGCGGAGATTCATCACGCGGCGCGGTGCCCGACAGCATACATCGGCGGCCGGTGCAAAGCGCGTGGAAGAACGCGAGTCGAGGTTACGAATCGGGCTCGGAGCCGAGCCAGTAAGCTCAGAGCCACTCGTTGGCGGAGGGCTTCGCGGGCTTTGTCGCTGCCAGCATCGCCTCATTCAGAGCGTCGATGAGCGGTGCTGCGGCCTTGAAGCCACGCGCGACGTTCTTCACCAAGGAGGGCTCGAGCGCGGCACTGCCAGGGAGCAGTAGATGCACACCCCAGTTGCGCGCACGCAGAAGCTCATCGGCAGGATGGTCCGCGGCGAAGCCTTTCGGCATGCGGGTGAGCGCCTGGGGATCGATGAGCGAGACACCAATGCCGGCGACCTTGGTGCGCAGTGCGGCCTTCAGCATCTTGCGATACTCCACATGGTTGTCGGCGAGCCACTCGCGGATGGCGAGCAGTTGCGCTCGCTCCGGCATGTACACACCGCCGGCGATCATTACCTGATCCGGATGCACGTGCATGTAGTAACCGCCGCCGGAGGTCTTCTCCATGCCATAGCGAGCCCACCACGCGGCGATCTGGCGCTTATAGGGCCGCTTATCCTTTGCGAATCGCGTGTCGCGATAGATGCGCATCATGACCTTCTTCGGGTCGCGGACGTGGTCCGGAGCGAAGGAGAGCATCTCGTGATTCAGGGCGTCGATGAAGGCGAGCATCGGCGTCTTGAGCTCGGCCTCGTAGACGTCGCGACGGGCTTCGAACCAGTCACGGTCGTTGTGGCGGGCGAGGCCCTTGAGGAACTTGATTGCGTTGGGAGAGAAGTGCGCTGCCATGCAGGTTGGATGATAGCGCGGGGGGTTGAGGAGCAGGATGTGCGATAGGGATGTCGTCGCGGGAACTGGGCTGTAGGCTGGAGCGTACCTGCTCTGTCACCGCACCCCCAGGAGAATTACGCCTTGATCCATCCTCGTCCTTCCATTGCTGCCCTGGTCTTCGCCATCACGATGCTGGGCTTCGCGCCCCGTGCATTGAAAGCTGAGGAGGCTCCTGCACCGTCGGGAACATTTGTGCTGCACAAGTTCGCGAAGGCAATTGGCAAAGAGACGTATGAGATCCGCAGCGGAAAAGATGACGTGACACTGAACTCGCACTTTCTCTTCACGGATCGCGGATCGCCAGTGCCCCTCGACACGACGTTTGCGATCGGCCCCTCGTCCTCCATCCTCCACCTGACGGCAAAGGGACAGGTCTCCCGCCAGAGCAAGATCGATCTTGATCTCATGAGCAACGAGGACAATCAGCTCGGCATTGCACTCGATGGAAAGACGACGACGGTTACCGTGAAGGAGCCATGGTTCCCGATGGCTGGCTATGCTCCGGTCGCGATGCAGGAGCAGATGATGCGGTGGTGGCTCAGCAAGGAACCTGCCAGCTTCACCGTCTACCCCTCTGGTGCGACGGTACGCATCGTTCCTGCGGGTGACATCACCGTCGAAGGCCACAAGCTGCATGGCTACACGGTGAGTGGACTCATCTGGGGGCAGGAGTGTCTCTGGATGGACGATGCGAAGAACCTCGCGGCGTTGGTGAGCACGGATGCGGAGTTCGATCACTTCGAGGCCACGCGGGATACGTATGCGAAGGACTTGAACATGTTCATCGCGGAGGGCGTGAAGAACTCTCTCGCGGCGTTGGCGAAGATCAGCGCGAGTACGCGTCTTCCTGCGCCGAAGCTGCTGGCGATCGTGGGCGCGACGGTGATCGATGCGGCCGGGAAGTATGCGATCCCCGGGCTGTGGGACATGCATGCGCACTATGAACAGGTGGAGTGGGGGCCGATCTATCTTGCGTCGGGCGTAACGAGCGTGCGCGATGTGGGCAATGAGTTCGACTTCATCCGCACGCTGCATAGCGAGCTCGACAAGAAGAAGGATGCTGCGATTGGCCCGCACCTGGAGTTCGCAGGCATCATCGATGGCGATGCAAATGGCGGGAAGATTTCGCTGGGCGCGGTGGTTGCGAGCACTCCCGAGGAAGCGCGTGCGTGGGTGACGAAGTACAAAGCTGCGGGAGCGAAGCAGATCAAGATTTACAGCTCGGTGACTCCCGAGATTGTGAAGGTGATCTGCGAGGCAGCGCATGCGCAGGGGATGACCGTCACCGGGCATATTCCTGAAGGAATGACGGCAGAGGAGGGAATCGCCGATGGGATGGACCAGATCAATCACATCAGCTACGACCTGGCGTACTTCTCGCACCCCGTAATGGGCGCAGATGGAAAGCCGGATCGCACGAAGGCTCCGGTGTGGGATGGGGATTCGGAACGCGCAAAGCAGTACCTCGCAACACTGAAGGAGCATCACACGGTGCTCGACCCGACGATGGCACTCTACGAGACGTTCCTGAATCCGATGCCGCTTGCCGAGTTCGAGCCGGGGATCACTCACGTGGCTCCGCAGCTACGCGCTGCGCTGGAGCAGGCCCCTCCCACTGGAGAGCGCGCCGCGCGAATGGCAGCGCAGTGGGCGATCACGCTCAAGACGCTGCGCGACCTTCACAAGGCAGGTGTACCGATTGTGGCGGGGACTGATCAAGCGATCCCGGGATACTCGCTGCATCGCGAGTTGGAGGTTTATGTGCAGGCCGGGTTCACACCGCTGGAAGCGCTGCAGTCGGCGACGATCGTGGCAGCGCGGGCGGCGGGAGTGGAGAAAGAGTCGGGATCGCTGGAGGTGGGCAAGCGCGGGGATGTGCTGCTGCTCGATGCCGACCCCCTGGCGGACATCCACAACACGCGCAAGGTCTGGCGGACGGTAGCGGCGGGCGCGGTGTACACGCCGGGGCCGCTGTGGGAGAGCGTGGGCTTCCTGCCATAGGAAACCAGGGCGGGGCACAAAGATTTCTGCTGGCGCGCGTGACCTTCGCGGAGGAGAATCGTCGCACGGAAAGGAGGCTCCGATGCGACTTCCCTTTGTTCTGGCAATCAGTTTCGGTTTGGCGGCGGTGTTGGTACAAGCCGCCTCAGCACAGGCTCTGATGAGCAGTCCTGTGCCTGCCGCGGAGTGCGGTGTCGGGCTGTATGCCCAGCAGCGCGCCTCCGGTGTGACGGTGTGGACCACAGCGCTCGAAGATCAGGCCCAGACTCCCAGTGACAAGAGCGGTGTGCATGTCGTCGTGATGCCGAAGCAGGCGGTGCGCGAGGTGACACTGCGAGTGACGTTCCTGCCGTATGGCTTGCGGGCGGTTCCTACAGACAGCTTCGCGAAGAAAGATATGCACGAAGAGTCGCGGACGTTTCATCTGAGCGCGAAGGACGCGGCAGAGAAGAAGCTGACGGGGGATCTGCTGCTGGGGCGTGTGTCGGGCGTGAAGAGCGTGGCGGTGGAGAGCATCGAGTTCGCGGATGGGAGCTCGTGGAAGGCGCCACGCGAAAATCCATGCAGCGTAGCGCCGAGCGGGTATGTGCCGGTGAACGCTGAGGCGCATTAGCCTCACGCTGACGCGGCAAAGCAAAGCGGCGAGAGGAAGATCCTCTCGCCGCTTCGTTGTTGCTGGCTTTCTGCTTACCGGTTCATGCCGGGCTTGCCGCTATCGGGCGGAGGCACGGCGTTGGGGTAGAGGCCAGGGATGGGAGCGCGGAGCTTGTTCTCATCCTCGGGGTGCGGGAAGGGCTTGCGCGGCATCATGGCGTCGCGCTGGCTGGTGTTGTAGAGGAAGATGGCCTCGACGATCGCGGCCTGCTCGAGGTCGGCCTGGTGCAGGCGATCGTAGGTGTCCATGTCGGAGTGGTGGGTGCGGGTCTCGTAGTCCATGGGGTCCTGGATGTACTGGAAGCCAGGCAGGCCCACGGCGTCGAAGCTGAGGTGATCGGTGCCACCGGTGTTGCGGTTGGTGATGGTGGTGACGCCGAGATCCTTCAGCGGAGCGATCCACTGCGCGAAGATGGGGCCGATGGCGAAGTTGCCCTGCGTATACACGCCGCGGACCTTGCCTGTGCCGTTGTCGAGGTTGTAGTAGGCGTCGAGCGTCTCCCACTCCTTGGTGGTCGTCAGCGGGCCGCGCGCACCACCCATGAAGGAGGGAACGCCGTCATCACCACCCTTTGCGGGAGCGAACTTGCCGAAGTGCTCATCGACGTAGCCTTTGGAGCCGAAGAGGCCCTGCTCTTCACCGGACCACAGCGCAATGCGGATGGTGCGGCGCGGCTTGATCTCCAGCGCCTTGAGGATGCGCATGGCTTCCATCGCGACGATGGAGCCTGCGCCGTTGTCGGTGGCGCCGGTGCCGGAAATCCAGCTATCGAGATGGCCGCCGACCATGACGACCTGATCCTTCAGCTTGGGGTCGGTGCCGGGGATTTCTCCGACGGAGTTGAAGCCGTGTTCGTGGTCGCTGGTGAACTTAGTGTCGATGTTCACTTCCATCGTGACGGGCACGTGGGCCTGCACCATGCGGGCGATGCGGTTATAGTGCTCGATCATCATGACGGCGTTGGGCACGGGAACCTTGTTCTCGGGCTTCTGCGCGGCCTGCGCGAGGTTCGCTCCGTTGTCGTCAAAGATGATGCCGGTGCCACCGCCCTCGCCGCCATCGCGGGTGGGAGTGATGATGGCGAGCACACCTTCTTCAGCCATCATCTTGACGGCTTCGGTGCGTGCCTTGGCGCGGGCCATGCGCTCCTGCGGAGAGACGCGAGCGAACGCGTTGCCTCCGCGCCGTGGCTGCTCGGGGCCGGCCATGTCGTCCAGCTCCTGTTGCGTATAGCGATGGAACAGCGGCTGGTCGATGTCCGGGGTCTCTCGCGTGTCGCCGGCCAGGACGATCTTGCCCTTGAGCTTGCCTTCGTACTTGGCGACGGCTTCCTTAGTTACTTGCGGAAGGAAGATCACCTCGCCGGAGACGGCTCCCGGGGTCGCGACGGACCAGGGGGCAGCCTGCATCCAAAGCGGTTCGGGATCGGGCGAGACCATGCGCGCCCAGGTGTTGACCTGGAACCAGCCCATGCCGAAGTCGCCCCAGTCCTCGAGGTGGGCGTTGCTGAGGCCGATGCGCGTGAAGGTGTCGCGCGTCCACTCATTGGCCTTCTTCATGTTGGGCGAGCCGGTAAGGCGCGGGCCAATACCATCGGCGAGCGCGCCGGCGAAGTCCATCACCTTGCCGTGCGTCATGCCTTCATTGCGGATGCGCTGGTACATGGTCATGTCCAGCGACTCGGTGGCCGGTTGCGGACCGTAGTACGAGGGCTCGGGCTTGTCGGCGGCAAAGGCGGAGGGGGGACAGAGCAACAGAGCCACAAGGGCAGGGCTCAAGGCTTGCGCAAGACGTCTCATCTGCGGAAATTCTCCTACTGGGGGATGACTGGAAGCTGGGGATGTCTGAAAGCATAGATCAACGCGCGCACCGGGCGCCCTGCTGGTCTACTTTCCTGGGTCACAGGAAGAGACGAGCGCAGAGGCGAGGAAAGACGCGTGGCCCGGCGAAACGGGGACCCGGAGGAATGACGAAACAATCGGTGAAGGAAAGAGAACCTAGCTGCCGGTATGCGGACGGCGCGTCTTGCGGCGGACCCAGAGGAAGCCAAGATAGGTGTAGCTGATGATCAGGACGACCAGTCCAATGGGAAACCCTATATCGCGATACGTGAGTGCGAAATCTACGGGACGATGCGTGGCGCTCAGGTAGACCAGGCAGCCCATGATGGCGAGGAAGGTCGACGTGAAGAAGGAGGCCATTCCCATGGCGGTTCCCATGAGCAGGGACTGGAACCAGCCGAGGTCCCCAAGCGGGATTCCCAATACGACGCCGTCGCGGCGGGCCTGATCGATATGATTCGCGCTTGCCATCTGGAGTTAGAATACGGCAATGGCTGACTCTCTGCCGGGCGGGCTGGTTCTAGCGACGCAGGTCGCACGCGAGACGGAGGTCCGGCGCTCCGCCAACGGTGTGCGCTTTGCGACGTTCGGCGAAACCGGCGTTGCGGATCTTGATCTGGACCGCATGCTGGAGGCCGTCCCCACGGCGATCGTCAGCTCTCTCAAGGCCAACACATACTACTTTGTGCCCCTGGCACTGCGTGAGCCTCCGCAGGATCTGGAAGCGGTCTCGCAGCGCAAGGCCGATCAGCCGATGGTGGCGCGGAGCTACACGGACGAGTTCTCCGATGCGGCGATCTGCCATCGCAACGTGGAGCTGGGCCACGGCAACCGCGGTGTTTTCATCTCCACGCGGCTGATGGGGGACCGCTTCGCGCTGTGCTTCGAGTTCTTTATCAACGTGGCGCATGCGTTTGTGGACCAGGCCGGCGTTCCGCAGAGCTTTACGGATCTCGCGTGGCAGCAGGCGATGGCGAATGTGCGCGGCGAGACCTCGCTGGATGCATGGGAATCGCGCAACCTGGCCCTGGGCCGGCCAGCCAGCGGCGAGCCTGAGCCACAACCTTCGCGCCGCACCCGCATGCTCAGCGAGGCTTCGCAAAACTTTGCCGCAACCATGAAAGCAGCCGGTCAACCCGTAGGCGCGCATGCAGTGGTCGACGAACGCGAGAAGACACTGTTCCTCGAGGCCGGGTTTTCGGATGCGGTGGCGATTTATCTGCTCTCGCTGGCGATGGACTTCGACTATGGCGAACTGCGCGAGCGGGAATATCCGCTGCTGGCTCCGGCGGCACTCGCCGCGAGGCTGAAGCTCGTCGCCGAGCTCTTCCCGCCGAACGCGGGCTATGAGTTTGCGGTGAAGTACCGGCGCAGGGCCTAACGACTAGCGCACCGCGCTCATTGCGGCGCGGAAGAGCTTCTCGAAGTCGCTGGCAACAGCTGCGTCCTTTGCAGCAGTCTCGACGGCCTTTTGGGCGATGGGCCTTGGGTAGCCGAGGTTGACCAGCGCGCTGAGCACGTCTTCGGCGACGGCGCCCAGCGAGGGCGTAGCGGACTGTGTGGATAGCGCCGCGGCCATGTCGTCGAGCTTGTCCTTCAGCTCCAACACCACGCGCTCGGCGGTCTTCTTGCCGATGCCCGGAATCTTCGTCAGGGTCGCGTGATCGCCGCCGCGAATGGCGGTGATGAGACGATCCGCGCTGATGCCGCTGAGCACGGTAATCGCGAGCTTGGGACCGATGCCGGAGATGGTGAGGAGCTTTTCGAAGAGGCGCTTTTCGTCGAGCGTCGCGAAGCCAAAGAGCAGCAGCGCGTCCTCGCGCACATGGGTGTGCACATGGAGACGGCCGTCGGTCCCGGGCTCACCGAGTTCGGTGTAGGTCGCTACGGAGATCGCCAGCTCATAACCGACGCCGTGGCAGTCAATGACGACGGCGTTGGGAGACTTCGCAAGGATCTGTCCACGGAGGTGCGCAATCACAGGACGAGTCTATCGGAGTGCGCTGTGTGGCTGTAGTAGAAGAGAAGAGTTCTGAGTTGCGAGTGTCGAGCCGCGAGTCAATCGCGTTTCGTACTGCGCAGAATCAGCACGGCGTTGAGGACCTGCAGTGCGAGGAAGATCCCGAGTACGACTTCGAAGAGCATGTGTCCGCGGAGCTTCAGCATCAGCGCAATGACAGCGATAGCGCCGAGGCTGAGGAGCATGAGCCCGGTCTTCGATCCTGAGTCGAGGGAGCCGGAAGCCATGGGTTGTCTCAGGCCTCCGTCGTCTCGGCGATGTAGGTCTCGTGGATGACCTGGCGAAGGCGCTTCGTGAGCGCATCGGCATCGCGGGTGGTTAAACCTGCGGTCTCGATGGGTTCCCCAATGATGAGCTTCAGCGGGCGCGGGCGCAGCACGTAGGTGTGCATGGGCAGCAACTCATAGGTGCCTACCAGCGTGATGGGGACAATCGGCACCTGGGCCTTGATCGCCATCCATGCGGCTCCGGAGACCATCTCGCGCACTTCGCCGTAGCTGCGGCCGCCTTCAGGGAAGAGGACCAGCGGGAGACCACCCTGAAGCGTCTTCACGCCGCGGCCGAGGCTCGCGATGAGGGAACGGCCAGACCCGGTGTCGATAGGAACCTGCCCGGAACGATTCAGGTACCAGCCGATGAACGGGATCTTCCAGAGCGAGGCCTTGGCGAGGATGCGGAACTGGAAGGGTAGGTTCGCGAAGAGCACTGGCGTGTCGTAGTAGCTGAGGTGATTGGACGTGTAGACCGCGACGGGACGGTGGGTGTCGGCACGACGAAGGGGCTGAACGTGCTCCGTACCTTCCACTGTGACCGGGGCCATGGCCATACGCAGCAGCGTGCGCGCCCATTGCCGCGCGATCCAGTGCTGCTGGCGGCCGGTGGAGTCCCACAAACCGGCAATAAGGGAGAAGGTTCCGAAGACCGCGGTGGAGAGGCCAACGAGAGGCATCAGCAACAGATAGGTAAGCCACTGCAGAGGCAGAGGGATCTGGGGGCGAGGCGGTTCGGCTGCCTGCTGCTCGTTATGGAGCTCTCGAAGGGTGATGCGTTCGGACACTGGATTGATGTTAGCTTGCAGTGACCATCTGTGGCTTGCGTTCCGCCAGGGCGATGGCCCGGACCTCTGCCACGAGGAAGATGGAGCCCGTGACGACGATGATGCCCTCGGGCGACGTGATGGCCTCCGCCTGCGCGAGCGCGGCAAGGACATGTGGCGCGGCGTGGAATGGAACATCGAGCTGCCGGGCAGTGGCCTCGAGTTGTTCCAATGATGCAGCCCGTGGGTTCTGGATGGGCGCGAGCACGACGTGATCCTGGACGCGGTCCGGGTCGCCGGAGGCGGAGTCGAAGAGCGGCAACAGCACCTGCATCATCTCCTCGATGGGCTTGTCCGCAAGGCAGGAGAAGACGAGGGTGCGCGGCGTGGTGTCGGGCAGTGTCGCCAGCGCGGCACGCAGTGTCCACGCGCCCGCGGGGTTATGCGCGACGTCGAGCAACAGCGGAGCATGCAGGCTTCCGCTAGGTGCGAGGCGTGGCGGAAACCATTCGAGGCGTCCGGGCCAAACGGTGTTGCGCACGCCGCGCTCGATGGCGTCGTTGCTGATGGGGAAGCCGTGGTTGCTGCGGAGTTCGACGGCCGTTGCGATGGCAAGCGCGAGGTTGCGTTGCTGATGAGCGCCGGCCAGAGGCGAGTCGATGTGCAGCGTCTCATCATCAAGCGAGAGGTCATAGCGATTGCGAGCGAGCGGGGACTCGGCGCGGGTTGTCGTAATGCGGGCAGCATCATGCGGCGCGGTTAGGCGGGCTCCGGGAAGGAACCGTGCAGCATCAACGCCACGAACGTTCTTCGCGACGGCGATCTCGCCGATGGCGTAGTTAGCTTCCTGGTGCTGCGAGAGCGTGACCAGCACACCATCCTGACGGAGAATGCCAGCCTTCTCGGCGGCGATCTTCGCGATCGTGTTGCCCAGGTAGTCCATATGATCGAAGCCGATATCGGTGATGACGGAAAGAAGGGGCTCGACGACGTTGGTCGCATCGAGCCGGCCCCCCAGTCCAACCTCGAGAATCGCGAGTTCGATGCCTTGCTCGGCGAAGTAACAGAAGGCCACTGCAGTGAGAATTTCGAAGAAGCTGGGGTAATGCGGAAGAGACCCTTGTTCGATGAGCGTGCGGGCAGTCGAATCGACGCGGCTGAAGATGGTGGCGAAGTCGTCATCCGATATCTCCTCTAACCGGCGTATGCCGTCGGCGTCTGTACTCTTTTGGGACACGCGAATTCGTTCGTTGACGCGTAACAGATGCGGCGAGGTGTATAGCCCACAACGAATGTCGGCTGCCGCCGCAATCGACGCAAGTGTTGAAGCTGTTGAACCTTTCCCATTCGTTCCGGCGATAAGGATGGAGCGAAAGCGCGACTGTGGCTCGCCGAGGGCATAAGCCAATGCGCGGATGTGGTCAAGAGAAAACTTCCGCACGCCCGTAATGGGCGCGTGGCTCTTCGGTAACTCCGGACCAAGTGACGATAATGTGCCTAGCGCGTCGGTGTATTTCAAGGTATTGTCAATCCTGCTGATCGGGCCGAACTAGGAGATAGAGTACCGCGCGGGGCGGGCTGGCATTCTATTGCCGGCGTACGATTGAGTCCCCACCGCAACTCCTTGCGACGAGCCAGTGCGCTCACCCTTGATGATCCAAGTCAGGACCCCCATGCAAGATGTTGCGATCTTCTTCTCCTTTGTCACATTCGTGATGTTTCCCTGCTATCTAGCTTATCGTTCCGGCAACAGCGGCCGCAGCGACCGCTAACGCCGCTCCGAACAGGGCAGCGGTGATGCGCCCCTGATGCGGATGCCTCTTCACGAGACGTGCCAGGCTCGATCAGAATCTTCGCGCGTGGCATAGTCGACCCGCCCTTCCACGCAGAGCAAGGCCATCCATCCTCTCCGCAAGATAGCGATTGTGCAGCGACGGCCCATCGAGATCCTCGACGACCCGCAACCCGGCGCGGTCCAGCTCCAACGCCAACTCCTCCGGCCTGAAGAACAACTGAAACGGCTCACCGGCCTGCGCTACGCGCGCAGACATCGAATCCAGCATGAGCTGCTCGTTGGGTGAGAGCGCCTCGCGCGGCTGCGAGTAGTCGAAGACCACTTCGCTGCCTGATGCCAGCGATCCCAGCAGAGCGATTGTTCCGCGAAATGCTTCTATCGTGAGATACGGAACGACGCCAAGCCATGCAGTGACGGTGGGCGCGTTGAAGTCGAAGCCCGCGGCAGCAAGTTCCTCACGCAGGCTCTGTCGCTCGAAGTTCACAGCAACGAAGCGCATGGTGACCGGCGGTTGAATATGCGCCGCGACGAGCCGCTCGTGCTTCCACGCCTGAGTGGCCGGATGATCGACCTCAAATACGCGAACGTGCGTATGCGGATTGCGGTAGGCGAAGGTATCCAGTCCCGCGCCGAGCACAAGGTACTGGCGCACGTCACGATCGCGAACGGCTTCGGCCAGAATGTCTTCGGCAAGCCGTGCCCGCACCACCATGAAGGCTCGCAGTCCCGCCGAGAACGGCCGGCGAATGCTGTCGGGCGTGCGCTCCACCTCAGCCGCATCGGGCCCGAGGATGGGCACCGCGAGGGGATCATCGAGGACTCGCGGTTCGGCATCATGCACCTGATGCGCAGCGCGGCGCAAGGCGACGCGGAGCGCGGTGCGGGAGGGCTGGGCTTCGATCACGTCATTAGCGTACCCGGTTACACTGTGCAGCAGCCAAGCGGAGGAGTTACGGCGTGATCTTCGATTGGGACGCGGACAACCTACGTCACATCGCGCGGCATCGTGTCACGCCGGAAGAGGTCGAGCAGGCCCTCTGGAATGACCCCGTGGATGCGGGGATCCAATATGATGAAGGGGACGGCATCCGTCTTTTTCAAGTGGGCGGAACGGCCACCGGCAGAATTCTCGGCATCATCACCACCTTAAGGGACGAACGAATTCGCCCCATCACCGCCTGGGACGCGGACAAACGGGACAAGCTGGTTTATTTGCAATCCAGGATGAAACGGCCATGACGACAAAACTCGTGGTACCTAAGTTTCAGACCGAAGCCGAAGAAGCCGAGTGGTGGCATGCCCATCGCAGCACGCTGAGCGAAGAGCTTGAGCGCGCGGCCACCGGCGGTACGCTGCGGACCGGCACTTCCAGAAACCTAGCCGAGGTCGCAGAAGCCCGAAAGCACTCCTCTTTATTGAATCTCACAGACGACGACCTGCTCAAGGTGTATGAGGCTGCGAGACGTCGTGGGATCACTGTTCAGCAGTATGTGACCGGCGTTGTGCATCGGGCCCTCGAACGCGAGTCCGCAGCCTAGCTAACCTTCTGGTCGCCCATCCAGCTGAGCGCGTTGATGAGGTAGTCCTTCAGCTCGCAGCGGGGAACGATGGCGTCGAGGAAGCCGTGCTCGAGCAAGAACTCGGCGCGCTGGAAGCCTTCGGGGAGCTTCTGGCGGATCGTCTGCTCGATGACGCGGGGGCCGGCGAAGCCGATCAGCGCTCCGGGTTCGGCGATGTTGAGGTCGCCCAGCATGGCGAAGCTGGCGGTGACGCCGCCGGTGGTCGGGTCGGTCATCAGGCTGATGTAGGGGATCTTCGCATCGTCCATCTTCGCCAGGCCGGCGGAGATCTTGGCAAGCTGCATGAGGCTGGCAATGCCTTCCATCATGCGCGCACCGCCGGAGGCCGAGACGATGATGAGCGGGTGGCGCGTGGCCAGCGAGCGATCGACGGCGCGAGCGATGACTTCGCCCACGACGGAGCCCATGGAGCCGCCGATGAAGCTGTACTCCATCACGGAGAGCACGACCTCGTGCGGGCCCATCTTGCCGACGGCGTTGATGATGGCGTCCGAGAGGCCAGTTTTCTTCTGGGCCTGCTTCAGGCGCTCCTTGTAGGGCTTGAGGTCGGTGAATTCAAGCGGGTCGGTGGACATGAGGCCGCCGTCGACGAGCTCATAGCCCTCTTCGAGAAGGTTCGCGATGCGGAACCGCGCGTCGAACTTGAAGTGGTAGCCGCAGCTGGGGCAAACCTGCAGATTCGCCTCGAGATCGGCCTTCCAGATGACCTTACGGCAGTGGGGACATTTGATCCAGAGGCCCTCGGTGCGGACCTCGTGCCCCTCGGGCGGTACGATCTCGTTGTCTTCGCGCTTGAACCAGCTCATCGCTTGGGTGGATCTCCGGCTCCCAACATCGGGCCTCAGCCATTGTATCGAACGCGATCGGGGTGGGCTTAATGCTGCCGCAAGCATCTGGGTGCAGAATGGAGCCATCCTGTTCTCCTGGCTTCAGATGACCACTCCCGCCACAGCGTCACGCCACTCCCCGATGACGGTCTTTCTTGCCTTCCTGCGGCTTGGCTGCACGTCGTTCGGTGGGCCGGTGGCGCACCTTGGGTACTTTCAGCGGGAGTTCGTGGAGCGGCGCGGGTGGCTCTCGGCGGAGGCCTACGCCGAGCTGATGGCCCTGGCGCAGTCTCTCCCCGGCCCGGCGAGCAGCCAGGTGGGGTTTGGCATCGGAATGCTGACGGCGGGCCTGCCGGGAGCACTCGCGGCCTGGGTTGGCTTCACCGCACCTTCCGCTGCGCTGATGCTGGCCTTTGCGCTGGGCCACGGCGCGATGCGCGGTCCGCAGGCGCAGGCGGCGCTGCATGGGCTGCAGCTGGTGGCGGTGGCCGTGGTGGCGCAGGCGGTGCTGGCGATGCAGAAAAAGCTCGCGCCCGATGCGCTGCGGCTGGGGATTGCGGCCGTCGCGGCGGCGCTGGTGCTCTGGCTGCCGGTTTGGGTCGGGACGATCGCGGTGCTGCTGTTCGGCGCGGGCTTGGGAAGGCTGCTATTGCGGGGCAGGATCGCAGAACCTGCGGCCGCGGTCGCAGGGCTGCCGGTGTCGCGGCGCATAGGTTGGGTGGCGCTGGGGAGCTTCGCGGGGCTGCTCACGGCTGCATTCCTCCTGCAGGGAAGCATGCTCTCGCCCTGGACGCTGGCCGCGGCGTTTTATCGCACCGGAGCGCTGGTCTTTGGCGGGGGCCACGTGGTGCTGCCACTGCTGGAGAGCGCGGTGGTCACGAAGGGATGGATTCCCCAGGATGCGTATCTGGCCGGCTATGGCGTGGCGCAGGCGCTTCCCGGACCGCTGTTCAGCTTCGCGGCGTACGTGGGCGCAGTGGTCCGGCCCGCAGCACATCCGCTGCTGGACGGGCTGCTGGCGCTGGTTGGGATTTTCCTGCCGGGGCTGCTTCTGATGACCGCCGCACTGCCGTTCTGGGCCGCAATCCGGGCACAGCCGGGGTGGCGCTCGGCGCTGGCGGGCATCAATGCAGCGATGGTGGGAGTGCTGTTTGCGGCGCTGATCCATCCGGTGGGGACGGAGAGTGTGCACGGCTTGCTGGATCTTGGGGTCGCGGCGGGTGCGTTTGCGGCACTGATGCTCACCCGGACGCCGGCATGGGCGATTGTGCTCTGCGTAGGTGGGCTGAGCGTGGCTGGAAGCCTGCTACGGTAGGGCTCAGGCCGAGGCCCATGCGGGAGAGTTCTCGAAGAAGGGCAACGAGGCCTCAGGCTGTGACTCCGGCGCGTGAACGTGGAAGCAGCAGCGGGGGTGGGCTGCGGGATGATCGGTGCTTGCGGCGTGGTGACGCCGTAGCTCGCGCATCAGTTCCACGCGGAGGAGGGACTGCTCTTCTTGAATTTGAGGAGATTCGGGGGATTCCGCGGACCAGTGAAGCAGAAATCCCTGGCCGCACACTCTGCAGCGAATGTCGCTGCCTGCATTCGACGCCTCACACTGTAACCGCATGATGGGCCCCCTTCCCGAACCCCGTGCCGGTTGCGCACGGTCTGTCGGTAGAAACCCCATCGGCTGCGTAGGGTTGCGGCGTGAGGATGCGTCTGCGGGTGGGACAGGGCAGTGTTTCAGGGTGGGACAGTATGGTTGACGGAGCGCCCTGAGCAAGAACTGGAGAACGCTCTCCGCAGCTTCGAGCAAACGGATATCCTTAAGGCCGTGAGTGACATGATCAAAGTTCAGCTTCCCGACGGCTCCGTACGCGAAGTCGCGCGCGGCACATCGCCGCTTGATATCGCCAACAGCATCTCCCCTCGCCTGGCTGCAGCCGTCGTGGTCGCGCGCATTGCCTCGTTGACCGAAACTCCCGCGACGACGGGTGAGGCGGCGCTGGAGGCCAGCGAGGAAGCGATGTACGCCTCTCAGAGCACCGGACCTCGTGTGGTGGGGCTGACACAGCCGCTGACTGAGGACGTCACGCTGGAGCTGCTGAAGGAGGCCGACCCGGCATCGCTGCAGGTGGTGCGGCACTCGGCTGCGCATGTGATGGCGACGGCGATCCTGGAGCTCTTCCCGGAGACGAAGCTGGGCCACGGTCCTGCAACGGACAATGGCTTCTTCTACGACGTGTATCGCGAGGTGCCGTTCACGGAGAGCGATCTTGCGGCGATTGAAAAGCGCATGCAGGAAGTCGTCGAGCGTGACGAGCCGTTCGTTCGCGTCGAGGAGACGCGGGAGCAGGGTCTCGCTGAGTATGAGTCCAAGGCTGAGTTCATGAAGGTCCACTTCATCGAACGCTTCACGAAGCCGGGCGATACGATCTCGCTGTACAAGAACGGCAACTTCACGGACTTCTGTCGCGGGCCGCACGTGCCTTCGACGGGCCGCGTGAAGGCATTCAAGCTGACGTCGATTGCCGGAGCCTACTGGCTGGGCGACGAGAACAACCAGCAACTGCAGCGCATCTACGGCACGGCGTTCTTCAACGCCAAGGACCTGGACGCGCACTTCAAACGGCTGGAAGAGATCAAGGCACGCGACCATCGCGTGCTGGGCAAGCAGCTCGACCTGTTCTCCATCCAGGAGGTTGCGGGCGCCGGGCTGATCTTCTGGCACCCGAAGGGCGGGCTGATCCGCAAGACGATGGAGGACTGGATGCGCGAGGAGTGCATCCGGCGCGGGTACCACATGGTCTTCACGCCGCACATCATGCGGCGCGAGCTGTGGAAGATCAGTGGGCATGAAGCGAATTACGCTGAAAATATGTACCCGCCGATGGAGCTGGACGATGCAGAGTACCGGCTGAAGCCTATGAATTGCCCGGGCCACATTCTGATCTACAAGAGTTCTCCGCGCAGTTATCGCGACCTTCCGCAGCGTTACGCCGAGCTCGGCAACGTGTACCGGTACGAGCGCAGCGGCACCATGCACGGTCTGCTGCGCGTGCGCGGCTTCACGCAGGATGATGCTCACATCTTTTGCACTCCCCAGCAGATCGAAGCTGAGATGGAAGACTGCGTCGACTTCGCCGAGTCGGTACTGAAGACGTTCGGCTTTTCCGAGTTCCAGGTTGAGCTTTCCACCTGGGACCCAAAGGACCCCAAGTTTATCGGTGGCGCTGAGCAGTGGGACCGCGCCAATGGCTCACTGACCCGGGTGCTCGAGCGCAAGAACATTCCCTACAAAACAATCCCGGGCGAAGCAGCATTCTACGGCCCCAAGATCGACATCAAGGTGGTCGACGTCCTCGGACGACTGTGGCAACTCTCCACCGTCCAGTTTGACTGGAACCTTCCCGCCCGCTTCAACCTCGAGTACATCGGTGAAGATGGCGAGCGCCACCAGCCTGTGATGGTTCACAGGGCTCTTTTTGGATCTATCGAGCGCTTCTTCGGCGTGCTCATCGAGCACTACGCGGGTTCGTTCCCTGTGTGGCTGGCGCCGGTGCAAGTCGGCCTGGTGCCCATCAGCGAGAAGCACCTCGAATACGCCGACACGGTGAAGAAGAGACTGGAGGCCGCAGGCCTGCGCGTGGAGCTCGACCTGAGCAACCAGAAGATGAATGCGAAGATTCGCGACTTCGGTCTGCAGAAGGTGCCGTTCATTCTCATCATGGGCGACAAGGAAGCGGCGACCGATGCGGTCTCCGTGCGCACACGAGGCAAGGGCGACCAGGGCTCGGTGACGGTGGACGAGTTCCTTGGGCGAGTGAAGACCCTGGTCGATGGGCACTCGATGGAGCTGTAGTTGATTGACTACGAACAATTCACACGGGACGGCTTCGCAATGAGGCCGTCCCTTTTGTCATCGGCAGAGGTGGTCGCGCTGATTGCGCTTGTCGAACCGCATGTGCAATTCGCGCCGACGATGCAAAGCCCAAGGCGTGGCGGCTTGCGGGACGCGATGGAGCGCGTGCCTGCATTGCGTGCCGTCGCAGAGCATCCCGCTGTACGCGGGATTGTCTCATGCGTGCTGGGCGATGAAGCCATCGTTGTGCGCTCGACTCTCTTCGACAAGACGCCAGATGCTAACTGGAAGGTGCCGTGGCATCAAGATGTCACGATCGCGGTGCGCGAACGAATTGATGCGGAAGGCTATGGCCCTTGGTCGGTGAAAGAAGGCGTAGTCCACGTCCAGCCCCCAACTGCGATCCTCGAGCGCATGGTCACGATTCGTGTGCATCTCGATCCATGTCCTGCGACAAACGGGGCTCTCCGAGTGATGCCGGGATCACATCGGCTTGGCCGGATCGATCAGAATGAGGCACCTCGACACGTCGATGAGGGGCATGCCGTGACATGCGAGGCGGCCGCAGGCGCAGCGCTCGTGATGCGACCGCTGCTACTGCACGCATCCTCGGCTTCGACTCATCCGGGGCATCGCCGTGTACTGCACTTTGATTTTGCAAATGCAGTTCTAGCGAACAGACTCACGTGGCAGCTTCGATGAATCTTGCTTTCTGATGACCATGGTCATAGGCTATGGTCATGAGCGCGCACTCCAAGCCGCAGCCGAAGGACGACAGCAAGGTCCGCACGATTCCCGCCGGGGAATTCAAGGCGAAGTGTCTGCAACTGATGGATGAGGTCAACGAGAAGAAGTTGACGCTGATCATCACGAAGCGGGGCAAGCCGGTGAGCCAGGTTGTGCCTCCGGCCCACGACCAGCCGAAGTTCGAATCCATCGTCGGAAGGCATCCCGGCATCAAGATTCTTGGCGACATCGTGTCCCCTCTTCCGCAGGAATGGACGTTGCCCGAGTGGGCATGGGAAAAGCCGAAGGCCAAGCGTTCGCAAAAGAAAGAAGAGAAGTGAGCGCCTACCTTCTCGACACGCACGTTTGGCTCTGGTCTGTCACGTCAGACACAAATCGTGTGTCGGCCGGGTTCTTCAAGGAGATCGAAGCGTGGCAGAGAGCAGGGACTGCCTACCTTTCACCCTTCAGTTGCTGGGAGATTGGTCTGCTTATCTCGAAAGGGCAGCTTCACCTTGACCTTTCCGTCGACGACCTGTGGCGTAGCGATACAGCGGCTGGCCGCCTGGTGGAGGCGCAACTCACCACTTCTATTCTTATCGAGTCCACGCGCATTCCGGGTGAGTTCCATGGAGATCCCGCAGACCGGATCCTCGTCGCCACCGCACGCGAGTACGGCATGACGCTCGTCACTAGCGACAAGCTACTGCTGGCCTACGCGAAGCGCGGGCTGGTGAAGGCGCGGCGCCCCTAGCTTCCCAGCGTCCGAGGACTACTTCGACACAGGTACCACCGTCACGGTGCGGCCGGTCTGGGAGCTGCGTCTGGCGGCGGCGAGGATCTGCATCGTGGCGAGGTTGACGTCGACCGACGTGAGGTCATCGTCTCCCTTGATCTCTCCGCGTTCGATGGCGGCGAGGTACTCGAGCGAGTTGGTATAGGCGAGCGGTAGCTTGGGCGCGGCGTCCGTTGCTGCGGGCTGGTGTGCGTCGAAGCGGGTGCTCATGTGGTCGGGGTCGAGGGCGACTTCGATGCCTTTGTCGCCGTAGACCTCCATGTCCTTGCGGGCAAAGCTCCAGTCCCAGCTGGGCATCAGCACGGCCTGTGCGTCCTTATAGCGGAGGATGATGGTCGCATCGTCATCGACGTGCGGGTAGGTACCAGGCTTGTTGGTCTGCGCGACGGCGGTGACGCTGACGGGCAGCTCACCGTGGCGCATCACGGTCATCAGGTCGGCGCCGTAGCAGCCGAAGTCGAACATCGCGCCAGCGCCGCCGCGTGTGGGATCGCCGAGGAAGGCGAGGAACTCGGGGCCGACGCCAATCTCTTTCGGGCCCTGGTGACCATCGTGCACGACGACCTTGTAGATATGCCCAAGCTTGCCATCGGCTACGTCCTTGAGGACCTGAGTGTTGCTGGCGTACCAGCTGGTCTCGTAGTTGACCAGCACGCGCGTGTGGTACTTGCGGCCGGCGTCGCGCATCGCGATGGCATCGGCGAGCGTGGTGGCGAAGGGCTTCTCCATCATGGCGTCGAGGCCATGCTTTGCTGCCCACTCGACGACGACGCGATGCTTCTCGGGCGAGGTGTAGACGAGGACAGCCTTCGGTCTGCGCGCTGCCAGCATGGCATCGGAGGTGTCGTAGAAGAGGCCGGTGTCGAGGCTGAAGCGCTTCTCATACTGCGTGCGCAGCGTGGCGTCCTTCTCCACGATGCCGACGACCTCGACGTTGTGCGTGTGGCGCAGCGTGTTGAAGAGCCCCAACGCGTGGCCGTGCTCCAGGCCGATGACGGCGATGGGCAAGGGCTGCTGCGCGTGCGCGAGGCAGGCAGTTGCAGCGAGAGTGAAGGCGGCGAGCAAGTGCTTGATGACACGCATGAGTCTCTCCCGAATGAAGCGTGACCAGCATACAGTGGAAGCGATGACGTTCACGATCACAGAATCGATTGCGGTCAAGGCTCCGCTGGAGCGGTGTTTTGCGCTGTCCACGCGCGTGGAGCTGGTGCGCGAGACGCTGGGGATGCGGCCGATCGACGGCGTGACCATGGGCCACGTGAGCGCAGGCAGCCGCGTGGTTTGGCGGGGATGGAAGTTCGGTCTGCCTACCGAGCATCACACGCTGATCACGCACTTTGAACGACCACACGACGACGAACTGCCTTCCCGTATACCCGGTGCTTCATCAGTGAGGCTCAAGAGCGCTTACTTTATCGACGAGCAGGAGCGTGGACGCTTCGCGAGTTTCTCGCATGTGCATGGGTTTCGTCAGAAAGCCGGCGAGGACACCTTACTGTTCGACCGCGTGCAGTTTTCGCTTCCGTTTGGGTGGGCTGGGAGATTGGTGGGGAGGTGGATCGTGGCTCCGCACGCTCAAAGGCTCGTGCGTGAAAGATTTGCCCTCATCAAGAAGCTGGCAGAGAGCGATGGCTGGCGGGAGTACGTTGCGGCCGGATGAAACGCCGCCGCAAGCCTCGAAGGAGTCGCATCTCGCATCTCGTCCCTGGCATCTGACTCAACACGAGGTGACGGCGATGAAGGCAGTAGTGCTGCATGAGTACGGTCCAGCAAAGAACCTGAAGTGGGAAGACGTTCCCGATCCGCAGCCCGGCGAGGGCGAGGTATTGGTCCGGGTGCACGCGGCTAGCCTGAATCCCATCGACTGGAAGATCCGCTCCGGGGCGATGAAGGCGATGATGCCGCTGGAGCTGCCGACGATCCTGGGCTATGACTTTGCGGGCACCGTGCAGGCGCTGGGCGAGAAGGTGACCGGTTTCAAGGTGGGCGATCGCGTCTTTGGGCTGAGCTCGCGGACCTATGCGGAGCTTGCCGTGGCCAAGGCTGCTGCGATCGCACTGGTGCCTGGTGAGGCGGACGGCAAGTCCGCGCTGGAGATGACGACCGCGGGCGCTATCCCTCTGGCGTCGACCACTGGCAGCCAGATCATGCTGGAGGGTGCGGAGGCTAAGGCCGGCGAGACGGTCGTGCTGACGGGAGCGACGGGCAGCGTGGGACGCGTGGCGCTGTATGCCGCCAAGGAAGTTGGCGCGAAGGTCATCGCAGTCGTGCGTGCGAAGAATATCGATGAGGCGCTGAGGCTGGGCGCCGATGCGGCGATCAACAGCGAAGACGATGCGGAACTCGCCAAGCTCGGGACGGTCGACGCGGTAGCCGATCTTGTTGGAGGGCCGCTGGCCGTGAAGCTGCTGAGCAAGGTGAGACCCGGTGGCATCTTCGCGAGCGCTGTCGGAGCTCCCGCGGAGGCAAAGCTGCATCCGACGATCACGGCGAAGAGCTTCCAACAGCATCCGGACCCCAAGGCCTTCACGCATTATGGCGAGGCGGTACGCGATGGCAAGCTGGAGCTTCCGATCGACCGCGTGATGGCGATGAGCGAAGCTGCGGAGGCACAGGCGGCGGCGGAGAAGGGTGGACTGGGCAAGGTGGTGCTCACGGCGTAACGAATGACGGCCAATGCGGGGGCCTTCGTCGCTTCGCTCCTCAGGATGACCGATGAAGAGCACCGACAAACAAAGGCCGCTCGGGATGAGCGGCCTTTGTCGTTGCTGTGATCTACTGCACGCGCGAGTGGCGTTAGCCCAGGATCTCCTGCAGCTTGCTCAGGGTGCGGGCGAGGTCCTTGTCGTGGCGCTTCTGCTCGTCGATCTTGGCGATCGAGTGCATGACGGTGGTGTGGTGCTTGCCGCCGAACTGACGTCCGATCTCAGGCAGCGAGGCTTCAGTCATCTGCTTGGCGAGGTACATCGCGATCTGGCGTGGCACCACGATCTGGCGAGAGTTGTTCTTCTGCTTCAGCTCCGCCACGCGCATGCCGAACTGTTCCGCGACAGCCCGCTGGATCGCTTCGATGGTGATCTTGCGGACCTGGGTGTCGATGAACTGCTTGAGGCACATCTGCGCGGTGGGCAACGTGATCTCAACGCCGTGCATGGAGCACCAGGCGATGAGCCGGGTGAGCGCGCCTTCGAGCTCGCGGACGTTGGTGCGCACGTTGCCGGCGATGAACAGCGCGACGTCGGTGGGCAGCACGGTCTGCTCGGCCTCGGCCTTGCGCTGCAGGATGGCGACCTTGGTCTCGAGATCGGGCGGCTGTACGTCGACGACGAGGCCCCACTCGAAGCGCGAGCGAAGACGCTCTTCGAAGTCGTTCAGCTCCTTGGGAGGGCGATCCGACGCGATGACAATCTGCTTGTTGCTCTCATGCAGCGCGTTGAAGGTATGGAAGAACTCCTCCTGGGTGCGTTCCTTGCCGGCGAGGAACTGGATGTCGTCGATGAGGAGGATGTCCACGGTGCGGAACTTGTCGCGGAAGGTGGACATCTTCTCGTACCGCACCATGTTGATCATCTCGTTGGTGAACTTCTCGCCGGAGATGTAGCTGATGGAGTACTGGGGGTAGCGCAGCTTCGCCTGGTGGCCGATGGCGTGCATCAGGTGGGTCTTGCCGAGGCCAACGCCACCGTAGACGAAGAGCGGGTTGTAGGCCTTGGCAGGGCGCTCTGCGACAGCCTGCGCTGCGGCGTAAGCGAACTGATTGCCGGGGCCGGTGACGAAGTTATCGAACTGGTAGCGCGGGTTGAGTAGTGCGGCGGAGTTCCAGTCGAAGCGGGCCTGCTCGGGACCGATGCCTGCGCCGTTATTCATGCGGCTGGAGCGCGGGGCATTGAGCGAGTGGCTGGGCTGAGGCGCGAAGCCGCCATCCTCACGCACGCGATTGGCGTTGGGGTCGGGTGGGGGCACTTCGAACTGGACGCGGTCGATCTCGAGGCCAAGGTTGTCGATGGCCTCCATGATGAGATCGGCGTAGCGATCGCCGACGTGCTGGAACTCGGCCGAGGGGACGCGGATGTACAGGACGCGTTCGGCGACGTGCGAGAAGCGAGTGGGCTTCAGCCAGGTCTCAAAACTCTGGCGATTGATCTTCTTCTCTAGCGCGGCCAGGATGCGAACCCACTGATTGAGGACGGCGGCCGGAATGGGGACGAATGACATTCGTTCGATCTTCCTTCTTATGTCTCTACTGAGCTGTGCTGACAGGCAGCGTTCGATCGACACGGGCGAAATGAGAAAAGAACTTCCCCGGCGCAGGGGTCAACACCGCTGCGCTGCAACATTCGTCGCTGGGGTTGGTTCTGGAGTCCCCCGTGGCGCGATGGCGTCGAGGGAGAGTGGAACAAGCCTGATAAGCCCTGTGCAACTCGAGCGTGATCGCCACAGCGATCACGGAACGGACTCGATAGTAGCACGCTGAGGGGGAGGCCATGGCAATACAAAAGTCACGTTGCTCGAAGAAATATGGGCGGTTGCACCAAACATAGTGAAGAACTCCCCACCCGTACTGGGGGGAATCCTAGGGTCTTTGTTTCATGGGCCTGGAACATTCGATGTGACTGCGAACACCCCCTCTTGCGTTGCCTGTTTTCCTCAACTCGGCTATACTTGGAAAGTTGCCTCGGGGCCATTTTTTGTGGCGTACGCTGGCGACCGGTGCAGGTAGAGCGCACCACTCATCTTTAGAATTTTAGATTTTCCGATCCGCTATCTGCTTCCGGGGGCTGCTCTCTCTTTTGCTGAGAGACAGTGCTGCACGGCGAGACACTGGCGGACGATGCACGCAAGAGGATTCCGACAATGCCGAAGCGCACCTTCCAACCCAACCGCCGCCGCCGTAGCAAGGTTCATGGCTTTCTGAGCCGCATGGCCACCAAGGGCGGAGCCAAGGTCCTGAGCCGCCGCCGCGCCAAGGGCCGTCACAAGATTGCCGTCTCGGCCGGTTTCCGCGACTAGTTCGCGGCTAACTCCTACTGGTTTTCCCAACGCGCGCTCATGGACTCCGGTCCTGAGCGCCGTTTCGTGTTGGCGTTACAACAAGGTGCGAGAGACGAGATGCGAGAGACGAACCTTCCGGGCAGCGAAGACGGGCGGCGGCGGCGGCAAGGTCTGCCGGTGATCGCACCTGGCAGCGCTGCAGCTCGTATCTCCCGCATGGATCATCGCCTTCGCCAGCACGCCGATTACCAGCGGGTCTACAAGACTGCGCGGAAGCAGTTCGGCAAGCAGATCGCGTACTTCCACGTGCTGCGCGGAGCTGCGTTGCCGGGCCGCGAAGTTCCTGGCGGCCCACGGGTGGGCCTGACGGTGCCAAAGGCGCTGGGCAAGGCCGTGGATCGCAACCGCATCAAGCGCAGGTTGCGCGAGTGTGTGCACGCGGCGCTACCGCTGCTCAAGGCGGATGTCGACGTGGTGCTGCATCCGCGGCGCAGTGTGCTGACGGCTGAGTTTGCGGGCCTGGAGCGCGAGGTGGCTACGATCTTCCGGTCGGTGCAGGCGGCTTGTGAGCGCATGGCGAAGCAAGCTACCGCGTCGTGAGAAGACGATCCCGCGCACCGACGAACGGCAAGAAAAGAGACAGGCCGGCTACGGATAAAGCAGGCGCTTCGGCTTCGTCTTTGCTCAGGGTCAGGAGGACAACTCCTTGAAGAGGGAATCGAATCCCGAAGCCTCTGCGGACGCCACGAAAGATACGAGCCTGCGCGCACGTTCTGCTCATATCTTCTTTTTTCTCTATAAGAAGCTGATCTCTCCGGCACTGCACGCAGGCGGGATCTCGCAATGCAAGTACCTGCCCACCTGCAGTGAATATGCCTATGCAGCGGTGGTGAAACACGGCTGGATTCGCGGCGGCTGGCTGGCGCTTCGCAGGGTAGCCCGTTGTCATCCTTGGGCCACCGGCGGGTTTGACCCCGTTCCGTAACATTCTGCGAACGGGCCGCTCTCATACAATGGGAGGAAGTGCGCCTGCGCCTTTGGGCGCGGCTGAAGCGAGACAGGAACCCCTTTGCCCGAGTACACGAATCCAAACCAGACCGGTGGTGGCCAGGACAGCCGCCTGTTCACGGTCATGATCCTGGTCATGTTCGCCGCCATCTTCGGCTATCAGTGGTGGCAGCTAAAGCACAACCCGCAGCCGGCGGAGAAGCCGCAAGCGACCCAGAGCGCACCGCCGCCAAGCAGCGCTGCAGCAGCCAGCCAGGCGATCACGGGCCCGACCACGACGCCCGAGGTGAAAGCCGCCGGCGAGAGCTCGACGACCGTCGAGAACGAGCTGTACAAGATCACCTTCAGCAATCGCGGCGCTCAGGTGACGTCGTGGATTCTGAAGAAGTACAAGGACGCGGAGGGACAGCCGCTGGACCTGGTGCATGACCAGGCGGCCAAGCTCTACGGCTACCCGATGTCGCTGTACACGTACGACACTGCGCTGACGCAGAGTTTGGCCCAGGCGCTGTATGTACCTTCGGCCACGGGTACGTTGGAAGCCCCGGCGACGTTGAGCTTCGCGTACTCGGCGGGCAACGTCACGGTGAAGAAGACCTTCTCTTTCGGGTCCGACTATGTGATCCATGCGGACACGGAATTGACGCGCAACGGTGCTCCGGTGCGTGCGCTGCTGGCTTGGCCCGCGGGCCTTGGCGATATGGAAGGCTCAGCCTCGTACGCGAGCTCCCAGATCGACACGGCCAATGGACGCAACGACGACCACGTGGCCTTCAAGAAGGTCATCGGCGGGGCGACAATCAACGGACCGTTCGATTACGCGGGCACCAGCGATCAGTACTTCGCGGCCATCTTTATGCCGGATCAGCCGGCAGACGCGACCATCGCGACCTTCCACGAGATGGTCGACGTCTCCAAGTTCGACAAGGGCTCGCGGCTGCGTAAATTCGTGACCAACGACAAGCCGATGGAGCTGCCCATGCTGGGCGCGGCTGTGGGCGATCTCTCCGGCCACAACCAGGTGCGGGTCTTCGTTGGGCCCAAGGCGATGACAGTGCTGGACAGCGTGAAGACGGCCGGAGGCACGACGCTGAAGTCGGTGCTGGACTTCGGGTTCTTCGGGCCGATCGGCAAGTACCTCTTTGTGGCGCTGCACTTCGTCCAGGAGCACGTGGTTTCGAATTGGGGATGGGCGATCATCCTGTTCACCCTGTTCATCAACATCGTGCTGCTGCCGCTGCGTGTTCAAAGCATGCGGTCGGCGCTGAAGATGCAGCGCATTCAGCCGGAGCTGGACAAGATCAAGGCGAAGTACAAGAACCCGGGGCCAACCGATCCGAAGGCTGCGGAGATGAACGCCGAGATCATGGATTACCAGAAGTCGCAGGGCGTGAGCATGTTCGGTGGATGCGTCCCTTCGCTGATCCAGCTGCCGCTGCTGTTCGCGTTCTTCACGATGATGACGCGCGTGGTGGAACTGCGGCAGGCGCATTGGTTCTGGCTGCATGATCTCTCGGCAGCGGATCCGTATCACATCCTTCCGATCTTCATGGTGCTGACGTCGTTCCTGGTGCAGTTCTATACGCCGTCGCCTGGCGTAGACCCCCAGCAGCAGAGGATGATGGCGTTCATGATGCCGGCGTTCTCGGGCTGGATGACGTGGAACTATGCGTCGGGCCTGGCGCTGTACTGGAACACGGGGAACCTCGTGATGATCCTGATGCAGGTGGGGATCAATTACTCCTCCATCGGCAAGGAGATGAAGAAGCTGGCGGCGGATCGAGCGGCACGGAAATCCGTGGGGCCGAAGACGATTCAAGGGAAGCGCTGAGGGGCGCATCCCGGTTTACTGGGGTGATTCCTCTCTGGATGGCACGATTGATATATGACGCCAGTCACCGCGTTGTATCGGAGGCTATGTGAGAACGTTGTCTGGTATGTTCCTGCAGTGTTTGACGCACTAGAAGAGACGCTTTTAAAGTAGAGACCGCGTCGGCCCTCGGTTCTCGACAATCGCTAATCCCATGAAAACGGGGCTGGCCCGCTGCGGTGGGCTGAACGGGAGTTGGAACGATGGAAGATCTCGCGCAGGCGGCAGAGCAGGTCGCCTCGTTTATGCGAACGCTGACGACGGTGGGTGGCCTGCGGTTGAAGTACCGCATCACCGCGGGCGCAGGCGCTGCCGACCCGGATGGAATCGAGCGGCGCGACCTGTACGTGGAGTGCAAGGGCCCCGACGCGGAGCTACTGCTGGAGAACGACGGCGAGCTGTTGCGGTCGCTCGAGCACGTCGCGGCAAAGATCCTGCGGCTGGAGCCTGAGGACCATGATCGTGTGTCCTTCGACACCAACGGTTACAAGGCCCGGCGGGCGAAGGGCCTGCGTGATGCGGCGGATCGCGCGATTGACTATGTGGACGACAACGACAAGCCATTCCGCTTCCCGGCGATGAACAGCCGCGAGCGGCGCATCCTGCACCTGTTCCTGAAAGAGAGCGGCCTGCAGACGGCGAGCGCGGGCGAAGGTCCGGACCGCGCGGTGGTGCTGTATCCCGAGGGCTACAAGATCCCCCAGGAGCGTCCGAGCTTCGGCGAACGGCGTGGAGGCGGCTTCAACCGCGGTGGAGGCCGTGGTGGCCCACAGCGGGGCGGCCGCGGTGGTAGTGGTGGCGGCCGGGGAAGATACTAGAGTTCAGGAAAGCGAAGACAAGGCCCACACCTCGCATGAGATGTGGGCCTTGAGCTTTTTGCGGGGATTTGAGCTAGCCGATGAGCCGCTCGAAATGACTCGGGACGGGTTTTCCAGCGGGGCAAGGGAAGGCTGTCGAAAACCCTGGGCGTGTGACGGCCCGCTAAATACGGCGCTGGGACACGATCCGCACACAAGGGTGCATGGGGTTGGGGGCCTTGTCCTCAGCGGGATGTGCAAGACCGGGAAAAGTTGGGGCGATTCCGTCGAGGTGTGTCCTGCTACCCGAGCTGTTCGTGTTTTCGCGGAGGAGTTTTCTAAAGCGGGGGCAAACGCGAGAGTGCGTAGTTCCTGTATGGGAGCGGCTTATCCACTCTTCCACGGCGAACGACTGTTACTACTCTTTCCTACTCTTCTTCTCATTAGGTTTTAGACGTACCTCTTCGCAGCAGCGCCGTGTCAGTCGACCCCTACAAGATCCTGCCGCGTATGGAGCTCGATGCGGCGGCGGGACGCCATACTCACAAGCCTTGAGAGCCTTCGGAATCGGTGTTCATGCGGTATCGGGCACGATGGTCAGAGATAAGCCCGAATATTCACAGGTGCTCCCCACTCGCGCTGCGCCTTTTCTTTGCCTAGAATCAACACAACTCTGGCCTGCGCGCGGATGCAATTCTGCAGAGCGCGAGCGGTGTGCCTGAGGGTTTGCCGCCGCAGACGAGAGGGGAGCCGCCGTGTCCGCTACCATTGCACCGCCCGAAGATGGGAGAATCGATTCCGTGTCCAGCTCACTCGTTCCTGAACCAGTCCCGACCGGCAATTTGGAGATCACGGTATCTCGCGCGGAGCTGTTGCGCGAGCTCACCGCCGCACAGTCGGTCGTGGAGCGTAAGACTACGATCCCGATCCTGTCGAACTTTCTGTTTGAAGCCGACGGCGAGACGTTGAAGATCACCGCGACGGACCTCGACCAATCGCTGCGCACCAGCTGCCCGGCGAAGGTCAAGAAGGCCGGAGCGTGCACGATCCCTGCGCGCAAGCTGTATGACTACATCAAGCTGCTGCCCGAGGGTGAGATCAGCATCAAGCTGATGGATAACCACTGGGTGCAGATCCGCGCGGGCCGCTCGAACACGAAGATGGTGGGCATGGCGCGCGCGAACTTCCCGCAGGTGCCGGAGATCCCAGCCGGCGGCCTGTTCAAGATCTCCGCGCCGGCGCTGCGCAATATGATCTCGAAGACAATCTTCGCGATCTCGAGCGAGGAGTCGCGCTACACGCTGAATGGCGCGCTGCTGGTGCTGAAGGCCGAGTCGATGGCGATGGTGGCCACCGATGGTCATCGACTGGCGCACATCGAGAAGCATGGAGAGACGCTCGAGGGCGTGAGCGGCGAGAAGCGCACGCTGATCCCGCGCAAGGCGCTGGCGGAGTTGCAGAGCCTGCTCTCGAACACCGATGCGGAGTTTATCGACTTTGCGGATGACGAACAGACTCTGTTCTTCCGCGTAGGGGGACGTGTGCTGACGAGCCGCAAGCTTACGGGGCAGTTCCCGAACTACGAGGCTGTTCTCCCGCGCGACAACACCAAGTTCGTCATCGTGCGCAGCGAAGATCTGATGGGTTCCATCCAGCGCGTGGCGCAGTTCGCGGACGAGCGCTCGGGTGCGATCAAGATGCGGCTGGAGCAAAACGAGCTGAAGCTGAGCGCGCAGTCGACCGACTCGGGCGAGTCCGAGGACATCATCGAGACGCCCTACAACTACGACCCGCTGGTGGTGGGCTTCAACTCGAGCTACCTGGTGGACTTCCTGAAGGCGACCGGAGTGACGGGCGAGGTGCGACTGGAGTTCAAGGATGCGCAATCGGCGGGCCAGATGCGGCCGGAAGATGGCAATGAGGATGTGAAGTACCGCTACATCCTGATGCCTATGCGGATCTGAGCATTGCATGCAGCAGCACGCGCTTCGCGCAAAGGCAAAGGATTAGAAGCAAAACGCCCGCTCGAGAGAGCGGGCGTTTTGCTTTGTGCGATGTTCTCTAGTTATCCGAAGCTTTTTCCACGTGGTCGACGACCATGTAAGTGACTGGCCCCTTCTGTGGGGTGAGCTTGAGTCCCAGCTGCTCGCGGAGCGCGGTGAAGAGAGTTGGACGCTCGAGGAAACCCGGTGGCAAGGAATCCTTGTCGACGCCGGGAGGAAGATCCGGAAGGAAGACGAGCTTGAAATCGTAGTTTCCGGTGAGCCCGGTCATGTTCACGACCGGACGCTCGTCGTTCTGCAGGAACTGGCCGAGCTGCCAGCAAAGATAGTTCATCGGAACGCGGGTGCCGGTGAAGCCGTCGATATTGCCCTGAAGGGGGATCTGAAAGTTCTCCGAGCTTAGGTTCGGCTTCATCTTGAGGCCAGAGCTATCGATGGTCAGCGCATAAATGTTGCCTTCCTTCTTCTCGGTGTGAAACTTGAGACCGAAGCGGTCGGCGAGAAGGTCCTGGAACATCGCGTGCAGGTCGTCGAGGGAGTAGGCCTTGTCGGCTTTGGCGTCGATGTCGAAGCGCTCGTCGCTGACCCACGCAGGAGCCCCTGTGATCTGACGCTCTGGGATCTTGTACATGAGCGCGATCATGGTCTTCAGGTTGATGCAGCGCGCCTGGTACCCGAAGCCACCGGGGGTGCCTTTGACGAAGCACGGTTGTCGAGGCTGGGGCGGTCCGGACGGACGGATGGACACGACGTCGAAGCTGAGGTGAGGGGAGCCGGGAGGAGCCATGGCGAGCTCCTGCGCGGGTAAGGAGGTTCCGGCAAGCGCAAGAAAAGCGACCTGCGTTGCGACGAGGGAGAGAAGGAGTCTCATGCGGGTCCTTGGAAGAGGAGTGGCCGTGCATGATTCTGGAACTTCCGCTGAGACGATTCGAACGTTGTTGGGTGAGCGCCGCCACGCCTAGTTTCCCTGCGGGCCGGTGGCGAGCCGCTGAGAGAGAGCGAGGCTAGCGGGTCTTGTCCTGGCGCGAGGGACGGGCTCAGAGCCGAGCCACGGCGTGAGCGAAGGCGATCCAAGGAGGAGTCATTCCGAGGGGAATGCGAACAAAGAGAGCCAAGGCCAGAACGAGGAGACCGAGGGCCGTGGTGCGATGCACGCGGCGGAGCGAGATGAGATCGTAGCCGACGAGCAGCAGGACAAAACTCAGCTCAACGACGGTGAGCAGCGGTGGATGGGCCTGGATGACGGCGACGGGCCAGCGGCTGACGGCCGCGCCCATCAGGCATATGGTGGCGAGCAGGATGAGGCGTTTATGTGCGGCGGGTTGACGGCGGCTCCGCCAGGAGGCATAGACGAAGCCGCCGAAGAGCAGCATGTCCGTAACGGGGATGATGAAGAACGTCTCGGGCGGCAGTCCGAGGGGGCCGATGTGACGGTGAAGCTGGCTCAACCCCGCCAGCCAACCGAGGACGACCATGAACGCGGCGAGAGCAAAGCCATAGGGACCCAGAATGCGATGCAGCCGCACGTTGCCCGCGGCGACGAGCACGGTCTGCGCGAGGAAGAAGATTATCCAAAGCGAAAAGACCGCGCCGTGGATATGGATGAGTCTGTTGGGTAGCGGTGCGGCGACCATCCCGGCCAGAAAGTAGGTGCGCGCGAAGCCCCACAGCACGGTGGCCAGCATGAGCGCGGTCATCAAGAGGAAGAAGGCGCGTTCGAGGGCGGGATTGGGCCGGTTCGGCTGACGGACAACTGGCACGGAGGAGACGACGGATGCGCTCATGGGATTCCTCGGGCGTGGAGATCGCGATAGGCGACACTCCTGCAGCAACGACAGGTGGGGCGAGCAGTTCTGCAGGGAAGCGAAATCAGTATGCCTCAGAACAGGGCGGATGGCGAGAGGGTTTTCGGAGGCACGATCCTCAGGACTGGAGCCCGCCGCACCTGACTCCACGGGCGATGCAGCGCGGCCTACACTGGGGAGATGGCAGAGCCAAACACCCTCGCACCGCGCAGTAGTGAGCCAAGAACGTTGGCGATCGATCCGGGGCAGCGGCGGATTGGGATTGCGATCAGCAGCGAGGTGGGCCTGGGAGCTCTGCCGCTGTTTACCCTGACGCGGACGAATGAGCGAGCGGACCTGAAGGCGATTCTGCGGTTTGTGCGGCAGCACAAGGTGGAGCAGGTGGTGGTGGGGCATCCGCTGAACATGGATGGGTCCGTCGGTCCACAGGCGGCGAAGGCGGAGCGCTTTGCGAAGGCGCTGCGGGAGGCTCTCGGGAATTCGGGGATTGCCGTGCATCTGCTGGATGAGCGGCTAACCACCCATGAGGCTCACGAGCGGCTGAACGAGTTCGAGCGCAGGGTGCAGGGGCGGAACTCGCGGGTGTCGCGGGACGAGTTCATCGACCAGGTGGCGGCGGCGGTCCTGCTGGAGAGCTTCCTATCGCGCGGGCAAGTGGTGCTGCTGCCCGGACCACCAGATCCACCCGAGTCCGTATAATGAATGTTCAATTGAAATAGCTCACGTTTGCCCACATCGCGCGCGAGCGGACCGGTGACCCATACCCTATGCCAGAAAATATCAAGAAGGCGCTTGAAGAGCAGATCAAGCAGCTCGAGTACGAACTGACGACGGAGCTGCCGGCGGAGATCAAGCGGGCCGTGGCGCTGGGTGACCTCAGCGAAAATGCGGAGTATCACTCGGCGAAGCAGCGCCAGGAGTTCGTGAACGCGCGCCTGGGTCAGCTGAAGAAGCGTATGGGCGAGCTGGCGATGGTGAACCTCGAGAACATTCCGCGGAACAAGGTGGGCTTCGGCTCAACCGTGGTGGTGTACGAGGAAGCCAAGGACGCCGAGACGACCTACAAGCTGGTGACCAGCGAAGAAGCCGACGTGACGAAGGGGCTGATCTCGACGAACTCGCCGATCGGCCGCGGGCTGCTGGGTAAGGAAGTCGGCGACGAGGCCACGGTGGTAACGCCGACCGGCAAACGGATGATGGAGATCAAGAAGCTCTGGACGGTGCATGATGTGGTGCCGGAGGGGATTTAGCGCGGGGCGTTCGTCCGGCTTCGCCGGGGTAGCGAGCTTCGCTTGGTAGCGGTCTCGCTGAGACCGGTAGGGGAAAGAGATTCAGAGCAGCGGGAGCCCTCGGGCTCCCGTTTTCCTTGCTCGTTAGGCGGGTCTAGACCGTCTCGGTGTCGAGTTCCAGGTTGAGGCGGTGGCCGCTGGCGGCGGCTCCGGCGTCGTGGGCGAGGAAAAGGCTATTGATCACGGGGCCAAGCGACAAGATGGCGGCGACGAGGATGGCCCAGTGGAAGTCGCGCAGGGCGGGCTGTGCGATGGAGTCTCCGTGGGCTCTGGCCACGAGGCGGACGCTGATGGCGCCGAGCGGTACGCCGAGACCCGTGGACAGCTGCTGGATGGTGCTGAGGAAGCTGTTGGCGCGATTCATGTGCGCGGACGGGATCTCGGAGTAGGCCAGCGTGTTGATGCAGGTGAACTCGAGCGAGCGGCAGCCGCCGTGGAGGAAGAGCATGCCCAGGAGCAAGGGCACGGGAGTGGTCGGTGTGAGCAGCGCGATGGTGGCGAGGGTTCCGGCGGCGAGCAGGCCGTTGACAATCATGGTGCTGCGGAAGCCCCAGCGCTCGAGCACGCGGACAACGAAGAACTTCATGCTGAGATCGCCGGCAAAAAGGGCAAGCAAGTAGCCTCCCGACCGGAAGGCGCTGAGCCCGAAGGCGAGCTGGAACATGAGTGGCAACAGGAACGGTAGCACGGAGACTGCACAGCGATAGGCACTGGCTCCATAGATACCCTGGGCGTAGCTGGGCCGCTTCATGGAGGCGAGGTCGATGAGCGAGACCTGCGGCCGGCGGTGGGCGATGAGCACGGCGGCGACGCCCGAGAGCAGGCTGAGCGCGAGGACTGTGTAGGCGAGCCGCGCGGAGTCGTTGCCGGCGCCGAGGGATTCCATGGCGTAGACGAGGCCGGTGGAAGCAGCTCCGCCGAGCAGGAAGGTGTACCAGTCGAAGGGACGGACCCCGTGCTCGCGGGTGTTGTCGATCCAGAGGAGCGCCAGGACGAGGGCGAGCAGGCCCAGCGGCAGGTTGAGGTAGAAAATCCAGCGCCAGTTGGTGAAGGTGGTGATGAAGCCGCCTACGGGAGGGCCGAGCACCAGAGCGATGAGGCCCGGCCACTGCATGTAGGTCATCGTCTTGGTGAGCTCTTCCTTGGGCGTGACGCGGAGGACGACCAGGCGGCCGACGGGGACCATCATGGCGCCGCCGATGCCCTGGAGAACGCGCATCATCACGAACATCGGCAGCGAATTCGAGAGGCCGCAGAGCAGCGACGCGATGGTGAAGATGCCGATGGCTGAGGCGAAGGTGGTGCGTGGTCCGAGGCGGTCTGAGAACCAGCCGCTGATGGGGATGAAGATGGCCAGGGTGAGCAGGTAGGCCGTGATGCCGATGTTCATGTGCACAGCGGTTACGTGGAAGCTGTGCGACATCTGCGGGAGTGCCGTGGCGATGACGGTGCCGTCGAGGAGCTCCATGAAGAACGTCCCGGCGACGAGAAACGTCAGCCGGGAGTGGAGCTTCTTCGCCATCAGCCTATTTTATCGGCCCCAGCTGGAACTTCGCGTCGCGTAGGACGTAGTCTTCGGCATGCGATATCTCGTTGTGCTGCTGATGTTGTCTTTGGCCGGGCCATGTGGCCGAAGCTCCCTAGCCCAGACGACGGCAGTGATTGAAAGGTCTCCTGTGCTGGAGCAAGCGCTCGCGGGCCGGTGGGTGGGAGTGCTGGAGTATCGGGATTACTCCGAGCCTGCAGGGTCGACGAAGCGGGTGCAGCTGCCAACGTGGCTGCAGATTCAGTCTGGAACGGAGGGGATGACGTTCGTCTACACCTACGACGACGGGCCGAACAAAGTGCTGGAAGAGCGCGATACTGTGGTCTTCGACCTGGGGACGAAGACGTACCACGCGATGGAGAACGGCCATCCGTGGGAGAGCTACGCAGTGGCCGGGCTGGAGGCGCTGAAGGATGGGCGCGGTGAGCTGGTACTTACAGGTCCCGGGCAGGAGAACAACAAGCCGGCGGAGATGCGAACGACCTGGACGATTCGCCGGAACCTGCTGACGATTCTGGAGGAGACGCGGCCGGCGGGATCGTCAGCCTCCTTCGCCTTTCGCCATCGGTATGTGTTTACAAGGGCCGAAGCTCCCCCTTTGACGGGCCAGCGGTAAAAGGCGCGCTACACTAATCAGGTCACATGACCTGGACCAGCGCATTCGGCAAGGGCAGCGGCTGGCTGCTGCAGAAGATCGTCAACGGGCTAGCCCTGTCGAGGATCTCGCCGAACACACTCACTTTCGTCGGTCTCATCATCAACGTCGTGGCCGCGTTCTTCTTCGGCTACGCGCGTGAGGAGAACTACGTCCGCATGTTCTTCTATGCGGGCCTGGTGATTATTGGGGCGGGTTTGTTCGACATGGTGGACGGCCGTGTGGCGCGGCAGACGAACCAGGTTTCGGTCTTCGGAGCGTTCTTCGATTCGGTGCTTGACCGGTACTCGGACGTGGCGCTGTTCTTTGGGCTGCTGGTGTTCTATGCGCGCGGGAACCGCTACTTCTACGTGTTCCTGGTGGCGTTCGTGATGACGGCGAGCCTGATGGTGAGCTACACGCGGGCGCGGGCCGAAGCGCTGATCGGGAGCTGCAAGGTCGGCTTCATGGAGCGGCCGGAGCGCATCGTGCTGATCATCCTGGGAGCCCTGGGCGAGCGCTGGGGAGTGATGGCGCCGGCGCTGTGGGTGCTGGCTGCGCTATCGACGCTGACGGTGATCCACCGCATGCGATACACCTACACGGAAACAGAGCGGCGTAAGGCTGAGCTGGCTGCGCTGTAGATAGCGACGCCGCCGTTGGCCGGGCTTCGCCCGGATAGCGCTTCGCGTTGGCGGCTTCGCCGTTAGGCTTTGGCGCTGCTGCCGCCAGATTCTGTGCGGATTCCAGCACGGCTGAAGCATCATAGAGAGCATGGCTGCGGCGGACAAAGCACTGTTTCCGGCCTCCGATCTGGAGGAGACGGGTCGCCGTGCGCTGACTCCGGAGCAGGCGGACAAGCTGCCGCATATTCATCGGCTGCTGCTGGGCTACTATGGCCAGCCCAAGCCGCGGGAGCCGTGGGATCCGGTGACGCAGCTGATCTACTCCATGATGGCGTCGCGCACGAAGACCGAGGCCTCTCTCGCGGCATTGCGAGAGTTGCAGCGTGCGCTGCACGCGGGGCCGGGCAACTGGGAGCCGGTGCGGGATGCCAGCGTGAGCGAGATCGAGCGCGCGATTGCTCTGGTGACCTTTCCAGAGCAGAAGGCGGAGCGGATCAAGCTGCTGCTGAACCAGATCAGCGCGCGTGTGGGCGAGCTGACGCTGGAGTTTCTGCACAAGTACCGTACGGACAAGATTCGCGGCTGGCTGGAGCAGTTTGAGGGCGTGGGACCGCAGGTCTCGGCGGCGGTGGTGAACTTCTCGACGCTGCGGCGCAGGGCGCTGGTGATTGATGCCAATCATCTGCGTGTAGTGCAGCGTTTGTGCGTGGTGCCGCGCGGAAATGCGGAGCTGACGGAAGAGCGGTTGATGCGGCTGGTTCCGGAGACGTGGGACGCGGAGATGCTCGACGAGGACCACATGCTGGTGAAGCTGCATGCGCAGACGCTGTGCACGTTCAACGACCCGAAATGCGAGCAGTGTCCGCTGCTGAAGATCTGCCCGAGTGGGCAGAGAAACATGGCGGAACTGCATCTGACAGCACCGCCTTCGACGGGCTAGTCACGCTTGCGCGCGGATAGCGCTTCGCATTTGCGGCTGTGCCGTTCGTTGTGCAATCGCAGGCCTTCGCTCACGAGTGCGCTCTCGTCAAAGTGATCGAGAAGGTCGCTGATGCTCTCATAGGCTTCTATGCATCCGGCGTCCATGAGCTCTTCCTTGCTCCAGCCGCCAGTGGTGACGCCGATGGTGCGGACGCCGGCCTTGCCCGCGGCTTCGGCGTCGTATGGCGTGTCTCCGAGTGCGATGCACTTAGCCGCGGGAAGCTTGAGGCGGCGAAGTGCGGTGGAGAAGATGTCCGCGTGCGGCTTGCTGCGGTTGACGTCATCGGACGAGATTTCGTCGTCGACGAGGTCTTCGATCTGGGCGATACGTTTGTAGTCCGCAAGCTCTTGTTTCTCGGCGGAGCTCGCGAGTGCGAACCGGATGCCTAAGCTGCGGACGCGCTCTGCGAAGTCGCGCACGCGGGGAAGAGGTTTCACGAGAGGGAGATAGTCGCGCTCGAAGAGGAACTTGCGATAGGCCTTCAGCGGCTGCTCGACGTGCTCGCGCTTCCACCAGGGGACGAAGACGGGAATGAGCTCGTCGCCGCCCTTTCCGATCTGCCGCCGGATGTCTTCGACCTCGAGCCCTAGGCCGATCTCGTCGAAGGCCTTCTGCCAGACCTCGGCGTGGAGCCAGTTGCTTTCGATCAGGGTCCCGTCGATATCGCAGAGCAGCGCTTTCACCATTGAGCAATTCCTCGTTTTCAGTCGGATGCGGTTGAAGCCGGAGACCGCTACACTTGAGGCGTGATCGATCAACTGAACGAACGGTTTGCGATTCCCGGGGCATTGTCGTTTGAAGTGACAGAGGCCGGGTTGGTGCTGGCGAAAGTGACGACGCCAGCTTGCACAGGAGAGTTGTACCTACAGGGAGCGCACCTGGCCCTTTGGCAGCCAGCGGGGACCGAGCCCGTGCTGTTCCTCAGCGAGCAGTCGAAGTTCGAGAAGGGCGTAGCGATCCGGGGAGGCATTCCGGTGATCTTTCCGTGGTTCGGCGCGCGGACGGCAACGCCGGAGTTGCCGCGGACGGATGGGCCTTCGCATGGCTTCGCGCGCATCACCGACTGGGAGGTGAGTTTCGCCGCGGCGATGGGCGAAGAGGTTCACCTCTCGCTGACGCTGGTGCCGGATCGCGTTTCGAATCATTTCGGCTATGAACATTTCCGCGTGGCCATGCAGTTCACGCTGGGCCGCACGCTGATGGTGAAGATGACGGTGGCCAATGAGTCCACCGCATCCACCGCGCCGCTCCACTTCGAGGAGGCGCTGCATACATATCTCCACGTTGGCGACGCGACGAAGGCTACGGTGCGAGGTCTGCAGGGCACGGAGTTTCTCGATAAGCCGGATGGGTTCAAGCGCAAGACGCAAGTCGAGGAGCCGCTGCACTTCGAGCGCGAGACGGACCGCGTGTATCTCAACACCGAGGCGACGGTGTGCGTCGACGACCCGGTGCTGAAGCGGATGCTGGTGGTGGAGAAGTCGGGCTCGCACACGACGGTGGTGTGGAACCCGTGGTCGGAGTTGAGCCATAAGCTCGCCGACATGAGCGATGAAGGCTGGCGCGAGATGGTGTGTGTGGAGACGGCCAATGTGTCGGAGAATGCGGTGGTGCTCGAACCACGATCGCTGCAGACCATGGAGATGCGCATCCGCGTGGAGCCGCTGGCTTCGTGAACGAGCGGCTGATTCTGGCTTCGGGGTCGCCGCGGCGGCGGGAGCTTCTGGCGCAGGCGGGATACGTATTCACGGTGCAGGCCGCGGACATCGATGAGTCGATTCGCGAGGGCGAAGCTCCGCAGGAGTACGTGCGGCGGCTGGCGCTGGAGAAGGCTTCCGCTGTGGCTACGCACGAGCCGGGCGCGGTGGTGATTGGCTCTGACACGACGGTGGTGCTGGACGGCGAGATCCTGGGCAAGCCTGCGGATGTGGCCGAGGCTCGGGCGATGCTGCGGCGGCTGTCGGGCCGTGTGCACCAGGTGCATACGGGCATCGCGGCGGTGTGTGGCGAGCGCTTGGAGTCGCGCGTGGAGACCACGGATGTGACGTTTTCCGCGATTTGCGCGGAAGATCTGGAACGGTATCTCGCGACGGGCGATTCGCTGGATAAGGCGGGAGCGTATGGCATCCAGGGGTACGCGGCGCGTTGGATTCCGCGGATCGATGGGTGCTACTTCAACGTGATGGGGCTGCCAGTGGCGGCTACAGTGGCGTTGTTGGAGCAGCTACGCCGTTAGTCTCGCTGGCGCGTGGATAGCGGCTGGGTAGCGATCATTGCGGCCAGTAGCTTTGTGCGCTCCTCCAGGTGCGAGAGCACAATGTGCTCGTGGTTGGCGTGGGCTCCGGCGCCGATGGCTCCCATGCCGTCGAGGGTCGGCACGCCGAGTGCGGCGGTGAAGTTGCCATCGGAGCCGCCTCCGGTGGCAGCTTCATCCAGCGTGAAGCCGAGCTCGGCGGCGAGTTGGCGGGCTCGTCTGTAGAGGGCGATGGTGCCGGCCTTGCGCTCCATGGGCGGGCGATTGATACCGCCGGTGATCGTGAGCTTGCAGAGCTTATCGGCGGGCTTGAGGGCGCGGATGAGGCGATCGATGCGGACCGCGTCGCGCATCGTGACGACCCGGACGTCGACCTCGGTGGTGCACTCGGCGGCGACGACGTTGCTCTTGGTGCCGCCGCGAATGACGCCGACGTTGACGGTGAGGCCGCGGGCGGGGTCGCTGAGAGCGGTGATCTTCGCGATCAGGCGAGCCATCTCGTGGATGGCGGAGTGGCCTTTCTCTGGCTCGACACCGGCGTGGGCGCTCACGCCTTCGATGCGGAGATCATAGTGGCCCACTCCCTTGCGGGCGGTCTTGTAGGCGAGGCCCTGGGCGGGTTCGAGGACGAAGACGGCGGAGCTGGCGAGCGCGAGCTCCTCTGTGATGGGCCGCGAGATGGGGCTGCCAATCTCCTCTTCGGAGACTAGGAGAAGCGTGACCGGGCGGAGCTGGCCGGAGCGGGTGAGTGCGGCGATGGCCTCAAAGGCCATGGAGACGCCGGCCTTCATGTCGACGGTTCCGGGGCCATACAGCTTGCCGTCCGCTTCGCGCAAGGGCATCTTCGCGAGCGTGCCGTGGGGCCAGACGGTGTCGAGATGGCCGAGGAGCATCACGGGCTTCACACCGCGGCGGTGGCCGAAGCGGAGTTCCAGTACGTTACCGTAGCGTTTCTGGCGATGGACCTTGATCGCTCCACCGAGCTCCGAGGCCATATCTGCGGCGAGAATCATGCAGCGATCAACGGCAGCCTTGTCGTCGGAGGGGGATTCGATCTCGACCAGACGCCGCAGGCGGGAGTGGAGACTGGGGAGATCGATCGAAAGAATCGAAAGATTGGCAGCACGACTGTTAGTGATCCTGGTCACCCAAAGAGTTTACGTGAGGGGCAGAAAGCGGGAACCCTCGTGGGGGATAAGTCAGCAGACATCAGCAGCTTGCGCGCTGCCTCCTGGGATATCAGAATGTCGCTAGAGTAGGAGCCGATCTACGCGATGTGGTAAATCTGCCACACTCTTCCCCACGAATGTGGGTATACGCTGAATCTGTTTTTCTGGATGGTACGACTGGCGACGGAACTCCAATACGAGCAGACGATCGAGGCGCCGGTGGAGTTCGCGGGCGTGGGGTTGCATTCCGGCGCTCAGGTGGGGATGAAGCTGATCCCCGCGCCGGCTGGCTCGGGCGTGGTGTTTCGGCGATCCGATCTGGATGGGTTTGAGATTCCGGCGAATGGCCGTAATGTCGCGAAGGTGAGCTATGCGACGTCGCTGATGCGGCAGGGCGTGCTGATCTCGACGACCGAACACCTACTATCGGCGCTGATTGGCCTCGGTGTCGACAACCTGATCATCGAGATCGACAACCTCGAGGTGCCTATCCTGGATGGCAGTGCGCGGCCCTATGTGGAAGGCATCCTGCGGGTTGGCCTGAAGCGCCAACGGCGCAAGCGGGAGTACATCCGCATCCTCAAAGAGGTCGAAGTGCGCGACGGCTCAAAGTTTATCGGGGTGTATCCCGGGGACGGCTACTCGATTGATTACTCGATCGATTTTCCGGCGCCGATCGGACGGGACAACCTGCGCTGCGATCTTGAGGCTGGCGATTATGCGCATTGGATCGCGCCGGCGCGGACGTTTGGCTTCAAGGAAGACGAGCCGATGCTGCGCAACATGGGGCTGATCCGCGGCGTGTCGGAGGAGAGCGCGATCATCCTGACGCGCGAGGCGGTGGTGAATGGGCCGCTGCGTTTTCCGGACGAGTTTGTGCGGCACAAGGTGCTGGACCTGATTGGCGACCTGGCGCTGGCCGGGCGGCAGATCTGGGGCCGCGTGGTAGCGGAGCGCGCCGGGCACGCGATGCATACGGCTCTGGTACAGAGGCTGTTGCGGGATCGCTCAGCATGGGAGCTGGCGCATCGCCCGATGCCCGAGAAGAGTGTGGAGCTCGAGGCCTCGGCCTCGCCGGCACTGACGTTGTCCCATGCCTGAGCAACGAGTGATTGCGGCTATCGCGTTGGGCTCGAACCTTCCCTCCAGCTACGGAAATCCTGAAGACAATGTGTTTGAGGCTGTGCGCCGGCTCGGTGAGCTGGGTACGGTGGTTCGCGTGTCGGGGCTGCGCGTGACGGAGCCGGTGGGGTATCTCGATCAGCCGCAGTTTGTGAACGCAGCGGCGCTGCTGGACTCCTCGTTGGAGCCGCTGGAGCTTCTGCGGGCGTTGATGCGGATCGAGCACGAGATGGGGCGTGACCGTGCCGGGACGCCGCCGAAGGGGCCGCGGGTGATCGACCTGGACCTGGTGCTGTACGGTTCCGTGGTGATGAATGAGCCTGAGCTGACGCTGCCGCATCCTGCGATGCAGGAGCGTAGATTCGTCCTGGAGCCGCTCGCGGAGATCGCGCCGGAGATGGTGCATCCTTTGCTGCTGCGGACGGTCGCCAAGATGCTGGAGTCCTTGTCAGAGCGGTAGAGGTGCGAGGTCTTCAGGGATCGAAGTGCGAGGAGACGAGCGATGCGGCGTGATCCGGCTCAGTAGAGCGTGATCACCGTGTCCGACGCGGCATCTTTCTTGGCGCTGTGGTAGCGGACGAACTGGCGGCTCATCTCGTCGACGGTGATGTTCCAGCCGCCGGAGAGCGAGGCCTGATCGGCGTCGGTAAGGCAGGCTACGAGGTGCAGGCAATGGAGCTCACTCGGGAGGCCGATGTTATTGCCGTGCTGGATGAGCAGGACGTACATCGGTGCGTGGTCGTTCTCGATGAGCACGTCGTTCGCGTAGTTGATGTAGACCTGGGCGCCGTCTTCCTTGACGCCGTTGTGGGTGACGCTGGCGAGCGGGTCGCGCATGAAGAGGCGCATCCGGGCAAAGAGAGCGAAGGCCACGAATCCGACGATGAGGCAGAGGATCAGCTTCTTCATCACTTCTTCTCCTCGTGGTACTCCTGCTCGGTGTTGATGGACCAGAGTGAGGCTTTATCGACGTGACCGGCGGCTAGGCCGTCGACGACGGCCATGGCGGTAAGCATCGAGTGGTCCTGGTTGTTGTACTTATGCATGCCGTTGCGGCCAACCAGGAAGAGATTGTCAAAGCTATCGGTGAAACTGCGGAGTTCGTCGAAGCGCTCGTAGGTGCCGAAGTATGCGGGGTAGGTCTTGGGCACGCGGACGACGTGGGCGTCGAGGACCTCCGATGTGCGCAGGATACCGATTTTCTGGAGCTCCGCGGCGGCAAACTTTTTCAGCTCGTCGTCGGGCATGGACCAGAGCGGATCGCTCTCGTAGCAGAAGTATTCGAGGCCGATCCAGACCTTGGTGGGATCGGAGACCATGTAGGGGCTCCAGTTGTTGAAGATCTGGAGGCGGCCGATTTGTACGTCGGGCTCTTGGATGTAGATCCAGGTGTCCTTGATGAGGGAACCATCGGACTCCTTGACGTCGAGCTTGTTCGCGAGCACACCGACGGTGATGAAGTCGCGATACTGCAGGCCTTCCGAGACCTCGCGGACGTTCTCCGGTACGGGCGTTCGCATGGCTCGGACGAGGTCGCGCATGGGCATGGTGGAGAGGAAGTAGTCGGCTGAGAAACGGCGGCGCTCGCCGGTGTCGCTTAGGCCTTCGACGGCGATGATGCGCTGACCTTCGACCTCGATGGCATCGACGGTCCAGCCCATGTGGATCTGGCCACCCTTGGCGACGATCTGATCGGCGACGTGCTCCCAGAGCTGGCCGGGGCCGAACTTGGGATAGAGAAAGCGCTCGATGAGGGAGGTGTCGGTGCCCTTCTGGGCGAGGTCCCCCGTCGCGCTGCCCGTCGACTTGGGCTTGGCGCTGAAGGCCTTTTTGACGAAGTGCTTGAGTGCTGTGGTGAGGGAGAGTCCCTTGATGCGCTGCGCTCCCCACTCGGCGGAGATTTGATCGCAGGGCACGCCCCAGACCTTCTCGGTGTAGCTCTTGAAGAAGGTGAGGTAGAGCTCCTTGCCGAAGCGGTTGATGAGGAAGTCTTCGAGGGACTTTTCGTTCTTGATGGGGAAGAGACGCGACGAGATGTAGCTGACGCCGATGCGCGTCATGCGCGTGGGCCCGAGGTTTTCGATGGTGTTCTTCGACAGGTTGATGGGGTAGTCGAAGAAGCGGCGCAGGTAGTAGATACGGCTCTTGCGCGGACGAACGAGCATGACGAGGTCGTCGGAAGGCTGCGCCGTGTCGAGCGGAGCGACGACCGGGACGACGTGGGCCATGGGCTCAGCTTCTTCGTCCTGTCGCGTGGTGTGTGGCCGCAGCGGGCCCATGCCACGCAGAGGCGGTTCGTTGGGTACGTCCGCGGGAACCGGAACGACGCGCTGTTTGCCCTGGTAGCTGATGGCGACCTGCTCGGAGTCGGTGTGCTCGGGTGGCATCAGCTCCATCCACCACTGCATGACGCGGTCGGACTTGGAGAAGAAGCGATGGCCCCCAATGTCCATGCGGTTGCCTTTGTAGCGGATGGTGCGGGAGATGCCGCCGATCTCGTGCGAGGCTTCGAGGATGATGGGCTGAATGTCTGTGCGGCGGAGGAGCTCAAGTGCGGCAGTGAGGCCGGCAGGTCCGGCTCCGATGATGAGGGCAGTTCCAGGCATGTTCTTCCGAATCTTCGACGAGTCTTCCGCGTGCATGTTTCACCGGAAGACGATGGCGCGTGGGCCGGCGGCGAGTCCTCCACAGGGTACCGCACGGCAAGCGTACCTCGCCGAGGGCGTGCAGCGGCCGGGAGTCGAAGAGATACGAGCTATACCGGAGCGGAGGGCGATGGGAAGTATCGCTTCAGCGAGAGGATGGGCCGCTCGAAGAAGCGGAAGCTGAGAGCTGCGAAGCCCATGGTGAGCAAGATGGCCGCGAGGATCCCGAGGAAGCAGACGAGTGGATTGGGATACAGGCCGAAGATGGGCACCACGGTATGAGTGATGAAGGTGGCAAAGAACGTGTAGATGACGAGGTGGTACACATACATGCCGTAGCTATACGTTCCCGCGGTCGTGAGGGGAGGCAGGGTGAGAATGCGATGCAGCCAGGGCGGGCGGTGCTGCGCAGCGGCGATGAGGCCGGCGGACATGAGCGCGAAGCCGGAGACGCCCGAGGTCCAGATGTGAAGGGCTGAGCCAGCCAGTTCGTCTGGATGGAGCACGACGACGTAGCCATAGAGCAGGGCTCCGGCGGCGAAGAGTCCTGCGGCCCAGGCCAAGGGCACTCGCCTGCCGGAGATGTGCTGATAGAGCGCGATGGCTGCCCCCAGGAAGAGACCATCCAGCCGCGAGAAGGGCCACTGCAGCACGCCAATGACGATGCCATGGCGCTGGATGAGGAAATAGCGTTCGACCCAGCCGAGCAGGAAGCCTGCGATGCAGAGGCCAAGAAGAAGGCGTGCTCTGAAAAAACGGATGATGGTGGGCCAGACCATGTAGAACTGCTCTTCTACGGCGAGGCTCCAGTAGACCCCCATGATGCCGGTCATGCCGGTCCAGTCGAGCCAGAAGATGGGCCAGTTCTGCAGGTAGAAGAAGTAGGAGGCGATCTCCAGCGGGCGATGAGGAAGAACGCGCCCCAGCTTATGGAAGACCAGTCCGAGGCAGAGTTGAAAGACGAGGAAGGCGTAGTAGATGGGAAAGATGCGCAGGGCGCGGCGGGCGTAGAAGGAGCGGAAGTAGGTAGGGCGCTCTCGCGAGCGGAGAAGGATGCCGGTGATGAGGAAGCCTGAGAGGGTGAAGAAGAGATCGACGCCTCCCCACAAGGGGAGAAGGGCGCGCATGGTCAAAAGACCCCATGTGGTGTCCAGCGAGACGAGACGAAGGAAGTTGACGCCGTGCGAGATGAGAACGCCATAGATGGCGATTCCGCGAACACCGTCGAGCTCGGGCAGGTGGCGGCTTTCGCCGGGGATCTGTGCGGATTCGGGTGGGGCGGAAACAGTCATCGTCGAGTTGCTCCAGAGATGCGGTTGGATGCGGCTTGCGCGTCCGATGTTACTGTTCCGTGGTGTGCACGCCCGTCAGGACTTGGATGACGCCAGGGAGGGCGGCCGGGTGATCTTGCCTCGCACGGTCCAGCGTTCCTTGAGTTCGAGGAAGGGGCTCTCGTAGAAGCGGAAGCTGAGCCAGGCCACGAGGATAGTCAAGCCCAAGCCAAGGGCGGTGATGTTGAAGGAGCGGTGGACGGGCGGAAGCGTTTCGAGCCACGCGGATAGCTCATAGTGCCAGATGTCATGGAAGACATAGGCTCCGTAACTGATCCTGCCAAGCCAGCGCAAGGGTCGAAGCCGAAGCACACGGAAGACAGGGGTCGTGTGATCGAGGGCCGCGAGCAGCAGCATCCCGGCGAGGAGATCGACAGCTGTGAGGCCCCAGGTAAAACGCCAAGGTGGGTCGGCATAACGGGGGAGGAAGATGCGCGCCGCAGGAATAAATGCCGCACAGAGAGCACCGGCCAGCACGCATGTAAGCAGGGCGCGGCGAGCGAAGAGCAACAGCAGCTCGCGGTGACTGCCACGAATGAGCATTGCGAGCAAACCGCCGAGAAGCAGCGAGTCCACGCGGAACAGGGGGAAACAGTAGAGAAGATAGTCATTCAGCATCCACGCAGGGGCAAGATGCGAGGCTGCCAGGCGCATGGCCAGGCAGAGAGGAAGGGATGCGGCGCATAGCACCGCGATCCTGCGGCGGCTCTTGAGCGCAAAGACCATCCACGGCCAGAGAAGATAGAACTGTTCCTCGACGCAGAGAGACCAGAAATGGCCGAGGTAGAGACGGACGGTATGACCATGCCAGGAGCCGGTGGGCTGGAAGTCTACGAGCCACTCCCAGGGCGTGCCGCTTACTTGAGGGTGCAGGTAGCGGAGGAAATTGCCGACATAGAGGGGCCACGAGATCCATCCCCAGGTGAGCTGCCAGTGAAACACAGGGATGGAAAGGAGAATCGCGAACATGACACCGTAGTACAGCGGGAAGATACGCAGCGTTCGGCGCACGTAGAAGTTCCGGATACGGTGAGCATCGTGGCGGGAGTCGTATAGGATGCCGGTGATGAGAAAGCCCGACAGAACAAAAAAGAGGTCTACTCCGGTCCAGCCCCAAGGAATCCCGCGATAGTGTTCCAGCACGACGAGCACAAGAGCGATGGCGCGGAGGCCGTCGAGGGCAGGGTAGAAGGCTCGATTCTCGGGTCGGGTGTGCTCGGTGTTCCCTGTGACAGGTAAAGTGGCTTCCAAGCTTCGTCTCCGTGCACATAGTCTAGCTGGCGTGGATGGGCATGCATGTCTTCTTCGTTCGTTCTGGCAGCGTGCAAGACAGAAAGGCCGGAGCATGCGCTCCGGCCTTTGACGTGATGCCCTTGTATCCCTTCGTGTCGACTTAGCGGTTTACTGGGGCAAACGTGAGCTTCCCATCCTGGGCATCGATCTTCACCGTGTCGCCGTGCTGGACCGAGCCATCAAGGATTCGCATGGCCAGGGGATCCTGGACAAGGCGCTGGATCGCTCGCTTCAGAGGCCGTGCGCCATAGGCTCGATCGTAGCCAGCTTTGAAGATGGCTTTGCGGGCGGCCTCGGTGAGTTCCAGCGTGATGTGCCGAGGCTCGAGCAGCTTGCGGAGGTCATCGAGGCGCAGGTCGACGATGTGCTCGAGTTGCGACTCCCCGAGAGGGTGGAAGACGACCACGTCGTCGACGCGGTTGAGGAACTCGGGACGGAAGTGCTTGCGCAGCTCGTCCATCACGCGCTCCTTGGCGTCGTTGAAACCTTGCTCTCCCTGGGCCCATGCGGTGGACAGGTTCGACGCACCGATGTTGCTGGTCATGATGAGCACGGTGTTCTTGAAGTCGACCGTGCGGCCCTTGGAGTCGGTGAGGCGGCCGTCGTCGAGCACCTGGAGCAGAACGTTGAAGACATCCGGATGGGCCTTCTCGATCTCGTCGAAGAGGACCACGGCATAGGGCCGGCGACGGATGGCCTCGGTGAGCTGGCCGCCTTCGTCGAAGCCGACGTATCCCGGAGGCGCTCCGATGAGGCGAGCAACGGCGTGCTTCTCCATGTACTCGGACATGTCGATGCGAACCATGGCCTGCTCGTCGTCGAAGAGGAACTCCGCGAGCGCACGGGCGGTTTCGGTCTTGCCAACGCCGGTGGGTCCGAGGAAGATGAAGCTGCCGATGGGGCGTTTGGGGTCGCTGAGGCCCGCGCGGCTGCGGCGGATCGCATTGGCGACGACGGTGAGCGCTTCCTCCTGGCCGACGACCCGCTCGCGTAGGCGGTCTTCCATCTGCGTCAGCTTCTGGACTTCGCCTTCGAGCATCTTGGCGACGGGTACACCGGTCCACTTGGAGACGATCCTGGCGATGTCTTCCTCGTCGACCTCTTCTTTGAGGAGGCGATTGCCGGTGTCCTTGTTCAGAGACTTCTCGGCGGCGACGAGACCGTCCTGGGTAGACGTCAAGCCCTGGAGCTGGCGCTCGAGGTTGGGGATCTCTCCGTACTGGAGTTCCGCGGCCCGCTGGAGGTCTCCCTTGCGGGTGGCTTGCTCGGCTTCGAAGCGCAAGGCTTCAAGCTTTTCCTTCAGTGAGGCGATCTCTCCGATCGCTCCTTTCTCCTTTTGCCAGCGGGCGCGAAGGCCTGCGGCACGCTCGCGCACTTCGGCGAGCTCGCGGTCGACCTCGGTGAGGCGGGCCTGGGAGTTTGGGTCATTCTCGCGCGTGAGTGCGTTCTTCTCGATTTCGAGCGAGGTGGCACGGCGTTCGAGGTCGTCGATCTCGACGGGAACCGAGCCGATCTGGATCGCCAGGGCGGCAGCGGCCTCGTCGACGAGGTCGATGGCCTTGTCGGGCAGGAATCGGTCGGAGATGTAGCGATGCGAGAGTTCGGCTGCGGCGACGATCGCGGAGTCCTTGATGCGGACCTTGTGGTGCGTCTCGTAGCGCTCGCGGAGGCCACGGAGGATCGCGATGGTGTCCTCGACGTTGGGCTCGCCGACGTAGACGATCTGGAAGCGGCGTTCGAGCGCGGCATCCTTCTCGATGTACTTGCGGTACTCGTTGAGGGTTGTTGCGCCGATGGCGCGGAGCTCCCCGCGCGCGAGGGCGGGCTTGAGCATATTGCTGGCGTCGATGGCTCCTTCGGCCGCACCTGCGCCGACGAGGGTGTGGAGCTCATCGATGAAGAGGATGACCTGTCCGTTGGACTCCTCGATCTCCTTCAGTACCGCCTTGAGACGGTCTTCGAACTCGCCGCGGAACTTGGCGCCGGCCAGCATGCTGCCGAGGTCGAGCGAGATGACGCGCTTGTCGCGCAGGATCTCCGGGACGTCGCCTTGAAAGATGCGGCGTGCGAGGCCTTCGACGATGGCGGTCTTGCCCACGCCCGGTTCGCCGATGAGGACGGGGTTGTTCTTGGTGCGGCGCGATAGGACCTGGATCACGCGGCGGATCTCCTCGTCGCGGCCGATGACGGGGTCGAGCTTGCCGCGGCGGGCGAGTTCGGTGAGGTCTTTGGCGTACTTGGCCAGAGCCTGGAACTTGCCCTCGGGGTTCTGATCGGTGACGCGCTGGGAGCCGCGGACGGCCTGCAGGGCCTTGAGGATAGCAGCGTGGTCCGCCCCCTGGGTGGCCAGAGCGTCGCGAACTAAATCGCCCTTCTGCTGAGCCAGAGCAAGAAGCAGATGTTCGGTGGAGACGTAGTCGTCCTTGAAGTTGTCGGCTTCTTTGAAGGCCTGATCGAGGACTTTGGTAAGTGCGGTGCCGAGGCCGGGCTGCTGGGCAGCGCCCTGGACCTTGGGCAGGCGGTCGAGCGCCTGATGAATCTGCGTGGTGAGCTGCTGGACGGGGACGCCCACCTTCTCAAGGACGGGGAGGACGACCCCCTCATTGTCCCCGAGCAGAGCAGACATCAGGTGCAGCGGCAGAACCTCAGGGTTGCCATTCCCAGCGGCCAGCCCCTGGGCGGCCTGGAGGGCCTCCTGAGACTTAACGGTGAGCTTATCCCATTTGATTGCCATAGTTTGACCTTCCTCTTGCTTGCCGACACATAGGTTCGAAAGCGGAGCATTACGTCCTATTGGACGAAGCTCTCGGCCCAGCGGATGCAAATAGTGAGTAGAAGACGCTCATATTTTATTAGCTTCAAAACTGCCAATGCCACATTTGGCACGGGCGTTTTCGTGGCACGAACTTCTTTTGCAGCGGAGCGTTTTTCGGCTGGCCGATACCGTTTATAGTGACCAGATCACAACAGAAATTTACTGCGGGCTCACCTGTCCCTAACAGAAGGATCTCGCATTTTCCAACTGCTGCCTGACCTTTAGGAGGTTCGATGCGGTTGTTTGGCGCAAGTATGTTTTGGCTGGTGTAGGGCTAGTGGCGGCTGGTGCGGCACTGGCGCAGAATGCAACCACTTCGTTGCGGGGAGTCGTAACGGACTCCTCCGGAGCCGCAATTCCGGGGGCGACGATCAAACTGGTGGACCCGGCAATCGGGTACTCCACAGTCATCAAGGCGGATGGCCGGGGCGAGTACTCGTTCCAGCAGCTGACGCCGGGCAATTACACGGTCACGTTTGATGCGCAGGGCTTTTCCGAATACGCGGTGAAGACGACGCTGCAGGTCTCGTTACCTGCGACGGTGAACGCGAAGATGCAGGTTGGAGCGGCAGGCGTGGTGGTGGAAGTACAAGCCACAGCCGCCGGTGTCAACGTGACCGACGCGACGATGGGCAACGTGATCAACAACGAAGAGGTGATGCAGCTTCCATCGGAAGCACGCAGCCCCGAATCGCTGATGGCTCTCCAGCCGGGCGTGCTGTACATCGGCAACACTACTTCGGGTGAAAGCCGCAACGGTGTGGTGAGTGGAGCTCGCGCGGACCAGACGAACATCACTCTGGATGGCGTGGATAACAATGACCAGGTCTATCCGGCGGCGTTTACGGGCGTGCTGCGCACTCCGCTGGACTCAGTGGAAGAGTTTCGTGTGACCACATCGAACGCGAATGCGGATCAGGGGCGGAGTTCAGGCGGACAGGTGAACCTAGAGACGCGCTCCGGCACGAACACGTTGCATGGATCGGTATATGACTACAACCGCACCAGCATTGGCGAGGCCAACGACTGGTTCGCGAAGTCCGCGCAGATCACCGAAGGCGAAGCAAACCGGCCTGCGAACCTGATCTACAACGTGTACGGCGCCCGACTCGGGGGCGCGCTCATCAAGGACAAGCTGTTTCTGTTTGGCAACTATGAGGGATTCCGGCAGAAGAGCCCCACGACGGTAACGAGAACCGTGCCTACGGCGAGCTTCCGCGCCGGCTACGTGACCTATGTCGACGACTCGGGCGGCGTTACGGTGCTGGCTCCCAGCGACGTGGCCGCGATGGACCCGAACTGCTCGGCCAACGGCACTTGCCCCCAGGGCCCTGGTGACGATCCGTCGGTGCTATCGCTGTTCAACAACAGCTACCCCCTGCCGAACGGATTTCTAACGGGGGACGGCTACAATTCGGGATCCTATACCTTCTCGACGTCGACGCCGACGGTCGACAACGTGTATGTTTCACGCATCGATTTCAACCCCTCCGACAAGCATCGCTTTTACGTTCGTGCCAGCATGCAGAACGACAGCGAATTCCTCGCGCCCTACTATCTTGGACAACCCCCCAATAGCCACAACACCGATGACTCGAAGGGGATCCTGGCGAGCTACACGTGGTCGATTTCGCAGAACAAGGTAAACAATCTTCGGTATGGCTTCGTGCGGCAAAGCTATGCCTCGCTTGGCGTTTCGACGCAGTCGTTTACGGACCTCCGCGGCCTCGATCTGCCCCAAGGGTCGACCCGCAACAGCAGCACGGTCGTGCCGCTGACCAATGTCATTGACGACTTCACGTGGACGAAGGGACGCCACACCATCCAGGTGGGCGGCAACTTCCGGCACTACACCTTCGAGAACAACACGACGTCGTTTTCCTATAACTCGGCGGAGGCGAATGTGTTCTGGATGCTGGACAGTGGTTTCGCCGGCACTGGAGGCACCTTCGATCCTGCGGCCTTCGGTTATCCGAACGTCAGCTCGGACTTCACGACGAACTATGACTTTGCGATCTCGCAGATCGCGGGTCTGACAAACGACGAGACAGACCATTACAACTACCATCTCTCGGCGGACGGCAAAACGGGAACGTTGCTCGCACAGGGCGCCCCGGTCGCCCTGAGCTTCCGTTCCAACGAGGCCGAATGGTACGTCCAGGATGCCTTCAAGCCAATTCCGAACATGACGATCACACTGGGTGTGCGACACACCATCCAGCAGACGCCGTATGAGATCTATGGGCAGCAGGTGCAACCGACGATCGACATGCATCAGTGGTTCGTGACACGTGGCCAGCAGGCGGCGATCGGCAACAGCGTGCAGCCGGAAATCTCGTTTGCCCCGTCGGGGCAAGCTCGGGGTGGCAAGCCGTTATACCCGATGGCTTGGAATAACTTCGCGCCTCGCTTCGCGATTGCATACTCTCCCGGCGGCAGCGATAACTCCCTGATGCATGCGATCTTTGGCGGCGCGGGCAAGAGCTCGATCCGTGCTGGCTTCGGCATGTACTACGACCACTTCGGCCAGGGTCTGATTGCAAACTATACCCGCAGCGGCGGTGCCTTTGGCCTGCTGAGCTCGCTGAGCAATCCCGCCAGCGTTCTCACGGCCGACACAACGCCACGATTCACGGGGCTGCACAACCTACCCGGTCTGATTCCGGCATCAAGCAGCACCGTTTCTTACCCGCTGCTTCCATCGGATGATCCGAATACGACCGGGTTCGCGATTACAAATGGCATCGACGACCATATTAAGTCGCCGTATTCGTACGCGATGAACTTGTCGATCCAGCGTGAGCTGCCAGGTGGCTTCCAGTTTGAAGCGGCTTACGTGGGACGCCTTGGACGGCACATTCTGCAAGCGATGGATCTGGCGCAGCCTCTGAACTTGGTGGATCCGAAGAGTCACATGGATTACTACACGGCCGGGACGATTCTCTCGAAGCAGGTGGACGCTGGTGCGACGACAGTCGCGGCGATTCCATACTTTGAGGATCTGTTCCCAGACGCCGCGGGGCTGGATACCGCTGGTGACGGAGCGGTCGGGAACTCTGCGACGCAGAATATTTACAACGACCTGTGGCAGTACGTGCGCGGGAATGAGACTGCGGCGTTGGACGACATGGACATCTTCTGCTATCCGGGCTGCGGTGGTCAGGTCGGTCGCTACTGGCCGCTACAGTACTCGTCGCTGTACGCCACGACGTCTAATGGTACCAGTAGCTATAACGCGGGACAGTTCATCCTGAAGCACCCAATGAAACATGGGGTGCAGTTCGATGTGAGCTATACGCTGTCGAAGTCTCTCGACCTCGGTTCGGATTCCGAGTCGAATGCGATCAACACCAACTACACGTTCGGGTTCCTGCTGGATGCCTGGCATCCACGCAAGAATTACGCGATATCGGATTTCGATACGCGTCATCTCGTGACAGCCGACTGGGTGCTGGGGTTGCCCTATGGGCATGGCCGCGCCTTCGGAGGAAGTTCGGGCAAGCTGATGAATGCAGTTCTGGGAGGCTGGAACCTGAACGGAATATTCCGCGCGTCGAGTGGCCTGCCGTTTTCCATCTATGACGGTGACGGATGGGCGACGAACTGGGAGTGGGAGAGCTTTGAGGTGCAGACCGGGCCAATCAAGATGCGGAAGCACGTGGACTCAAACGGCAGCCCCCAGATCTTCGACGATCCTATTGCGGCACGCGCGGCTATGCGGGATCCGTACCCGGGAGAGGCTGGCGAGCGGAACAGGTTCCTTGGCGATGGCTATATGAACCTGGATTCCGGCTTGCACAAGGTGGTCAATGTGACTGACCGCTACAACCTGGAGCTGGCGTGGGAGGTCTTCAATGTGACCAACGGCGTCCGCTTCGATTCTCACTCGCTCGACACGGGCTCGGCGGATGGAAACCAGCTGGGCGTCTATAGCAAGACGCTTACCTCCGCCCGGCGTATGCAACTCTCAGCACGGTTCTCGTTCTAAACGTTCGCGAATCTGAAGGCAATGGGCGTGGTCGCTGAGGCCACGCCCGTTTTCTTTGTGACAGAGGAAGCCGCAGTAGCTGGCGTTGTAGGCTAAGGACACCGATCAGCAGGGGGATTACCACATGGCTTTTGGGCGCTGGCAGCTGGGCGTTTCGATGTTGGCTTTGGTCTCGTTCGCGGGGGATTCGTGCTGGAGCCAGGCCGTGCCTTTGCAGTCTGAGGAGCCGGTGCTGGCGAAGCATGCGATGGTGACTACGGTTCACCATGACGCGACCGACGCGGGCCTCGAGGTCCTGCATGAGGGGGGCAATGCCGTGGACGCGGCCGTGGCGGTGGGGTTTGCGCTGGCGGTGGTGTTTCCCGAGGCGGGCAACATTGGTGGTGGAGGGTTCATGTTGATCCGGCCGGGATCGACCAAACTGGGTGGAGGAAAGCCGACGTTCCTGGACTATCGCGAGAAGGCGCCGGCGGCGGCGACGGCGGACATGTATTTGGACGCGCAGGGGAATGTGATCAAGGGGCTGTCGACGACAGGGCCGAAGGCGGCGGGTGTTCCGGGGTCGGTCGCCGGTCTGACCTATGCGGAGAAGAAGTATGGGCGGCTGGGGCTGAAGAAGGTGATGGCTCCGGCGATTCGTCTGGCTCGCGAAGGGTATGTGCTGAGCGAGCCGGAGACGGCATACATGAAGAGCTCGCGGAACGTGCCGCAGTTTGCGGAGTCCAAGAGGATCTTCCAGCGGAACGGTGATTTCTACAAAGCAGGCGAGCGGTTTATACAGCCGGAGCTGGCAAAGACGCTGGAGCGCATCGCGGAGAACCCGGAGGATTTCTACAAGGGAGCGATGGCGGCGCAGATTGCGGCCTTTGAGACGAAGACGGGCGGGCTGATTACAGCCAAAGACCTGGCGAGCTATGAGGTGAAGGAGCGCGCGCCGCTCGTAGGGCAGTACCACGGGCTGGAAGTGCTAACTTCGCCTCCGCCGAGCTCGGGTGGCATTGTGCTGCTGGAGACGCTGAACATTCTGGGTGGATACGATCTTCCACGTCTTGGGCCGAATGGTGCGGCGACGGGGGACCGATCGCCTGATCAGGTGCACTTCATCACGGAGGCGTTCCGGCGGTCGTACATGGACCGTGCGGACTTCCTGGGCGACCCGGACTACAACCCGGCTATGCCGCTGAAGGAGATGGCGAACCCGGCCTATGCGGCGGCGTGGCGGAAGACGATCGATCCAACGAAGGCGACGCCGAGCGCGGACTTGAAGCGTCCAGCGGGGTTCATGCCGGAGCCTCCTCCGATGACCGAGGTGCATGAGGGCAACGAGACCACGCACTTCAGCGTGGTGGACGCGGAGGGCAACGCGGTGGCGAGCACGTACACGCTGAACTTCTTCTTCGGCAACGGCATGACGGTCGAGGGGCTGGGATTTGTGCTCAACGACGAGATGGATGACTTCGCGAGCAAGGTCGGCATGCCGAACGGCTTCGGGTTGATCCAGGGGCCTGCGAATGCGATTGCTCCGGGCAAGCGGCCGTTGAGCTCGATGACGCCGACGATGGTGAGCGAGTTGCCGAAGGGTGGCAAGCCGGGCAAGCTGCGGCTGGTGCTGGGGTCACCGGGTGGGTCGACGATTATTACGACGGTGGCGAACGACATCATCAGCGTGGTGGACAACGGTATGAACGTGCAGGCTGCGGCAGATGCGCCGCGGTTTCATCACCAGTGGATGCCGGATCAGCTGCAGGTGGAGAAGCTGTTTCCGCTGGATGTGGTGAAGGCGATGGAAGAGCGCGGCTATTCGGTGAAGCAGGCGGGGGCAGCAGATGCGCACACTGCGGGTGTCTGGGGTGATAGCGAGCTGATCTCGGTGGACCCGAAGACGGGTATGCTCGCGGGAGCGAATGACTACCGGTATGCGTTTGGGAAGGCTGCGGGGTACTGAGAGGGACAAGAGCAATTTCTGTCGAGCTATGAGCGAAACAGGTATGCGGTTCGAGGAAAAGCATGTCCCTCGTTCGTCCCCGGCATCTTGCTCAGGAGGACAACTGGACACGACGAAGCCCCGGTTCATAGCCGGGGCTTTTCGTTTCGTGCGCGAGGTTAGGGTTTCTGCTTTTCTGCTTTGGCGATTGCGGCTTCGGCGAGCGGAGCCATGATGGCGTAGCCCTGATCGGTGGGATGGACGCCGTCTGAGCTGGTTCCCGGTTTCATGCCGCCTTGACCATCGTTGAGAGCGGTGTAGTAGTCAAGGTACGTGCAGTGATTGGTGGCGCAGTACTGTTGCATCCAGTCGTTAAGCGCGCGGATCTTGGGGACAGGATTGCGGCCGGGACGCCAGCGGTAGTCGGCTGCGGGGAGTACGGACGAGAAGATGACGCGGATGTGGTTAGCGTGGGCGAGTTCGGCCATGGAGATGAGGTTGTCGGCGATCTGCTGCTGGGTGACATCTCCGGTATTGCCGGCGATATCGTTGGTGCCCGCGAGGATGACGACGGCGTCGGGGTGCAGGTCGATGACGTCCTGGCGGAAGCGGATGAGCATCTGGGCGGTCGTTTGTCCGCTGATGCCACGGCCGATATAGGGCTTGCGGGGGAAGAAGGTATGGTGGCCTCCGGCCCAGGCGTCGGTGATGGAATCGCCGTAAAAGACGATGCGGCCCTTTTCCGTGGGAGGGAGAGCGGAATTGGCGGCGGCGTAGCGGTCGAGTTGCGCAAAGTTGGTGGCGAGTTGGTTCATGTGGGCCAGCTCGGCGGGTGTTGGGGACTGCGCGTAGAGGCTTAATGCGAGGCCGCAGGCAGCGATCGGGGCGGCGATCGTGAGGGCACGGAGGAGAGTGTGGCGATTCGACATGCGCGGCGACTCCGAGTTGAGGTGCGTGGCCATTCTACTTGCGAGCACCTTTTGTTCAGATCCCAAAGATCTGGTCGTGGAGAACCTGTGCGGGCTGGCTGGGTACACTTGAGAAGTGATGCGACACGGAATCTCGACCCATGTTTTCTTTCCGCAGCGGCTGACCTCAGCCCTACTGGACACGCTGCGTTCCGCGGGCGCGGCGGTGATCGAGGTATTTGCGGCCCGGCACCACTTCGATTACACGGATCGCAATGCGGTGCGGGATCTGGCCAGCTGGTTCCGGTCGAACAACGTGACCCCGACGATGCACATGCCGATCTTTTCTTCGGACGATGGCGCGAACTGGACGCGGCACACTGCTCCGACGATCAATCTGATCTCAACGCAGAAGTCCGTGCGGATCGACTCGATGGATGAGGTGAAGCGTGCGTTGGAGGCTGCCGAGCAGGTTCCGTTCCAGAGCTGCGTGCTGCACCTGGGGCTGAAAGACGATGTGTGGGAGACGCGCGCGATCGACGACGCGATGACAGCGATAGAACACCTGAAGGCGTTCGCGGGTCCCCTGGGGATCAAGTTGTTGCTCGAAAACCTCACCAACGATGTGGCGACTCCGGCACACCTGGCAGAGATCGTGCGGGTCGGGCATTTCTCGACGATGGGATTCTGCCTGGACCTGGGACATGCGCAGATGACGGAGCTGGGTGACGAGGCCCGGGCCGAGGGCGCGCAGAGCATGATCGAGGAGGCATTTGAGGCCTTTGGCGACAAGCTTGTCGAACTGCATCTGCACGACAACCACGGCCAGTTCTCCGGTAAGGGGGATGAGCACCTGTGGCCGGGAGCGGGAGAGATCGACTGGGGTCTCGTGGCGCGGAAGATCGCGGCGGTGAAGACGGCTCCAGTGGGGATGCTGGAGATTGCCTATGACATGGGAGAGGCGTCGGTGGTGACGGCGGATCGCGCGAAGGATGCGTGGACGCTGGCTGGTGGCCCCGGCGAGTAGACTTAATGCTGTATGTCGAGCGAAATTACACCTCCCGTTCTTGAAGCTGCGAGCGCCCACGAAGCGCCAATTACAACCATTGCCACGATTGGTCAGCACGAAGGGCAGCGTGTGACGCTGCTGGGCTGGCTGTACAACCTGCGCAGCTCGGGCAAGCTGCTGTTTCCAACATTCCGGGATGGGTCGGGGACGATCCAGGGCATTGTGCCGAAGGCAGCGGTGCCTGAGGCAGTGTTCGAGACACTGAAGGGGCTGACGCTCGAGTCGAGCGTGGTGGTGATTGGCAAGGTGCGTGCGGACTCGCGGGCTCCGTCGGGTTATGAGCTGGACGTTGAAGACGTGACGGTGACGCAGCGTATTGCGGATGACACGCCGTATCCGATCCAGTTGAAGGAAGCGGGGGTCGAGTTCCTGATGGAGCATCGGCACCTGTGGGTGCGGACGCCGCGGCAGTCGGCGATTCTGCGGGTGCGGGCGACGATCATGCGCGCGGCGGCGGAGTACTTCGACACGAACGGGTACACGCGGACCGATCCGCCGATCCTGACGCCGAATGCTTGTGAGGGAACGAGCGAGCTGTTCGAGATGGATTACTTCGACGACGAGAAGGCCTACCTGACACAGAGCGGGCAGTTGTACATCGAGGCGACGGCGCTGGCGCTGGGCAAGGTGTACTCGTTTGGGCCGACGTTCCGGGCGGAGAAGTCGAAGACGCGGCGGCATCTGACGGAGTTCTGGATGATCGAGCCGGAGGTCGCGTACATGGACCTCGAAGGGCTGATGGAAATGGCCGAGGGATTCCTGCGGCACATTGTCACGAGGGTGCTGGAGACACATCGTGGCGCGGACCTGAAGCTGATCGGCAAGGATGAGGCGAAGCTGGAGGCGATCGTGAGCGAGGGGGCGTTCCCGAAGCTGACGTACGACGAGGCGCACGCGATGCTGAAGGAAGCCTATGCGGCGGGAAAGATCGAGAAGCCGCATGAGTATGGCGACGACTTTGGGTCGCCGGATGAGACGTATATCTCAAGCCAGTACGACAAACCGGTGATGGTGCATCGGTATCCTGCGGCGGTGAAGGCGTTCTACATGCAGCCCGATCCGAAGGATCCGACGAAGGCGCTGTGTGTGGATGTGCTGGCGCCGGAGGGTTATGGCGAGATCATTGGCGGGTCGCAGCGCGTGGACTCGTATGACCTATTGAAGGAGCGGATTGAGGCGCATGGGCTGCCGCTGGCAGCGTTCCAGTGGTATCTCGACCTGCGCAAGTATGGCAGCGTGCCGCACTCGGGATTTGGGATGGGCATTGAGCGCTGCGTGGCATGGCTGTGCGGGCTGGAGCATGTGCGCGAGACGATTCCGTTTGCTCGGACACTGAATAGGATTTATCCGTAGGGAATTGCGTGCGTGAGGAATGAAGTAGGGGCGAGCTTCGGCTCGCCCCTTCTTCATTACGTGGCCGTGGTGGTGAAGCAGAAGCGTTCCGAGGCTGAGAACGAGAAGGGCAAGGACAACGATCAGATCAGGCTTAGGCTACTTCTCGGAGGCGCTGGGGGGTGTGATGCCCTTGAGGCGCATGTAGGTGGCTAGCTGGGCGTACTGCTCGTTGTCGTGGGAGACGTTGCCCCAGAGGAGGCTGACGCGGGTGCGCTTGACGGGGCCGGCGGATAGGAGGTCGAGGGCGTTGGCGTCCGTGATGGAGGCGTAGGCCTTGTCGCAGGCGTCGAAGGAGGCCTTGAGAGCGGCGACGATCTCGGGCTTGGGTGCGGTCTCGGCGGGGGTCTTCGGCATGTCGGCGGCGGGTGTGCCGTTGACGATGCCGCAGCTGCGGACCTGGGCTTCGATGACGTGGGTGAGGATGCGCGCGAAGGCACGGATGTCGGGGGTGGGCTTGTAGCCGTAGAGGTCGGCGGGCATCTTGTCGGCGGACTTGAGGATGTTGTCCTTGAGGCCGTTGTAGCTGCGATTCACTTCAGGGCCGATTCCGGGGGTTGGAGGCGCGGTCTGGGCATTCGCGGCCAGGGTGGCGGCGAGCAGGGCTGCGGAGAGAACGATCATGCGCATGGTGGAGTTCCTCGGGAACAGGGTATCCGGGGAGAGGGGAAACTGGAGAGAAAACTCGATTGAGTTTCGAGCTTTGAGCTGCCAATCGTGAGGTTGCTAGATGCAAATGACGCTATTGGGCATTGAAGGGAAGCAGATTTCCTTCGGAAATGAGAACAAGAAAGGCAAGAACCGATCTGGGCGCTCGCGAGGCTCAGGGCCAGGATGACGATTCGGAGCCAGGGCTAAAGCAGAGGTTTGAGCTGGGTGCCCATCAGCTCGATGGAGCGGAGAACCTTGTCGTGGGAGAGCGTGCCTCCGGAGATCATGAAGGTGACACGGGAGATGCCGCCGAGGTCCGTGGAGACGCGTTTGATTTTGGCCGCGACGGTAGCAGGTGAGCCAACGAGAAAGGCTCCGGTGGGGCCGCGCTGGGCGTCGAAGGCGGCACGGGAGGTAGGACCCCAGCCGCGTTCGCGGCCGATCCGGGAGAAGGTGTGTTGATAGGCGGGCCAGAGCTGGTCTGCGGCCTGGTCGTCGGTGTCGGCGAGGTAGCCGATGCAGTGGAGGGCTACGTCGAGGGTGGAACCGGCTTGTCCCCGGGGAGCATGGCCGGCTCGCTCTGCGGCCTGGTAGTAGAGGTCGATGAGCGGGCGGAAGCGGTGGGGTTCTCCGCCGATGATGGCGACGGTAAGTGGGAGACCGAGAGCTCCGGCTCGGGCGAAGGATGCGGGCGTTCCACCGACGCCGAGGCGGATGGGTAGCGGGTTCTGTACGGGGCGGGGCCAGGCTCCCTGGCCGGTGAGCGAGGCGCGATGGTGGCCTTCCCAGTGGACGTGGACGTCGTCGCGGAGAGCCAGCAGGAGGTCGAGCTTCTCGGCGAAGAGCTCGTCGTAGAACTTGGTGTCGTAGCCGAAGAGTGGATAGGACTCGATGAAGGAGCCGCGGCCGACGATGATTTCGGCCCGGCCGTTGGAGATGAGGTCGACGGTGGCGAACTGCTGGAAGACGCGCACCGGGTCATCGGACGAGAGGACGGTGACGGCGCTGGCGACGCGGATGTTCTTCGTGCGGGCAGCGATGGCGGCGAGCAGGATGGCCGGGGCACTGGCGACGTACTCTTCGCGATGGTGCTCGCCGATGGCGTAGATGTCGAGGCCGACGCGGTCGGCGAGCTCAGCCTCTTCGAGGAGCTGGGCGACGCGTTCTGCGGAGTTGCGGGCGAGGGGGTCGTCGGGGGTGACGACGCGCTCCACGAAGGTATCGATTCCGATTTGCATGGCTTAAGCAAGATGCTAGCGGGTGCCAGGTCGATTCGGCGCACGGCGGCGGACTTCGTGTACATGATGGCGTGATGGGCGCGGGATATGCTTCCAGGGATGATGGTTGCGATGATCCTGCCTCCGGCGCGTGAGTTGGTCGAGCACTCAGTCCTGTACCTGCGACAGACGACGGTGGTGCGCCTGGTAATTGCGATGGTGCTGGGGGTTTGCATCGGTGCGGAGCGGCAGTGGCGGCAACGGGCTGCGGGGCTTCGCACGAACACACTGGTGTGCCTGGGGGCGGCGACCTTTGTGGACCTGGGGCTTTCGGTGGCTCCGAACACAACACAGGTGATTGCGTACGTGGTGTCGGGCGTCGGGTTCCTGGGTGCGGGCGCGATCATGAAGGACGGGGCGAACGTGCGTGGGCTGAACACGGCAGCGACGCTATGGTGCTCAGCGGCAGTAGGCGCCTGCGTGGGCGCGGGCGAGCTGCTGGACGCGGTCTTTGTGACAGTGCTGCTGATAGGGATCAACTCGGGGCTGCGGCCGTTGTCGCGTTTCATCGACCAGAGGTCCCTGGCTGCGCTGAACCCACACGCGTTTTATCGGCTAAGGATGTTGTGCGAGCAAGGACATCAGCAGGAAGCGGAGGAGGCGCTGACAAAAGGCGCGGACTATCATTCGCTCGTCCTGAAGACCTTGCGTACCGAGAGCAACAAAGAGACACAAACGCTGCTGCTGCAGGCTGTGCTGGAGTCTCATGCGCGGGACAATGCGGCTCTGCAGGAGCTGGCGAGCGAGCTGCGACGGCTGCCCTGGGTGGAGTCGGTGGATGTCGAGGGGACGGATCCCGAGGCGGAGTAGGGTTGGGGAATTGGGGACCAGATGCCAGACGGCAGTTGGCGAGATGCCATTGGAACGTGGCTGCATGTTCCAATAGAGATGAAGGAATACTGACGAACTATGCCATTGAATTGTGGAATCGTTGGGCTGCCGAATGTGGGCAAGTCCACCATCTTTAACGCGCTGACGTCCGCCGAGGCGCAGGCCGCGAATTATCCGTTCTGCACGATCGATCCCAACGTTGGCATTGTGCCTGTTCCCGATGCGCGCATGGACCGCATTGTGACGATGGTGAAGCCGAACTCGATTGTCCCGACGACGATGGAGTTTGTGGACATCGCGGGCATTGTGGAGGGCGCGAGCAAGGGCGAGGGTCTGGGGAACCAGTTTCTGTCGCACATCCGGCAGACGGACGCGATCCTGCATGTGGTGCGGTGCTTTGCGGACGATGAAGTGATCCACGTGGCGGGCAAGGTGGATCCGCTGAGCGACATTGACGTGATCAACACCGAGCTGATGCTGGCGGACCTCGATACGGTAGAGAAGCGCGCGACGAAGGCGGAGAAGGCTGCAAAGAGCGCGAGTGCGACGCCGGCGCAGAAGAGCGAGTGGTCGGCGATTACGAAGCTTCGCGAGACGCTGGGTGAAGGCAAGCCCGCCCGCGTCGCGGAGCTGACCGATGATGAGAAACTCGTCGCACGCGACCTGTTCCTGATCACGATGAAGCCGATGCTGTATGTGGCGAACGTGGATGATGCCTCGCTAGTAAACGGCAATGCGTACACGGAGAAGGTGAAGACTCGCGCTGCGGAAGAGGGCAGCGAGGTGGTGCTGATCTGCGGCGCGATGGAGGCCGAGATCTCGCAGCTGGAGCCGGAGGAGCGCAAGGAATTTCTGGCCGAGCTGGGGATGGAGGAGCCGGGGCTGAACCGGCTGATCCATGCGGCGTATCGGCTGCTGGGGTTGATCACGTACTTCACTTCGGGCGTGCAGGAGGTGCGGGCGTGGACGATCAAGCGCGGCACGAAGGCTCCGGGAGCAGCGGGTGTGATTCACACGGACTTCGAGCGCGGGTTCATCAAGGCGGAGTGCTATAGCTGCGAGGATCTGTTCCGACTGGGCAGCGAGCAGGCGGTGAAGGAAGCCGGGTTGCTGCGTCAGGAAGGCAAGGAGTACGTGGTGAAGGATGGGGACATTTTATTTTTCAAGTTCAATGTGTAGGAGCAGTGAGTAGAGGGCAGTGAGTAGAGAGTAGAGGGCTTCGTCCGTGAGGGCGAGGCCCTTAGCGTTTTGGGTGACGATGCCGTTCGCTGCACTGGCGCACTTGTTCGTGGGTTCGAGAAGCAGATTCTCTTCGGGAAGGACAACCAGAAAGGCAAAGGCAAGAACGAAGGCGGAGGCAGAGGCAAAGATTGGGTGATTGAGTTTCGGGTTACGGGCTTTGAGTTTTCAGTTGATGTGGGAGTGCGGCGGCGTAGGCTGTGGGAATGGCGAAGAAGAAGCTGCGGGTGGGTGTGTTATTCGGAGGCCGGAGTGGCGAGCATGAGGTGTCGCTCAAGTCAGCGCGGTCGATTTTGAAAGCAATCGATCGGAAGAAGTATGACGTGGTCGAGCTGGGGATCGCGAAGGATGGACGTTGGCTGCAGGGGACGGCGGCGCAGGGGTTGCTCGGCGCGCCAGCGGCCGAAAAGCAGGTCTTTCGCGTTGCTCAGGATGACAAACACGATGGTGGCCTGACGATTGCGGCGGCTGCGGCGGAGCCGGGTGCGACGACGGGGCTGGACATCGTGTTTCCAGTGCTGCACGGCACGTTTGGCGAAGATGGGACGATCCAGGGCTTGTTTGAGCTGGCGGACGTGGCGTATGTGGGCTCGGGTGTGTTGGGGTCGGCCGCGGGCATGGACAAGGATGTGATGAAGCGGCTGTTCCTGGCCGCCGGCCTGCCGGTGACGCCGCATGTGACAGTGCTGCGTGCCGAGTGGAAGGCCGATGCGAAGAAGGTTCGCAAGCAGATTGAGAAGTCGCTCGAGTATCCGGTGTTTGTGAAGCCGGCGAACCTGGGCAGCTCGGTGGGGATCAGCAAGGTGCACGACCGCAGTGAGCTGGATGCGGCGATGAACCTCGCGGCGCAGTTCGACCGGAAGATCGTGGTGGAGCAGGGCGTGGGAGGGCCGGGGGTGAAGCCTCGCGAGCTCGAGGTGGCGGTGCTGGGCAATGATGTAGTCGAGGCTAGCGTGGTTGGCGAGATCGTTCCGGCGAAGGAGTTCTATGACTATGAGGCCAAGTACGAGCTGAGCGGCCCGGACGAGAGTGTGTCGATCATTCCGGCAGAGCTGACGAAAGCTGAGGAGAAGACGATTCGCGCGATGGCAATCGAGGCGTTCAAGGCTTGCGACTGCGCGGGACTGGCGCGGGTGGACTTCCTCATGGCACCTGCACGGGGCAAGGGCAAGAAGGGTAAGGCTGCCGAGATCGTGCTAAACGAGGTCAACACGATGCCGGGGTTCACCTCGATCAGCATGTACCCGAAGCTGTGGAGCGCTAGTGGGGTGAAGTATTCCAAGCTCATCGACCGGCTGATTGAGCTGGGGCTGGAGCGCCACGCGGAGAAGATGGCGACGAGCTTTAGCAAGTAGCAGAGGGCAGCGGCTGCGCCGTTAGCGGGCTTCGCCCGGTAGCGCTTCGCGTTAGCCACTGCCGTGGCGCTTTGTTGTTTTGTCGGAGCTACGATAGAAGGATGAGCAGCGGAAAGTCATTGAGTCTGGCGGATGTGCTTACGGCGCGTGAGCGGCTGGCCGGATCGATCTATTACTCGCCATGTGCGAACTCGCGAACGCTATCGCGGATGACAGGGCAGGACGTTTACCTGAAGCTTGAGAACCTGCAGATGACAGGGAGTTTCAAGGAGCGCGGCGCGCTGAACAAAATCGCGACGCTAACTGGGGAGCAGGCAGCGCGCGGCGTGGTGGCTGCCTCCGCAGGCAATCATGCGCAGGGTGTGGCGTATCACGCTACGCAGCGGGGAATTCGGTCGGTGATTGTGATGCCGCTGACGACTCCGCTGGTGAAGGTGCAGGCGACGCGCGGGTTTGGCGCGGAGGTCGTGCTGCATGGCGCCAACTACGATGCGGCCTGCGACGAAGCGACACGGCTGTGCAAAGAGCAGGGCATGGTGTTCATCCATCCGTTCGATGACCCGCTGGTGATGGCAGGGCAGGGGACGATCGGGCTCGAACTGCTGGAACAGGTGCCAGGACTCGAGGCAGTGGTGGTGCCGATCGGCGGCGGTGGCCTGATTGGCGGCATTGCGTGCGCATTGAAGGAGAGCAACCCGAAGATTCGCGTGGTAGGTGTGCAGACGGCGAAGCTTCCTTCGATGCAAGAGGCCGTCCGCGAACATCATCCGGTGACGTTGGAACCGGCGATGACGATTGCGGATGGCATCGCGGTACGGCGCGCGGGCGATGTGACGTATCCGGTGGTGGCGAAGTATGTCGACGAGATCGTCACCGTCGAAGAGGATGAGATTGCGAGCGCGATTCTAACGCTGCTGGAGCGGGAGAAGACGCTGGCCGAGGGTGCCGGTGCGACGGCGCTGGCGGCGTTGCTGCAGCAACGAACGTCGCTGCCGAAGGGCACGAAGACGGCGGTGCTGGTGTGCGGCGGCAATATTGACGTGACGCTGCTAAGCCGGATTATCGAGCGAGGCCTGGTGCAGGATGGCCGCATGATTCGGCTGCGGATTCACCTGCTGGACAAGCCGGGAGCTCTCCTGGAGCTGACGGAGATCATCGCGAAGCATCGCGTGAACATTGTGGATACGCTGTATAACCGGGCTTATTACGGTGTGAACCTTGGCGACACGACGATTGATATCACGATGGAGACACGCGGACGCGAGCAGGTGGATGAGCTGCTAGTGGCGTTGACGACGGCTGGATATCGGCATAGCAGGGTGTTGTAGGGCAGGGGCTGCGCGGTTGGCCATGCTGGGGCGCTGTCAACGAAAGTGCCGATCGTATTTAGGGCTTTGAGCTTGGAGTCTCGAGTCACTGGCTGTGAGGTGGGGAAGCTGGGTCGTCACTGGGTCGGATTGGATGCGGATCGAATCGGGATGCGGTGGCATTCTTAGAACGAGGGTGCGATGAGGCTGCTGACGATTCTGCTGTTGACGGTCCTGCTGGTGGCTGGAGTGGGCGGGTTTGAGCTGCTGATGCCGTATGGACCCAAGGCAGAGCAGTTTGTCGAGGTTGCAACGGGGACCTCGACTGCGGGGATTGCGCAGCAGATGCAGCAGGCGGGGGTCATTCGCAGTGCTTGGGTGTTTGAGGCGCTCAAGCTGCTTGAGACGGAGCGGCATGGCCGACAGACTCTGAAGGCTGGGGAGTACCGCTTCGATCATCCGGATAGTCTGTGGCATGTGTACTCGCGTATCGAGCATGGGGACGTGTTCACGCTGACGGTTGTGATTCCTGAGGGGTACAACATCTTCGACGTGGCGGCTGCGGTGCAGGCAGCAGGGTTGGGGAAGGCGGATGAGTTCCTGGCGGCGGAGCGGAAGCATACGGAGCTGGTGAAACCATGGAATCCGCAGGCGGGGTCGGTTGAGGGGTACTTGTTTCCGGCGACGTACAAGTTTGGGCGGCACGCTACGCCGCTGCTGATGTTGTCGACGATGGTGGCGAAGTTTGCGGTGGAGGCTCGGCGGCTGGGGCTGAAGGGGAACGTGAACCGGACAGTGACGATGGCGTCTCTGGCCGAGAAGGAGGTTCACCTGGCGAGTGAGCGACCCGAGGTTGTCGGAGTCTTCGAGAATCGGTTGGCGCAGGGAATGCCGTTGCAAACGGACCCGACGGTGACCTATGCATCGTTGCTGAACGGGACTTGGACGGGCGTGATCCATCAGAGCGAGTTGAAGGCGGACTCGCCGTACAACACCTATGTGCATCCGGGGCTGCCTCCGGGGCCGATCTGTAGCCCAGGACTGGCGGCGCTGGCGGCTGCGGTGCATCCGGCGAGCACGGAGAACCTGTACTTTGTGGCGGACGCGAACGGTGCGACCAGGTTTGCGAAGAGCCTGAAGGAACATGCCGGCAATGTCGAGGCCTACCGAGCGGCCGCAGGGCAGAAGTAAATACAGCGAGAACGAGCGGGCTTCGCCCGGTAGCACTTCGTGTCAGCAGCTTCGCGGGCACGGCTGCGGCGTTGCGGCGTCTGGAGTGTTCACGGGGGGAAGGCCGTCCCGGAACGGGAATGATTGTGTTGTGGAAGCCTGAAGCGCAAGGAATTGTGGCTAACTCGGTTCCGAATTGAACTTGGGGAGCGAAGCCTCCTAAGCACGGCGAACATTAGGCGAAATAGCTCACGTATAAGCTCAATGTTTTCAGTCAAGTGTTTGATTTTTTAGAAGATCGGGACGCTCGCCGGTGCGCGGAAGTTTGGCGTTGACAGCGTGGGGGACCGGGCCTATAACCGCAGAACTTTCCCCGGGCGAGTGGGGCGAGTTATCCGAAATGGGATAGCCGGTTCTATTTCAGGACAGATAGGGAGAGATCCAGATCGCAAAGGTCCGGCAGTATTTTTCCTGGAAGGACCTTTGTCGAGCGACGCAAACCGGCCTTGGTGTGCCGTGGATTGGGCAAGACAGCCTGACTGCGAGCGGACCGAGGCTGCTCAACCTCTGAGCGAGCCCCTTCGACCGATGCAAAATCACGAGGCTCGCCGGGGAAGGCTGTGCGTGGAGAAGGAATATGAATCGTTTTCGCGTGGAATTGAAGGTGTGTGAAGCCTGCGGGGCGCTGTGGACGCGGACCGCGACGGATGGTGTGTACTGCCGAGGATGCGCGTTGTGGCTTTCGGAATTTCCAGCGGCAAGGATGCAACGGAAGCCTGGGAAAAAGCGGAAGCTGGCGGTCGTCGCGGGAGGTGCGCAATGAGCAAGATACTGGCATGGAAGACGAAGGCAGCACAGCCGGAGAGCTGCACTAAGGTTGAGAACCGAGACCTCGCAGAGGTGAGGGAAGGAACGACGGGCGGGGTGGTATCAACGCTGCCGAAGGTGTGGGCGGTGGCGGCGACGCCAGCGATCCGGCGAGAGGCCCCGCAGCCGGAACTGGCGTTCTATAGGAAGTACACCGAGGCGATGTTGCGCCGCTACCTGCGGCTGTCGATGGAGGCCGGGAGGGTGCCGTCCCTGCTGGGGAGAGCGCTGTTTCGAGGCAATGTGACGAGCTACCGGGTGAGGAGCTTCGAGGACGTGGTGATCTTCTGCTACGACGTGGAGCGGTGCCTGGCGGAACTCGATGCTGGGGAGAAAGACCTGATCAAGCGGATCGCGCTGCAGGAGTACACGCAAGGTGAGGCAGCGTCGATGCTTGGAATGAGTGTGCGGACCTGCATCCGGCGGTATGGAGCAGCACTGGACCATTTGACGGCGGTCTTTCTGCGGCTGCGTTTACTCGAGCCTCTGGCGGCATGTCAAGGGGGACAATAGCGGCGGAGCCGCGTAACGCGTTGCAATGATGGATGTTATTTGCGGAACTTTGCTGGCATAGTGGGTTGCCGGAGGCTGCTATTCTGGATATGTAACTGAGGGCGGTGGACCTGAGGGTCTGCCGCCCTCTTTGTTTGCCGGGGTGGTGATGAGGGCGAAGAGGCGTACGGGGGAAGTTGGGGAGCCGCCTAGGGAGAAGGCCGGTAAGATGCGGGCCTCTGGGTGCCGGAAGTTGATGCGGGAGACGCTGGCGGCAGAGTACGGGGAGATTCTTGGGGCTTTTGTAAGGGTGGCGAAGAAGGGCAGCGCGGCGCACATGAAGCTGGCGACGGAGCTGTTACAGAAGAAAACCGCGGTGGCGAGGCGGCGGGGCGGAAGTGCGGCACGGCTGTTGCGGGAGCTGAAGGGACGCGACCGGTTGGCGTGATGCCGGGCTGGCTTCGCGGGTGATCGATGGATTTCGAGGACGTATCAGTGCATCCCATGAGGTGCATGGTGAGTCGATATACTGAAGGTCTGGCTGAATGAGGAATTTCAAGGCATTACCGGTTGTGGTTGTGGGGGTTTGCCTGGGGTTGACCGGGTGTTTCCACACGACTCGAACGGTGCAGAAGGTACAGGCGCCCGAGACGTTCAAGACGGCGAGCGTGCAGGAGCTGGAGAAACAGGTTTCTGACCGTGCGGCGGCGATGAAGACGCTGAGCGCGTCGGTGATGATCACGGCGAGCACGGGTGGCGGCAAAGAGGGTTCGGTGACGACGTACACGTCGTTTCGCGGATACATCTTTGTGCGCCAGCCGGCGGACCTACGGGTGATTCTGCAGCTGCCGGTGATTGGATCGCGGGCCTTGGACATGGTGAGCGACGGCAAGACATTTACGCTGATCATTCCGCCGCGGAACAAGGCGATCATCGGGACGAACGAAGTGACGTCACCGTCGAAGAACGGGTTGGAGAATCTGCGGCCATCGGTGTTTCTGGATTCGCTGCTCATTCGCGGGATCGGGCCGGATGAATTTGTGTCGCTGACGGAATCGACGAGGACGCTGCCGCAACAGCCGAGACAGAAGTTCGTGGTGGAAGAGCCGGATTACGATCTCACGGTAATGAGGCGGAAAGATGGGAACATCCTGATGCCATTGCGGGTGATCCACATCAGCCGGGTGACGATGCTGCCGTACCGGCAGGATATCTTCGACGCCCAGGGCCGGGTGGAGACGCAGGCGGAGTACGAGAACTACCAGGAGTACAACGGGCAGCAGTTTGCGTCGAAGATCACGATCCGGCGGCCGTTGGATGAGTATTCTCTGCAGATCGATGTGACGAAGCTGACTCTGAACGATGTGCTGGAGGATGACCAGTTCATTCCACCGAAGATTCAGCCCGGGATGACGGTGCAGAAGATGCAGTAAAGGCATGGGAGCTTCGGCTCCCATTTTGCTTGGGGGAACGGGAACGGACGAGCATTCGATCGAGTTGTGAGTTGCCAGAGAGCTGATGCGCCTCTGGCTTCTTTCTTTGCCCAGCAGATCCCTTTCGGGATGACCCCCGCCAGAGATGGCCAGCGATGGGCTGGCTAGATCAGGCCGGCGCGGTGGGCGTGGGCAGCGATCTGCTGGTTGATCTCGAGGGCGAGGGCGAGGGCAGCGCGACCGGCATCGCCAGAAACGCGGGGAGTGGTGCGGTCGCGCACGGCCTGGAGGAAGTCTTCGATCTCGAGGCGCAGGGGTTCGGCTTTCTCGAGGTCGAGCTTTTCCAGGGAGAGACCGGGTGAAGGGTGCTGGCCTGAAGATGCAAGATGCGAGCTGCGAGATGCGGCGACGAGCTGAGCCAGCTGTTCGGGGGTGACGCCGGCGACGTCGATGGCGAGGAGTTCCTGTCGGGCGAAGTCGAGCGACAGGTACTGGCGGGGTTGGAAGAGTCGAAGCTTGCGGACCTGCTCGGTGGAGATGCGGCTGGCGGTGAAGTTGGCGACGCAGCCGGAGTCGAACTCGACGCGGACGTTGGCGATGTCTACCTTGTGCGAGAGCACGGGCAGGCCGACGGCGCGGACCTCCTTCACCGGGGACTGCGTGAGGGAGAGGACGATATCGAGGTCGTGGATCATGAGGTCCAGGACGACATCGACGTCGAGCGAACGAGCTGTGAAGATGCTGAGGCGGTGAGCCTCGAAGAACATGGGCCGGTTGAGGCGCTGGATGGTGGCGGTGACGGCGGGGTTGAAGCGCTCTAGATGTCCCACCGCGACTACGCGGGCGCGCTCGCGCGCGCAGGAGAGGATGCGATCGGCATCGGCGAGTGTGGCGGCGAAGGGTTTCTCGATGAGGACGTCGAGGCCGGCGGTGATGAGTTGTTCGGCAACGGCTGCGTGGTGGATGGTGGGGACGCAGACGCTGGCTGCATCGAGGCGAAGGTTCGCTGCGAGTAGCGTGTCAACGGAGGCGTAGCCGGGGACGACGAAGCGTTCGCTGGCCAGGGCGAGGTTCTGCTCGCTGAGGTCAACGACGGCCACGAGCTCGACGAAATCGGGATGCGCGGCCTGGAGCTCGCGATAGACGCGGAGATGATTGCGACCGAAAGAGCCAGCGCCGATGACGGCTACGCGGATGGGCGGCACGGCTACTTCTTCGTGGAGGACGTGGGGGACTCGACGGCTTCGCGGCAGCGTGCGTAGAGCTCGAAGATCTGGGTGACGGCGTCTTCAGGTTTGGTGGAAGACGGGATGCCGAAGCCGGTGGCGGGTGTGGTGCTGCGGCTGAGGTTGGCGTGGCCTGCGACGAACTTGAGCAGGTCGAGCGCGATGTCTTCAGAGCGCCGGGACGAAGAGTTAGAGCTGGAATCCATGGACTGCCTTTCGGGGGAGCGATGATGCCACGCCCTAAGGGCGATGGTATCGGGAGCGTGGATGAGGGTGCAAGGGAGCAGCGCTTCGCGTTCGTCGGGCGTGGCCCGAAGCGCTTCGCGTTGGCGGCTTCGCCGTTCGCGGCCGTGGCGCCGGGGTTAAGAGAAGAAATGTTGGCCGGATTTTGAGTTTTGGGCTGGGAGTTTCGGGTTAAGGAGATGGAGGAGAGCGATGACAAAAGAAGAGCTGCAGACGGTGCTGGGTTACGTGAACATTGGCTTGGCGGTGGCGCACAACATTGGGGTGTCGGTGGGGCACTTTGGGGATACGGATTTTGTGCAGCTGGCGCAGGCAGTGAACTCGTTGCTGCTCAGTGCGGTGGCTCCGAAGCCGGCGGTCGTGACGACGGCGGCGAGTTAGGGCCTCTCTATCCGAGAAGCAGATGCTTTTCGGGGATGACAGAAGGACCAGGAAAACGAATGGATGCGGGGATGGGCTTCGGTCCATCCCCATTTGTTTTGCAACGGGCAGTTGGGTATGGGCCGACAGCGGCTTGAGCCTGGAGGGGTGATGAGGGCAGTAGCGCGAGGTTTGACGCTCGTGGGGCTTGTGCTGGTATGGGCGGCGGGATTGATGGCCGCCGTGGCGCAGGCTCCTTCGACGATGGTGCAGGACACGGTGTACCGAGCGGACGGGACGGCTGCGGGCGGTACGGTGGTAATCAGCTGGGGGACGTTCACGACGACAGGTGGCACGGTGGTGGCGGCTGGGTCGACAACGGTGAACCTGGGAACGGGCGGATTGCTGAGTGTTGCCCTGGTGCCGAATGCCAATTCGACGCCGATGGGGAACTATTACACGGCGGTGTTCCACCTGAACGACGGGACGACGAGCCGACAGTATTGGGTGGTCCCGTACGCGGTGGCAGGCAGCGGTCCGGCGAAGCTGGCGGGTATTACGAACAGTGTGCTGCCCACGACGGTTGCGATGCAGACAGTGTCGAAAGCGTATGTGGACAATGCGGTTTCAGCGGCGCTGACAGGGACTCCAGCGGACTCATCGCCCTATGTGCTGAAGGCGGGCGATACGATGACGGGCCCGCTGGTATTACCGGCAGATCCCGTAAGTGCGAATCAGGCGGCAGACAAGAACTACGTAGACGAGAATGTTGCTGCAGTTTCCGCGGGACTGGGGCAGAAAGTGAGCCTGTTTCCGTCGAGCACGCAGGTGGTCTCGCAGCCGGCCGGGACGCAGCTTGAGGTGAACAGTCTGAACGGCGAGCTATATGCGAGCCAGTATGTCAGCGGCGGCGGGAGCAATGGGATCCAGAACGCGTTGAGCTCTACGGCTTGTACGGGTGGATGCACGGTGGATGTGGAGCCGACGTATGCGAGTGGTGAGCTGCCGAATGTGAGCACGATGGCGTCTCAGACGCAGGTGATCGATCGGAGGATGGGAGCGACGTCCCAGACGTCGGTGAATCCGTTGCTGCTGCAATCGAACGAGACGGCGGCGGCCAGCTTGAACCAGTTAGAGACGATCTCCGCGCCGGCATTTCAGGTGCTTCGTCCGGGTGCGAGCGGCGTGGACGGACGCGACATGGTGTTGTCGAACCAGGCGGCGACAGGCGGATCGAACCAATATCCTGAGTCGATTGAGACGGTGCCGTACTTCAAGAGCACGTATGGCGTGCTGGAGATGACGGGCATCTATAACACGCAGGGCCAGCATATACAGGCCATCAACGATATCAACTGCTATAGCGTGGGCGACTGCCTAGCGGGCAGCATGTTCCTGGTATCGTCAGGCGGATATCGTGACGAGGCAGATGAGGGAGCACACCCGTTCGACCTGCAGGTGAAGGAGGATTCGAACGTCTTCGCCGGCACATGTGCTTCGGGATGCACAACGGGATCGACGACTGTGACCGTGGCGGCCAGTTCAGCCGGCGGCACAGAGGGCGATGGGCGATTCCTGATCGATAAGAACCCTGCGAAGACGATCACGACGGGGCAGATCGTGTCGGGGAGCAAGACAATCCTGGGCATCGCGACGTTCAGCGGGACGAGCTTCCCGGTGAGCACGTTCCTGCAGACGTCGCAGGCGGCGACATCGCAGGCCGCGAACCTATCGCCGGGGACGGTGACGTTGAGTATTGCAACGACGGGCGTCCCGAGCGGGTTCGCGACGAATACGGCGGCGGTGGCGGCGAGCGGTGTGGCGTGCGTGACCGATGTGGTCAACAACGGCCAGGAGTTCCCCAACTTCGAGATGGCGAATTACAGCGTCGTCGACGGAACTCATGTGCAGCTAACACTGACGAAGGTCCATAACACGGGCGCTGTGCTGGCCGTGGGTGGTCTGTGTGGCTATGGGCTGGAGCAGACTGTGGATACCGTGATGGGCCTGCGTCAGTTGTTTCCGGTGGCGGGATCGATCAGCGCGACGAGCTTGTACTACGCGGACGGGAACACGCCGATCATAGGCGGCTCGACGTCACAGATGGCGGCCACGACGAGCGGATTTCTGAACTACACCGGTGCTCTCACCTCGCTGGTGCGCAGCGGCAATGTAGTGACGGCGACGACGGCGGCGAACCTTCCGGTCGACCTGAACGGGTTGACGCTGACGATTGGTGGAGCGGCGGATTCGAGTTACAACGGAAGTTACTTCGTGATAACGACGGGGCCGAATACATTCACGTATGCGAATACCGGGGCGAACAGCACGACAACCGGGGGAACGGCGAGTGTGCTGAATGGCGGGTTCGTGCTGTATCCGATGGCCGAGGTAGTGAGCGTGCTGGACACGGCAACGAACTCGATAGACGGAACGCTGACGCTGGGACCGAATACGGCGGCATGGGCGACGGGCGATGCTGTGGAGCAGCCGCATTACTACCAGCAACTGGTGGATGCCGACACGGAGCTGATCTCGCAGTTCGTGCCGAAGCCGATCCAATACTCGAGCGCGGGCAAGTTTTATGGGGGAACGGTAGGACCAGGCACGCGCGGCTGGGAGATTGCGAACGGAGCTGGTGCCGGCGCCTATCTGGGAGCCGGCGGCACGCATCGTCCTCCGGACGATGCTTACAAGGCGACGGGCGTGTGGAACAACGACCTCGAGGTCGATGCGGGCGCGAGCTCTGTACTGCGGATCAACTGCAATCTGCATGGGTGCGGTCGATGGGACTCGACGTATGCGGTGCTGGATATGGTATCGCGGGTGGGTGAGGACTTCCTGTTCTACGCACCGCAGTCGAACACGATGACATGGAGCCTGGGGGGGCAGATGTACTCGATGAGCCCCACGAGCCTGACGGCTCCGACGGTGAATTCGACGACGATCAATGCGACCACGGTGAATGCAACGACACTGACGGGGAGTGTGGGAGCTGGGTCGATCACGAGTGGAACCATCGCTGCAGCGCGGCTTCCGGTGTTTGGCCCGAGTGGGCCGAGCCATGCTGTGGGTGCGGTGCCGGATCCGGGCGCGACGGCGGGTGCGACCCGCTACCTACGAGAGGACGGGACATGGACGGCCCCTTCGAGCGGCGGCAGCATGACGTGGCCGAGTGCTCCGGGGGTCGCAGTGTATGCGGGAAGCAACGCGTGGGGGACGTCGCTGATAGCACCAGCGAGTGCGTTGGTGGGCGTGAGCGACACACAGACGCTGACGAACAAGAGCCTGGCAGCGAGCGAGATCAACTCGGGAACCCTCAGCACTTCGGTGATCCCCACGACGCTTCCGTTTGCGTCGCTTCAGTCGAGCAACGGCAGCCAGTACGGTACTGTCGCGCAGGGCAGCTCGACGGCGTCGATAACGGCGTCGCGCAATGTGGGAGCAGGGGATGCGGTCGCTGCGATGGCGGTCCAGCTGACAGCTGGAACAGGTGACGTGCTCGATCTGATGGTGGGCTCCAATAAGAGCGCGTTTTTCGACGGGACGAACGCCAGCCTGCATGTGGCGGGTCTCTATCACCCGACGAACTCAAACAACGCCAATGTCGTGTTCGGAACCAATGGCGTCACAGCCACTCACAACATCAATGATGCGAACCCTGCGCTGACTGCCTATAACCAGGGCGCGACTGCTACGGGAGACATCTTCGACGTCAAGAACTCTACGGGGGTGGTCGCAAAGTTCACACAGCAGGGTGCTCTGCAGGAGACACCGTCTGGAACGCAGCCCACCTGCAGCTCCACAACCGAGGGCATCTTCTGGTACACGAAGGGGTCGGGAAGCACGAATGGAAGTCTGCAGGTGTGCCAGGACCAATCGGGAACGTTCAGCTGGGTGACGCACTAAGAAGCGTCGACGGGTCTCCGGCGTGAGCGCGTGGGGATAGTTTGTGGCGGATGGAGCGGAGACCCGCATCCCGTGTGGAGGCGAGGATGCGGGTCTCTCCGTTCTCCGGGAAGATGCAGTCGGGCGGGGTTGGGGTGAGTGTGTGGGGAGGGAAAGTGAGATCGCGGCTCTGGTTGAGCTCGGCCGCCGGCTTGAAAGGCCGGGAGAGCTCATCCGAGTGGCGGGGCATTGGCTTGTTGTTCGCGGGCGATCAGGGGCCCTGGCCCGGTTACGGGCAAACGAAGCGCAGCGAAGGTTCGAAGAGCGGTGCGGACGCAGGAACATTGTTCTGAAGGCCCGGCAGATGGGCATGACGACATGGGTGTCGGGAAGATTCTTTCTGAGGACGATTACGCATCCTGGCACGATGTCGATGCTGGTAGCGCAGAGTCGAAGTGCGGCGGAGGGAATGTTCCGCACAGTACACCGCATGTGGGAAGGTCTGCCGGAAGACCTGCGTGAGGGAGTGTTGCGCAGGAGCCGGGCCAGTGTGGGCAGGATGGTGTTTCCGGAGCTCGACAGCGAGATGTGCGTAGGCAGCGCAAGCGATGCGAGTGTGGGCCGCGGCGTGAGCCTGCAGAACCTTCATTGCAGCGAGGTGAGCCGGTGGCCAGGGGATGGTGCGGAGACGCTGGCAGGGTTGAAAGCGGCGCTGGTTCCGGACGGCGAGATGGTACTGGAGAGCACACCGAATGGAGCTTACGGGGCGTTCTACGACGAGTGGAGAGCGGGGACCGATGAGGCTGGAGAACCAGAGGCGCTAGTGCGGCACTTCTTTCCGTGGTGGCTGGAGGAGCGATACGTCGGGCCTGAGGTTTCGCAGGCCTCGATGGGAGAGACGGAGATCGAGCTCGTCAAGCGCTCTGGGCTGAGCGAGGCTCAGATCGGGTTCCGGCGGGGGCTGCAGAAGAGCTTCGGAGCGTTGCGATCGCAGGAGTTTGCGGAGGATGCGGTGAGCTGCTTCCGGGCGAGCGGAGCGTGCTGCTTCGACGCGGAAGCTTTGGAGCGGCGGCTGGAGGAGCTGGGCGAGCCGGCGGAACGAAGGCGGAACGGGGCGCTGTGGGTATGGCTGGCTGCACGTGCCGCGAAAGAGTACATCGTGGCGGTGGATAGCGCGGGCGGCGGAGCGGATGGAGATTTCGCCGCGGTGCAGGTGATCGAGGTTCGGACGGGGCTGCAGTGTGCGGAGCTTCGGGAGAGGCTGGGACCGGCAGAGACGGCAAGCGTGTCAGCTGAGCTGGCACGAGAGTATGGCGGGGCGATGGTGGCGGTGGAGCGCAACAACCACGGCAGCGCGGTGCTGGCGTATCTCGAGACGAGGGAGCGATACGCGCGCTTGTACGAAAGCGGTGGCGAGCGGGGATGGTTGACGAGCTCGGCGACGCGGCCGGAGATGATTGCCCGGCTGCGGGTGCTGCTGGAGCAGGCTCCGGGGCGATTCCTGAGCCGGAGGCTGCTGGAAGAGTGCAGGACGTTTGTCGCGGGGCGCGATGGCCGGATGAGTGCCACAGCGGGATCGCACGATGACCTGGTGATGGCGATGGGGATCGCGCAAGCGGTGCGAGAGGAAGTTCTGAGTGCTTCGCGTTAGCCATCGTGCCGGTAGCGAGGCGATCGAATCGCGGGGATGGGGTAGAGTAATCGCCAGTAGGCCCATGTAGAGAAGATGAGGGTGAAGCTTGGCGGTCACTGCGGTGCAAGCGGTGCAGCGGATGCGGGGCGGAGCGCAGAGTCAGCTGATGCTGTGCGACGACGGTCTGCTGTGGGTGGTGAAGTTCCGGAACAATCCGCAGCATGTGCGGGTGCTGGCGAATGAGTTACTGGCGACTCGGATCGCGGAGGCGGTGGGTCTGACGGTGCCGAAGACCGAGGTGGTCGAGGTGAGTCCGTGGCTGGTGGAGAAGAGTCCGCAGTTGATGGTGCAGGGGGCCCGGGGCGCGTGGGAGCCTTGTGTGGCGGGGCTGCAATTCGGAAGTCGGTTTGTTGGCGGGTTGATGCCGGGGCAGGTTGTGGACTACCTGCCGGAGTCGCAGATGGCCGAGGTGCGGAACCTGGGCGAGTTTGCGGGCATGCTGTTGGTGGACAAGTGGACGGGCAACTGCAATGGACGGCAGGCGGTGTTCGAGCGCAGGCCTCGGGAGCGGCGGTACCGCGCAGTGTTTATCGACCAGGGATACTGCTTCAACGCGGGAGAGTGGAGCTTTCCGAACTCGCCGTTGCGCGGGGTGTATGGGCGGAACCTGGTGTATGAAAGGGTGCGTGGCTGGGAGAGCTTTGAACCCTGGTTGAGTGCGATTGAGGAGTTTCCAGGGGAGCGGCTTTGGGAGATTGCCGAGGTCGTTCCACCGGAGTGGTACGGCGGAGACGTGCATGAGGTCGAGCGCCTGGTGGAGATGCTGTTGAAACGGCGTTCGTGGGTGCGGGAGCTGGTGGAGGCGTTCCGGGTGTCAGATCGGGAGCCGTTTCCCAATTGGGGCATCGCGTCAGCCCAGATTGGACTCTCGCGATCTTCGAATCCCGGGACGAAGGGATTCGTGGTGATGTAGCTTGGCAGACGGCGGAGGGTTGGTGGCTACGATCACGAGCAACACGCTGCTGGGAATTGACTACCTGCAGGAGTACCTGCGGCGAAAACTCGAGGCGTCTGAAAGACGCGAGCGAAGCGATGACCTGGACTTCGCGCTGCTCAGCGGGCTGCATCTTCCGCTCCGCGAGACATTGCAGTTTCTCTGTCGGGAGCGTCCTTCCTTAGAAGCGTTCGAGACGTGGATTATGGCGCAGAACGACGGCACGATGGACGAAGGCGAGCTGGATCGGCTGCGGCGTGCGCTTGCCGGGGAAGAGGTCGGATCTGCGGTCGGCAGCCTGGAGGGTGTTGAGGGCCTCACTGAAGCTGAGCTGCAGCACTGGGATGAGCAAGGGTATGTGATCCTGCGCAACGCGGTCTCGCCGGAACAGGCGAAGCATGCGGAGCGAGCGGTGTATGAGTACCTGGGCGCGAGTCCGGAGAATCCGGAGAGTTGGTACCGCAACAATCAGGGCCACAGCATATGGGTTTCGCTGTACCAGCATCCTGCGATGTGGGCCAATCGCCGCTCGCGGCGGATTACCAAGGCGTTTGCGCAGCTATGGGGGCGTGAGGATCTCTGGGTGACGGTCGACCAGGCGGGACTGAATCCCCCGGAGCGTCCGGGATGGCCATTTCCTGGGCCACACATGCATTGGGATACCACGCTGGCTCCTCCGCACTACTTCGGGGTGCAGGGCATCCTGTATCTTGCCGACACGGCAGAGGAGCAGGGCGCCTTCACGTGCCATCCCGGGTTTCATCGAAGGCTGGAAGACTGGCTGGCGTCGTTGCCCGAGGGTGCAGATCCTCGGACGGCTATCCTCCGTGAACCCGGAGCGAAAGCGATTGCGGCGAATGCAGGAGATCTGGTGATCTGGCATCACTCCTTGCCGCACGGAAGCAGCCCCAATCGAGCGTCGCGTCCGAGGGTCGCGCAGTATCTCATGATGCAACCGACGCGGTGGCAATATCACACGAAGTGGTTGTAGTTGCGATGGTTTGGCGGAGCGATTGCATAAGGAAATGGTGTGAGCGGCAAGGGAGGCGATTGTGGCGGAGCGACTGCGGTGTGAGTTTGCCCTGATTCGGTATGTGCCGGATGTGGCGAAGGGCGAGTTCACCAATATCGGCGTTGTGCTTCGGGCCGAAGGCGCGGAGGCGGACGTGCGGTTCACGCGCGATTGGAGCCGCGTCCGCTGCATGGATGCACACGCGGATATCGATCTGCTGGAGTCGTTGGAGTCGGAGATAGCGGAGCGGCTGCATGGGGGCGATGTGGGGGCGGTGAAGCCAGTGCTGACGGTGCTCGAGGATTCGCTTTCGAACAGTGTGCAGATGAGCGAGATGCGTGGGGCGCTGGCTGAGAATCTGTCGGCGGAGATGGACGCGCTGATGCGGCTGTACGTGGAGCCGCTGAAGGTCGTGGAACGGGCAAGGAGGACGTCGGGGCGAGTGGCCATCGTGGGGCAGATGCGGGAGCAGTTCGAGCGCGCAGGGGTTTGGCGGTTGATGCGGAAGAGGATTCGGGCGGCGGAGTATACGCAGGCTGGGGACCCATTGAAGCTGGACTGTGGCTATCGCAACGGCGTGGTGAAGATGTTCCAGGCGGTGTCTCTGGACGCGGACGTAGAGGCGGCGAAGAGCCTGGCGTATTCGGCGAGTACGCTGCGCGAGGGTGTACGGCGGGTGGATGCGGCGGAACTGGAGCTGACTGCGATCGTGGAACCGATTACGAGTGCAGGCGATGAAGAGCAGTACCGGTTTGGGGTTCGGGCGATGGAGCGGGAGGCGATTCGGGTGATGACCGTGGGGGACCTGAGCAGGATCGCAGAGACAGCGCGGCGGGAGATGAGGGTCTAGAGGAAGCGCTTCGCGTCAGCCTGCTGCGCAAGATAGCGCTTTGCGTTAGCGGCTGCGCCGTTAGGGGCTGGGTTGGGGCCGCAAGGATCGTGTCGGGGCTTGAGTGATAGACAGAACGGTGAAGGACGAAGCAAGGGCGCGAGCTATCGCGCCCTTTTCTTTGGCCGCGACGGTTCGCAGGAGTTTGGAGGGGTGATGGGGTTGGGGATGGTGGTGAAGCAGGCGTGGGACTGGGTGGCGGGCGTGGAGGCTGCGGCGGGGGAGCGCAAGACGACGTCGACGCCGCTGGGGCTGAACTCGATCTTTGCGCCGTTCCGGGGGAATGGAGTGCAGAACATGCCTCCGCGACCGACGGCGGTCAACCTGCGGAGGTTTGCGGAGACGCCGGTGGCGCGGCGGGCGATCAATGCGATCAAGGACCGTATTGCCTGCATGGACTGGCGTGTTGAGGCGAAGCCGGGTGTGGGCGGGGACGAGACGGGCGATCGTGCGGAACGCATTGCTTCGCTGGTGCGCTCGCTGGAGGCGCCGAACGAGGGAGACAGTTTTCGCACACTCATCGAGCAGGTGATCGAAGATACGCTGGTGGGCGGGTTTGGCGCGGCGGAGTTGGAGCTCACGGGCGATCCTCGAAGACCGGTGCTGCTGTATCCGGTGGATGGGGCGTCGGTGCAGGTGAATGCGAAGTGGACGGGAGCAGCAGACGAGCCCAGGTATGCGCAGGTGACGGGCAAGGTGGGCGCGGACTCAACGATGCCCTTGCTGGACAGCGAGCTGATGTACGTGCGGCTCAATCCTCGGTCCCACACGGTGTTTGGCCTGGGGAAGCTGGAGGTCGCGTTCGAGACGATCTCGCAGTTCCTGAGCGCGAACCGGTATGCGAGCCGACTGGCTTCGAACTCGGTGATGCAGTTTGCAATCTGGGTGAATGAGCGGACGCCGGAGCAGCAGGAACGGCTGATCGGCTGGTGGCAGGACGAGGTAGAAGGCAGTGGCAGGGTGCCGTTCCTGAGCTCAGAGCAGAAGCCGGAGGTGCTGCGGTTCAACGGCGGCACAGAGGCGGAGCTGCACATTGGATGGCAGCAGTTCCTGGTGGGGATGATTGCCAACGCGTTTGACCTCCCGGCCATGATGCTGGGAGCGGAGCAGGGGGTGAATCGCGCGACGGCACAGGAGCTGGCGAACGAGGCATTCCAGAATGCGGTGGTGCCAGTGGCGCGGCTGATCGCCGAGCACCTGACCCGGGATGTGATCGCGAAGAGGCTTGGGTGGGAGGACCTGCGGTTCTGCTGGAACGACCTGGATGGAAAAGATCCTCTCACGGAGCTGCAGGTACAGATGGAGCTGCTGAAGAACGGCGTGCTCGATGTGGATGAGGTCCGGGCGATGCGTGGGCTGTCAGCGATGGGGAACTCTGCCAGCTAAGCGGGCTTGGCATGGATCAGCCAGATACGAGTTTAAGGAGGTGGGTGTGGAAGATGTGAGCCGGTTGCGGCGATGTGTGCGGGAGGGGCGTAGTGTGCGAGCGCTCTCGATGCAGGCGATGGCGGTGGATTTTCCAGAGGTAGCGGGCCATCCGAATCGGCTGCCATTCGAGGGCTGCCTGACGCTGGTGGACGAGGCGAGCGACCGGGCACCGAATGGAGCTCGCGGACATCGCGTGATCCTGTCGCGCGGTGCAGCGCAGGAGGCGTTGCCGAGTCTGCTGGGGATGGCGGTGGACTACAAGGCGGGTTGGGATGGGCACAACGCACGGCAGAAGTGCGGGATCATCACGGCGGCGCACCTGGAATCCCGCGGGGAAGGCAAAAAGCTTCTGGTGAGCGGATATCTGTTTGCGAGGGACTTTCCGGAGTTTAGCGGGGGGGCGCGATGCCGGGACAAAGCGCGTGTGGAGGCCGGGGGACTGCCGACGGATGCGGCGATGGGGATGAGTTATGAGCTGGCGGATGCTCACGTAGAAGATATGCGGGCTCCGGTGTGGAAGCTCACGCAGGCCACGTTTACGGGAGCGGCGATCCTGTTGCGTGAGAAGGCCGCGTATCGGGGAACGTCGTTCCGGGTGGGTCGGGGTGGCGGACAGCCCAAGGCCGAGGCACTCGTGGCGTAATGCCCTCTTGAGAGCCTGCCGGGGTGTGCATATGGGGAAATACGACGCCCACGGAACGAACGTGTGACGAGGACAGTGAAGGGATGGGGTGCGATGAAGCCGGATGGAATGAATGAGGTGGGCGTGGTCGAGATGATGGAGAAGCTGGCAGAGGTGGCGCGGTCGCTGGAGCGGGCAGCCGAGCGGATGATGCAGCAGCAGGTGGAGCTGGCGGCCTCTGCCGAGGGCACCGTGAGCCGGATCGTGGCGACGGTGGAGTCGGCGCGGGAGACGGAGCTGATGCGCAGGCTGGAAGAGGCGGAAGCGAAGATCTCGCAACTGACAGCATCGGCGGGAAGGAAGACGGTGTCCTCAGGCACGGTGAACATGCTGGCGAAGCGCGGTGTCGAACTCGACCGCGTGGAGGCGGCGGTGCTGGATGCCGCGCTGGTTGGGCTGAGCATCGAGCAGCGCATTGCGGTGAAGTCGGAGTTGATGCGCGCGGGGTTGGTTTAGAGACAGCGGTTTCGCCGTTAGCCGAGCCGCGCTCGGTTAGCGCATCATGTCAGCCGCTTCGCGGATAAGCGGATCCAGACACCGAGGAACGATAACGACGAACGGGCGCGGCTTCGGCTGCGCCCTTTGTCTTGAGCGCTTGTGCGCGACAGGAAGAGACACAGGAGATGGGAATGAACGTGAAGTTTACGGAGATCAACGCAGCGGCAGACTATATCGGGCCGGGTGCGATTGAGGTGCCGCTATACCAGTCGGAGATTACGGATCTGGTGCGGCGTCGCGGTGTGTTTGGGCAGCGCATCAAGCAGGTTCCGGCGACGGGTCATCCCTCGCGTTACTTCGAGGAGACTGCGATCCCAATTGCGGCGGCGTCTTCGGCGTTTGTGAATCCGCGGTCGATTGCGGCGCCGACGGTTCAGCCGACACGGATCGAGAACAGTGTCCCGTTGAAGGCGCTGGTGGCGCAGATCAATTACAACCTGTTCGATATCGAGCTGGGAAAGCAACAGAGCCAGTTCGCCTATCTACAGGCGAAGGACCTGACTGACACCGTCGATGGGCTGCTGCGCACGCATGACCTGGCACTGTGGAGTGGCACGGATACGAGCCTGAGCTCGCCGACGACACCGCAGTACTACGGTGTGGCAGCGCAGATTGCGGCTGGCGGCAACTCGGCGACGATCACGACTTCGCAGAGCATCGTGGATGGCCTGAAGTCGACCATTGCCTTGATGCTGGCGAACACGAACTTCGGTGTGCGGCCGACAGCGATCTATGCGAACCCGGTGCTGCTGGATTTGATCGACCGGGAGATGAAGGCCGAGTTCAACGTGGTGCTGAACACGAAGCCGATCGAGGGTGGTCTTACGGTGAAGACACTGTCGACGCAGGCGGGTGACATTCCGCTGATTCCGGAATGGACGCTGGGCTACACGGGCACTCCGGGCTCGGGGTCGGCGGTATTGCCGGCGTACATCGTGACGGAGGACCTGATCGAGTATCACTGGCTGGGCGACGCGAATCCGCGGATCTTCCAGCTGGGGCTGCCAGGGTCGCTCGCAAGCCAGTATGTGGCGGTGAAGTTCGGCGCACCGGTGGTGAAGGGTGCGAGCTACGCACATTACCAGGTGCTGGTGGATCGATAGGAGCAGCGGCGAAGCCGCCAGCGAAAGGCGTTAGCGCTTCGCGTTGGCGGCTTCGCCGTTAACAGCATGTGATGGCTGGCCCGGGTCGCGGCACTCGGAGCTGGGCACCCAGTGACGTGCAGAGAAAGAGAGTGAGGAGCCGATGGGATATCTGTTGCCTGCGGACTATCCGTTGTATGGATTGCCGGAAGACACGGCCGACGCGTGGGTAACGATGGCGTCGGCGATGATGGAGGGTTTTTGCCGACGGCCTTCGTTGATGAGTGCGAGCTATACGGAGCGGATGCGTGTGCCGGTGCGGTCGCAAAAGGTGCGGCTGAGCTATGGTCCTTTGATCAGCGTGGATGCAGTGCAAGCGAAGTATGCCGTGGAAACGGAGTTTCATGAACCGCTGCTGGGGGTCTTCGCGAGCGCGTTCGGCTTGCCGGGGACGTGGGTGACGGTGGACCCGACAACGCTGGATGTGAGCCTGCCGACGGGGGAGTTTCAGTTTGCGTGGAACGTGATGGGGCTGCGCTACGGCGAAGCCGAAGTGACCTACACTGCCGGGCTCACGACGACGCCGGATACGGTGAAGGCGGCGTGCGCGCAGATCGTGCGAAATGCGCAGGCAACGCCGGGGCTGAATGTGAAGTCGGCCAAGATGGACACGTTGCAGACGGAATACTTCAGCGACTCGCTGTTGGATGCGCAGGTGCAGTCGATGCTGCGGCCCTTTGTTGCCGAGAGGGTGGGGTAACGATGGCGTCGTCGATTGGTACGGGAGCTGAGCGGGTAGCCGAGGCCCTGTTGCGCACTGCCGGGGGGCGCAGCGTGCTCTTGCGTATGCCGGCTCCGGCGGTGAGCGGGGCTGATGCGGAGCAGCTGGGGCTGACGACACCGGAGTTTCAGGATGAGGTTTTGTCACCAGTGGTGTTTCGTAAAGCGGATGCGGCGACGTCGGAGATGCTGGTGAGCGCGGAGGCGATGCTGCGGGTGGCAGGCACGCTGGCGTACGACTCTGTGGACGTGTTGCTGCAGGGCGCGCTGGGAATCGTGGTGGACGACGTGGTGTGGGCGATCACCTCGGTGAGGACGATGCAGGCGGAGGGGAAGCCATACTGCTATGGAGTGATGGTGTGGCGGCCAAGTTAGCCGTGGAGGACGGTCGATCCAGTTGCGAGTGATGTGCTGTGAGTCTCGAGTTGTCCGGCCCGGGACGATAGAAGCGGATCCTTCGTTGCGGCGCACCTCAGGATGACAAGGACAGATCGGAGTGGATGTGCAGAACGCGAAGGATACGTTTTATGAGGTGCTGCGCGGACGATTGGCAGCGATCAATCCCGAGCGGACGGTGGTGTTGCGCGGGGTGACGCGACCGGGCGTGGAGGTGCTGGAGAACGAGATGGTGAGTGCGTTTTCGCTGCCGGATTGCTTTCGAGTGGAGTGGGGAGCGGTGTCCGTGGATTGCGAGGGGGCGATGCCGGCGGTTGCGATGGAATGTGCGATCGAGTACGAGACCGCAGGTACGGGGCTGAATGCGGGAATGGATCGCGGGCGAATGCTGTCGGCGATGGATGGAGAGTTGCTGGCGGCAGTGAATGCGTGTCCACACAACGCGGCAAAGATGAATTACGCAGGGCTGGAGCGGGGCGGGAGCGCGACCGTGATGGGCACGAATGTGTGGTGGGGCGCGCTGAGCTTTGGCAAGGTAGCGGTGAAGAAGGATCGTGTTGGCCGAATTGCGAGCTTGATCGTGATGAGCTACCAGGAAGTGGGTGAGCTGTGAGCGTGGCGACGGAGACGATGGCTCCCGTGGTGGAGCGGGTGCGTGCGTACTTTGCGCCGGTGAACCGAGGGGCAATGCAGCCGACGGTCTTTGATCCGGCGCAGGAAGGCGGGTTTGCCCTTGGAGCACCGCCTGCCCCTTGGTTGGACCTGGGATGGATTCGTGGGTTCGCGCGAAAGAGTGCGACGAAGGTTGAGCCGGTGCTGGCGGGGGCCCCACTGTCCGCGCAGGTACAGGTTCGTGCAGAGATTGGCGCGACGGTGGAATGCGCGTTCGAGAGCTGGGGCAAGTTGCAGCTGGCGCTGGCATGCGGAACGCAGCAGATGAATGTATTGAAGGCAGCTAGCGGAGCGACGCCGGAGGGCACTGGCGGCACAGCGGTGAGTGCGGTACCAATCGGTACCGGATCGACCGCGACTGTGCTGCAGCTGGGAGGAGCGGGGAGCGGGTTCAGTGCCGGCGACCTCGTGGCTGTCGATGTGGACTACGCGGGACAGGTGGGTTACCTGGGCAGCGGTGTGAGCGGAGCATATGTGCGAACGGCACTGACGGATGTGGACTACATCCGCAGGGTGACATTGAACGTGGAGCGCATTGCGGCGATCAATACGACGACGGGCGCGGTGACGCTCGAGAGTCCGCTGATCGCAGGGGCTCCGACGAGCGGGATGAAGGTGAGCGGCGTGGTGGGGTTCTGCGACCGCGAGGGATCGAGTTTCTTTCAGGAGTGGTCGGGGGTGTTTGTCGCGGAGGGCCAGCAGGGCGCTCGGGTCCTATGGCACTATCCGCGGCTGCAGGCGATGAGTGGGATCGCGGAGAGCTTCGACAAGGCTGCGGGGGGCTTCGAGGCAGTGCGGCTGGCGGCTTCGTTTCGGGCGTTGCCGGTGAAGGATCCAGTGGATGGCGAGACCGTGGTTTGCTTCCGGAGTTATGTGGCGGGGTAGCAGCGCTTCGCGTCAGTCTCGCTCCGCAAGGTTAGCGCTTCGCGTTGGCGGCTCCGCCGTTAGCGATGGATGAGTGCATCGCCTGCAGTCTGTCGAGGGATGAGCTTGCCAGCAATGAGCGCCGGGAACGGCGTTCTGGGAGGGTGTGTGCGGATTACGATCGACAATCTCGATGGGCTGGGTGCTGTGGACTACACGGGAAGCGTGGCGGCGGAGGGGCCGATCACGATTCAGCGTGGGCTGAATGTGCCGTCGCGATGCACGTGGGAGATTGTGCTGGGGCTGGGTGGCCTGGCGACGCCGGTGCGGCATGCGCGGGTGGTAGTGACAAGCGATGCAGCGGTGGTTTTGTTCACGGGTTATTGCGCGACGGAACCGGTGAGTACCTATGCGGGAGAGGCGTCGCAGGGCGCGGTGTACCGGGCTCGAGTGACGGCGGGGAGCGATGAGTGGCTGCTGGATCGGTTGGGGTCGGGGACAGTTGCCGGATCGTTGACGGGACTGTGGCTGACCGGCGGCTCACTGCTGCAGTTGCTCACGGCACGCGCGCAGGCAGGAGGGCCCTCGGTGGTGAGCGTGGCGACTGGTGGATCGTTGGCTCAGACCGGTGCGGTGGTGGCTCGGCCTGCTGCGACCTGGAGCGAGAATGCAGGCCTGAGCGCCGGCGCGGGATATGCGGCGTACCGTGTGGTGAGCGGAACGGCGTCGGTGCAGACAGCTGGTGCGGTGACTCACAGCTTCAGCGATGCGGATGGCTCGCTCTCGGTAAGTGAGTTGGCGACGAGTGTGGTGCGCGATCTAGCCAATGATGTGACGATCTCGGGCGCTGAGGAGCCTGTGGTGTATGCGCAGGAGATCTTCGAGGGCGATGGAACGACGACGGTGTTCACCTTGAGCGAGGAAGCGTTCCGCGAGACGACGCGGACGCTCGTGCTGGATAGCTTCAACGAAGCATTGCTGAACCCCGCAGTGTGGACGAAGGTAGATCCTGGGAGCCATGTGACTCTGGGCGCCGGCGGGTTGGTGCTGAGTGGTGGCAACGGCTTCGATGGGCAGACGACGGTCACGGCTGTCGATGCGATCGAGATGGGTGGCAGCGTCGTGGTGCAGATGGGGGGCGTGAGTTTCGGTGCGACGTCCGATGGCATGCTCGGCGGTATGTACCAGGGTATGACGACGCTGGCGAACTGCTTTGCCGGCTTCCGTGTGCGGCAGGCGAGTGGCGTGACGGTACTGGTCCCGGTGGTGGGTGGCGTAGAGATGGGCACAGTGTTCACGCCGGTCGCGGGCCATGAGTACACCTTGCGCATGCGATTGCATTGCGTGGAACAGCACAGGGTCCCGCAGGTCTACTACGCGATGGTGAATGGCGTGGTGGAGAGCTTTGGCAGCGCGAGCGGAATTGCCGCTCCGATGGATGTGGTGTTCGAGCTGGTGGATGAGGGCGCGGCTTCGAACACGCCGGCTACGGTGTTGTATGACTCCGCCGCGGTGAGTGCGCCGGTGGCGTCTACTCCGGCGCTCTGCACGTTCGTGGTGGCGAACTCGACGAACCTGTTTGTGAGCGTAGGCTCGGTACTTGTCACGAGGCCCGGAAGCATGTGGGTGGTGAGCACGCTGCCAAGTGGCGTGGTGCAGACACGGTTGATCGGGATTGCGGGGCAGGGATGTGATTGCGAGGCGACGTATGGGACGTCGACGGGTACCGCGGCAAAACTGACGTTCTTTGCCGGACGCGTTCCAGTAGCGGGCGAGCGCGTGACCGCGTCCTACCGCACACGTGGACGAGCTGTGGCGAGGCTGCAGAACGCGGCAAGTGTAGCGGCGGAGGCGGTTGGTGGCGCGGCGGGGACGAGCCGGTGGATGGGCAAGGTGCTGGACCCGCCCGCTAGAAGCAGTGTTGATTGCGAGAGCGCGGCAGAAGCTGTGCTGGCATTTGCGACGACGAGATCTTGTGCGGTGTCGGGCGAGTACAAGGCCGTAAACCCGACGAGCGATGTGTGGCCGGGCGATGTACTGGCGGTGACGAGCTCGGGAGTAACAACGTCGCTGCTGGTGCGAAGCGTGGAGATCAGAGATGGGCAGAGCGTGCCGGAAGTGCTGCGCTATGCGATGAAGTTCGCCAACGACTGGGCGACGGAGTATGCGGATGGGCTGGGGCTGAAGTTAAGCGAAGCGATTGCGCCCGACGCATACCTGCCGCCAATGGCGGCTACGGGGCCCGGCCAGGTGCTTGCGAACCTGCAGCACCTGGCCGTAACGAGTTTGTCGTCGACGGCGATTGGCGTGAACGCGGGAGTAATGCCACCAGCGGGTGGAGGCTTCGAGGTTCGAAGAGCTGACTGGCAGTTCGGTGTGGGCACCGATGTGGCGGACCTTGTCCTGCGGAGTCCGGTGGCAGGCTTCACGATTCCGCGTGCGGCGCAGGTCGAACGGTACTACGTGCGGATGTACGACGCGAGCACGCCGCCGGTGTACTCGCGGTTCTCCAGTGCCGTGATCGTGAACTGGCCGGTGTAGGCAGCGGCTTCGCCGTTAGGGTGGATAGGAGTAGAGGATGTCGGAGTTCGAGGGGCAGGTGTTACGGGAGTTGAGTGCTCTGAAGTCACAGATGAATCAGCTGCTGGGAATTGGGCAGCCAGGAAGGCTGCATGAGATCGAGAAACGCGTGGCATCGCACGAACGAAGTGTGCAGAGGTTGAAAGGGCTAGCCGGAGCAATGGGAGTACTGCTCACCGTGGCGCATGTTGTCGTGACCTGGTTTGCGGACAAGCGGTAACGAGTGCTGAGTTACGAAATGCAGTGTCTCCCGCTGTGCTCCCGATGATGGAACGAAAGAAAGGGGATGAGCAGATGCTCATCCCCTTTGTGTTGTTTACGCTCGTGGGAGCTAACTTGCTAGCCGATGTCTTCGGACCAGTTCTCGAGATAGCTCTTGAAGTCGGTCATGAACTTGCCAGCGTCGGAACCGTCGATGATGCGGTGATCGAAGCCGAGGGTAAAGCGCTGGATCGAGCGGATCGCGATCGACTCGTTGCCTTCCTTGTCGGTGAGGACCATCGGCTCCTTGTTGAGGCCGCCGATGCCGAGGATAGCGGACTGCGGCTGAGCGATGATGGGGGTTCCGAACTGCTCGCCGAAGATGCCGGAGTTGGTCAGCGTGAAGGTGCCACCGGCAACATCATCGGGAGCGAGCTTCTTGGAGCGGGCGCGATCGGCGAGGTCGACGATGGAGCGCGCGATGCCAAGAAAGTTCTTCTCCTCGGTCTGCTTGATGACGGGAACGATGAGGCCCCACTCCAGCGCGACGGCGATGCCGATGTTGATGTTCTTGTTGTAGAGGATCGCGTCGCCCTGGGTGGCCGCGTTGACGATCGGGTGCTTGCGGAGGGCCTGCACGGCGGCGCGGGTGATGAAGGGCATGTACGTGAGCTTCACGCCGTTGCGCTGCTCGTACTTGTTCTTTTCCTTCTCGCGCAGCTTCACGATGCGGGTCATGTCCACCTTGAAGACGGTGTGGACGTGCGCGCTGGTCGCCTTGGACTCCACCATGCGCTTGGCGATGATGGCGCGCATCTTGGACATGGGTACGAGCTCGCCGGGCTGCGGCGCTGAAGACGGGGCTGCGGGAGTCGCGGGTTTCGCGGCAGGAGCCGGAGCTGCAGCGGCAGGAGCGGGAGCCACTGCGGGCTTGGCGCCGGAGAGGTGACCGAGGATGTCTTCCTTGGTGATACGCCCGGAAGTGCCGGTGCCGGGGACAGCGGAGAGGTCGACCTTGTTCTCTTCGGCGATCTTGCGGACGAGCGGCGAGGAGCGCGGTGCTGTGCCGGCGGAAGCTGCTGGAGCCGGGGTTGCAGCGGGTGTAGGAGTCGCTGCCGGAGCAGTTGCGACAGGCGCGGGAGCCGGCACAGGAGAAGACGCTCCGCCGCCGATGACGGCGACGATGCTGCCCACCGAGACGGTCTGGCCTTCCTGCACCTTGATCTCGGTGAGGACACCGGCGGCAGGCGAAGGGATCTCGGCGTCGACCTTGTCCGTGGAGATTTCGAAGATGGGTTCGTCGCGAGCGACGGTGTCGCCGACCTTCTTCAGCCACTTCGTGAGCGTGCCCTCGGTGATGGACTCACCCATCTGGGGCATTGGGACGTCGGTGCCGGGACCGGCAGCAGCGGGCGCCATGGCTTCCTTCGTCGCCTCGATGTCGCGGGCAGCGACGGCCTCAGCCGCGGGAGTGACGGTGTCGATCTTGAGGTCGGCGGGAGCCGCAGAGGCGCCGCCGGACTCATTGATGCTGGCGACGACAGTGTTCACCGTGACGGTGGCGCCTTCCTGCACCTTGATCTCGCCGAGTACGCCGGCTGCGGGCGAAGGGATCTCGGCATCGACCTTGTCGGTGGAGATCTCGAAGAGCGGTTCGTCGCGAGCGACGGTGTCGCCGGGCTTCTTGAGCCAGCGGGTGAGGGTGCCTTCAGTGATGGATTCGCCCATCTGGGGCATGACTACGTCGATCGGCATCGGGAAAAGGTCTCCGAGTGGGGTGTCGAGGGGGTGGGCCGCGCGGTGCGTGCAGCGGCCCAGGTTGCAACTGCTGATTATACGGCGGGGGTATGTCGGACCGTCGGGACGGTTCGTTTAGCGGACTTGGTGTGCGGAAAGTAGCTCTTCCAGGGAGTCTGAGGCTAGCACCTGGCGCTGGAAGACGCGGCCGAAGTTGGCGGCGGCTGAGTCGGCGGCGCGCTGGAAGGTGGGTGGCTCGGGAAGCGGGGTCTCGTCTTCGATGGACGTGACGTCGCGGTCGGCGATGCCACAGGGGATGATGAGCTGGAAGTCGCGCAGATCGGTGGTCACATTGAGCGCGAAACCGTGTGACGTGATGCCGCGGGAGACATGGATGCCGATGGCGGCCACCTTCTTCTCCAGCACGGAACCGCCGGCATAGGTCCAGACGCCGGTGCGGCCGCAGATCCGTTGCGTGGGGACGCCGAAGTCCTTGCAGGTAAAGATCAGAGCCTCTTCCATGAGCCGGACAAAGTCGACAGGACCAAGGAAGGGGCCTCGTTTGCCGGGAAGATCTCCATGGAGATCGAAGATGGGGTAGCCGACGAGCTGACCGGGGCCGTGGTACGTGACTTCGCCGCCGCGGTTGGTCTCGTGGAGGGCGACGCCGCGCTGGGCCAGGAGCTCATCGGAGGCAAGGATGTTGGCGCGCGTCGCGTTGCGGCCCAGGGTGAGCACGGGCGGATGCTCCATGAGCAGCAGGGTGTCGCCAACGGCGCCGGCTTTGCGGGCCTCAACGACCTCGTGCATGACGCGCAGGCCCTCGTCGTAGGGAACGCGGCCGAGTTGGAGCAGGTGCAGGATCATGGATTCGTGGGGCGCGCTACAGGCCGAGGTCAGAGAGGCCGGGGTGATCGTCGGGACGGCGTCCCTGGGGCCAGTGGAAGAGACGCTGGGCTTCGGTGATGGCGACATCGTTGATGCTGGCGTGGCGGGCGGCCATCAGACCGTTGGCTTCGAACTCCCAGTTCTCATTGCCGTAGGCGCGAAACCACTGCCCTTCCTCATTGTGCCACTCGTAGGCGAAGCGGACGGCGATGCGGCTGCCGGTGAAGGCCCAGAGCTCCTTGATGAGGCGATACTCGTGCTCGCGTTCCCACTTGCGGGTGAGGAAGGCAATGATCGCGTCGCGGCCGGTGAGGAACTCGGAGCGATTGCGCCAGCGGCTGTCAGGCGTATAGGCGAGCGCGACCTGCGCGGGGTTGCGGCTGTTCCAGCCGTCTTCAGCCTTGCGAACTTTCTCTACGGCGGTCTCGTGAGTGAACGGTGGAAACGGCGGGCGGGATTCGATTCCAGACATAAGTACCTCCAGACGATCTGGGGCTATCTTCTAGCGACGCCAGGCATCAGTTCGGCGATCTCATTGTGGCGCGGGACAGCCTGCATGGCGCCGTTAGCTGTATTCACCCACAACGAGTGTGCTCCGCCTTCGCGCTTCAGGTAGCACCCATGAAGACGTAGATGACGCAGCAGGTCCTCGCGCTTCATGCAACTTTGATGAGTTCTCGGACTGCTGTCGCCGGGACACCCCGAAGGGCGTCCTCGCGACGGTCATCGAGGATCAGTGCGATGGCCTGAGAGAGGCTTTCCCGGCACTCTTCTATCGTTTTGCCCTGGCCATTGGCTTCGGGGATCTCTGGGCACCACGCGACGAACCAATCGCCGTCACGTTCGATCACAGCGGTGAACTCGTTTTGCATGGTGCCCTCCAAAATCGTTTACGCGTTGATCGCCATACCCTCGACTGAGGAGTACGCGTCGAGCAGGCTCTCCGCGAGCGTCGGGTGGGCGTGGATGGTGAACATCAGCTCTTCCACGGTGGCCTCGAGTTCGAGCGCGACGACGCACTCGGCGATAAGCTCGGTGGCATTCGGGCCAATGATGTGCACGCCCAGGACTTCGCCGTACTTCGCGTCGGAGACGACCTTTACGAAGCCGTCATGCGAGTCCAGAATGGTCGCCTTGGAGTTGCCGACGAACGGGAACTTGCCGACCTTGACCTGGTACCCCTTCTCCTTGGCTTGCGCTTCGGTTAGGCCCACGCTGCCGATCTGCGGATCGGTATAGGTGCAGCCCGGGATCCGGTCCTTGCGGACGGGGCGGGCGTACTTGCCTGCAATTTTGGAGGCGACGACGACGCCTTCCATCGCGCCGACGTGCGCGAGCTGCGGCAGGCCGGCGACGATGTCGCCGATGGCGTAGACGCCGGGCTCGGTGGTCTCCATCCACTGGTTGACGGGGACGAAGCCGCGATCGAGCTGGATGCTGGTCTTGTCGATGCCGACATCCTGCGTGCGCGGACCGCGGCCTACGGCGACGAGGACCTTCTCGGTCTCCTTCACGACGGCCTTACCGGTGGAGTCGGTAAAGCTGACCTTGGCGCCGGTTTTGGTCTTCTCGATCTTCTCGACCTTGGCCCCGGTGTGAACGTCGATGCCGCGCTTCTTGAAGGAGCGGGTGAGTTCCTTCGAGACGTCTTCATCCTCGACGGGAACCATGCGCGGCAGCGCCTCGACGATCGTGACCTCCGCGCCGAAGCTGCGGAAGATCGAAGCAAACTCCACGCCGACAGCGCCCGACCCGATAACAACGAGTGACTTCGGGAAGGTGGGCAGCGAGAGGATCTCGATGTTGGTGAGGATCGTCTCGTCGGCCTGGTAGCCGGGGAGCATGCGCGCGTCCGAGCCGGTTGCCAGCACGACCTTTTTGGTCTTCAGGGGCTCGACCTTGCCGTCAGCAGCGGTCACGTTGACGGTGAGGATGCCGTCCTTCGCCGGGCCGTCGATGCGGCCATAGCCGCGCACCACCGTGACCTTGTTTTTCTTCATCAGGAAGTCGAGGCCCTTGGTGTGCTTCACGATGATGTCGTTCTTGCGCTTGAGGACGTTGGTCCAGTTCAGCTTGGGCGCGGCAACGTTGTCGATGCCATAGCCGGCGGCGTGGCCGATGTGGTCCCAGATCTCGGCGGAGAAGAGCATCGCCTTGGTCGGGATACAGCCCACGTGCAGGCAGGTTCCGCCGAGCACGTTGGTTTTCTCGATGAGGGCGACCTTCAGGCCGAGCTGTCCGGCGCGGATCGCGCAGGTATAACCGGCCGGGCCACCGCCCACTATTGCCACATCAAACAAAGTTTCTGCCAAGGGAGTGCTCCGTTTCGCGGGAAATCGCGCTGTCCGCGCGGTCGCGCGGGGTTCGCTGATGACAGCCCAAGTTTACGACGCCAGGGGTGCCAACGCTATTCGATGTGCGAGTACCGGCTCACGATGCAACGGCTCGCACAGAAGAGTTTCCGGGCCTGGCGCGTGGCCGGAGCGACGGGAGGGAAGAGGGGGAATGACGAACAATTTTGGATATGGTGCGGCGGGACTGGAGCTGACCAAGAGCTTCGAGGGGTTGCGGTTGACGGCATACCACGATGTTGCGGGGATCTGGACCATCGGCTACGGCCATACCGGCGCAGACGTGCATGAAGGGCAGACCATTACGGAGTTCGTCGCGGAGGCGCTGCTGCGGGCGGATGTCGCCCCATGCGTGGCGTGCGTGAATCGTGCGGTGGAAGCGCCGCTAGCCCAGCATCAGTTCGACGCGCTCGTAGACTTTGCATTCAACGCGGGGCGCGGAAGCCTTCTGAAGTCGACCCTGCTGCAGAAGGTGAACCGCAGCGACTTCGAGGGAGCAGCAGTGCAATTCGGGCTCTGGACATACGCCGGTGGTGTCCAGCAGCCGGGGCTGGTTCGGCGCAGGAAGGCCGAGGCGGCGATGTTCCGCGGCGAAGCGGTTACGGTGGCATGAAACGTTGTGTCCGAAGACACGATGGTGAGTGTGATCCTCGCGTAGCTTGTACCTAGAGGTCCCACACGATGGCACGGACTGTTCTGATCGACACGGATACCGCCTCGGACGATGCCGTCGCGTTGATCATGGCGTTGCGCTCGCCGCAGATTGAAGTCGCGGCCATCACCGTAGTTGCCGGCAACGTGCCCGTGGAGCAGGCGGTGAGCAACGCGCTCTATACCGCGGAGCTGTGTGGCTCAGACGTGCCTGTGTTTGCGGGATGCGATGGCCCTCTGAAGCGCGACCTGGAGTCTGCGACCTGGTTCCATGGCGAAGATGGCCTGGGCGACCTTGGCTTCCAGCCGATGCGGCGCACCGCAGAGCCTGGACACGCCGTACATGCGATCTCGTCCGCAGCTCTGGCCAATCCAGGACTCGAGATCATCACGTTGGGACCGCTGACCAACCTGGCAACGGCGTTGCTGCGCGACCCGAACATCGCGAATAACATCAGCCGCTGCGTCGTGATGGGTGGCGCCCCGTGCTGCGAGGGCAACGTGACACCTGCGGCGGAATTTAACATCTGGGTCGATCCCGAGGCCGCTCGCATCGTGATGCACTCCGGTATGCCCATCGAGTTGGTGGGATGGCAACTCTCACGGCATAACGCGGCGTTGAACGCGCACGATATCGAGCAGGTACTGGCACTGGATACTCCGCTGGCTCGGTTTGCGATTGCATGCAACAGCCGTGCACGCGAGGCCTACCTCGAACAAACGGGCGAGCACGGCATCTCGCTGCCAGATCCCATTGCCATGGCGATTCTTCTCGATCCCACGCTGGCGCTCGAGGCAAGCGTGCATGATGTCGAGATCGAGTGCGAGAGCAACCTGACGCGTGGCATGACGGTTGTCGACCGCTTGAACGTGACCCGCGATGAACGTAATGCGCCGCGCTGGCGTGAGGCGCACGAGCATGGGCGGCCAGCGAAGATCGTATGGAAGCTCGATGTGCCGGGATGGAAGCGGCTGTTGCTGGAGTCGCTGCGCTAACTCAGGAGCCCGCAGCTTCGCGTCGTGCAAGCAACGTTGCAATGCTCAGCAGCAGGACAAGCAGCAGGCAGAAGGACACCTGGGGAACGCCGAAGTAGCGCCAGGCAATGATCGCTCCCGCAATCTGGACCGAAGCAAGCGCCGATCCGATGGAGACCGCATGTCGGGCAGCATTGCGCACCATCGTACCGAGCGTCCAGGCAACAAAGGCTTCAAACACCAGTGCCGCAGTAACGAACAGCCCGAAGCCCCGATAGAAATTTCCATAGCTGTAAGTCGCGCCCTTGAGTGTGAAGTGCACGCTATCCATGGCATCGCGCACAGCGATCCCTTGCACCGTCGGAGGCACGAATCCCAGAAATCCTACGGTGTGCAGCGCTGCGAAGATCAGCAACACGCCAGCAGCCATGCGGAAGAAAACAATCGATCTCATTACGCCCCCCTTTCCTTGATTTCAGCCTTTGCCTTGTAGAGCCGCAGCAGTCCGCTCCAGCCTCCATCGCCGCCCACCTGGCCCCGCATGGTCGCTGCTCCCTCGCCGTGACGTTCAAAGTGCCGATGCTCCAACGCGACCAGTGTCTTGCCATCAGCTTGCGCCGTAAACGTCACCTCAACCTCGCTGCAGCGCGCTGTATCAGCCTCAAACTGCTACTGTGGCGAGACCTGCCACGCCATCACGAAGCGATGTGGCGGATCCCACACCAGTACCTTTCCCCACTGCACGCTGCTGCCGTCCTCATGTTCGCTGTAGCAGCGTCCGCCAATGCCGGACTCCATGGTGGAACGCGTCATGGGCGATTGCCCAATGTGATGCGTGCGCGGCCACCACGCGTCGAGCTCCGCGGTAAAGACCTCAAAGGCCAGCGCAGGATCGGCATCGACGAGAATGCTGACGGCAACAGGCGCGATCTCAGGAACGCTTGCGTGCGGCATGGGCTTTCTCCTTGGCACTCTCTTTCGCGGCCCGTTCTTCAACCTTCGTTTTGAAAGACGTCAGTGCACCCGTCCAGAACCGCTCGAAGTAGCGGCGCAGCTCCTCAAATCCCCGCGAATCGATGCGGTAGACACGGCGCGTGCCCTGCGCCTCGACCGCAACCAGCCGCGCGTCCTTCAGCACCTTGAGGTGCTGCGAGATCGCCGGCCGGCTGACCGGGAAGTGCTCCGCCAGCTCGCCAACCGAACTCGGCTCGCGCAGCAGCCGCTCCACAATCCCACGCCGCGTGGCATCGCCAAGGGCATCGAGCTGGATCTCTTGGTAAGCCATAACTAACGGTAAGCTACTACTGACGCATGGAGGCGTCAAGAGGCTGGTCTGGACGTTCGTCCCGGCGTAATATCTCTTCCACGAGGTGCGCCCATGGCCGCTGCGACCCATATCTCGGTGAGCGAGTACCTTCGGACTACCTATCGGCCCGACCGTGACTACGTAGACGGCGAACTGAAGGAGCGGAACGTGGGAGAGCAGCCGCACGCGCATCTGCAGAGCATTCTTGCCGGTATCTTCCAGAACAATCGCAAGGCGTGGGGTATCCGACCGCTCACAGAACAGCGGTTTCAGATCACACCCACGCGCTTCCGCATCCCTGACGTGATGGTGCTGCGCAACACTGACTCCAAGGACGACATCGTCGCCTTCGCACCGCTCCTCTGCGTCGAGATTCTCTCTCGTGAAGACAGGCTGAGCGAGATTCGCGAGCGCGTGGCTGACTACATGAGCGTGGGAGCCAAGACAGCGTGGGTAATCGATCCGTGGCGGCGGGTGGCGTATGAGGAGTCCGCCGATGGCTTGAAGGAGCCGGCGGACGGAATGCTGCGCGTCAACGGAACGCCGATCGAGATTTCGATTGAGGCGATCTTTCGCGAGCTGGACGAGTTCTAGTGTCGTGGTCGGATGACGATGTCGCGGGGATCGGCGTCCTGCAGGGTAGCTGTAGCAGGGCAATTCCACTTGCGCAGCTGGCAGTTGGAGCACTTTCGCGCGAAACCGTTATGGCCGAGCCCGAATGGACCAAACGCGTAGAACCGGCTGCCGCAACGCGGACACCGGAAACGTGCCTGCACATTCCCGACCACCAAGAAGGCAAGCATATAGGCCACAAACGGGATGAAGGCTAGCCAACCCGGCAGGTGCCAACGTGCGATGACCCTCTCGGAAGGAAAACCCACCAGAACACCATAGGGAAGCCATCCCAGGAACAGGCCCCAGCACCACCGCGTGACGATGCGGTGCCGCCGCCAGGCCTTCTCGCAGTTTGCGAGGGGATAGCCGACGCGAACCGGCGAACGCTTCGTTTCGATCACAGCAGCTTGGCAGCATCCTTTGCAAAGTACGTCACGATGAAGTCCGCTCCGCCGCGCCGCAGGCACAGCAGGCTCTCGAGCATGGTGCGCTCGCGCTCCAGCCAGCCGCGTTCGAAGGCGGCCTGCATCATGGCGTACTCACCGGAGACCTGGTAGGCGCCCATCGGCAGGTCGAAACGGTTGCGGGCCTCGCGGATGACGTCGAGGTACGGCATCGCCGGCTTCATCAGCAGCATGTCTGCGCCTTCGGAGATGTCCTGCCCGATCTCACGCATGGCTTCGCGGAGGTTGGCTCCATCCATCTGATACGTGCGGCGGTCGCCGAACTGCGGGGCGGAATCTGCGGCCTCGCGGAACGGCCCGTAGAACGCGCTGGCAAACTTGGCGGCATAGCTCATCACGGGCATGCCGGAGTAACCGGCCGTGTCCAGTGCCGCGCGGATGGCGGCGACGCGGCCATCCATCATGTCGCTGGGGGCTACGATATCGGCGCCGGACTGGGCTTGTGCGACGGCCGTCATCGCGAGCAGCTCCAGCGTGGAATCATTCTCGACGACGAAATCGTCCTGTCCCTTTGTCACGATGCCGCAGTGGCCATGCGAGGTGTACTCGCACAGGCAGACATCGCCGATGAGGACGAGCTTCTTCGAGGCGGGTGACGCCTTCATCGCGCGCAGGGCCTTCTGCACGATGCCGTCCGCCGCGTAAGCTCCAGATCCAACGTCGTCCTTGCTCTCCGGCAGGCCAAAGAGCAGCACGCCGCCGATGCCAAGCCCAGCGCACTCCTCCATCTCCTTCACTGCCTCGTCGACGGAGACATTGAAGACGCCCGGCATGGAGCTGACGGGCTTGCGGACGCCCTCGCCCTCGCAGACGAAGAGCGGGTAGATCAGGTCATTGGGTTCAAGCGATGTCTCGCGAACCAGGTTGCGCATCGCGGCGGAAGAGCGCAGGCGGCGCAGTCGAGTTGCCGGGAATTCCATGCAACGATTGTAGGTCGCTTGCCGGGCAGCGGTTGTGACGAGCGTTACGCCGCCGCCGGGATTCGGCGGCGGCATTTTGCTTTGGTGCGATCCTTAGCTCTGCGCCGGGCGCGTGAGCCGGTCATACTCCATCCCGCTCAGAGAAGGTCCCAGCACCCAGAGCGTGTAGATACCCAGAGCCGTACCGAGCAGCGGGTGGATGAGCGCCCATACGCCGCACACCAGCGCCAGTCCGCGAGCCCAGGGTTGCCGCGACGAGAGGCCGTAGGCCGTCAGCGCCGCCAGCGCACACCAAAACAGCAGCGTGGTGATGGCGAACGGCATCCATGCGCCCATCCAATCCCCGCCCGGGTTCCAGCTGGCCCACTCAGAGTGCCGCGCCCAGGAATGAAACATGGTCAGGCCAAAGAACTTCGTCAGGAAGCGATAGCCCGCGAAAACACCCCACATCAACGCCAGCGTCTGCACATGCCGCGCGACGCGATTGGTATCGGGCACGACGGGCCGGAACGGAGCGCCCGCTCCATAGGGGAAACCATAACCCTGGCTGGCTCCCGGCCCGTAACCCGCGCCGAATCCTGCCGCCGGGCCCGCCCCGTAAACATTGCCGTAGCTGCCGGGCTGCGCCGGGGCAGGCTCTGGGGCCTGCGAAGTTCCGGTTGCCTGCTGTTGAGACATCATTACCGCTGCGCCGCAGCGCGAGCAGAATCGCGCTTCCTGGGGCAGTTCCAAACCACAACGAGTGCACTGCATGGCCTTCCTCCGGCGAGGTTGCGAACCGCTCTCGCTTCCGTCGCCCACGAAGCTTCTTACGCGGATTGCAGGCCGCCGGTTCCGTGGGGCCACGGTCCGTTTCGGGCGGTTCTGAATCCCGGCTGCCGCAAACCGTATCCTTATTCCAGTGTCGCTGCAACCCTCCATCCCGTCCCCCCTCTCCGAGTTCGCTATTTCCGCGCTGCAGTGGGACCAGTTTCGCGAGCGCCTCTCCGGGCGCACGATGTCCCCACTCGGCCGCGACTGGATCCTCGCGCTCACGCCTTCCGCCGATGCCGAGTGGATCTACGCCCAGCAGGCCCGCAACGCCGAGATGCGCCGGCTGATCAGCGCTGGCCTCGCGTTCAACTTCCGCGGCATCATCGATCCCACCGACCTGCTCGACCAGGCGCGCATCGAGGGAACAGCGCTTGAGGCGCTTGAGCTTCGCCACATCCTCATCCACGCCGAGCGTGTGGAAGCCTGGCGCGCTCTGCTGGCCGATCCTCCCGACGGCCTCGAGGAGGCTCTCACTGCCACGCGCTACGCAGCCTTCGCCCTGCTCGAGGCTGATCTCCAGCCGTTGCTTCGCGCGCTCCAGGGCAAGATCGAGCCTGATGGTTCGCTCGCCGACGATGCTTCGCCCGAGTTGGCGCGGATTCGCCGCGCGCTGGAACGCCAGCATCGCGCCATCGAGCACAGCCTGCACTCCGCGCTGGCCAAGCTCGCAGGCGAAGGCTCCACGCAGGATTCGCTGATCACCGTGCGTGGCGAGCGCTTCGTCATCCCGGTCAAGAGTGAGTTCAAGCGCAAGGTCGGCGGCGTCATCCATGGCTCCAGCTCCAGCGGCCAGACGGTCTTCGTTGAGCCCATGGAGACCATCGAGCTCAACAACGAGCTCTCTCGCCTGCTTGATGAGGAGCAGGAGGAGATCCACCGTATCCTCGTCGCGATGACCCGCGCCGTGGCTGCGAACGCCTACACCCTTGCGCTGGGCGCAGAGATCCTTGGCGAGGCCGACGCGCACCAGGGCGTTGCCCGCTTCGCCGAGGACCTGCGCTGCGTCAAGCCCATCGTCGGAGAAGGCGCGGACAAGGACACGCTCTCCAAATTTGAGCTCGCTGACGCGCGCCATCCGCTGCTGGAGATGCGCCTCCGCGACCAGGGCTTTGAGATCACCCCACTCACGCTCATCCTGCCTGCCGATAAAAATCAGGTGATCGTCTCCGGCCCTAATACCGGCGGCAAGACGGTCTCGCTCAAGACCACCGGGCTGCTGGCCATCATGGCGCAGGCCGGTCTTCCGGTACCGGCTCGTACCGCCCGGCTGCCACTGTTCACCGCCATCTTCGCGGACATCGGCGACGCGCAGTCGATCGAAAACAATCTCTCCACCTTCTCCTCGCACATCACCAATGTCGACCGCATCGCGCGCCATGCCAACGCCTCTTCGCTCGTGCTGCTGGACGAGCTTGGCTCCGCGACCGATCCCGAGGAAGGTGCCGCGCTCGCGGTAGCTGTAGCTGAGCGCTTTCTCGAGCTCGGCTGCTGGTCGCTCATCACCACGCACCTCACCTCGCTGAAGATCTACGCAGCAAAACATGACGGCGTGCTCAATGCCGCCGTGGGCTTCGACGAGACGACGCTTTCGCCCACGTACGAATTGCGGCTCGGTGTGCCGGGTGCTTCTTCGGGCCTCAACATCGCAGCCCGTCTCGGACTCGACCCCACCATCGTCGACAACGCGCGTTCGCAGCTCACCACGCAGACCGCGGACATCGCGCGCTTCCTCGACGATCTCCATGCACAGCTCACCGCAGCCAACGCCGAGCGCGCCACGCTGGCCGAGCAACAGCGCGAGCTCGACCGCGAACGCGAGCGGCTGGCCAAGGAAGGCCGAGCCGAACTGCAGCAGCGTACCCGCGAGTTGGAACGCAAGCTCGAAGGCATGCTCAAGGACTTCGAGTCCCGCCTGCAGGAGATGGTGAAGGGCATCGCCGACAAGACCGTCGCGAAGAAGATCGCGCGCGATGCCGCCGTGCGCCTCGCCGGCCTGCGCCGTGAGACCACCGGCGAGTTCAAGTCCGCCGTCACCGAGCACCAGGAGGCCGGGAAGCCGCAGGCCGCGAAGGCTGCAGCGCCGACTGAGCGCGAGCTCGAGGTCGGCGATGCCGTGATGCTGCAGACCATGCAGCGCGAGGCCCGCGTCGATCGCCTCATCGACGACAAAATGATTGAGGTCGTCATGGGCTCGATGAAGATGCGCGTGCCGCGTACGGATGTGCGCCGTCTGCAGAAGCACGAGATCGAGACGCCGAGGACGAAGCACCGTGGCGGTGTCACCGTCTCCAGTGCCGCGCATGAGAGCCCCAGCGACGTGTCGTCGGAGATCAACGTCATTGGCCGCAAAGCTGATGAGGCTGAGAGCGAGGTCGAGCGCTACATCGAGCAGGCCTATCTCGCGGGCCTCAAGAGCGTGCGCATCGTGCATGGCGTGGGCATGGGAATCCTGCGGCGCACGTTGCGCGACTTCCTCCGCAATCACCCTCACGTCACGTCTGTCACGGAGCCGCCTTACAACGAGGGTGGCCAGGGCGCGACCATCGTGGAGCTGCGCCAATAGCGCCGTGTATAGTCGAACCGACCTGAACCCTTCCTCTTTTGGAGCTTCGCATGAGCGCCCCGATGTTCCGCCGTTTCGCTGCCGTCTTCGTCTCTGGACTGGTGCTCCTGACCACGGGTTGCAAGCTGCTTCCTGGCAGCTCGAAAGACCATGCTGCGGATATCGAGCGCGTCACCCAGCAAGACGCGGCATGGGTGAAAGCTGCGCAGGCCCACAACGTCGACGCCTGGATGAGCTTCTATGCTCCAGATGCTGTGGTGCTGCCTCCGAATGACAAAACGGTCAGCAATCCCGCCGCGATTCGCGCATACATCGGCGAGTTGCTCGGCATGACGGACCTCGTCATCGACTGGAAGCCGACAAAGGTTGTCGTCTCCGAGGCCGGCGACATGGCATGGCTTTATGGCATCTATAGCCTGCAGGCCAAAGAACCCTCCGGCCTGCCGATGAGCGATATCGGTAAGATTACAGAGATCTGGAGCAAGCAGCCCGACGGCAGCTGGAAGTGCGTCCTCGACGCATGGAGCTCCGACCTGCCGGTGCTTACTCCCGATAAGAAGTAGCACCAACCGCGTGTGTTTCCCTAGCGTGAGGCCATCTGCGCCATCCCGGTGCGAGTGGCCTCGAAGTACACGCCGCAGGCGCTGACGACGATGCGGTTTGGCCCGGCCAACAGCACGGAGTCGCCGGGCACCTCGGTCGTAGCACCAGTAATGTCCATATCCTCATGCTGCAGATCGACCTCGGTGACCATGCGGCCGCGGATCCCTACCTGCTCGAAGCTGGCGCTGCCCTGCTCGTCGCCGTTCTCCTTTGCGAACTGCTCGGCGCTCACGTTGCGCACGTCGATGTCACGCAGCTCGACCGTGCCGCCCTTCCAGCGCAACGAGCGAGGCGCATAGGTCAGCGTGGAGCCCACCAACTCACCCGCCCGTTCACGGCTCCAACAGGTGACGTTATGCGTAGGCAGCATGCGCGTGATGCGCCAGCTTCCTCGCAGGCCGGTTGGCAGCGGCTCCGCCGCCAAACTCTGCGTCAGCGCCGCCAGGATTGCCATCACGGCTGCAGCTCGCGTCGCGCAGCCTCCCAAATGCCTAAAGCCAGGCATTTCTTTCCTCCCAAAGCTCAAGTTCAAGGAATTTGATCGTATCCAACGCATCATACGATGCGGGCACACAAAAGCGTGGTTGGATCGCACCTCGCATCCACGCCCGCTGCTGAAACGTATCAGTTGTAGCGCTCGGAAAGGCCCCTGCATGAACCTCGAACACCTCCGCGAGCGCACGCGCCCGCAACACGACGCCACCGAATCCCAGATGCCGATCACTGCGCCGGACCTCACGCTGCCGGTGTACACCGGCTACCTGCGCGGGCTCTACGCCGCGCTCGCGCCATGGGAGACGTTCGCCCGGACACATTGTCCCGCATCCCTCGGGTCGCTGGTTGCAGATCGTTGCCGAACTCCCCTGCTGGAGCAGGATCTGCGCGCGCTGCGCAGCGGTCTTCCCGTGGTCGGTTCATTTGATGCGGCCGCCATTCCGGGCTTGGAGACTCCAGGAAGCCCAGCCTTCGTCGGGAGTTTCCTGGGAGCGATGTACGTCGTGGAGGGCTCGTCGCTTGGCGGTCAGTACATCGCCCGGCACCTCGCTGACACACTCGGTCTCACCGAAGAGAACGGTGCAGCCTACTTCCGCGGCTATGGAGATCGCACCGGCGGTCTCTGGCAACAGTTCAAGGCTGTGCTGGCGGAGCTGCCCGATGCGGACGAAGATCGCGTGGTCGTTGCAGCGCAGGCAATGTTCGCGTTGTTCGCGCGAACACTCTCTGCGTCCTCTCCCCAGACTCCGCAGCCGGAAATGGCATCTCTCTCGTAGGTCGGGCATTGCGTCACTGTCCCGCTTGTTGTCCTTTCGTCGTCTCTTGTTACCTGCTCCGGAGGTAGGTTTCTTGCTCCCCTCGGCCCCAGATCTATCGAATTGCGCAGACGAACCCATCCGCGTTCCTGGAAACATCCAGCAGCACGGTTTTTTTCTGCTCACCCTGCCTGACTACGAGGTCATCGTAGCGGCCAGCGAAAACGCGCAGAGATTCCTTAATGTTCCGCTCCGGCTCATCCTTGGCGCGAAGCTTGAAGACTTCCTCGAGCGCGAGGTGATGAACTCCTTTCGCTTCCACAAGAAGATCTGTGCGCATGACAGAGAAGGACAGAGCACGTACATCGGCACCTTCCGGGTAGGCGATAACCTCTTCAGCGCATTGACTCACTGCATCGGGCCTTATCGTGCGGTGGAGTTCGAGCAGCAGGAGAGCCTCGTTGGTCCGGAGACAATGAATGCCGTCATCACCAACTTTGTCTCCACCCTCAACCGCCTGCGCACCGAGCAGGATCTCTGCGACGCGCTCGCCCACCAGTTTTCGCAGCTCACCGGCTTCGATCGCATCATGCTCTACAGCTTCGATCAAGAAGGTCATGGCACGGTGTTAAGCGAGGTGAACAACGGCCGGCTTCCCAGCTACCTCGGTCTCGCCTTCCCTGCAACCGACATCCCACCGCAGGCCCGCGATCTCTACGTCCAGAACACCATCCGCATCATCCCCAACGCGCACTACACGCCCTCGCCGCTCGTCGGCAACTCCTCCGTCGATCCCACGGCGCTGGATCTCTCGCTCAGCGTCTTGCGTTCGGTCTCCCCGATTCACCTCCAGTACATGCGCAACATGGGCACCATCTCGTCCATGTCGGTCTCGATCGTTCTCGATGGCAAGCTCTGGGGGCTAGTCAGCGGGCATCATGCCGAGCCCCGCAGCGTGCCCTACCTCATCCGTTCCGCCTGCGACATGCTCACCAAGATGGCCGCTACGCAGCTCGACGCCTTCCGCACCTCGCAGGAGCTGGAGCAGACTCGTCACTTCCACGCCGTGCAGCGCCGGTTATTGACGCTGGTAGCGTCTGAGCCCAACTACCTCGACGCGCTCGCCGAGTATCGCGATGTGCTGATGGATGTAACCAACGCACAAGGCGTAGCGCTGCTGCTGGACGATCGTGTGCGGCTCTCCGGTATCACGCCGCCGGAGCCCATCGTGCATCAGCTCGCCGCCTGGCTGGAACAGCGGCCCGAGCCGCAGACTTTCGTCACCGCGCACCTTGCGGCGGACCTGCCGGAGGAGCTCGCGGACTTGGCCGAGAAACTTCGCGAGACCGCCAGCGGCCTCCTGGTGGTGCGCATCTCGCCCGTCCGGCGGCGCTGGGTTATCTGGTTTCGGCCCGAGCTGGTCTCGACGATTCACTGGGCTGGCAACCCGACGGATGCCGAAAAATCCAAGCAGACTCTCAGTCCGCGCGACAGCTTCGAGCAATGGAAGCAGATCGTCGGCGGCCGCGCGCGCGAGTGGACCTCGATGGAGATCGACTCCGCCGAAGACTTCCGCGCCGCACTTACCACCATCAGCCTGCGCCGCGCCGAAGAGGCCATCGAGGAGGGAGAAGCCCGCTTCCATCGCCTCACCCAGGCCCTGCCGATCAAGATCTTCACCGTCGACGACGCGGGAAGCCTCACCTATGTCAATGACCGCTGGCGTGAGGCCGGTTTGCGGCCGAAAGGTCTCTGGTACGAAGATCCTCTCCTGGACACCGAGGATGCCGCCAGCTTCGGAGAGCGTTGGCAGCGCGAGGTCCAGAGGGGCTCGGACTTTGAGGCTGAGCTGCGCGTCGCCAGCCCCGGCGGTGGTCCTGAACGCTGGAACTTCCTGCGCATCACCCCCTTTCAGCGCGCCGGTGCCGCCCGTGCCGGCTGGATCGGCTCCCTGATTGATCTGACCGAGCGCAAGGAGCGCGAGATGGCCCTGCGCATGAGCGAAAAGTTGGCGCTTACCGGCAGGATGACCTCCGTGATCGCCCATGAGATCAACAACCCGCTTGAAGCCATCACGAACCTGATGTACCTCCTCCGCAGTGAGCTGCCGGAGGGCGGAAACACAGGCACCTACATCTCTCTTGTGGAAAGCGAGCTGGAGCGAATCTCCGGCATCACCAAGCAGACGCTACGCTGGAATCGCGAGACGTCCGACACTCCGGAGACCTGCTGCGCCGGCATCATGGTGGAAGAAGTGCTGCGCCTCTTTGCCGGCAAGATCCGCAACCGGCAGATCCGCGTCACCCTCTCCGGCGACCGCGAGACGGAACTCTGCGGCCTGCTGGGCCAGCTGCGCCAGGTGCTGGCAAATCTCGTCTCGAACGCCGTGGATGCCGCTCCGCTGCACGGCCAGGGCTCGATCCATATCGAGCTGCTGCAGAATCGCTCCGGCGCAGAGGGATCGCTCACCCACACCGGCTTCTCGGTGCACGACAATGGCCCGGGCATCCCACCCGGCATCCGCGCCCGGCTTTTCGAGCCCTTCCACTCCACCAAGGGCGATCTCGGCAATGGTCTCGGCCTCTACATCTCCCGCGAAATCGTCGAACGCCACCACGGCCACATTGACGTGGCAACGGCTCCCGGCGAGGGTACCGTGATGACCGTCCTGTTACCGGCGTAGCGCACGCCGGGGGGCCAAGCCAATGCTAATCGGGTTCACCGCCTGGGCGGCTCCGGCGAAGTATCTGATCTTTCAATCGTTTGGGGCGTCACTTTGCCTGCGAGCTTCGCCAGCAAGTTGCTGGGCCTTGCAGAAAGCCTGCGAGCACAGCTTTTAGGGTAAGCCCCGGTCACCGATTGTGATCGGGAAACCTAACTCACTGATCCGTAAGTGAGAAGAGAAAACTGATGACCGCCGCGATCCTCCGTCGTCCATCCCCGATGACTACAGGTGATGCATTTTTGCGGCAAAACCCTTGACTGCAAATTCGGGCCCCGTTTAAATTCCAAATGAAATCCAAATCACTTATCAGGTTCGATATGGGATATTGGGAAAACCGTGTGGATAACCGCCTGCCAATATTTTTATCGCTGGCGGAAACGTTAGGTGTGAAGCTAGGGCCCGACAAACGAATACTCGACTTTGGGTGCGGGACAGGTCATTACACCGCAGCCTTACGTGGCATGGGGTTAGAGTGCTACGGCTGCGACGTCGAAAAGAGATTCGAAGAATCGGAATCTGCATGCGGTTCGCAGAGCGAACAGCCTGTATTCTCAACTCTTTCTCTTGAGGATTATCGTTTACCGTACCCGGATTCTTACTTCGACTTTATCTTCAGCGACCACGTCATGGAGCATGTCTTCAATTATGACGAGACTGTTTCGGAGATGCGACGTGTCCTTCGGCAGGGTGGTATCGCGTTACACATCTTTCCTTCTCGCTATCGCTTAGTCGAATCGCACACAAAACTGCCTCTTGCTGGTTGCTTGAATTCCGCCGCCTGGTTGCGTACCTGGTATGCATTGGGAGTAGGTTCCAGAACGAGCTTCGCCAAAACCTCTAACCCCACGGAAAGCTCGATCTCTTGGCTTAGGAGTAACACCAACTATCTCCCCAAACGGAAGCTGCTCCAGCACTTCCGGTCGCACTTCCAACAGGTACGGTTTATCGAGGGAGAAGCCCTCCGTTCTCAGGGACACCCCAACCTGACATTTACGGCGGGCCTGGTCAGCGCTTTCCATGTACGGGTCGTATCCCTGTCCTAGAAGCTGTTCCACGAGAGCCCTCTGAGCAAGTCCGGCGCTGCCCGGCAACGGCCTCGCCGTCTTCCTCTCCCACGGGATCGTCGTGGGGTGGCTCGAGGCGCGCCTGGCTCCCAGATTGGGTTCCCCGGCCCGTGTCCTAAGTGCCTGATCTGTCATCGTCCGACGCTCCGTCGCGGAGCGAATTCTGTCTTGTGGCGACTTCACGCTCCCGTTTAACCCCCCTCATCCCCATTCAATGCAAAATCTCGCCGTTCACCGTCAGACTGTTGATATCGGTGCAACGCACTCATAGGCTTCAGGATGAATCCTCAGGAGGGTTAAGCCAGCAATGCCAAAGATTACAAAGATTGTCGAGAAAGGCGTCGTCCTGGGCGCCAAGGCCGGATGGGCTGTGTTCAGCCGCCTCAATGCCTTCAGCCCCAACGAGAGCTTCACCCCCCGTTGGTCGGACAAGCCCCTGCTCAAGTCCTACCAGAAGGAGAAGCCGCCCCTCGGCTGGCCCCGCACCACAGATTCGCTCTGTCCGAAGTGCGTGCCTGAGATCCGCCAGCAGATCGTCGATGGCAAGCTCCCGCACGAGATCCTCCTGAACGAGAAGGTCGGCGAGATCAAGGCGCAGATCATCGAACGCGACGGCAAGATCCTGATGGTTAAGGACTGCCCCATTCACGGCCACTTCGAGGACGTCATGTCCATCGATCCGCCGATGATGAAGCACCTAGAGGACGTCTTCCCAGGCCGCGATATCCGCGCCCACAACGATGAGAAGCTGCACAACCACGGCACGTCGACTGTTACGCACGGCCGCGGTTCAGTGCTCACCATCGATCTCACCAACCGCTGCAACATGATGTGCGATCCGTGCTTTATGGATGCCAACCAGGTCGGCTTCGTGCATGAGCTGACGTGGGATGAGATCAAGACCATGCTCGACAACGCGATCTCCATCAAGCCGCGTCGTCAGATGAGCGTGCAGTTCTCCGGCGGCGAGCCCACCCTGTCGCCGTACTTCCTCGACGCCGTCGCCTACGCCCGCAAGGTCGGTTACAACTCCGTCCAGGCCGCGACCAACGGCATCGAGTTCGCGAAGTCCGCTGAGTTCGCCCGCGCCGCCGCCGAAGCCGGTCTGCGTTACGCCTACCTGCAGTTCGATGGCATCGGCAACGCCGCCAACTCGCACCGCAAGGTTGGCAACTCGTTCGATGTGAAGCTCCAGGCCATCCACAACCTGCACGCCGCCGGTGTGGACATCGTTCCCGTCACCTGCATTATCAACGGCATCAACAACGAGCAGGTCGGCCGCATCATCCAGTTCGCGCTCGACAACCCCAAGAAGATCAACTTCCTCTCGTTCCAGCCTGTGTCCTTCACCGGTCGCGATGAGGACGTCTCCGACGAGCGCCGCCACGCGCAGCGCTACACCCTGTCGCACCTCGCGCACGACGTCCGCAATCAGACCGGTCTCGGCGAGAGCACGCGCGACTGGTTCCCGATCAGCTTCATGTCGACCTTCTCCGACTGGGCCGACCTGGTGCATGGACCGGATCGCGACTGGGGCCAGCTCTCCTGCGGTTGCCACCCAAACTGCGGCATCGGCATGGCGCTGATGATCGACAAGGAAACCAAGGAAGCTGTTCCCGTCACCGCCTTCCTCAAGGCCGATCAGCTTGCCAAGGACATCGCGCAGGTCAACGATGCTTCCCGCGGCAAGGTGCTCACCGTCATCGGTGCGGCCCTCGCGCTGATCCGCAACTACGAGCCCTCAAAGTCCCCCACCCACTTCAGCATCTTCTCGCTGCTTGAGAAGTTCGATAAGTGCTTCGGCGCCACCGGCCGCAACTACGGCAAGGTGACCGGCGACCGCACCATGGAAGACATCGAGAAGCGCCGCGCCGATCGCTGGAACTTCCTCTTCATCGCCGGCATGTGGTTCCAGGATCTCTTCAACTACGACTTCCGCCGTACCGAGCAGTGCATCATCCCGTATGCCACGCAGGAAGGCGAGATCAGCTTCTGCGCGTACAACACGGGCATCGGCTGGCGCAACATCATCGAGAAGATGCACATGACGTCGTCCCTCACCAAGTGGTACGAGGAGCACGGCCGTCACGAGATCTTCGCCGGTGGTAAGAAGGTCGGCCTGGAGCGTCAGGAGAAGTATGACCTGGTGCTGAACGAGGCGCACGTCAACTCGGCTGCCAACGATACGTTCGACAAGAGCGGTATCGCCAAGAACGCCCGCGAGGAAAAGATCCGCGCCCGCGACGCCAAGCTGAAGACCGACGCCGAGAACGCCCGCATGGCCAAGCTCTACCGCAAGGAAATCCTCAAGGAACCCGAGATGCCCGGCGGCTTCGTAGCCCTCGGCGAGATCGGTGGCCTCGGTGGCATCAAGCCCGCGGCCCCCAAGCAGGAAGTCGAAGTCAAGAACGACGAGTTGGTGGCTGGCGACTAGCCATTGCATGGAGCAGCACGCGCTTCGCGCAAAAGCAACCACGAAGGCCGCCCGGGAGGGTGGCCTTCGTATTTTAGGCAAGTAGATACGATGTGAGGTTAAGAGTGCTTATTATCTGCTAATGCTCAACTTTCCGAACGAGTGGCGTTTTGAATCTCCCGGACGACTAACCGACGAGGCGCAGAGAGAAATCTCTGAACTAATTGGGAAAATCACTGCAAACGGACAGGTGTGGAAGATCCTAGAGGCCTTCAAGTCCAACTTTGCATCTGCGGCGGGAAGAAGCGCTTCATGGAGTTCGAGTCTAAGTTGGGCGGAGTCTGACCTCCAGACCTATATGGAAGACGCTGCCGCAAATGCGCCCTTATTCATTCAGGCCTTCTTCGATACGTGCGAGTCTCTAAGCAAAGAAGGCGTTCCAGTTCCAGACGTTGCGATGGTGAACAGGGCTCTAGCTAAAGGCGGAGCGGGATACGAAATTGATCCACCGAATCTCATACGCAAGACGGTCAATCCCGGCATCATTGAGCCTAAACATGAGCCAGAGTCACTCGATGGGCAAGCTCGAAGGATGATCCAGGCCTCATTGAAGACGTCGGAACAGTTCCTCGAACAGGGGCTAAACCGGCAAGCTGTGCAGGAGGTGCTATGGCTTCTGGAAACGGTTTCAACAGCCTTCCAGGGACTGAATGCAGGCACGGGAACTGTGCAGGGTAAGTACTTCAACAAGATAGTTTCAGATCTTCGCGCACAGCATGCTGGAAGATCTCTAGATCTTGTCTTGGAGTGGTGCGTCAGCCTTCACGGCTACCTCTCGTCGCCGACCGGAGGGGGCGTTCGACACGGCTCGCATATTCTCCGCCCAGATTTGATGCTCAAACAACACGAGGCACGCCTGTTCTGCAATCTTATCCGGAGTTATATCTTCTTTCTGTTGGATGAGCACGTGCAGCTTACTGGAGGACAGGTCGTCTTAGGCTAGCCGGTGCCGATATTTCGACTCTGCGAGGTGGGTTCGCAGGATGCCTCGACGGGGCTCGGTGATCGCTCCTAAAAGTCAACGACCTGTACGCCTAGCCGCTCAAAGTCCTTGCGGTTCAGTGTCGCGACAACCATGCCATTCTCGACCGCAATCGCTGCGATCAGCGCGTCCATCGCTCCGGGCCGGAAGCCGTTCTTCTCCGCACGCGCCACAAGATATCCATAGTGCCGCGCCGTGCTCAGGGTCAGGTTACGAAGCGGTTGAAGAACTGCATATAGAGGTCGCCCTCGATCCAGTCTTCCAGCTCCGTTCTGCGCTTGCCCGGCGTTAGCAGATGAATCCCGTACCAGAGTTCGGCATACGTGATCTCTGAGATCCAAAGCGCGCTGTCATCCGTCCTCTGCAGCCACGCATCAACGCGGGGATCGGGACGCGCCTTCGTGTACTGCGAGATCACATCGGTATCGAGCAGATACTTCACAGCGATACCGGTCGGACCTTCGATTTGGAGCGCTTCAGCTTCAACCCCGAGCCGGCAAGCGGCGAGCTCTTGAAGAACTCCGAGGTCGTCCTCGCGTTCTTCGAACGAGTGCGCGTCGCCTGATTCCACTCCGTCGGTGGGATGAGAACGCCGACGAGCTTCCCATTGCGCGTGATCTCCTGCGGCCCGCTCTCTTGCGCCGAGTCAATCAGCTCGCTGAACTGCGCTTTTGCCTTTGCCACCGCCCAAGTCGCCATCGCTAACCTCGCAAGAATGACCATAGTAGTCATTTTCACCCGAGTCAATCTCTAACCCGTAGCTTTTCGCCACTCTCCCGGCGTCATTCCCACCCTTTGACGGAACGCCCGCACGAAGCTCGCAGCCGACACAAACCCCGTCTGTGCAGCGATCTCCCGCACGCTCCAGTCCGTTGCGTGGAGCAACACCTTAGCGCGGTCCATGCGCTGGGCGAGCAGGTACTGATACGGAGACTGCCCTGTCGTCGCGCGGAACTCATGCGCGAAGTGGAAGGGGCTCAGCTCCACCGCGGCAGCGGCCTCTTCAAGCCGCACATCGCGGCCCAGGTTTTCGGTGAGGAACTCCATCGCACGCTGTAGCCTCGGCCACGGCAAGCGGCCCTTTGCTCGCAGCTCCGGCAGCGCAATCTCCGCATGCCTCTTCAGCAGCGTAGCGGCGAGCTCGCTCTCCAACAGCCCGGCATAGAGTGCGCCGAGCGGAAAGCCCCCAAGGGCCTCGCGATACATGCGGGCCAGGACGTACTCCAGTGCGGGATCGCGCAGCGCCCACTGGTTGCGCATGGTGGCAATGTCGGTCAGTGCTCCAGCGCCAAGCTCGTTCGCCGTGCGGCGCAGCACCTCCGGCCGTACGGAGAGGATCACGCGCTCATTGGCCGCCGACCAGCGCACCCGGTCGCGCGTGCCGGCGCCCACCAGGATCATCGCTCCTGGCGTCGTATCCACCACGCGGTTGCGCCCTTCGTTCCACCATTCCAGCTCGGGTTCGCCGGAGAGTTGCAGGTGCAGGCAAAGGTGGTCGTGTTCATGCTCCGGAATCTCGATCGCGCCAACGCGGTGATGCTCCAGCAGCACATGCTGCCAGGGCTGCGAGCGACGGATGGTGTGCGCCTCCGCCCGCGACGAGACAGGCAGCAGCGGAACCACCTTGTCCCGCCGCAACACCGAAATCCGTCCCTGTGCCTCGTCTATCACGCTCACGTCTTTCGATTTGATGATCCACTTCACCGCAGGAATTGCATATTCGTGCTGTCGATATCGCTCATTGTTACAACAGCACCGGTCCACCGCGGTGCGGGAGGCAGAGATGCGAAGTATCACGGAGATGATCAGTGAGGGTTTCATCTGGGGCATCGGCATCACCCGTCCGCGCCCGGGGCGCGAACGGGTAGCGGCCTACTACATCACGGGCATCCTGGTGCTCACGCTGGGGATGCTCTGCACCCTGTTCTTCGTGCTGCAGAAGGTCATCCGGTAGGGCGTAACACGCGCGGGCTTTGACCGTCGTGCAGGGCTGCAGCTAAAGTGGGCTGGCTATGCGCATCTCAAGGATCCTCGCATTCGCCCTCGTCACGTCATCGCTGTTCGCCTTTAGTCTCCATCACCCGGTCTAAACCCACCGCCTTTAGGCGGTGTGCTTTCAGCGTCTTGCTGGATACTGGAAGAGATGGTGGAGTATCGCAAGAACGCGCATTCCGTGTGGGACATCA